>NZ_JBJNMH010000001.1:0-911617 GCF_052168635.1 Serratia sp. CY47444
AAACGAGCGGATATATGTTGCAAATATGTTGGCTCAGGATGGACTAAAGAAAAGTAAAGATGATAATGCTCAGTATGTTTCATATGAAGCACTGAAAGAATGCCTGAGTCTGGTTTCTGATTATGCATTAAAAGAAAGGCTTAGTATACAATTTCCTATGATTGGTGCAGGATTGGGAGGTGGTGATTGGGATGCTATTTTTTCTCTAATTAAAGAGTGCTTGGCAAGAAAGAGAATAAAATGCAACATCGTTAAATTAGGTTGAGTGAGAGTGACATGAACTTCTATACTTTCAGTAGCTTTACATTTGGCGATAACTTGATTTGTTTTCCCGATCCGAAATCAAGATTGTCCAGCTTTTTTATTTGGAATGAAGGTGATGGTAAGTTCCTATCCTACTCACTGCCAAAAGGGAAAGTGCCAAGCGCTTTGAGTAGCGACATTTTTAATTTGCATGACTATTTTCCTGCCAGTCTCGGAATTCCAATTTTTTCAAAAAAAGCTAAGGCTGTATTTGAACGCAAGGTTTCGTCTGAAATGTTATTCTATGAATGTGCGGTAGAAAACGTAACTGAAACGATGCTTCTGTGTAAAGTGAATAATTATTTTTCAATTATTGATGAGGAAGCCTCGACGTTCAGAGAGCTTGGGGATGGAAGCAAGCTCATTGATGTGCCTGCTTACAAGTGTGACAGGGAGTTCTTTATTGCTAGGGATAGCATCTATTGTGAAAGGATAATTGTCTCTCAGCAGTTTGTTGACCTATGTAATGAAGAACAGCTAAACATAGACTTTGAGAGTTGCTAATTGACGTTCCCAAAAGATGCTCACCATCCTCTTATTCCTCCCCCAAACTAAATACCCAATGTGCCATCAATCAGGGTGCGGCAGTGCCCGCCGATCCAGGGTTCGCCGTCAATAAAGCGCACGTTCACGCGGCCATCTCGATTCAGTTGGGTGCCCTGGCGCACCTGGTAGCCCTGTGCGGTCTGGCCGCCGTCGGGGAAGCGGCTGGTTTGCAGCAAGCGCGCCAGGCAGGCGTTGGCGCTGCCGGTCACCGGATCTTCAATCAAAACACCGCATTCCACCATAAACGCGCGCATTTCGTAATCGGCCGGTTCGGTTGCGGAGCAGGCGCCATAGATCACCACGCCATCCACATCACACGCGGTTTGCAGCTGTTTAATCGTGGCCTGATCCGGCGTTACCGCCAGGCAAGACTGCGCGTCCGGCAGGCGCACCATCAGCCAGCGAATGCCCATCTCGGCAATCACCGGCGGGGTGCCTGCTGCAATCACTGCAGGCCGTAAAGCGGCCGTCAACCGTTCGGTTTCCTCGGCCGCCATTGGGCGGAACTCAACTTCGGGCGCGGCGAACGCCAATGTGCCGTCCGGCAGGATATTGACCGCCACCAGGCCGACGCCGCATTCCTGCATCACCGTTCCGGGGCGTTTAGGCGCCAATCCGGCTTCCAGCAGGGCGTGTGCGGTGCCCAGCGTCGGGTGGCCGGCGAAGGGCAGCTCCTTTTCGGTAGTGAAGATGCGCATCTTATAATCCGCCGCCGGGTGCGTCGGTTTAAGCACGAAGGTGGTTTCCGAAAGGTTGGTCCAACGGGCCAATGCCAGCATCTGCGCGTCGTTCAGCCCTTCGGCTTCCAGCACCACCGCCACAGGATTGCCGAGCAGCGGCGTGGCGGTGAAAACGTCCACCTGTTTGTAGGCGCGGGGTGCCACATCATCACTTCTGAGCATTGGCCATCATCCGTTATCAACAAAACCTGATGATAACGATATTCGCCAATGGCTTCAAAGGGTTGAGTTTTGTTTTGAGATATCTGCCCGTCGCCACTTCAGCCCCGGCTTGGCGAACATCACCAGGTTGCCCAGCAGGATCAGGCACAGGCCCAGCACGGCGTTGAAGTGCCACTGATAGCCTTCGTAGATCGTTGAGATGGTCAGTGCCACCAGCGGGAACAGCAGGGTGCTGTAGGCCGCCGCGCCGGCGCCGATGCGGCCGAGCAGGCTGAAGTAGGCGGCGAAGGCGATCACCGATCCGAAGATCGCCAGGTACAGCAGGGAGCCGATATAGCGGCTGCTGTATTCCATCTGGAACGACGCGCCCTGTGCCAGGGCGATCAGCGCCATCAGCATCGCGCCGTAGGTCATGGCGTAGGTGTTAGTGGAAAAGATATCCAGCCCGCGGCGCTGATGGCGCGCGCTGATCATATTGCCCAGCGAGAAGCCGTAGGTGCCGAGCGCGCTCAGGCCGATGCCTTTAAGCAGCTCCGGCGCCATGCGGGTGGCGGCCAGATCTTGCCAGAACAGCGCCACGATGCCGGTCAACCCCAGCAGCGCCGCCGGCAGCAGGTTGGGGCTGGGGCGCTGGCGGAAGAACAGCAGGCTGTTGAGGGCGTTGAACAGCACCGCCATCGAGAAGATCACCGATTCCAGCCCGCTGCTGATGTAAGCCGCCGCGTGGTAAAAGCAGAAGAAGTTGAAGCCGAACACGCAGCAGCCCTGCAGCACGCAGAACAGATGATCGCGCGGGGCGAGACGGCGCAGGCGGCGCGTTAACAACAGCACGGCGAACATCACCGCGGCGGCAATGGCGAAGCGGTAAGCGATTGAGACGGGAATGGCCACCGGGCCTTCCTGTTGCAGGGTGATCGCAATCCAGGTGGTGCCCCAAATCAGCACCACGGCGAGGTACAACAGCGCATTCATTCTATTTGTTACTCCGAAAAAACCGATGGCGCAGTATCCGCTTTGGCGCGCGGCGGCGCTTGCAGCGCTTTGCGCCCAGTTGCATATTCTTGCGCTTTTTTTGCCAAAAGCGCGCCGCGGCGGCTGGCATGCCGCGGCGTCACTCTTTACACTGTCGGCATGTCGAACAACGGGGCCGGCGATGTCCAACTATCAGGCGTTTGAAACACTGCGTGAGCACAAGGCGCGGCTGCACGGCAGCGTGCTGCTGGGCACCGGCGTGGAGCTGGCGGCCTGGTCCAACTGCAACGATCGCGTCACGCAGGAAAGCGCCGACCACCATACCCTGAGCCTGTACGTCGCCGACGGCTATGAGTGCTACCAGCAGGTGCCGGGCGGCTGGCGCAACGGCGGCGGGCCGGATCGGTTCTGCATCATGCCGCGCCAATACGCCTCCACCTGGGATGTGCGCAGCGATCTGTCGTTCGTGCACCTGTATTGCACCGATGGGCATCTGCGGCAGCTGGCGGAGCAAACCTGGGATCGCAGCCCGGCGGCGATCAACGTGGAGCCGCGCAGCTTCGGCGAAGATCCGCAGATCACGCTGCTGTACCGCCAGTTTTTGCTCAACTGCGATTGGCAAGACAGCGCCAATCTGCTGGCGCTCAGCAGCGCGTCGAACCTGCTGATGTCACACCTGATCCAGCGTTACAGCCAGCTGCAGTGGAAGCTGCCGCCGGTGCGCGGCGGCCTGGCGCCTGCGGTAGCCCGGCGGGTGCGGGAATATATCGAAAACCACCTCGATCGGCCTTTGCTGTTGGCGGATCTGGCGGCGCAGGCCGGGTTGAGCGAATACCATTTCGCCCGCATGTTCAAGCACGCCACCGGCCTGGCGCCGCACCAGTTCGTGATGCGCGCCCGGCTGCAGCGGGCGGAACAGCTGTTGCGGCATAGCCAACAGCCGATCACCGAGATCGCGCTGGCGTGCGGCTTCAGTTCCGCCAGCCATTTCAGCAACCGCTTCAAGGCGGCCTATGGATTTGCTCCGCTGCAGGTGCGGCAGGGGCGCTAACCGAAAGGGAGTGCAGCATGGATCAACAATTTGCCGGGCTGGGCGTGTTGTTTGTCGCCGGATTCGGGCCCATCACGCGTGAGAGCGACGAGAGCAAGGCGTTTTATGTCGAGGCGCTGGGGCTGCCGCTCAAGCCGATGCTGGGCAACGAAACCTATCTGCTGTCGGAGCAAGGCGCGCTGGACGGGGTTAAGCATTTTGCCCTGTGGCCGCTGGCGCAAGCGGCGCAGTCCTGCTTTGGCGACGATTGCTGGCCGGCGGATCTCGCGGTGCCGCAGGCGTGGATCGAGTTTGACGTAGCCGACATGGCGGTAGCCACCCAGAGGCTGGTCGATCGCGGTTATCGGCTGTTGGTCGCCAACCGCGAAGAGCCGTGGGGGCAAAGCGTTACTCGGTTGCTCAGCCCGGAAGGACTGCTGGTTGGCGTCACCTACACGCCCTGGTTGCGTTAAACGCCGTGCTGTTCGCCGCCGTTTCGCAGCGGCGGGCGGCCTAAGAACAAATACGCATTAGCTTAAAGCGATCTGCGCTATAGACCTATCGAATCCCCGAGTTGTTTCCTTCCCTGAAAGCAGTAATCCCGTTCATTGCGTAAAAACCAAGGGCCAGAACGCGCTATTGCCATGCCATTTTACGGCGATTTTCCCTCGTCTTTTTTTGTCGCCAGGTGCCTGATGGGAATAGAGATTATTCTTATATTTCCATCAATGCTTAAGAAATAATAATGATTCTCGTTTTCAACCACGGAAAGGAGAAGGAACGATGAAAACAGTGAAACGAACGGGCATCGCGCTGGCGATAGCCCTGACTTTCCCCCTGGCATTGCCTGCCGCTATGGCGGCGCAACCCTCCCTGACAAACAGTAAGGCGGCGACGATGACGGAAAAACACGGGCAGTTTATTGCGGTCGCTAAAGTGGTGCAGGTGACCTTCGGCGATTTCGCCTTCAAGCTGGATTTTACCGATGACAAGACCATGACCTTCACCGGTATCGGCGAGGCGTCGCAGGGCATCACCGATACGGTGCAGTACACCGCAGTGGAGATTCGGCCGAAGGTTTACATGGTTTATTGGCACGAACCGCAGTCCGGCGACAACGTGACGCATATCGAGGACTTTGAGCGCGGCGAGGTGTACACCAACATCGCCGCCAAGGACGGCAGCTTCACCCATCTGAAAGGGCAGCTGAAAATCGTAGGTCACTCAGGAAACTAAGGAGCAGTTATGAAAAAGGCATTGATCGCCTGTGCGATCGTCGGCGGCTTGCTGGCGAGTTACCCGGCGTTGTCAACGGATCAGGCGGCGTCGCAAAAGTCGGCCGGCAAGGGCGGCTATCATCATGCCCAGCAAAAGCTGAAGGTGGTGGAAGATCTGTACGCGGGCTTCTTCAACCGCCACGACATCGGCGTGGCGCAGAGGCTGATTGTGGAAAACTACAAGCAGCATAACCCGTTCGTCGGCGACGGCATCAAGCCGTTCCTCGATTTCTTCAGCCAGACCTTCAAAGACAATCCGCAATACAGCGCCAAAATATACCGCAGCGCGGTCAACGGCGATCTGGTCTACGTTCACGTCAAATACCAAAATAACCCGCAGGATCGCGGCACCGCCAGCGTGGATATTTATCGGGTGAACGATCAGGGGAAAATCACCGAGCATTGGGACGTCAATCAGGATGTGCCGGAAAAATCGGCTAACGACAATACCATGTTCTGAGCCACAAGGGCCGCTGCGGCGGCCCTCTACGCGCCTGCAACACTTTATTTACTTACATAAATATTAAATGACCGCCGCGTCGAGTAGGCTACGGCCGCCTTTGGCAGTGGTGGTACGGTTGATGGGCGTCATTGTCCCGCCACTGCTTGAGGCGTTTCCCCACATTCCCCGTTATCCCGCACGTTGATTTTCCACTTTTTTGAACTGATGACGCAGCTGCAGCGCATTGCAAAGCACCAAGACTGCCGTGACGGCGAACACCCAACGGAACCCCATCATCGCCGAAATGCCCGATCCCAGCAGTGGGCCAACCACATTGCCCAGGTACATAAAGGATTGGTTATAGCCGAAGATGCGCCCGGTCACCTGATCGGAGGAATACTTCAGCAGCAGCGCCTGCACCGCCGGCATCAGCGCGCCGTCGGCAAAACCCAGCAGGAAGCGCAGAATGCCCAGCTGCAGCGGCGTATTGACCCAGGCCATCACGGCGAACAGGCCGGTGGTGAACAGCAGCGCGGCGATCAGGATGCGCGCGGTGCCGATGCGATCGCCGAGCCGCCCGAGGCGCGGCGCCGAGATCAGCGCCGCAATGCCGGGCACGGCGGCGATCATGCCGCTGACAAAGGCGATATTGCTGACGTCGCCCGATAGCTCGCGAATGAACAGCGTCAGGATCGGGCTGATGGACGAGTTAGCCAGCTGGATCATCAGGGTACAAACGAACAGGGTGACGATCAGCGTCGGATAGGGCAGCGAACGGAATACCGCCTTGCCGCTCAGCTGATCCGCTTTTTTCACCGTGATGCGCCGCTCTTTAATCAGGAACAGCGTCACCAGGAAGCTGACGAACATCAGCCCGGCGGTGACGAAAAATACCACCCGCAGCCCCAGATGGTCGGCCATCAGCCCGCCCAACAGCGGCCCGGCGATCACGCCGGAGATCTGCCCGGTAGAGAGCGTGCCCAGCGCCCAGCCGCTTTTATCACGCGGCGCCTGCGAGGCGACCAGCGCCATGGCGTTGGGAATATAGCCGGACGTCAGCCCCATCAGGGCGCGCAGCGCGAACAGCTGCCACACGTTAGTGGCCAGCCCCTGCAGCGCGATGACGATCGCCATGCCCAGCGAGGCGCGCAGCAGCATCAGCTTGCGGCCTTTGCGGTCGGCCAGGCTGCCCCACAGCGGCGAGACCACCGCCGAGACCAAAAAGGTGCCGCTGAACACCAGCCCGGACCACAGGCTGAGGGATTGGTGATCGCTGACGCCGAGCTGTTCGACGTACAGCGGCAGAAAAGGGAGGATTTGGCTCATCGCCAGCCCGGTGAAGAAACACCCGAGCCAGACCGAGATCAGATTGACTTTCCACGCTTCCATCGGCTTACCGTACCACGTTGAATAAGGAGGGATTTATTAAGCAAAATAATAATAACACTGCAAATTAATCGGCGAGGGGCAAATGCGTGAGCAAACGTAACCCTGCCGATGCAGTGTCTTTTTTGCTATATATTAATAGCTATATTATCATAGGTAACTAGGTTAAGCCAGAGCGGCGCGGTAGCCAGGCAGGGCACTGCGCGATCCGGCGGTGTGAAAGCAGGGATAAACTGAACGCTAGATTGATGCCAATGAAAAAAGATCACCCTGAAGACGTGACGCTGCTGCGCACGCAGTTAATGTCGCTGGTGCGCCGTTTGCGGCGCGAGTCGCGTAGCGACGAAAAATCCTGGGCCCAGCTGATGCTGTTGGGGGCTATCGATCGCCACGGCGGCGAGGCGACGCCGTCGCTGCTGGCGGAATCGGAGCGCATGCGTTCCTCTAATCTGGCGGCCGCGTTGCGTGAGCTGGAGGCCGACGGGCTGCTGGTGCGCACGCCGGATGCCGAAGATAAACGCCGGGTGCGGGTACGCCTGACGCCCGCCGGGCTAGGCCTGCTGCAGCAAAGCCGCAGCCGACGCGAGGCGTGGCTGCTGGCGGCGATGGAAAGTTGTTTAACGGAGCAAGAACAGGCGCTGTTGGTTGAGGCGGGGGCGTTGATGGCGCGGCTGGCGGCGGCGCCAACGGACGAGGAATAATCGCTGGGCGGCCGGTGCGCCGCCCGTGCAGCGAGGTTACGGCATCGGCCAATCGACCGGCATGGTGCTGACCACGTCCACGTAGCGATCCCAGGCCGATGACCAGAACTGGGTGAAGGCTTCCAGGGTAAGGTGGATGCCCATCAGGCCCATCACGAACCAGCAGGCGGTAAACAGGCCCAGGCTGCTGAACATGAACGCCATGCCGTTGCGGCTGGTTTTACGGCAAACGACGTTTAACTGGCTGGCGAAGAACATCATCACGGCGCTCAGCAACTCCCAGCGCATCATGACTAAACCGGTGGCAATGGTACTCATCGAACTCGATCCTATGTAACAAAAAGCCGCATCCGGCAGGGCGCCGACAGGGAAATGCGGGGGAATATCGGTAATAGTGTGATTAAGATCACATTGTAGCATTGGGGCGAACGGGGGCTCAATGGGGATCGCGGTGAAAAAATCGCCGCCGGTAACATTCCAATATGCTGAAACAGTTATGCCATTTCATTAGCAACCTTTTCATGGGGCGTCGCGCCCGATAACGCTATGCTTGCCGGCTTTTCAGCCCCCTGATTTTGCGGGGAAATGTGACGCAAAAGGTACCGGCACTGCATGGCCCTGTTAAAAGAAACAATTCGCGACCACTCTGCGGAAGAAAGACTGTTTATCCGCCGGGCAGGCGTGGCGCTGGCGCTGGTAGTGGTGTGCTTCGGCGTATTGATCGTCAACCTCTACCGGCTGCAAATCCGCCAGCACGGCTTTTACCAGACGCGCTCCAACCAGAACGACATCAAGATGCTGCCGCTAGCTCCCAGCCGCGGGCTGATCTTTGATCGTAACGGCACTCCGCTGGTGCGAAACGTGACACTGTATCGTATCGAGATCACGCCCAGCAAAATCACCGACATGGCGGCGCTGCTGCAGGCGCTGACGCCGATCGTCGACCTGACGCCGGAGGACATCAGCGCGTTTCGCGATGACATGCACCACAACAGCCGTTACAAGCCGGTGACGCTAAAAACCGGGCTGAGTGACACCGAGGTGGCGCGTTTTGCCGTCAATCAATACCGTTTCGACGGGGTAACAATCGATACCTATCAACAGCGTGAATATCCTTACGGCGCTCAGCTGGCGCACGTTCTGGGCTATGTGTCGAAGATCAACGACAGCGATCTCAAGCGCCTGGACAAGGCCGGCCTGAGCGAAAACTACGCCGCCGACCGCAACATCGGCAAACAGGGCATCGAAGCCTATTACGAGTCCGAGCTGCACGGCACCACCGGCTATCAGGAGGTGGAGGTGGATAACCATGGGCGCGTGATCCGCCTGCTGAAGGAGCAGCCGCCGAAGGCCGGCAAAAACATCTACCTGACGCTGGATCTGCCGCTGCAGCAGTACATTGAATCGGTGCTGAAGGGGCAACGCGCCGCGGTGGTGGTGGAAGATCCGCGCGACGGCGGCATTCTGGCGATGGTCTCCAGCCCCAGTTACGATCCCAATCCTTTCGTCAAAGGCATCGGCTATCAGGCCTATAAGGCGCTGCTGACCAACCCGGATCTGCCGCTGATCAACCGCGTCACCCAGGGGCTGTACCCGCCAGCGTCGACGGTGAAGCCCTACATGGCCGTTTCGGCGCTGTTCGCCGGGGTGATCACGCCCAGCACCACCTTTTTCGGCGCGCCGACCTGGACGCTGCCCGGCACTGAGCGCCGCTACCGCGACTGGCTGAAAACCGGCCACGGCATGCTCAACGTCACCAAAGCGATCGAGGAGTCCGCCGACACCTTCTTTTATCAGGTGGCATATGAGATGGGCATCGATCGTATTCACCACTGGCTGAGCCAGTTCGGCTACGGCCAGTCCACCGGCATCGATCTGAACGAAGAGTACCGCGGCGTGCTGCCGAGCCGCGACTGGAAGCTGAAGGTGCACAAAAAAGGCTGGTATCAGGGGGATACGGTTTCGGTGGGCATCGGCCAGGGGTATTGGGTGGCGACGCCAATCCAGATGGTAAAAGCGCTGACCACGCTGATCAACAACGGCCAGGTGAAAACGCCGCACCTGCTGTATTCGCTGCAACAGGGCAACCGGGTGACGCGCTACCAGCCGCCGGCGCAAGCGGCGCAGATCGGTGATCCCCACTCGCCTTACTGGGGCATCGTGCGCAACGGCATGTACGGCATGGCCAACTTGCCGAACGGCACCGGTTACAAGCTGTTCCATACCGCGCCGTACCAGATCGCCGCCAAATCCGGCACCTCGCAGGTGTTCAGCCTGAAGCAAAACCAGACCTACAACGCCAAAATGATCCCGGTGCGGCTACGCGATCACATCTTCTATACGCTGTTCGCGCCTTACAAAAACCCCCGGGTGGCGATGGCGCTGATCCTGGAAAACGGCGGTGGCGACGGCGTGGTGGCGGGGCCGACCGCACGCGCGATCCTCGACCATATTTTTGACCCGGCCAACGCGCCACAGCCCGGTGATATGCCGCAAAGTAAACCGCAGTTAAACGACAGTGCAGATGTGCAACGGTGATGCGGTTTGTTTTTACTTTCTTACAAACTGCAATCTCCTGACCATTTCCGGCAAGGTAGACTGAAATAACACCATAAACCGAATAAAAACGTAGGGTTAACACAACAGTGGCGCCATCGACCAAAAAGAGCGGTAAAACCTATTCCACAGTTCGTTTCGGCTGGATTTGCGCCGGCATGCTGGTCTGTTTTTTTCTGTTGGCGTTCAGGGTCGGCTACCTGCAGCTGCTGGAACACCAGCAGTTGGCGGATCAGGCCGACCAGCGTTCGATCCGCACCCAGGTGGTGCCGACCAACCGCGCTATGATCACCGATCGCAACGATGAGGCGCTGGCGGTCAGCGTGTCGTCCAAAGACATCGTGCTGGACCCGAAGCATATTCTCGATACCCAGACCGATACCGGTAACGAACGCTGGCAGAGTATGGCCAACGTGCTGAAGATCCCGCTGGCGGACATCCAGCATCTGATCCAGAGCAACGCGCACAAACGTTTTGTCTACCTGGCGCGCAAGGTGGAGGACGACAACGCCGCCTACATCAGCAAACTGCACCTGACCGGCGTCAGCGCCGAGCAGGATTTCAGCCGCTTTTATCCGATGGGCCAGGATGCCGCCGGGCTGATCGGTATCGTCGGCCAGGACAATCAGGGGCTGGAGGGCATCGAGCTGGGCTTCAACCCGCTGTTGCAGGGAAAAAACGGCCTGCGGGTCTATCAGAAGGATGGCAGCGGCGCGGTGATCGGCGTGCTCAAAAGCGTGGATCCGGTGCCACCGCCGAACGTGACGCTCAGCATCGACAAATTTATCCAGTACGTGCTCTATGCGCAGATCCGCGACGGCGTGGTGGCTAACCAGGCCGACTCCGGCTGTGCGGTACTGGTCAAGATCGACACCGGCGAAATCCTCGGTATGGCCAGCTATCCGTCGTTCAACCCGAACAACTATGGCAGCACGCCGGCGAAAGATATCCGCAACGTGTGCAGCAGCGACAGCTTCGAACCGGGTTCGACGGTGAAACCGGTGGTGGTGATGGTGGGGTTGGAACATAAGCTGATCCGGCCGGATACCGTGTTGGACACCACGCCGTATCGGGTGAACGGTCACCTGATCAAAGACGTCGGCCACTGGTCGAAACTGACCATCACCGGCGTGCTGCAAAAATCGAGCGACATCGCGGTATCGCACATTGCGCTGGCGCTGCCGGCCACCGTGCTGCCGGCGGTCTACCGTAGCTTTGGCCTGGGGCGGCCAACCGAGCTTGGCATCGGCAACGAGAGCAGCGGCTATCTGCCGCAGCACCGTGAACGCTGGGCCGATATCGAACGCGCTACCTTCTCCTTCGGCTATGGGCTGCGCGTGACGCCGCTGCAGATGGCACGCGAATATGCTGCTATCGGTTCCTTCGGCATTTATCGGCCGCTGTCGATCACCAAGGTGACGCCGCCGGTGATGGGGCAACGTATTCTGCCGGCGGATACGGTACGGTCCGTGGTGCATATGATGGAGAGCGACGCCTTGCCTGGCGGCAGCGGGGTGAGCGCCGCGGTACCGGGCTATAGGCTGGCGATCAAAACCGGTACCGCCGAGAAAATGGGCCCCAGCGGCAAATACGACGGCGGCTACATCAACTACACCGCCGGCGTGGCGCCGGCCAGCGATCCGCAGGTGGCGCTGGTGGTGATGGTCAACAACCCGAAAGCCGGCAAGCACTTCGGCGGTTCGGTGGCGGGGCCGGTGTTCGGCAAGATCATGGCCCAGGTGCTGGAGCACATGAATATCCTGCCGGATGCCCAACCGCTTAACGTGGTGTCGTCGGTCAAGAGCTGATGGGGATTAGCGCGATTCCAGCAGGCGCTTTAGCGCCTGCAGATCGGCGTTCACCAGCCCGGCGTCGCGGGCGAACAGCGCGTCGTCCATGTCCGGCTGGCGGAACAGGGTGACGATCACCTCGGTGCCGTGCCGGTTGGCGAGCGCGCGCAGCGGCACGTAGACCACGCCGCCGTTCGGCAGCGTCACCCAATGATCCAGCACGCCGAAGGCATTCGGCGCGCTGAAGCGAATACGAAGGTTTCCCTGTGGGGTGTCTGCCACCCATTCTTCATCTTCCTGCCGTAAACTGTTGGCCAACCCTTTGGCCCACAAGGGGAAATTTTCCGGCTGGCTGAGAAAGGCGTACACCTCGTCACAGGGGCGGTTGATGGCAATATGCAGCGTTTGCGCGCTCAGCATCGTGGCTTCTCCGGTTGGCGGTGATACTTCAGTGTAGATCTCGCCGTGCTCAGAAGTAGTAACCGATGTTCACGTTAGTGCGAAAATACCATTTATTGCTGCCGGAGGATTGCGTGCCGGTCCAACCGGTGGCGTTTTCCACGCCGCCCCACGGGTTGGCATTCTGCGCCCAGGTCAGGTCCACCCACAGCATCACCGGCATGGCGAACACCTGCACCCCCAGCGTATTCATTTTGGAGTCGGAACCGCCGTGCTTATCCTTCCAGAGCACGCTGTAATCGTTGTAGAACCGCAGCTTTTTCACCGGCCCCCAAGGTACGTCGACGTCGCGCGCCAGGTTGATGGCGGCGGTGGTGGCCTGCGACGGGATCAGATAGGCCGGCGTCAGGCCGTTGCCGCCCATCAGGATCACCGAATTGTTGGCCCCGGCCGGGCCTTTGGCATCGTAACCGTAGCGGATCACCTGGCCGGACAGATGCCAGGGATCGTTATTCACCAGCGTATGCAGGCCCGCCGCCCAGAAGCTGCCGTTATCGCCGGTCGCCTGGTTGTAGAGCCGCGAGGCCGCCAGCGAACCGCCGAGCTCATTGTCCCAGCCGCCCTGGTGGAAAGCGCGCGTCAGCCGCAGGTTTATCTGATCGCGTTTTTCGTTGCGCTGCAGGTGCTGTGACGCATAGTTGGTGTTTTTCAAATCGTCGTAGCTGGCGACGTCGGGGGCGTAACGCACGCCGGTCGGCATCATGCGCGGGTAATAGGCGGCGTCGAAGGCCCAATCGTCATGCTGATATTGGTATTTGGCGCCCAGCCCGGTGTTGACGCCAAAGCCGAGGTAAAACGGAATGCCGTACGACCAGCCGAACTGCGGGTAGGGCATCAGGCCGAACGGTTTGAACGGCGCGCCCAGTTGCACGGCGGAACGTTCAGACAGGTGATAGCCGACATAGGCGCGGTCGATGGCGTATTTGCGCCGATCCTGAAACCAGAATCCGCCATCGAAAAATGCATCGTTTACCTGGCCGACGGCATCGATGCGAAAAGCGTCAAAGCGTAAATGCGGAGGATTCCGATAATTGCTGCTGTGCCAGTCTTCATAGCGATAATTGGCGCGCAGTGCACCGCCGATATCAATATTCTTTTTATTATCCTCGCTTTGCCAATGAATATGCGGAAATGCCGGGCGGCTTTTTTTTACCGGCGCCGCGGTGGTGGCAACATCGTTGGGCAATGCGGCGACGGTTGCATAACTCACTGGTGAAACAAGGAAAAAACAAAGCGTGATCTTGCGCATAGCAGGCCCCTGAAGAAAATAGACTGTTTATTAAGGCGAGCGAGTTTCACCTGTGAACAGGGCATTTACGCTCATCGGTTTTATATTTGAGACGATTTTATTGAGCGTTTCATATATTAAATTCCGCGCCGGTTAATATATGAAACTTTGTTTCTTTTTTAATGGAAAAACTATAAATCCGGTATTAAACAAGTCAAGAAATAAAAATGAGAGTTGACGGGTAATACCGATTATTGGGGGATCTTGGCCGGCGGGGGCGACGCAGAGCAGGCTGAAATAGTCGTGTCATCAATGCCCGTTAGACTCGCGGCATCCTGGTATGACTGACTAAAAATCATGAACATAAAACTGACACTGGGCCGCAGGGTAAAACCTGCGGCAGCGCTACCGCGTGCGTTTGGCTTCGGCAAGAGCATGGGCTTATTAAGCGGGGTAATTTGCGTTATCGCGCTATTTTCTCTGCTGCAATTGTTTTCCACCCTATTTATTTCCAATATTTTGCGCGACGCCAAGGTTAATCTGGTGACGGGTGATGCGCTGCATCGCCAGCAGGCGACAATGGATCGCGCCAGACTGTCGCTGCTGACGGCCAGCGATACCCTGAACCGTGCGGGCATCTATTATCTGCAGGATAAAGCCACCGGCTCCGAGGGCAGTTGGCATAGCCTGCTGGATGAATCGTTGGCGGCGTTGGCGGCTTCAAAGCAGGCCTTTGCCCGGTTCGAGCGCTTGAGCGCGGCTGCGCCCGAAGCGACGGGCGCCCTGAAAGACAGCTATCGTCTGTTCTATGACGGCCTGAAGGAACAGGCGCAAGGGTTGCAAAGCAGCGCCAGCGTCGATGCGTTTTTCGCCGTGCCGATCCAGGCGTTTCAGGCGGATTTCAACGAGAAGTATCTTGCCTACCAGACGCTGAACGAGCGGCGTGGCGATGACGTCAACGTGCGGCAATTGGCGGTGCTGGAGCAGGCCAAGATCTTTGCGTTTGGCGCGCTGGCGGCGCTGGTGCTGATTGCCGTGGGGGTCTGGGTCGGCGTCTCTCGCTGGGTTATCGCACCGTTGCAGCGGGCAATCGCGCACCTCAACGTGCTGGCCGCCGGCGATCTTTCGCGGCCGCTGCCGCCTGAGCGGGCGTTGAACCGAGAGATGCGTCAGCTGCAGACCAGCATTGGCCATATGCAAAACGGCCTGCAGCGGCTGGTGAGCGAGGTGCGCGATGCGGCGAGCGGGATCCTGAGCGGCGTTGGGCGGCTGGCGGACGGCAATCGCCAGTTGACGGCGCAGTCGGCGAAGCAGGACGGCGAACTGCAGTTGGCGACCGAGCACGTGCAGCAGCTGGCGGCGCGGGTGGAAGAAAACGGCCAATACGCCCAGCAGGCCAGCCAACGAACCGAACAAGCCCGGCAGTACGCCGGCGCCGGTGAGCAGATGATGGCAACCGTCAATGTTTCAATCCAAGGGATCGTCAACCAATCGGCCGAGATGCGTGGCATCGTCGCGCTGATCGACAGCGTGGCGTTCCAGACCCATATTCTGGCGCTGAATGCGGCGATCGAGGCCGCGCATGCCGGCGTTCACGGCCGCGGCTTTGCCATCGTAGCCAAAGAGGTGGGTCTGTTGGCGCAAAAGAGCAGCCATTCGACGCGCGATATTCAGCAGTTGATCAACCGTTCACTGCAGCAAATCGATCAAGGTTCGCAGGCGGTGGATCTGCTGACCGGCAACCTGCGCCAGATTATCGATCTGGTGAACAAATGCAGTGCCCTGATGGGGGAAATCTCGCAGGCGTCTTTCAATCAGGGGGAGAGCATTCAGGACGTGACGGCGCGCATTGCGGCGCTGAATCAGGTGGTGCAACAAACCGGCGCCGTGGTGAACGCGGTGAGCGACGCTTCTCAGTCGCTGCAGGGCGAATCGGAACGGTTGGAAAAAGCGATGGCGCGTTTCAGGCTGCCTGTGCAATAAATAACCCTGACGCAGGTTAATGAATAATAAAGCTGCGCTAAACGTTATTTATTATTTTCCACCGCTGAGGGACGTTATTTCGATAAATAAAAAACAGACCGGCGCTTATGGATTAAAAAAGTGCCGGCCTGCAGAGATTATTTTAACGCGATGATTAACGGCTGGTCTGGTGGCCGATAATGCCACCCAGCGCCGCGCCGCCGAGGGTACCCAGCGTGCTGCCGTCGGTCAGCACCGCACCGCCGACTGCACCGACGCCCGCGCCGATCGCCGTGTTGCGATCGCGATTGGACATATGCCCACATGCGGTAACGGAAAGCGTTGCCATCACCACCACCAACACACCTGCGGCACGTTTAATATTCATAATGAGTTCCTGGTAAATTGACTGATTAATGGATTAAAAATAATCCGATTAACCTGCCGGTAGAAGTTGGGATGAATGTATTCCGCCGTAAGAAAATCGAACAGGTAAAAATTCTTAATTTTGCGGCGGTGAAAAGCGATTGCTCGCCGAATGTGCGGCCGCCGGTAAAATCGTGGGTCTATACTGGAAAGACGCCTCGCGGGGTGCGGGGCGCACACGCTGGAGGCCGCCATGTCCGATCTCGTTTCCGCATCCGGCAAACCGGTGAAAATCCCCGGCCCGGACCACCCAATCACCTTGACCCGCCATCCGGCGCGGGTTGTCGTGCGTGCAGCCGGTCAGACCCTGGCCGACAGCCGCAACGTGCTCATCCTGCAGGAAGCCACCTATCCGCCGGTGTTTTACTTTCCGCGTGAGGATGTGAATCGGGCGCTGTTGCAGAAAAACGAGCACGTCAGCTACTGCCCTTATAAGGGCGACTGCAGTTATTTCTCCCTTGTGCTTAACGGCGAGCAGGAGGCCAATGTGGCCTGGAGTTATGAAATGCCCTACAACGCCGTGGTAGCGATCAAGGATCATCTGGCATTTTATCCCGATAAAGTGACGGAGATCCGCACAGAAGCGTGAGCCGCCGCCGCCATCGGGCGGGGCAGGTTGACATTCTCATTATCCCTACTCATTATGTGTATTACCGTAAATTGATACGCTTTCCTTATGTTTTAATCCGACATAAACGAAACTCTGAGCAGGTGCCAAGGTGTCTACCTCTACGCGATTTGCCGTTGCCATCCATATTCTGACCAATATCACGCTGTGTCGTGGCCAGACGGTGCGTTCCGAAGACATCGCGCGCAGCGTCAACACGAATCCGACGGTAGTACGGCGCATCCTCGGCGCGCTGGCAGAGGCCGGGCTGACCTATTCACAGATGGGACAAGGCGGTGGGGCGCTGCTGGCGCGGCCGGCGGAAACGATCTCGCTGCTGGACGTGTATCGCGCGGTAGAGGATCAACCGTATTTCATGCTGCACCGTACCCGGCCTAACGATGCGTGCTATATCGGCCACGCCATTACCCCGGTGCTGGAGCAAGAATTTGCACGCGTCGGTCACGCGCTGGAAGCCAGCCTGGCGCAAACCAGCATCGCCGAAATGGCCGGGCAGGTCGAACGGTGCGCAGGCTATCCTTTTGTCCCTTGTTCACCGCAATATCAAGCGGATACGCAATAAAAAACCACGCAAATTCCCGCTACGCGCAGAGCATTTTTTGCATTGCGTTAATGTAATTGTGTAAGTTACATTAGCTCGCATCAAGTGTGATGTAGCTCACGTTTTAGACTGCCTCCCCACGATAATCGATCGATTGGCCGGAAACCTTTTCTTCCGGCGTAGGTTCGCTGTGCTTATAAACCAGGAGAGAACGATGTTAGAAATGATTGAAAGCTTGGCCACCGTGGTGGTCCTGGTGCCGGTAATGGTGGCCGTCTTGCTCGGCGCGATTTACGGCCTGGGTGAAGTGTTCAACGTCTTTTCCGCTATCGGCAGAAAAAATAACGGCTGAATTTGAACGTCAGGGGACGCAACGCCCCCTGACGGAGGGTTACAATACCGTCGCCAGGAAGTTGCGCGTCCTCTCATGTCCCGGCGCATCCAGAACCTGCTGCACGCTGCCCGTTTCAACCACCTTTCCCTGATCCATAAAGACAATCTGGTCGGCCACTTCGCGTGCGAAGCCGATTTCGTGCGTGACCACCACCATGGTCATGCCCGAATGCGCCAAGTCTTTCATCACCTGCAGCACTTCGCCAACCAATTCAGGATCGAGGGCGGAGGTCGGTTCATCAAACAGCAACACCTGTGGGTTCATTGCCAGCGCGCGGGCGATGGCGACGCGCTGCTGCTGGCCGCCGGACAGTTCACGCGGCCAGGCGTTGATGCGATGTTCCAGCCCGACGCGGGTCAGCAGCTGTTTCGCCCGTTCCTGCACCTCGGCTTTTTTTTCCTTTTTCACCCGCAGCGGCGCGTCGCTGACGTTTTGCAACACGGTGCGGTGTGCAAACAAGTTGAACTGCTGAAATACCATGCCAATGCTTTTACGCTGTTCGGCCACCTCGGCTTCTTTCAGCTCGTACAGATGCCGGCCTTTTTGGCGATAGCCGATCAGCTGTTCGCCAACACGAATGGTGCCGCCGTCCAGCTTTTCCAGGTGGTTGATGCAGCGCAACAGGGTGGATTTGCCGGAGCCGGAAGGGCCGAGGATCACCGTTACCGAACCTGCCGGAATGGTCAGGCTGATATTTTTCAACACGTCGGTGCCGGAAAAGGATTTCCGCACCCGGTTGATGTGGATAGATGCGCTCATTGTTCACCTCCCTGAGGGGCTTTGCGGTTGAGGAAGAACCGGCCGCTGCGCGTTGCCTGCGTGCCGCGGCCAAAATAGCGCTCCACGTAGTATTGACCAATCGACAGAATCGAAGTCATGGCCAGATACCACAGGGTGGCGACCAGCAGCAGCGGGATGACCTCGTAGGTGCGTTGGTAAATGATCTGCGCCGAATACAGCACGTCCTGCAGGGCAATCACCGACACCACCGCGGTGGTTTTCAACTGCCCGATCACCTCATTGCCCGCCGGCGGCAGGATGGTGCGCATCGCCTGCGGCAATACCACGCGCCACAGGATTTGCCCACGACGGTAGCCCAGCGCTTTGGCGGCTTCCAACTGGCCGCTGCCGACGCTTTGGATGCCTGCACGCACGATCTCCGCCGCATAGGCCGACTGATGCATCACCAGCGCAATCACCGCGGCGCTGAAGGTGCTGATAAGGGTATTGGTCGGTGCGCTGGCGACTTCGCCCAGAAACGGGATCCACAAGCTGATGCGGGGATAAAGCGCGGCGATGTTGTACCACAGGAACAGCTGTACCAGCATCGGCACTGCACGGAAGAACCAGGTGTAGAACCAGCTTACCGCCACCAATACCGGATTGGCCGACAGGCGCATCAGCGCCAGCAGCACGCCGCCGGCGAAGCCGAACACCACCGAAATTACCGTCAGCTTCAGCGTCATGAGCACGCCGTTGAGGATGGACGCCTCGGTAAGATTTTCCGCCACCACCGACCATTCAAAGCGCGGGTTGTGCAGCATGGAATTGACGATAACGCCGACGATCAGCAGTACAACCAGGGCGCTGAGCCAGCGCCCGTAATGCCGGTGGCCAACGATGCTCAGTTCCGCGTCGTCGACAGGGTATTGCCCACTCATTTTGCGATCTCTTCATTGATGCCGGCGGTTTTCACGGCACCAAAACCGATATCCCAGCCGTCGAGGATTTTCTGGTAGCTACCGTCGGCGATCAGCGAATTTAGTGCCGCCTGCACCGGTTTCACCAGTTCGGAGCCTTTCGGCAGGGCGATGGCCACCGTGGTACCGTCGATGTTGATATCACCGGCCAGCGTCAGCGGTTTGACGTGGGTGGCCTGGTAGCGCAGCCCTTCATACGGGCCGAAAAACATCGGCACGCGGCCGCTGATCACCGCCTGCACCCCGGCCGGGCGATCCGGGAAGATCGGCATGGTGATGGCCGGCTTGCCGGCGGCGACGCATTGATCGCTGGCCTGCTGCAGGCGGGTTATCTGTGAGGTGCCTGCACCGGCGCCGACGGTCTGGCCGCACAATTGGGCCAGCTCGGTGTAAGGGCCAAGCGCAGCGTCTTTGCGGGCGATCAAGGCCAGTTTGGAAGCGTTGTAATAGCCGACGAAGTCCACCTGCTGGAAGCGCTTTTTGTTGGCGTCAATGTTGGCCAGCGCGACGTCATAACGGCCGGACTTCAGGCCGGGGATGATGTTGTCGAAACCGCCGGTGTCCTTCCAGTGGATCGCCACGCCCAGGCGATCGGCAATTGCGCTCATCACGTCGATTTCACGCCCAGCCAGCGTTTTGTTGTCCGCCTGGTAAAAGGTGGTCGGCGGGGTGTTCGGGTTGGTGCCGGCAACGATATAGCCGGCCTTTTTGATAGCGTCAGGCAGGCTGTCGTGCAGCGCCGGATCGGCGGCAGCTTTCACCGCCGCCTTGAAGGGAACATCGCCTTCAGCGGCATGACCGGCGGCCAACGGCGCCAGCGTGGAGGAAGCCAACAGCAGGGACAGTACGGTGCGTTTGAATGTGTTTTTCATCATGATTTCCCTGCGGATTAAGCCGATTTTACGTTAGCGAAGTTGATTGCCGGTTCCGGCAGGCCCAGGTTTTCACGCAGGGTTGCATGCTGATACTCTTCACGGAACAGGCCACGGCGGCGCAGCTCCGGGATCACCAGCTCGACGAACAGTTCCAGTTGGTTGGGCAACACCGCCGGCATGATGTTGAAGCCGTCTGCGCCTTGCTGTTCCAGCCACAGCTGGAAGTCGTCGGCGATCTCTGCGGCGGTGCCTACCACCACGCGGTGGCCACGCGAACCGGCCGCGACGGCCGCCAGCTCGCGCAGCGTCAGGTTTTCCCGCGCGGCCAGATCGGTCAGCAGTTTCACGCGGCTTTGGCCGCCTTCGGTGGCGCCCACGTTCGGCACCGGGCCGTCCAGCGGGTAATCGCTCAAATCGAAGCCAAAGCGCGCCGACAGCTGCTCAATGCCGTTATCGATATCCACCAGTTGATTCAGCTGATACCAGGTTTCCTGCGCTTCTTCTTTGGTACGGCCGACAATCGGCATCACACCTGGCAGGATCAGCAGGTGGTCCGGGTTGCGGCCGGCGTCGGCCACGTATTTTTTCTGGCTGCGGTAGAAAGCTTGTCCTTCTTCCAGGCTGGCGGCGGCGGTGAACACCACTTCGGCGGTTTCCGCCGCCAACTGTTGGCCGGCCGGGGAAGAGCCGGCCTCAATGATCACTGGCCGCCCCTGCGGCGAGCGGGAAATATTCAGCGGGCCCTGCACCGAGAAATGCTTGCCCTTATGGTTGGCGGCGTGGATTTTCTCGTCGATAGCGTATACGCCATTTTGCTTATCGCGCACGATGGCGTCTTTTTCCCAGCCGTCCCACAGTTTGTAGCTGGCCTCGAGGAATTCCCGCGCCACTTCATAGCGTTCGGCGTGCGACGGCAGGTCTTCACGACTGAAATTGCGCGCCGCATCGCTGGAGAAAGAGGTCACCACGTTCCAGGCGGCGCGGCCGTGGCTGATATGGTCGATGGAGGCCATGGCGCGTGCCAGGTGGAAAGGTTGATCGAAAGTGGTGGAGGCGGTCGCCGCCAGCCCGATATGGCGGGTGTTAACCGCCAGCGCCGCCAGCAGCGTCAGCGGCTCCAGGCGTGACATCGTCGAGGGCAGGCGGTGCACGCTGGTGGCCAACGCGTCGCCGACGAAGAACATATCGAAGGTGCCTTCTTCGGCTTTTTTTGCGATCCAGGTGAACCAGTCGATATCGGTCGGTGAACCGCTGGCGCCTTGTGCGCGCCATCCTCCGATGTGGTGTCCCAGCGCCTGAACGAACAGGCCGAGACGGAGTTGGCGCGATGGTGTTGAAGGTGAAGTACTCATAATTATTCCTGTTTTATTATTAATTTAACAATGCAATCAGTCGCGGCAGCGCGCCAGGGGACATGAGGGCGCAGTCGCGGATAACGCTTTCGCCTTCGAGGCCCGGAAGCAGCTGCAGAATGGCGTGCAGCTTGGCGTCGAGGTCTGTCGGCCGGGCGGCGGTTTGCTTTCTTGTGACCATGTCACTTATTTGCCTTCCGTCCTGCAGCGTCAGGGTCAGGCGATGGAAGCGCATCTCCGGATCGAGCGCGTCCGGCGGGGCTGCGGGATCGACATGGCGCTCAACTTTTGCCGCCAGGGCGGCGATAGCCGCATCGACCGGCTGTTCGCCGTAATGCGTCAGCGGGACCTCGCCGTGGTATAGCGCATCGGCTATGACGTATTCGAGGCTAAAGCGCGCTTCCACACCGGTGGCCGGCTGGCGAATATAGGGTGCGGTATCTGCGCCGGGCGGAAAACTGACCTCAACCAGTGCGATCTCCGCAAGGGCGTCGCCTTGTTCCAGCAGCCGCGCGCGCAGGGCGAGCGCCGCCTCGGCCGCGCTGTGAGTGCCACCGCAGGTCGGATACCGCTTGAACTCCAGCCCCGGCTGCAGGATGCGCCAGGGCGTGCCCCAGTCGGCGGTCAGGCATTCCGGTTTTTGCCGGCCGTCGCCGTGGGAAGTCAGCAGGCTGTCCAGCACGCCCTCCGGTTGGCCGATGAAACCGGCCTGAGCCAGCAGGGCGGCATTGACCGCGTTGCGTGCCGCCAGCCCTGCGTGCAGCGGTTTGGCCGCCGAACCGAACTGACTGCGCAGGCCCGCCGCCTGGGTGGCCGCCAGGCCGAGAGCAATCTGCGTTTGCCGCTGGTCAAGCTGCAGATAACGCGCCACGGCGGCGCAGGCGGCGACCGCGCCCAGGGTGGCGGTGCTGTGAAAACCCTGCACGTAATGTTGCGTGCCAGCGGCCAATCCCAGACGGCCAGCGGCCTCTACACCGATGACATAGGCGGTTAACAGCTCAGTGACATTGTCACTCTCACCGTTCAGCGCCAGCAGGGCGGAGAGCACTACGGTGCTAGGATGGCCACGCAGCGCAGGATGGTAATCATCGAAGTCCAACGAGTGGCTGACATAGCCATAGCGCAGTGCACGGTTCTCACTGCTGGTCGGCGGAAACGTCGTGCCGATCGCTGCCAGACCGGCATCGCTCAACGCCCCGCGGGCAATCGGCAATGCGCAGGCGAAGTAATCTTTCACGCCGCGGCGAGCGGCTGACAGGGCGGTTTGATCCGGCTGGCTGTTCAATATCAGATGAGCGAATTGGGCGGTTATCGATAATGACAAGGCGTTAACACCTGAATTTATAGATGGTTATGCACGAGTGCGGGGTAAAAGGTATTGTGTGGCGGTTTTCTTTGTCCCGAAAGAACGAACGGCGCTTCTATATCGCTGAATGGAATATCACGACGGCACTGCGCCGCCGTCAGGGCTGCTGGCAGGCGCGGCAGGCTGCGCTTTAGCTATTTTTGTGCAAAACAAAGCTGAATTTGTTCTAACACGGTAGAGGACTTAGGCCGAGAAAAGGCGAACGCTCATGATGTCGATAAATGCCCTGAGACGCGGTGTAAGATGTTTGCTTGAAGGCCAGAGGATTTTGAGACTGCCACTGTGTCGGCATTGGTCGCCAAGCACGGGTTGGAGCCGCTGCTGCTCCAGCGCCTCCCGCACCGCGAAATCGGGCAGGCAGGCGATGCCCAGGCCCTGTTCCGCCAGGTAAATCAGCGTATCGACGGTGTTGCATACCGTGCGCTTGCCCAGGCCTTCGTCGAGCAGTTTATCTCCGCCCGCCACCGGCCAGGTCTCGACTTTGCCGGTGGTGGGGAATCTGTATAACAGGCAGGCGTGATCGCGCAGTTCTGCCGGCTGGCGGGGTATTCCCGCCCGGCGCAGATAGTCCGGCGCCGCCACCAGCTGTAGGTGAAACGTGCCCAGTTGGCGGCTCATTAAGCGAGAGTCCTCGGTATCGCCCACGCGGATCACCGCATCGAACCCTTCTTCAATCACCGCGACTCGACGGTCGGAAAAATCGGTTTCCAGCTCAATCTCCGGGTAACGCCGAACAAATTCCGCCAGCACCGGATTCAGCAGGCCGCCCACCAGCGGCAAACTGACACGCAGCTTGCCGCGCGGCGCGCTGTGCGTATCGCTGATTTCCCGTTCCGCCGCCGCCAATTCCTCCAGAATGCGCTGGCAACGGTGCAGAAACAGCCGGCCTTCGGCGGTCAGGGTCATGCTGCGCGTGCTGCGGTGAAACAGGCGCGTGCCCAGACGGTTTTCCAGGCGGGCGATGCTTTTCCCCACCGCGGAAGCGGAAATGCCGAGCACGCGCCCGGCCTCAACGAAACTCAGCGTCTCCGCGGTCTGCACAAAGACGCTCACCCCAGACAGATTATCCATTGCTTGCCCCATTACGGACGTGAGTGTCCGCTATGAAAGGAAATCTAGCCTGTTTTTTCGTTAATCGCCACGCCCTATGCTCGGTGGCGACAGCATGGGCTGACTACCTGGGGTAATAAAGATGAATGAATACGGATCCACCGCCAACGCGATTGACGGCGCGATAGAGAAAGCCTTACGCGAAAAACGATTGGTTGGTGTGGTCGTTTTGGTGGCGCAGGGCGGTGAAATCGTTTATCGACGCGCGGCGGGCATGGCGGATCGCGAAGCCGGCCGGCCGATGGCGCTCAATACGCTGTTTCGTCTGGCCTCGGTGTCCAAACCGATCGTGTCCACGGCGGCGCTGGCGTTGATGGCGCAAGGCGCCGTGCGGTTAGACGATCCGATCACGCGTTGGCTACCGAATTTTCGTCCGCGACTGGCGGATGGCACCCAACCGTTGATGACGTTATGGCATTTGATGACCCACACCGCCGGATTAAGCTACCGATTTTTCCAGCCGGAAGGGGGATTCTACGCTCAGTCGGCGGTCTCCGACGGTATGGATGACGCGTCCGTCAGCCTGCAGGAAAACGTGCGGCGTATTGCCTGCGCCCCTTTGCTGGCTCCGCCCGGCGCGGCGTGGCGCTATTCTATCGCCACCGATGTGTTGGGCGCGGTTATTGAACAGGCGAGCGGCCTGCCGCTGGCGCAGGCAGTAAAAAAATGGGTGACCGGGCCGCTGGCGATGACGGATACCGACTTCCTGGCGGTGGACGCCGCGCGCCTGGCGGCCGCTTACGCCGACCATCCCGGTGGGCCACGCCGCCTGCGCCAACCGGATCGTTTACCGTTCATCGATGGCAGCGCCGGTTTTCTTCTGTCGCCGGCGCGAGCCTTGGATCCGCAGGCTTATGCTTCAGCCGGCGCCGGTATGGTCGGATCGGCCGAGGATTTCCTGCGCTTGCTGGAAGCGTTGCGCCAGGGAGGAAAGCCGGTACTGCCAACCGAGTGGGTGACGGCGCTGACCACCAACCAAATCGGCGATTTAACGATGCCGTTTTGGCCAGGGCGCGGGTTTGGCCTGGGCATCACCGTGCTGAAAGATCCCGTCGCCGCACAAACGCCGGAGTCCGTAGGCAGCTGGCGGATGGGGGGCACCTATGGCCACTCGTGGTTCGTCGATCCTGCCCGACAGCTCAGCGTGGTGGCGTTTACCAACACGGCGCTGGAGGGGATGTCCGGCGCCTTTGTCGGCGAGATTTGTCAGGCGGTTTATGCCGCGACGGGAGCGAGGTGATGGGTCTGATGCCACCGATTTTCTTCCTCGCGCTGGGGCTGTTCGGCGTTTACTGCATCGAGTTCGGCGTGGTGGGCATTTTGCCGCTGATCATTGCACGGTATGGCATCTCCACGGCGCAGGCAGGCTGGCTGGTCGGGATCTTCGCCCTGACCATTGCGCTGCTCGGGCCGCTGTTGGTGCTGTTGGCGTCGCAATTCAATCGCAAACGCATGTTGTTGATCGCGTTGACCGTGTTTGCGGCGGCCAGCGCGCTGTCCGCCCAGGTGGACAGCTTCTCCATGCTCATGCTGCTGCGCATTGTGCCGGCGTTGTTTCATCCGATCTATTTTTCACTGGCCATGGTGGCGGCCGCGGCGCTTTATCCGCCGCATCAAGCTACCAAAGCAACCGCTTATGCGTTCATCGGCACCAGCATGGGCATGGTGCTGGGGATACCGCTGACGCAATGGATCGCCGGACAGTTCAGCTATGAAGCGTCGTTCAGGTTCTGTGCCTGGGTGAACCTTCTGGCGGCGCTGGGATTGCTGTGGCGTTTGCCTGATGCGGCCGTACAGCGCCTCAGCTATGGCAAACAGTTGGCGATACTGCGCAGCGGTACGCTGTGGCTGAATATCACTACCTGTGTGCTGATCTTTGCCGCCATGTTTGCCGTCTATGCTTACGCGGCCGAGTACCTCAGCCGCGAAATCGGTCTCAGCGGCGGCGTCATCGGCTTTCTTCTGGTGGCGTTCGGTGTGGGCGGTGTCGTGGGCAACCTGTTGGCCGGCAGATGGCTGAGCCGCCATCGTGCGGTGACGGTGCTGCTGCATCCGATAGCCTTGATTGCGGCTTATGCGCTGCTGTATCGCTATGGCAGCGTGAATATTGGCTCGATGACGGCGCTTTGCCTGTATTGGGGAGCGGCGCACACCAGCGGTTTGATTGTCACGCAGATTTGGCTGACCTCCGAAGCCCCGCAAGCGCCGGCGTTCGCCACCGGGCTGTATATCGCCTTTATCAATCTGGGCGTGGCGCTGGGCTCGCTGGCGGGCGGCGGGTTTATTACCGCGTGGGGGCTACAGGGCAGCCTGCTGTGCGGAGCCTTGTTCGCCGCGCTGGCGGTGATTACGATCGCCGCCAGGCTGCGGTTGCAGCGGCAGGCTACCGTTGCGTTGCGTCGATCATCGCCATCACCTGCCGGAACATCGCGCTTTCCGCATCCGCCAGCTCGTTGACCAGCGTAAAGTGATTGCAGTGACGGTCGGCCAGCAGCTGGACGTCGAGGCCATGCGCCAGGCAAGCGTCATAATAGGCCTGCGTCTGGTTTTTGAAACCTTGCGTTTCCCGTTGGCCGACGTCGAGCAGGATCTGCGGCGCATGGTCTTTCGCCGGCAGTAAAAACAGCGGGCTGAGGGTTTGCGCCTGCTCGGGCGTCAGGTGCAACCAGTCGTTGATGTAGATATCGCACAGCGGGCGCAGATCGTAGAGGCCGCTCAGCGCCAGCGCGCCTTTGATCGCGTCGGGCGGCAGGCGATAGCGTTGCTGCCAACCGTCGGCGATCAGCATGCCGCACAGGTGACCGCCGGCCGAACTGCCGCTGACGAAAATGCGCGCCGGATCGATGCCGAAGGGTGCCCCGTGATGATAGAGCCAGGCGACGGCGCTGCGCACCTCATGTACGATCTCCGCGAGCGTCGCTTCCGGCGCCAGCGTGTATTCCAGCGTGGCGACCGCCACGCCGCGGCGAGCAAACGCGGCGGCCATCGAACAGGCTTCCTCTTTGCGCTGTGAATGCCAATAGCCGCCATGAATAAAGATCAGCAGCGGGGCGGGTTGTGCGCTGGCCGGGAACAGGTCGAGGCGCTCGGCGGCGCTCATGCCGTAGCGCAGATCGTAAATGCCCGGCGTCTGGGCCTTGGCGCGCTGGGCCAGCGCGGCGTATTCCGCCATGCAGGCGTCAAAATCCTCCACCGAAGCGCGGGCATTGTATTGCACGGCGCGTGCGTTCAGGTGTTCAAACGTCAGATCGATGTTCATGCGTTTCTCCGGATTGTTATGCGTTATGTCTTCATCATCATCGTCCCACAGGCGAAAAGATGTTTGATCGCCGGTGCGCACAATTGCGGCTTCTCCATTGCTGTTATCTGCTGTATATTGCTGTTTTATGCTTTTTACGGCGGAATAAGCCCATGCACAAAGCGGCACGACAGCGCCATTTACTGGATTTGCTCAGCGAACGCGGGCAGGCGGCGGTGGCGGAATTGGCCGGCGCCATCGGCGTTTCGGTCGATAC
This sequence comes from Serratia sp. CY47444, assembly GCF_052168635.1. Taxonomy (NCBI): domain Bacteria; kingdom Pseudomonadati; phylum Pseudomonadota; class Gammaproteobacteria; order Enterobacterales; family Yersiniaceae; genus Serratia; species Serratia sp. CY47444. The sequence continues at coordinate 27,462 of NZ_JBJNMH010000001.1, forward strand.
CGTGCGCCGCGATCTGGTCGATCTCGAGCGGCAAGGGTTGGCGCAGAAAAATCACGGCGGGGCGATCGCGCTCGAACCGTCCGGCATGCCACGTCAGGCGCGCGCGGCGCTGTTGCCGCAGATCAAGCAGCGGCTCGGCCGCGCGGTGGCTGCGCAGATCCCGCCCGGCAGCACCCTGATGCTGGATGCGGGCAGTACGCTGTTGGCGGTGGCGCAGGCGTTGCGCGGCCCGGCGACGGTGATCACCGCTTCGCTGGATATCGCGCAGTGCCTGAGCGACAGGCCGGAGATTAACCTGATCCTGCTTGGCGGCCAGTGGGATGTGCGTCAGCGGCTATTCGCCGGCAGCGCCACGCTGGCGTTGCTGGCGCGCTACCGCGCGGACATCGCCTTGCTGGGCGCCTGTGCGGTGCATCCCCAGCTGGGACTGAGCGCCGGCGAAGAGGCCGATGCAGAGGTCAAACGCGCCATGTTGGCCAACAGCGGCGAGCGCTGGCTGGTGGCCGACCATATGAAACTGGACCGCTGCGAGCCGCATCACGTTGCGGATCTGGCGCAGATCCAACGTCTGTTTACCGATCGCCCGTGGGACAACCTGGACGAACAATCATTGATTGAACTTTGTGTCGTCGCCGACGACCGCTAGAGGAGAACACTGATGAACGATACTGCTCGACCGTTGCAGGTGGCGCTGATTGGCTACGGCTTTGTCGGCAAGGCGTTTCACGCGCCGCTGATTAACGCGGTGCCGGGGCTGGAACTGAGCGTGGTGGCTTCGCGCGATGCCGCCAAGGTGCATGCCGATCTGCCGCACGTGCAGGTGATCGCCGATCCGCTGGAGGCCATCCGCCGGCCGGAGGTGGATTTGGTGGTGATCGCATCGCCGAACGACACCCATGCGCCGCTGGCGCTGGCCGCACTGGAGGCGGGCAAGCACGTGGTGGTGGATAAGCCGTTTACGCTGGATTTGGCGCAGGCGCGTACGCTGATTGCGGCGGCGGAAAAACACGATCGCCTGCTGTCGGTATTCCAGAACCGCCGCTGGGACAGCGATTTCCTGGGCGTGAAGCAAGTGATCGAACAGGGGCTGATCGGCAAGGTGACGCACTTTGAGTCGCACATCGATCGTTACCGCCCAGAAGTGCGGGTGCGCTGGCGCGAGCAGAACCTGCCGGGCAGCGGGCTGTGGTTTGATCTGGGGCCGCACATGGTCGATCAGGCGCTGCAGCTGTTCGGTTTACCGCACAGCGTGCAGGCCAACATCGCTACGCTGCGCCCCAACGCGCAGATTAACGACTGGGCCCACGTGGTGCTCAACTACCCGACGCACCGTGTGATCCTGCACGGCAGCATGCTGGTGGCGGGCGGCGTCTCACGCTTTACCGTGCACGGCGAGAAAGGCAGCGTGGTCAAAGCGCGCGCCGACGGGCAGGAGAGCCAACTGCTGGCTGGCGTGACGCCGGGCTCGGCGGAGTGGGGCAAAGACGACGATGCGATGAGCCTGTTTATCGGCACGGAGCCGGTGCGTACGCTGCCGACGCCGGATGGCGACCAGCGTCAATATTACGTCCAGGTGCGCGACGCGCTGCGCGGCGCCGGCAGCAATCCGGTTACCGCACCGCAGGCGCTGGCGGTAATGGCGGTGCTGGAGGCGGCCACCCTGGCGGCGGAAACCGGTGTGACTCAGCCGTTGCCGCTCACCGAGGCGGAAATCGCCGCCTGGTAACGGCTCGCATCAGATAAGGCGTCAGGCGCATGGATACAGTGCACGCCGTGCGTCTTCCGCCATCCTACCCCCTGACATAGGCTAATCCTCAGTCTATGTCAGGAGTGCTTATCATGTTATCCCATCCTTCGCCGCAGGGCGTCCGCGGCATACTGGCCGCACTGTCTTTGAGCATGCTGCTGTCATCGCTCGGCATCAGCATCGCCAATGTCGGGCTGCCGGCGCTCGCCACCGCGTTCCATGCCTCGTTCCAAGCGGTGCAGTGGGTATTGCTCTGTTATTTGCTGGCCGTCACCACCTGCATCATCGGCATCGGCCGCTTGGGCGACAGCCTCAATCGCCGCCGCCTGCTGCTGGCGGGCATCGCGCTGTTTACCGCCGCTTCGTTGGCTTGTGCGTTGGCTCCGCAGCTTTGGCTGCTGCTGGCGGCGCGCCTGGCGCAGGGGCTGGGGGGCGCAGTCATGATGTCAATCGCCATGGCGCTGGCGGGCGAGGCGCTGGGCACGGAAAAAATCGGCCGCGCGATGGGGCTGCTCGGCACTATGTCGGCCGTGGGCACCGCGCTGGGGCCGTCGTTGGGCGGCGCGCTGATCGTCGGTTTCGGCTGGCGGGCGATGTTCCTGATCAACCTGCCGCTGGGGCTGCTGGCGCTGTGGCTCGCCTGGCGATACTTGCCGAATGGGCCGCGCGCGGCAGCGCCCCCGGAACCGTTCGATCGCGCCGGTACGCTGCTGCTGGGCGGCGCATTGCTCTGCTATTCACTGGCGATGACCCTTGGGCGCGGCAATTTTGGCGCGCTCAACCTGGCGTTGATGCTGGGGGCGCTGTTGGCGGGGGCGCTGTTCATCGGTGTGGAACGCCGCGCCGTATCGCCGCTGTTGGCGCCGACGCTGTTCCGCCATCCGGCCCTGACGGCGGGGCTGGCGGCCAGCGCGCTGGTGATGACGGTGATGACCGCCACGCTGGTGGTCGGGCCGTTCTATCTGTCACGCGCGCTGGGGTTAAGCGCCGCGCAGGTTGGGCTGGTGATGTCGGCGGGGCCGGCGGTGGCTATCCTGACCGGCATTCCGGCCGGCTATCTGGTGGATCGTTTTGGCTCGCAGCGCATCGCCCAATTTGGGCTGGCGGCGGTGGCAGCCGGGGCGGCATTGCTGTCGCTGCTCAGCCGCGCCGGCGTGCTCGGCTATATCGCCCCCATCGCGCTGCTGACCGCCGGTTATGCGCTGTTTCAGGTGGCCAACAACACCATGCTGATGAAGGATCTGTTTCCTGAACGGCGCGGGCTGATCGCCGGCATGGTGAACCTGGCGCGCAATCTCGGGGCGATCACCGGCGCTTCGGCGATGGGGGCGCTGTTTTATCTGGCTTCGCAGCAGGTGGCGGGTACTGCGGCGGCGGCCGCGGTTGACGGCATGCGGGTGACTTACGGCGTGGCGGCGCTGTTGGCGCTGGCTGCGTTGCTCATCGCCTTCGGCGGCCGCCGACGGATGCTGCGTTACGATGCGCGCTGAACCGCGTAGCGTTCTTGCACGAAACCATTGTCCGACTGGGTGACGGCGAGCAGGCGCAGGCGTTGCTCCGGGCCATCGGCGCCGAACAAGGGAATGCCGCCACCCAGCAGCAGCGGCACGCGGGTCATCGTCAGTTCGTCGATCAATCCGGCCTGCAAGAAACGCTGTACGGTCTGGCCGCCGTCGATATACAGGTGACCGCAGCCTTGCTCGGCCAACTGCGCCACGATGGCCGCCGGTTCGCCATTCATCCAGCGAACGTGGCCTGTCTCGTGCGGCGAGGGCGGCTGCGTCGACAGCACCACCACCGGCAGGTCACCATAGGGCCATTCGGGAAAGGCGCGGACTTTTTCATAGGTATGGCGCCCCATTACCAGTGCGTCGATGTCGGCGATAAATGCCTCATAACTCAGGCCGTTTAGCAACGAAACCGCGTACTCGGGGCGCAGCAGCCAGTCGATGTCGCCGTCCGCGCCGGCGATGAATCCGTCTACGCTGGTGGCGATATAAACCGAACATTTCATCAGGCGAGATCTCCCCGGTACACCACATGGACCTTGTTGCCGTCGGGGTCGCGCAGGTAAGCGCCGTAATAGCCCTTGCCGTAATGCGCGCGTTCGCCGGGCTCGCCTTCACTGCTGCCGCCCGCCAGCAGGCCAGCAGCGTAGGCGCGTTTAACCTCCAGCTCATCGGCGGCGAGAAAGGCCAGCATGCTGCCGTTGCCAGCGCTGGCTGGCTGCCTGTCGAAGGGTTGGTAAGCATAGAAACGCGGCAGCGTTTGGCCCGGCTTCACCCAGCAGCGGGCAGCGGGACCGCCGTCCGGCGTCACTTCCCGCCGCTGTAATCCCAGCGGCAACAGAATGGCGTCGTAGAAGGCGGCGGCGGCGTCCAGATCGCTGACGCCGACGGTAATATGGCTGAACATGGCGCTTCCTTTCCGAAGAGAGAGTATGAACGCAAACAGTAGCAGCGATATTGCAGAATGGACAGACCGTAACGGAGGATTCGGATTAGGGACGCGCGCAGGAGCAACGCGCGCTTCACAGTAGGCGGAACAGGCAGCCGCTCAATTGCTTTCGACGCGTGGATTGGCGTGAGTCGGCTGGCTGGGATAGTCAACCTGATGCTTGTGCAGATAATCGCGGATCAGCTGGCGTACCACCTGGGAAGGAGTGACGTCCTGCTGTAGGCACAGTTCTTCCAGAGCTTTCTTCTTGTCCGGGTCAATCAGCACCGTTAGCCGCGCCGTTTTCTTTTCCATCAGGATCCTCCAGAGAATGATAACTGAATGATAATACCACGTGGGCGAAGCGGCCAGCCAGACCGCGTCGCCGCTCGTCTTTAGCGGAAATGCAGCCGCTCTATTTTGCGTGACAGGTAGCCGAGTTCGCAGTTGAACAGCTCGCCGCTGCCGGCGGCCAGGTTGCGCAGCGCGCTCAGCGGCAACGTCACCTGGGCCGGCGTGGCGTAAATGATCACGTTGCCGCTGGGGGCGACGCAAAACAATACGGTGCCGAATATCCGGTGCAGGCTGTGGTACAGCAGGCTGTTTTCGTCGGGCAGATCGTGGTAATTCAGCACCAGCCAGCCCCCGTCGTTCAGCCGCGCGGCGCAGTTTTCCAGGAATGTCTGGGTGCCTTGCTGCGGATCCATGGCGAACGCCGAATAGAGATCGGAGAAGATCAGATCGTAACGCGTCTCGGCGGGCGGGCGCACAAAGTCCATGGCGTCGGCGGTGCGCAGGCTGATGGTGTCGGTGGCCGGCAGCGTAAAATAGCGGCGTGCGACGGCGATCACCGCAGCGCGCAGCTCGACGACGTCGAGGCGCATCGCCGGATCGAGCGCGTGCAGCGCACGCAGCAAGCTGCCGCCGCCCAACCCCAAAATCAACGCCGAGGCCGGCGGCTGCCAGGCCACCGCCATCAGCATCGCTTTGATGTAGTTGTGGATCGGCTGCGCGGGGTTGCTGAGGCTCATCTTGCTCTGTTCGCAGATGCCGTCAAACCGCAGCGTGCGGTAGTCCTTGTGGTCGGAAACGATGATTTCGCCCCAGGCGTCGGTTTCGCGAGCGATCACCTGGCCGCGCGGAGAGAAATCAAGGGTTTTGAGTAAGCTGTCAACCAGAGACATGGTATTCGCAGGGCTCCTTCGGCAAGCGGCCTATTTACGGGCGCACATGAAATCGGCGGTGCAAATGCGCTGGCCATCGATGCTGGCGCGGCCGGTAAAGCGGGCGATCGCCCCGCGGCGGCGCACAAAGGCCACCTCCATCAGCACCTGATCGCCGGGGCGGGCGGCGCGATAAAACCGCGCACGCTGAATGGCCGCAAAATAGTAATGCTCCCCCTCGTTTAGCGCCCCGAGATAGTAATGCGCCAGCAGACCGGTGCTTTGCGCCAGCGCTTCCACCAACAGCACGCCGGGAAAACCGGCGAAGTGCGCGTGGCCGTTCCAGAACGTCGGCTCATTGGCGGTGATGTTCTTGATGGCGCTCAGCCTCCCTTCGGCAATGCAGGTGCCGGCGGGCAGCACGCGATCGACCAACAGGCAGGGATAACGATGAGGCAAAATCGCCTGAATATCGTTGAATTGCAGGGGGTGACCAGTCAATGGCATGAGAGAGCGTGATCCTGTCTGCGGCGAAACCGGTGCAAGGGCCGGCGTTCAGTCCATGATGAGTGTAATAACATTATAATAAAATTATCATCAGATGTGCCAGATGAAAAAAACGACGGCGGGGAAACAGGCGAAGAAGGGCGCGTGAGGGAGGCACCCGATCCTGACGACCGGGTGTGGCAGTACGTTTTAGTGCTTGGAGCGGGTCACTTTATCCAGGTAGCCCATCACGAAGGCGGACAGCACAAAGGTAAGGTGGATGATCACATACCACATCAGCTTGTTGTCCGGCACGTTCTTGGCGTCCATAAACACCCGCAGCAGGTGAATGGAGGAAATGGCGACGATAGACGCGGCGACTTTGTTTTTCAGCGAGGTGGCGTCCATTTTGCCCAGCCAGCTCAGTTTTTCTTTCCCTTCGGTGATATCCAGCTGCGAGACGAAGTTTTCATACCCGGAGAACATCACCATCACCAACAACCCGCCCACCAGCGCCATATCGACCAGCGACAGCAGGGTCAGGATCAGATCGGCTTCCGCGACAGAAAAAATGTTGGGCAGGACGTGCAGGATCTCCTGAAAAAATTTGATCGACAGGGCGACCAGGGCCAGTGAAAGGCCGAAATAAACCGGTGCGAGCAACCAGCGGGAGGCGTACATCGCGTTTTCTAGCAAGCGTTCCATCATAAAATTGTTTTAAATGCGTGGCAAAAAGGGCGCTCAGTATAGCGCAGGTGGCCCGGGCGAAATCAACCGGTTGCGTTATCCGAACGCCTATCACGGCGCGGATCAGGCTGTTGCACGCAAAGAGTGGCGCGTCATGCGGATCAGCAAAGCAACACCCGCCGCGGCCGTCGTCAGCGCCACTACGCCCGGCCATCCCAGGTGTTCCAGTACGCGGCTGCCCAGTGCGGCGCCGGTGGCCATGCCGATGAATACCAGCGTGAACAGAATGGCGTTAAGGCGGCTGCGGGCAGCCGGATCGAGGCCGTAAATAATGGTCTGGTGCGCGATCAGCGTGGCCTGAATGCCGAGATCAAACCCGATGGCGCTCAGCGCAATCAGCCCCCATTGCGCCGATTGCGGTAGCAACGGCAGTAAAAACATCAGGGCGAAAGAAACCGTTACCAACGCAGCGCCGATTTTAGTGACGGCGTCTGGGCCGTATCGGTCAGCCAGACTGCCCGCCAACGGTGCCGCCAGTGCACCCGCTGCGCCGGCCAGGCCGAACGCGCCGGCGACTGCGCTGCCCAGCTGATAGCGATCGGCCAGCATCACCGCGAGCGTGGACCAGAAGGCGCTGAAGGCGACGGACAAAAAGGCCTGAGACAACGCCGCGCGCCGCAATTCAGGGTAGGTGGCCCAAAGCCGGCTCATCGAACGCAGCAAGGCGGGATAACTCAGCGTGCTGTGTGGCTGAAAGCGCGGCAAAGCTCGCCCTATCACCAGCGTGATCGGTAAAACGGCCAGCGCGGCTAACGCATAAACGCTGCGCCAGCCGAAATAATCGGCGACCAGCCCGCTGAACACGCGCGACAGCAAAATACCGGCCAGCAACCCGGTCATCACGGTGCCGACGATTTTACCGCGTCGGGCATCAGGAGCCAGAGCCGCGGCGGCGGGGATGATGTCCTGCGCGACGGTGGCGGCCAGGCCGAGCGTCAGGCTGCTGAGCAACAGCAGCGAAAAAGAGGAAACCAGGCTGCACAACAGCAGCATCATGGCCAGCAGCACGCCCTTCACCAGAATGATCCCGCGGCGATCGTGGCGATCGCCCAGCGGCGCCAGTAACAGAATACCCAAGGCATACCCCAATTGGGTCAGGGTCGGCACGAATCCGGTATCGCCAACGCCGACATGGAAGTCGGCACCCATGACGCTCAACATCGGCTGACTGTAGTAAATAGAGGCGACGCTAAGGCCGGCGCCGGTGGCCAACAGGAAAACGGTTTTGGCGGAAAGCGCACCGCCGGTGGGTGAGAGGCTCATTCGATAATTCCTGACAAGGTGGATGTGCGGCTATTTTTGTCTTGAATGTTATCGGCGGGTAGACCCGATATGGGTAGAACTGTTATACGTAATGCGTATGAATAAAATTAATTTACCCAACGGCGACCGTATAATCCTGCTGCAAACCCTGGTGCGTATTGTCGAGAGCGGGAGCCTGTCGGCGGCGGCGCAGCAGCTGGGCACCTCGCAGCCGACCATCAGCCGACGTCTGCGGGCGTTGGAACAGCTGTTGGGCACCAGGTTGATCCAACGGACGACGCATGCGCTCCATCTTACCGATGACGGCGAACGCTGCTATCAGCAAGCGCGCGGCTTGCTCGCGCAATGGCAAAGCCTGGAAGATGCGCTGCGCGGCGCGCGCGACGAACCGGTTGGCGCACTGCGCGTGCGCGCTCCGCACGCCTTTGGGCAGGATCAGCTGATCGGGCCGCTCGGGGAGTATTTGCGGCGCTATCCCCAAACCAGCGTGGAGTGGACGCTGAACGACCACTCTCCCGATTTCATTTCCGAAGGCGTAGACTGCGCCATTCACGTTGGCGCGGTGACCGATCCTTCGGTGGTGGCGGTGCTGTTGGCGGAAGTGCCGCGCAGCACGGTGGCGTCACCCGCACTGTTGACTGAACGACCGGCGATCGTCGATCTCGACGATTTGGCATCATTGCCGTGGCTGGCGGTAAACAGTTTTTATCGCAATGAGGTCGTCCTGACCCACGCGACCAGCGGCGAGCAGCGGCGTTTCGGCATCGCACCCAGGTTGAGCACCGACAGCCTTTATGCGGCGCGTAAAGCGGCGCTGGAAGGGCTGGGCGTAGCGATCGTGTCGTCTTGGGTGGTGAAAGAAGAGTTGGCGCAAGGATCTCTGCAGACGCTGTTGCCCCTGTGGCGAGCCGAGCCACTGCCTATCTACCTGCTGTATCCCTACGCCAGCTATTATCCCGCGCGTTTACGCAAATTCATGGAAATGATGAAAGAAACGATGCCGCGCATTATCGGCGCGCAGCCGCCGACGGGGCGCTGACGGCCTTCAGTGCCTGGCTTTTTTACCGTCGCTGTGGCCGAGAGAGCGATCGGGGAAGCTGTGATCGCGCAGCCGCTGCTTTAACTGCGCCGCATCGGGGAAGCCGCCGTCAATCTTGCGATCCCAAATCATCACGCCATCGACGCTGATTTGATAGACCCCGCCGGTGCCCGGCATCAGGGTGACGGAGGCGAGATCGTCACCAAAGGTGTTTAGCAGCTCTTGCGCCATCCAGCCGGCGCGCAGCAGCCAGTTGCATTGCGAACAGTAGTGGATCGTCACTGCGGGGGCATTTTTCATCGTTGGCGGATCGAGTAGGAAGCGGTGCTTGCATCATCAGCTGCCGCACCGCCGTTGTCAATTTTCCTAACGGTAGGGGCCGAGGCTCGCGGCAGGGGCGCTGTCGGCGATGAATTCGCCGGTGGCCGAGTTGCCGAAGACGGTGCTCTCTGTCGGCGCCTTTGCGCCGCCGAACAGCCATTTTACGGAGCCGGCGCCGTGTGAAGAGGCCGCCCAGCCTTGCAGCGGCAGCGTTTGGCTGACGCCGATCTCCCCTACGGCGTGCCAGATCAGGCCGTCGATTGAATAACTGCCTTGTGCCTGGTGGCCATCGGCCCGAACCGTCAGCTTCAGCCATATCGGCGTATTGCTGCTGACGACGGGCTTGCCGTTGACGCCATTTGGCAGACGGGCATCGATTTTTTCCGTACCGGCGCCGTTATCCCGCCGGTACTGCATGCGGATTTCGCGAGCAGCGGTTTGAAATATTGCGATATAGGCGGCGTCATCGGCGGTCGTGGCCCGCGCCATCACTCCGCCTTTGATAAAGCCGTCGGTATGTGACTGCGGGTTGGCGACGAAGGCGCTGAGCGTGCGTTCGGCACCGATAGTGGCACGATCGAAACGAAAATAGCCGCTGTCGCGTTTATTCCAGATATCGCCGGAGTCGACCTTGATGGCGCAGAGTGCACCGGATTCGGTCAGATCCGGCGGTAGCGTGACGTCGATGCCGGTAAACGGATAGCCGGTCATCGGCAGATCGGTGCGCGCCCACCCGTCCCAATCGGCGTTAACCTTGTTGGTGGCCAGATGGTGCGCGCGACTGTTCCAGCCGGTAGCCCAACTGTTTGCGTCGTTCAGGCCGTAGGCGCGGCCGACAAAGCCGGCGGTAAACACCGCGTTCGCCAGGGCGGTGTGGGCGGCCGAGAGGTTGAACATCACGGCGCAGGCGTGTTGGTCGATTTGTTGCGCCTGGGTGATTTCCGGCGTGACGAACGCCAGCCGTTGATTGGCGGTGGCGCCGTTTTGCACATACTGATTGAGCACCGAATTCGGCGAGGCGAGATCGCCGGTGGTGCAGCCAACAATGAACTTGCCGCGCAGGGTGTCGAGCGACGGCCACCCATAGGCGGCGATCGCTGCTTGCAGATCGGTGCAGTCGCCGATCAGATCGGGTGGTCCCCAAATGTGTTCGCGCCCCAGGCGCTCGGCCAACAAACGATCGAGCGATTCGGGTGTTTGATCTCGGGCGGCGTTGAAGTCGTCTTTCAAATCCAGCCACAGGGTGACGACTTCGTGCTGCGGCACCGCGCGATGAAACGCCAACAGCGCGTCCAGTGCATCCGCCAAGGTGTTGACTGAGCTGACCTGATCGATGACCGCCAGATGATAAACGTACCAGTTGCCGTTTAACTGCGGCCAACCGGCGGCGTTATTACTGTTGTGGATATCGATCTCAAGGGAACGGATGCGCCAGTACAGCGCCTGAGCCGGGTAGCTTTCCGTGCGTTGATACGAGTTGTGGGTGCTCTTTTGCCGCACCTGATGGTAGCGAATCGTTGCATCATTCATGACGTTGCCTCTCATCAAGACGCAGGGACGGGACGCGCAGTCCCGCACCCTGCGTGGGTTATGCTTTGCCGTTGCTCCAGCCGGCGGGATCCAATACCAGCGCCGTTTGCAGCCCGATGCTGCCGGTCATCGCCGGGCTGTAGGCCTGTTGTCCATAGAAGGCCGTCGGCGGGGTTCCTGTCGCCGTGCCACCGCCGCTCGGCAGCAGCGGCGAGACGGCCTGCTTGGCCACCGCACCGCCGAGACTGCTGAAAGTTGGCAGGCTGAATTTCCCCAGGACGAAACTTTGCATTCCCCCGACCAGTGGCAGGTTGTAGTTGGGGATGCGGCTGACGAAGGCTGGCAACGGCACGATGCCCAGGCTACCGAAAGCGTTGTAGGCGTTGCTGACCTGGGTGAGCGAGGTCGGGCTGAAGGCCCAGCCGTTGCCGCCGGTCAGCTCGGCGAAACGCGCAGCCTGCTGGAAGGCGGCCGCACCGCCAACCCCTGCGGCGCCGCCACTGATCGCGCCGCCGACGGCACCGGTAACGGCGCCTTTCAGCAGCGACTGTTGCCAACTGCCGCTGTTGGCGACGCCAAAGGCGTCGTTGATGAAGAATTGGCTCACTCCCTGCGCCGCACCTACTGCCGCGCCTACGGTGGCTCCGACCCCTGCGCCGGCCGCCAGGCCCGCCGCAATGCCGCCGGCGGTGGTGGAAGCTGCCGCCGCCGCTGCCGACCCTGCGGCAAAGGCGCCGACTCCGCCGGCGGCGGACAGAGCCCCGGCGAGGGCTCCTATCCCTGCGCCGGCGAATACATAACCGGCTAGCGCGCCGCCGCGCAATCCGGACTGATAGCCGCTGTACAGGGCGACCCCGCCGCCCAGCACGGCGCCGACGGCGGCCCCGATCAGCAAGATGATAATGATTGGGGCGATCTCACCGGAAGGGTCGGTCTGATTAACCGGGTTGTTGCCGCAGTAGACGTAAGGGCCGCCATACTGGAATCTAGGATCGCAGGAGTAAAAGCGCCCCAATTGCGGATCGTAGAAGCGCGCCCGATAGTTATAGAGTCCCAAATCTTCGTCCAACTCCTGGCCGGTGTAGCGATAGCGCAGTAACGAGGACGTGCCGACGCCAGTCGGCAACGATTGGCCGAAGGGCATGTAGTCGAGCAATGCGTTGACCTGACCGTTTTCCGCCACTACGGCACGGATCGAACCTTGCTGATCCTTCAGCACGTACTGGGCCTCACCACCGTCGATGAGCAGCAGCAATCCGCCGACGCCATAGAGATATTGCGTCGTACGAGCGCCGAACTCCATCAGCGGCGCGTCGCTCAGGCCGTGTACGTAAGCGAGTTTGCTGCCGTCGGCGAACCGCTTTTGCACCCGCTGATTGATGCCGTTGTAGCACAGCGCAAGCTGGCGGCCGTCATCCAGTGCGATCGTTAACGGAAGATTATTCAGTGGGTTGTAATCGATACGCTGAATACCGCGACTGGCGGAGAGCGTGACGTTACCGACGACGTCATACTCGTAACGCTGCGCGACCGCGTCATTGGCGAGCACGGCGGCGACTTTGCCGCTGTTCGGCTGATACTCGTAGCTGAAGAGGGTGTCTCCCTGTTGCAGCCGGAGGATGTTGCCGCCGGCGTCGAAGGTCAGCGGCGCGCCGACGCCGAGGCTGTAGGCGGAATTGACGCTGTGCTCGGCGACCGTCAATTGGCCGCGCGGATCGTAGCGATAGCGATAAGCGAAGCTGTTTTCGGGCCTGACCGCATTGTCGTGCACTACGCCGGCGATATTGCCGTTGAAGTAACCGGCGCCCTCGTAGCCGCCGTCGGTGTAGCTGAAGCGATGTTTCAACAGCGGTGCGCCGTCGGCATAGTGGTTGTTGATTTCATTCAACCAGCCGGGAGAGTTATAACTCATGGTGCGTCGCAGCGCCCGCCCCCCCTGTGAATTCAACTGCTCTTCAGCCAGGCTGCCGTCGGCATGGTAACGGTAGCGAACGAACTTCTCCGGATCGTCCGGCGTGCCGATGGCGGCGGTTTGTCCCATGTCGTTATAGCGATAGGCCACGCTGGCGAGCGGCGCGCCGGCGGGATAATCGATGCGGATGACGTTGCCGAGGTTGTCGTAGGCATAGCCCGTGATGTAATCGCCAGCGTCCGGCAGACGCAGTTGCGACAGGGTCGCATTGCCTCCCGTATCGTAGCCATAGCAGTTTTCGACGCAGAGTCCGTCAGCGGCGCGACGGTACATTTTCCACAGGCGGCCGCGCAGAGTCGGCTCGTCGCCTTCGCCGTCATAGACGTTTTGCGTTTGCCAGTCATCATGGTGCGGGTAGTGCGGATCGTTATCGGCGATCGCCTGCAGCGCCGAACCGTCACCCCAGGCTTGCGCCACTTCGCCATCCTCGCTCAGGCGCCCCAGAACGTCATATTTTTTATACAACACGCGGTCTTTCGCGCGGCTCAGCGGCGTTGAGCTGAAACGCAGACGTCCGGCAGGATCGTAGATATACGTCGTTTCTCCGGCATCCGGCGTGACGCGTGCAGCGAGCTGACACAGGAAGTTGTAGCGATTGTGGCTGATGAAGGCGTCATCCGCCGGGGAAGACGACGGGTGGCGAACCTGCACGATATTGCCCGCCGCGTCGAAGATCTGTTGGACAGCGTCGCGAACAACGCCGCCGGCCTCGGTCTGCTTGCTCAGCGTCTGGCCACGGCGATCGTTGAGTGACAGCACGCCGGTGCCATCGGCATCGTACAGGGCGCTCACCCGCAATTCTCCAGGGCGACAGGCGATACCTGCCACCTGCGTGTGATCGCTGACGGCGTAAATGAATCGTGTAATATGCGGGTTGTCGCCGGTAATGGCGAAGGTTTTGCCTGGCATGCCTTTGGCCACCGGGCGTTTCAGCGAGGAAGCCTCATAACGGGTGCCGCTATAGGGGTAACCTTCGTCCTGCGGGTAATAATCACTCACTTCACCGGTCATCACGCCGTTTGCGGCGTCCAGTGTGCGGACAAAGGCCGCCCGGTAGCCGAACAACGTGCGTTCAAAGGCGGCGATCTTGGTTTCGGCAACCGTATTGCCCAGCGCGTCGTACAGCGTTTCACGCACCAGGCATCGTCCTTCGTTCAGCACCTGATGCTGCGTTTCCTGCCGGTTGGCGTTTTTATACGTGATGGCCAGCTGTGGCGAGCGGAAGGTAACCGCATTGGCAAAATAGATTTCCCCCTGTGCCTGCAGGCTGAATTCACCGTCGATCCTCGCATCGGTCTGAAGGGCGAAGACCTGACGACCGTCGGCATACAACAGAATGGCATCGTCGCCCGGCACCAGCAGCACCGAGGTGGGCAGGCAGCCGTTGGTCGCGTCGTCGGTGTAGGTGTTGCCCGCCAGCGTCAGCCGCCATCCCGCGACGGCGTCCCACTGGGCGCTTAGACTGTCGCCGATCGTCAGGCCGAAGGCGAGGTTCTGCGTCGCCGGCGACGAAAGGGTGAAGCCCACCGCGTAGCGGCCGGCGGTGGCCAACCAACGCAGGCGGTTGAGCGTCGTACCGCAATGCAGTAGCCGGCCCTGGCTGAGACGCCAGGCGCTGTCGTCGTCGCGCCGCCAGCGCGTCCAGGTTTGTTCGCCCTGCGTGAAGGTTTCGTATTGCCCGCCGTCGGCGGCCAGAATTTCGCAGCTGCTGGCGGGATCGTGCTGCGGGTAGCTGAATGGCAGCGTGTCGTGCCAACTGCGTGGCGCATAGTTCACCACGCCTTTCTTGCTTTCGCCTTGTGGCCCGGTCTCAACGAACTTTTGCCGCAGCGGATCGTAGCCGCAGCGCAGGACATCGGCGTTGTTACCCATAACGGCGATCTCATCCAGATACAGCGGATCGTAGCAGCGGGCCTCCATCTTGCTGGCCAACGGCGTGACGCTGACGGTGTTGAACAGCACATAGCCGACCGTTTTTTGGTTGTCGAAGGCGAGCGCGAGCGGACGCTCCGGATCGCCGCTATAGGGGATGACGCTTTGCCAGTAAACCCAAGCGCCTTCTGCCGTGGGGACGATCGGCGTGGTGTGCGGCGCGGCGTTGCCACTACGGCTGATCAAGTTTGCCGCACCGGGCGCCGCGTTGAAACCGGGCGAGGTTTTGAGCCAGGCGGAGACAACGACCGGCTGCGTTTGCCGCAGCGGCGCCGTTCGGGTCAGGGTCGCACCGACGCCGAGTTTGAGGCTGCGGCTGCCGACATAGGCGTCGTCGTCGACGATCGCCGTATCGCCGTCGAGCCGCCAGGGATCGGTGCTGTGTTGATAGGGTTCGAAACCGATGAAATCGCACTCATCCGCCGCGCCGCTGACGAACGCCGCCACCGGCAGGATCTGGTTGTTGTCCCACAGCGTGCTTTCGACCTGGCTTTCGCTGTTTTTCTGGGAGAGGATCGCACCATAGAATGTTCTGGCCAGTATTGTGCCTACCGGCAACCACGCGTCACCCGGATCGCTTGCCAGCGCCGGCGGGCTGGGGGGCTGGGCGCCAATCGCGGCTTGCAGCACATAGGCTTGCGTGGCGGCCCACACTGTCGGCGCAGCTTCATCGGCAAGCGGCTGTTGCCGTTGCAGAGCGCCGTAGCGTTGCAGACTGCCGGCGTAGATTGGCAGCGCCTCTCCCAGCGCCGCGCTCCCCGCTGCGTCGAATTGGCTGAAGGGCGCGTCGATCGCATTTTTCAGTAAGAACCAGGGATAGGCTTCGAACGCATAGCCGTAGAGTTTGGCAACGCCCTGCGTTTCTCCGGTGGCGGTCACATTGTCAAAGCGCTCGCGGATCAATTTGCCGAAGCGTGAGTCATAGCGATAATCGGTACGTATCGCTAGGCCATCATTAAGGCTGTTGTCGGCGATGCAGCGCGTATAACCGCCGAACAGCGGTCGCTCGACGCCGTCGATCGCTACGGAGGTGAAGGCCATCAGGTTTTTTTGTTCGTGAACCAACAGATTGCCGTCGGCGTCAAACACCTTTTGCTCGATCAATTGGCCGTCCAACAGCCCGGATGACGCTTGATCTGCAGCGCGAACTCGCTCGCCGACCTGCGGATCCTGGCGCGTCAGGCCATTGAAGTAATAGTTCTCGCGATAGCCGAAGCGCGGCGCGGACATGCTCTCGCTGCCGGGATAGCTGGCACTCTTGTAGTACTTGAAGACCGCGCCGGTAGGGTCGCAGGTCGCTGTCGCAATGTCGAACACGTAGCAGGTGGTGCTGACGGCGTAGCCGTCATCGATGCTGACCGTGTCGACGCAGTAATCCACCAGTGCGCCTTGCAGCGTGTTGTCGAGGTAGCGATTCAGCGTCAGGCTTTCCGCATTATCGAAGTCTTTGTTCAGCGGTAGATAGGTAACGAACGCGGACAGGCCGGCGGGATATTGGCCGTTGATATTGGGTTTGACCATGCCGGAGACGCCAATCTGCGTGAAATAACGTTGCGTGAGCGTGTCATCGCCGGCGAAGGCCTGATTGCGGAAGGTTTTCACGGTGGTGTTTTTGGCTGCCGTGCCGTCCAGGTTCAGATAAGAGATAAAGCGCGGTCCCTGATTGATCATGGTGGTGCTGTCTATCGCGTAGGGCACTTCGGCATATCCGGCTGCCGCGTCCAACCAATTACACCAGGAACCGCGGTGATAGACGCGGTTGCCCATGGTGGCGATATCCGCGCCTGCCGTCGGGAAGTAGTGTCTTTTTCTTTCCGAAGTCGGATCGTCACGGGTATAGAGATCGCGCGCCGCATCGTTCCAGGCGGTGATTTGTCGGTTGGGATCGTAGGCTACCATGCGCGCCTGAGCCGCGAATTCGCGGTTGCTGACGGCGATTGCGTAATCGGCGCCGTAGGCGAACCAGTTGATGTCCTGATCGCTGCAGGTACTGCGTAACAGCAGGCTGTCGTTACGCAGCCAGTCTGCGCCGTTATAGCGCAGCAGATAGGGGCCGGACGCAATCATGGCGTTGTTGACGAATTTTGCCAGGAACGGAATGGTGAGGGTTTGCGACGGCGCGCTTTTCGGCAGGCGGCAGGGAAAGTCAGTGCTGGTCATGGCGCCGAATGCCGCGTCCCATCCGATGACCTTGACGGTGTAATCAACGCTGAGCGAAACCTCCTGCGTGATGTAGGTCAGCGCGATAAACGAGGCGCCGGCGGCAAAACCGAAACGGGTGGCCGACGCATCGCCGCCGAGGGTGAACACCAGCGGGAGTGAGGCGCCGTTTCGCCATTGCTCTTGGCTATCCTGATAATAAAGCGCCAGCCGATTACGGTGTTCGCCGCCGGTGAGGGGGGCATAATCCAGGACGGCGTAATAGCCGTTGGCCGCCGCGATGTAGGGGCGGGCGGTGGCGTTGAGATCGCCAGACCTATCGGCGATCGCCCACCGTTTGGTGAAGTTATCCCAGGTGTAGCGCAGCAGCGTCCGTTGATCCTTGTCGCAGACCACAAAAAAGTTGTCGCCGGCGGCCAGCTGCAGTTGGGTGGTGTTGGCGGCGATTGGCGCGCTGTCGAACCACTCGCCCCATTTGCGGTTATCCTTGTGATAGACATGCGCATAGGATTTGCCGCTCTGCGGGGTGGCATAGGTCAGGCAGGCGAAATCACCGGCAGTGACGACGTTGACACTGTTGATGTCGAAAGCGGCCTTGATCGTTTGCTGCTCGGGAGCCCAGCATTGCCAGCGCCCAAGCCAGGTGTAAAATGTGACGTGGATTTGGTCGCTCGACTCGTTAAGCCACAGGCAGACCGCGTAATCGCCGCCGAACCATACGCGCGGTTTGGCGCTGCGCGGCCAGGGACTGACGATCTGCCGCTGGCGATCGCACAGCGGCAGCGTTTGTTGCTTATACCGGTAGGCGATTTTCGCACCGTCCGGCGTGACGGCGCCACTGAGCGCGCCGGCATTGACCGTACCCGCCG
The DNA here is from genome assembly GCF_052168635.1 of Serratia sp. CY47444. NCBI lineage: Bacteria > Pseudomonadati > Pseudomonadota > Gammaproteobacteria > Enterobacterales > Yersiniaceae > Serratia > Serratia sp. CY47444. The sequence continues at coordinate 45,127 of NZ_JBJNMH010000001.1, forward strand.
GCCAGTAGCTGAACTGCATCTGCGGCAGCGCACAATTTTCCGCATAGCGCCGCTGGACGCCGGTGAGCGTGCGTTTGACGGTATCACCGTAAAGCGGATCGCTTTGCGGGTAACCGCTGAAATTACTCTGCGTGTCATAGCTCAGCTGCACCGCATAGAGCAATGTGCCCTGCGAGTTTTTGACGACGATGTTGTCCAGATAGCGCGTTTCGTAGCGATCCTGATAGGCTGAAGCGGCGTTGCCGGGGGCCTTGCTGTAGGGGGTATCCCAATGCGGAGACAGGTATTCCCGTGGGCCTGCGGGCGACTGCGTGTCGTACCGCTTCTCCTGATAGCCAAAATCGACGGTGCGATCGAACATGTCGGTGATGCGCGTCAGGTAGCAGGCTTTGGTAAAACTTAAGCCTCGTTCGCCAACCGGCTGTTCAACGGCCTCGTAATGGAAGGCGATCCGATCGCCCCACAGGCTTTCCACCTGCGCCAGATTCCAGATTGCCGCAAAGCGAGACTGCAAGGCATCGCCCTGGGGCGAGTGGGTCAAAGCGGATTGTCCCGACCAGTTGCCCCAGCGCACTTTCCATTGAATGCTCTGATCATCCTGCGCGTTGCCGCCGTAGAAGTAGCTGACCCCGTTGTCCTTGACCAGCTCCCAGCGTTCGAACTGCGGATAATACAGGACCTTGCTGAAATCATAGTGGAAGCACTCAAACGCTTCACCGCCGGAGAAGACGGCGAGTTCGGCGTCCTGGCGCAGCACGTTGAAGGTGCGCTGATAGACTGGGTCGATAATTTCCCATTGTCGATCGTCGAACCGCGTGACGACCTGAGCATGGCAACCCAACTGCAGGCCGGCGGCGATGAAAGCGGATTGGATTTCGGTGTCCACTTTGCCGCTATTGAGCGCGGTGGTGGCGGCGATTGGTAATTTCGCTCTCAGCCAATCGTTGGGCGCGCGAATTAATTCTGATGAGGCGTTGTTGGTATAAATTCGATAAAGGTTGTCACCGGGTGTTGCATTATCCCGGTGATCGGCTTCAATGCGTTCGAAAGGCAATTGCCAGCCTAATCCCATAATTCCGGTTGGTGCGCTAACATTTGATTGATAAATTTCATTTTTGATGTTGCTGCCATAAAATGCAGTGACTTTGACGTCGAGTTGATTCCTTCCGGTTAACGCAACCAAATCAAGCGATAAATTCACATCGCCGCGAAACAGATTGACGCTGTCTTCGAATATGTTTTTTTCATTGCTTTCGAATTGGCTTGGCCGTACTGGCGGGATCTGACCGTTGGTTTTGTCACTCATTTTTAAATACCCTCATCGATAAAGCGCAGGGAAACAAAATGGCTTTCAATCGCCAGGGGCGATTGAAAGCCAGGCGATGCGCCTCTGCGCCCAAACGGCGGGCCAGCGGCCGCTCAACGTCTCAGGATTCGCATTCGGCGATCACCAGCACTCTTACCGTACCTGAGGTTTTATTGTTGGATTTGTCCTCCATAAAGCAGGTGGCGGACACCGTGACACTGCTGCCGCTGAGGCCGGCGATCGCGCTGGAGACGTCGATTGTTTTCAGGTGGTGGTCGGTGTTGCCGTAAGAAACGTTAAACCCCTGAACGGCGACGGAAGCATTAATCACCCGTGAACCAAAATCCAAACTTTGAGTGGAGCCGGAACTGACGCTAATAACTTTAAATTGTGTCGTCGACATATATAACCTCGAATTTTTAGACAGCTGTGGGTAGCGCCGCTAAAAATAGCGGCGATGAAAAATAGAAGGTGAAGAAAAGTCTTATCAGAGATAAACAGCATAGTTAAAACTAGGGGAGGTAATTGATTCTGTCAATGCAAGTATAAATAAAATTAAACCATTTCAAAATCATGATGATAAATAAAATAACTTTTTTATCAATGATATTAAGCGTGTTAATTATAATCTTATTCAGTCGTTATTGAACTAAGGGTATTTCTGTGACAGGTGATGTTACATTAATTAGAGAGCGTTGTTTTTATTGTGTTAAGTGAATGGCACTCATGCTTCTGCGATGCCGTGCAATTAATTCAATAAAAAAAATTTCTCTGCTATATTTTAAAGCTAACCGTTTAGCGGAAAAAGAGAATGTGAATTGTCGCCCTGGGTGACAGTAACGACCGTGATCAAGACCGTTTTTATAATCCGGCTGGAGGAATACAGCATGAAAGCTGCCGTAGTGACGAAAAACCATACCGTAGACATTCAGGATAAAGTGCTGCGCCCGCTGAAGCACGGCGAGGCGGCGTTAAAAATGGAGTGTTGCGGGGTGTGCCACACCGACTTGCACGTGAAAAACGGCGATTTCGGCGAGGTGCCGGGCATTACGTTGGGACATGAGGGTATCGGCGTGGTCTCCGCCGTCGGTGAGGGCGTTACCTCGTTAAAAGTGGGTGACCGCGCTAGCGTCGCCTGGTTTTACCAGGGTTGCGGCCATTGCGAATATTGCGTCAGCGGCAACGAAACCCTGTGCCGCTCGGTGAAAAATGCCGGCTACAGCGTTGACGGCGGCATGGCGGAAGAGTGCATCGTGGTGGCGGACTACGCGGTGAAAGTGCCGGACGGGCTCGATTCTTTCGCCGCCAGCAGTATCACCTGCGCCGGGGTCACCACCTACAAGGCGGTGAAAATTTCCGATATCAAGCCGGGGCAGTGGATCGCCATCTATGGCCTGGGCGGGCTGGGCAACCTGGCGTTGCAGTACGCCAAAAACGTGTTTAACGCCAAAGTGATTGCCATCGACGTCAACGACGGCCAGTTGGAGTTCGCCAAACAGATTGGCGCCGATCTGACCATCAACTCCAAAACGCAAAATGCGGAGGAGATCATTCAGCAGCAAACCGGCGGCGCTCACGCGGCGGTGGTGACGGCGGTGGCGAAAGCCGCCTTCAACTCGGCGGTCAATGCGGTGCGCGCCGGCGGTAAAGTGGTGGCCGTGGGGCTGCCGCCGGAGAGCATGGATCTGAGCATTCCGCGCCTGGTGCTGGACGGCATTCAGGTGGTGGGGTCGCTGGTCGGCACACGCGAAGATCTGAAAGAGGCGTTCCAGTTCGCTGCCGAAGGCAAAGTGACGCCGAAAGTGACCAAACGGCCATTGGGCGATATCAACGCCATCTTCGACGAGATGAAGGCGGGCACCATTCGCGGTCGCATGGTGATCGATCTCGGCATGGCGAAATAAGCATCGCTAAAAAAGGCCACCCGCGGGTGGCCTTCTTGTCGTTATGCCCGGTTTAGAACAGGCCCAGCGGTTTGGCGTCGTAGCTGACCAGCAGGTTTTTCACCTGTTGATAGTGCGACAGCGCCGCCTTGTGGGTTTCGCGCCCGATACCGGAGTTCTTGTAGCCGCCGAACGCGGCGTGCGCCGGGTACAGGTGGTAGCAGTTGGTCCACACGCGCCCGGCCTTGATCGCGCGGCCCATGCGGTAGGCGCGGTTGATGTCGCGGGTCCAGAGCCCGGCGCCCAGTCCGAACTCGGTGTCGTTGGCCAACGCTAGAGCTTCGGCCTCATCCTTGAAGGTGGTGACGCCAATCACCGGCCCGAAGATTTCCTCGCGGAAGAAACGCATACTGTTGTTGCCGGTAATCAGCGTCGGCTGCAGGTAGAAACCGTTTTGCACTTCGTCGCCGCGCTGAGCGGGTTCGCCGCCCGCAACGATTTTGCCTCCCTCGTTTTTAGCGATGTCGATGTACGACAGGATCTTGTCATACTGCTGTTTTGACGCCTGGGCACCGATCATGGTCTCGGTGTCGAAGGGATCGCCCTGGCGGATGGTGGCGATGCGTGCCAGCACTTTCTCCATAAACTGCGGGTAGATGGATTCCTGGATCAACGCGCGTGAAGGGCAGGTGCACACCTCCCCCTGATTGAAGAAGCCCAGCACCAGCCCCTCAACCGCCTTGTCGATAAACTCCGGCTCCGCCTGCATGATGTCTTCAAAATAAATGTTCGGCGATTTGCCGCCCAACTCGACGGTGCTGGGGATGATGTTCTCCGCCGCACAGGCGAGGATGTGGCGGCCGACCGGCGTGGAGCCGGTGAAGGCGATTTTTTCGATGCGTTTGCTGCGCGCCAGCGCTTCGCCGGCCTCGGCGCCGAAGCCTTGCACCACGTTGAGCACCCCCGGCGGCAGCAGATCGCCGATCTCTTCCATCAGCACGCTGATGCCGAGCGGCGTCTGTTCCGCCGGTTTCAGCACCACGCAGTTACCGCCCGCCAGCGCCGGCGCCAGTTTCCAGGCGGCCATCAGCAGCGGGAAGTTCCACGGTATGATCTGACCGACTACGCCCAGCGGTTCATAGATATGGTAGGCCACGGTATTTTGGTCGATCTCCGCCGCAGTGCCTTCCTGCGCGCGCAGGCAGCCGGCGAAGTAGCGGAAATGGTCGACCGCCAGCGGCAAATCGGCATTCAGGGTTTCGCGGATCGGTTTGCCGTTGTCCCAGGTTTCGGTCAGCGCCAGCATCTCCAGCCGCGACTCGATGCGATCGGCGATCGCCAGCAGCACGTTGGCGCGTTCTTGCACGCTGGTTTTGCCCCAGGCGTCCGCCGCCGCATGCGCCGCGTCGAGCGCCAGTTCGATGTCTTTGGCGTCGGAACGTGGGAATTCGGCGATCGGCTGGCCGGTCACCGGCGAGGTGTTGGTGAAGTAGTTGCCGGATACCGGTTCGACGAATTTACCGCCAATGTAGTTGCCATAGCGTTTGCGGAACGAAACCAGCGAGCCAGGCAAACCGGGGTGGACATATTTCATGTGAAGCACCTCTCTGCAGATGATAACCGGCGCTATTGGGCTGCGCCTGTGAGTGCGGCATGTCGCCGCAGCACGGAGAAGCACGGCCCGTGCCAGATTGATGAATGGCGAAGATGATCGTTAAAAGATCTTATTTATTAACGCGTTAAAAGTTGATATGACGTGACGAATCATGCGGTACCGCCGCTGGCGATGGGTTTTTGTGTTCCGTGTCGCAACGCCTGATACACATCTGTGATACATATTTGCAACACTCGTAAACGGGGGGAGAAACGCATGTTGCCTGATGACCGCTTGCCCACCGAGGGCGCCAGTTTGTTGACCCGCCCGCTGGCGGAATCCTGGCAGCGCAGCCGGGGCTACGGCCTGACGCGCGCCGATCAACATATCCCTTTTATCAAAGCCGGATTACTCGAAGAGCTACGCAGCCGCAATGACTGGGTGCCGCAACGGGTACAGCCGCTGATCGAGCAGCTGGGCGCGCAAATTACGCGCCAGCCCGCCATCGTGGTGATCGCCGACGCCGACGGACTGGTGCTGGAAACCCGCGGCAATACCGACTTTCTGCACAAGGCGTCGCGCTTTGCGCTGGCGCCGGGCAACCAGTGGGGCGAAGCGGATCGGGGTACCAATGCCATCGGCACCGCGCTGGCACTCGGCGCGTTCTGCGAGGTCCGCGGCGACCAGCATTTCCTCAACCAAAATGCCGGTTTGAACTGCACTGCCGCACCGATCTATCGGCCGGATGGCCGCATTGCCGGCATACTGGATCTCTCCGCCCCCGCGCAGCGCCCGTACCGTGATGCACAGCGCCTGATCATGCAGGCGGTGCGGCATATCGAACACCGCTGGGTCAGAAGCGCGATCGCCGACCGTCACTGGACGCTGCGCCTGCACGCCAACGCCGGGAGCCTGGGCAGCGCGCAGGAGCTGCTGCTGGTGTTTCACGACGAAGTGCTGGTCGCCGCCAATCGGCTGGCGATGCTGGAGTTCCGGCTTTCACCGGCCGCATTAGGCTCGGTTGAGTTTGCCCAGCTGTTTCCCGACCTGCTGCGACAGCCCTCCGGCGCACCGCACCAGACGCTGGCCGGCAATCAACGGCATTATTATTCGCTGCTCGAGGCGCCGCAGCGCCGCGTTAGCGCCCTGCGTTCGGTTCCGCCGCCGGCGGAAAGGCATGACGAACAGCATCAGAAGGCGCTACGCATTCTCAACGCCGGCCTTTCGCTGTGCGTGACCGGCGAAACCGGCTGCGGTAAAGAGCATTTCAGCCGACGCTTGTTTCAACAGAGCCGCTGGCGCAACGGCAACTTCGTGGCGATCAACTGCGCGGCGCTGCCTGAGCCGCTGATCGAATCCGAACTGTTCGGCTATGCGCCGGGGGCGTTTACCGGCGCCAACCCGAAAGGGTATATCGGCAAGATCCGCGAGGCGGACGGCGGCGTGCTGTTCCTCGATGAAATCGGCGACATGCCGGCGGGCCTGCAAACGCGCCTGCTGCGGGTGTTACAGGAAAAAACGGTCACGCCGCTCGGTAGCCGCAGCGCTTATCCGGTCGATTTCGCGCTGGTCTGCGCCACGCACCACGATCTGCATCGGCAGGTAGAGGCGGGGGCGTTTCGTGAGGATTTGCTGTACCGCATACAGGAATACAGCCTGTGCATCCCGCCGCTCAGAGAGCGGGCGCAGCTGGAGACCTTCATTTTGCAGTTGTGGCGAGAGCTGGGCGGCGAGCGGCGCGACATTCGCCTGTTGCCGGAGGCGCTGGCGATGCTGGCGCGCTATCCATGGCCCGGCAACGTGCGGCAGCTGTTGAGTACGCTCAAGGTGCTGCTGGCATTGGCGGACGATCATGCGGTGCTCACCCTGGACGATCTGCCTCAGTCCATCGCGGTGCTGGCGCCGCGTCAGGAGAACGCCGATACCGGCCAGGCGGATCTGCAGACGGCGATCGACAGGGCGGGCGGCAATCTCAGCCGGGCGGCGAAGGCGCTGGGCGTTTCGCGCAGCACGCTGTACCGCAAGTTGGGGAGGCAGAAAGCGGTGGCGGAATGAAACGTCATGATTGCTCATCAATAACCGGCCCCTCGATGCGGGGCCGGTTCATGCTCTAGTCCCCCAGTCCCGGCGGATTAATCTCCGAATGGGCAATCTTCTCGTCGCTCTCCGCCCAGCGATCCAGCACCTGCAGATAGCTGCCGTTGGCGATGGCGCTGTTGAGCGATGCCTGCACCGCGTCCACCAGGCCGTTGCCTTTCTTCAGCGTGACGGCGATGTTGGCGGTTTTCGGCCAACCGCCGGGCACGATGCCTACCAGCCGGGTTTTGCCGGTCAGCCGCGCCTGGTAAGCGCCGGAGACGTTGGGCCCGAAGGTGGCGTCGGCGCGGCCGGACTGAATGGCCAGCGTGGAGGCGGCCTTGTCGGTGACGTACACAGGCTGCAGCGGCGCCAGCCCCTTGGCGCGGTTCTCCTTGTCCCAGGCCAGCAGCACCGCTTCCTGGTTGGTGCCGGAATCGACGATGATCTTTTTACCGGCGATATCCGGCGCGGTGTTGATCTGGGTGATCTTGCTGTCGGATTTGACGTAGAAGCCCAGCGTATCCTGGCGATAGGTGGCGAAATCGAATTTGGTCTTGCGTTCGTTGGTCACGGTGATGTTGTAAACCGCGGCGTCATATTTGCCGGAGGCCACCCCCAGCGGCCAGTCTTCCCACGACGTGGGCACCAGTTTGAGTTTCAACCCCAAACCGTCGGCCACCAGGCGCGCGATGTCCGCCTCGCTGCCGATCACCGTTTTATTGTCGCGGGCGTACAGGCCGAACGGCGGGCCGCTGCCCAGCAGGGAAATGGCCACCGTCAGCGTGCCGGGTTCCACGAACCGGAAGCCGGCGGGGATTTTGGCCACGGCTTCGGCGCTCTTCATCGTGTGGATCGGCGTTTCGTTAGCGACGAGATCCACGCCCGGTGCGGCGGCGGCGGAAAAACTCAGCAACGCCGCAATCACTATCATCTTTTTGCTATATATCATTATGTTAATTACCTTCATTATTATGGGTGTCACAGGGTCGTTGCACTATCTCTAAAGGCTGCAGATCTGTGAACGAACAAAATCAACTAACCAATCTTGGAAAAATCATGATGCGCCTCTGGCGGCGCTGAATCGATCGAGGATGAAGCATGTCGTCGCGTTTCGCTACGTTGGGCCGCATACCGCGCGGCGTGTGGGTATTGGGTGGCGTGAGCCTGCTGATGGACGTTTCCTCGGAAATGATCCATAGCCTGCTGCCGCTGTTTATGGCGACGACGCTCGGTGCCAGCGTGATCGTCATCGGGCTGATCGAAGGGCTCGCGGAGGCGACGGCATTGATCGTCAAGGTGTTCTCCGGCGTGCTCAGCGATTACCTCGGTAAACGCAAAGGGCTGGCGCTGCTGGGCTACGGGCTGGGCGCCATCAGCAAGCCATTTTTCGCTATCGCATCGTCGTCCGGCATGGTGATGAGCGCGCGCCTGCTGGATCGCGTGGGCAAAGGCATCCGCGGGGCGCCGCGCGATGCCCTGGTGGCCGACGTGACGCCGCCGGAAATTCGCGGCGCGGCCTTCGGGCTGCGGCAGTCGCTGGATACCGTCGGCGCCTTTTTAGGGCCGCTGCTGGCCGTCGGCCTGATGCTGCTGTGGCACAACGATTTTCGCGCCATCTTTTGGGTGGCGACGGTCCCGGCGGCGCTGGCGATTGCGCTGCTGTTTTTCGGCCTGAAAGAGCCGACCGCCGCGATAACCCACAAGCGCACCAACCCGATCACCCGCGCCAACCTGCGGCTGCTGGGGCGCAGCTATTGGTGGGTGGTGAGCATCGGCGCGATCTTTACGCTGGCGCGCTTCAGCGAAGCGTTCCTGGTGTTGAAGGCGCAGCAGGGCGGCACGCCGCTGGCGCTGATCCCACTGGTGATGGTCGCCATGAATCTGGTCTACGCCTGCTCGGCCTATCCGTTCGGAAAACTGTCTGACCGCATGAGCCATGAAGGATTGCTGAAAGCCGGGTTGCTGGTGCTGATCGCCGCCGACCTGGTATTGGCGCTGAGCGATCATTGGAGCGGGGTGCTGTTTGGCGTAGCGCTGTGGGGGGTGCACATGGGCATGACCCAGGGGCTATTGGCGGCGATGGTGGCGCATACAGCGCCGGCTCATCTGCGCGGCACCGCGTTTGGCATGTTCAATCTGATCAGCGGCGTGGCGCTGCTGCTGGCGAGTCTTGGGGCTGGAACCTTGTGGGAGCTGTTCGGTTCCGCCTCCACCTTCTACGCCGGGGCACTCATCTGCATAGTGACGCTTATCGGTATGCAGCTGGCGCCGTTTGGCGCACGGCAGGGGGCTTAACGGCCCTCGACAGATTGCGGCACCGCTTGCAGCAGCTCGGGCACCCGCTGGGATTCCACCGCCCGGCTGAACAGAAAACCCTGGCCAATATGGAAACCGGCTTCGCACAGCGTTTGCCGCTGCTGCTCGGTTTCCACGCCCTCGGCGATGATATCGATCGACAGCTTCTGACCGAGGATACCGATGCTTTCCACGATCGCCAGGATCGCCGGTTCGGTGTTCATGCGTTGAACGAAATCGCAGTCCAGCTTAATGCAGTCCAGCGGGTAATCCATGATATGGCTGAATGAGGAATGGCCGGTGCCGAAGTCGTCCAGTGCGATGCGGATGCCCATCTCTTTGAGCATTTGCAGCGCGCGCAGCACGTACTTGGAGCCATGTTTGTTGAACGCGTGCTCGGTCACTTCCAGTTCGATCAGGTGGTGGGGAATATGGAATTTCAGCAGGCGCTGCAGGAAGGTTTCGGCGTAGTTGTCGCGTAAAAATTCGATCGGCGACACGTTCAGCGAGATAGGGCGTACCGCCACGCCGGCCGCGCGCCAGCGGGCGATATCGGCGAAGACCTTCAGCTGCATGGCTTCGCTGATCTTGGTCGCCAGCTCGTAGTCGTTGAAGGCTTCGCTGACCGTCGCCGGCAGCTGTATGCCGTTTTGCGGGCAATGCCAGCGCAGCAACGCTTCGAAGCCGACGATGCTGCCGTCGGAGAGGCTGACCTTCGGCTGGTAGCTGGGACGGATGCAGTTGTCGCGCACGATCTGGCGCGCGTAGTTGAGCTGGCTGGCGCGCGCGCGGGCCTTGTCCATCATCTTGCGATCGAACATATAGACGCCGCCGCGGCCGCCGTCTTTCAGCTCATACAGCGCGGTATCGGCGCATTTCATCAGTTCCGAAGCGTCGCGGGCATCTTTGGGGTAGATGGCGCCGCCGATGCTCATGCCGCAATGCAGCGTCTTGCCACCGTGGGTGATCGGCGTCTCCAGCTGCAGCAGAAACTTGTTGGCGATGCGGAAAATATCCTGCTCGTTTTCAACGTCGCTGATTACCACCGCGAATTCGTCCCCCCCGAGGCGGGAGACGAACGAATGCGTATTCATGCAGGCGCTGAGCCTTTTACCCAGAACCCGCAGCAGATGGTCGCCCGCCGCGTGGCCCAGCGTGTCGTTCACCAGCTTGAAGTGGTCAAGATCCAGCAGCATCAGCCCGAGGGACTTGTTGCCATGCAGGGCGCGCTTCATCTCTTGCTTCAGCTTTTTCTTGAATAAGCGCCGGTTGGGCAGGCCGGTCAATTCGTCATATTCGCTGGCGAGCAACAGACGCTGTTCCATCACGCGTTGCGACGTCACGTCGCGCGAGACGCACAAGATCTCGGCCACGGTACCGCGTTCATCGCTGACCGGCGTGAGAATGTTGTCCCAATGCTGTTTTTTTCCTTGCGGCGTCACGCTTAATCCCGCGAAGCGCGCATTTTTACCGGCTCTGACGCTGTGCAGCGCCTTGCTGCCACGGCGGCGGACTTCGGGCGACAACAGCCCCAGCCAGGGCATGCCAAACTCTTTTTGCGCCGGATCCAGGCCGAGCGCCAGGCTGCCGGAGCGGTTCATGTGCCGCAGCGTGCCGTCGCGATTGATCACTTTGATGCAGTCGACGCTGGCGTCCAGCATGTCTTGCTGGATAGAGAGCGCCTGAACGTTTTGCTGACGTTGCAGCATTTGCAGGTGGATGTCGGTAGCGGTGAGGTACCAGCTGGGCTCCAGTGCCATGCCGTCCTGACAGGCGTTAAACGCCAGCATAAACCAACGGTAGGCGCCGCTGCGATCGCGCAGGCGTGCCTCGCCGGCGAATGAGGAGAGGGCAACGATCGCCTGGCGCCATTGTGTGGCCAGCCGATCGCGATCGTCGGGGTGCAGGGTATCGAGCCAATCAGCGGCGCCGTGTTCACCGGCGATTGCGCCGGTATAGTCGCGCCACTGTTTATTGAAGTAGCCGCCAAGGCGGTTGCCGAAGCAAATCAGACCGGGCAAGTCGTCTACGATTTCGCTATAGAGATCAATCGGATTTTTGTTATTGGTCTGCTTGGGCAACAGGGTCATGCGGCATTTCCTCGGAAAATTACCCATATTCTCGCTCTCTAGCAGAGCCTCTTTCAATATAGTCTTGCCAATGAAATTGGGAATAGCCAGCGGGCGCGGCTAAAAATCAGCCCGCTAGCATGGAATACATCCAGCGTGAACGCATTAGGAATACTCCTGTTATTTATAAGCCCCCCTTATATTGCAACGAAAAATAAGTGATCGGACCACGATGGGTTTTTGCCATAAAAGTTAATCAATCTGATGTTTCTATTTGATGAAATGTTCAGGTGTTTTTATGCTCTTCCACCGGCTGCTCTGCCGGCGCTATGCGTCTTCACTGACGAAAATCTCACTTATGGCGGCAATAACCGCCATTTTATGCACTCTTCAGCGGTTGTCGCAGCACCGTCGCCCGGCGTTTAGAGAAAAGTTATGATGCAAATCAAGAAATGTTTTGTTTCATCTGTTGACACTTTACTTACGTATAAGATAGCCTCGCGAATGATAATCATTAGAAAAACTGGATGGTGAGGCGAAATGCACCCACAGCCTGATCCTTACGCCCGCACCCGATGGTCGGGGCATTTCGGCGCAACGGCGCCGGCAAGCGTACATTCGCCTCCTCTCCAAACGTCTGCGCCATAGGCGCCCGGCGCGATGGCATCTCTTTGTCTGTCTGCGCCCATTTTCATCTCTCAGCCTGTCTGTTCGCGCGGCCCGCGTCGGGCCCGCATGTGTTATCCGTCGTTTCACGATCATAGGAGGTTTCAGCGCGGTTAAAACGTAAGTTTTCTTCTGGGTATAAATAAACATGGAGCGTAAAATGATACTTAATAAAAGATTGAAGTTAGCGTATTGCGTTTTTCTGGGTTGTTATGGCTTATCCATTCATTCTTCTCTTGCCGCTTATCAGGATCCCGGTCGATTGGGCGTGCCTGACAGTTGGAAAACCGCGGAGTTTAATCGCCAATGGGGGCTTAAGGCTATTTCCGCCGAATTCGCCTATGCCAGAGGCTATACCGGTAAAGGTATAACCATCGGCATTATCGATAACGCCATTCTTTCCCATTCTGAATTCGCCGGTAAACTGACGCGCCTGGATAACGGCAGTTATAACTTCTCGTATGATAAACAAGATAATATGTCTTTCGGCGATCACGGCACGCACGTAGCCGGTATCGCGGCGGCTAAAAGAGATGGCGCAGGTATGCACGGCGTTGCTTTCGACGCGGATATTATCGGCACCAAATTGAATGATTACGGTAATCGCAACGGCCGTGAAGAGCTGATTCAGAGCGCAGCCCGCGTCATCAATAACAGCTGGGGGATCGCGCCAGATATACGGCGAGACGCCAAAGGCGATATCATCTGGTTGCCGAACGGCAGGCCGGACTACGTGGCATTTGTAAAAAGCGAAGTGATCGCCGAGATGATGCGCAGCAAATCCAGCGTGGAATGGGGCAGCGAACAACCGGTGCCCACCGGCGGGCACAGCGCCATGTCGACGCTGCTGCGGGCGGCCAGGCACGGCAAGCTGATCGTCTTCTCGGCAGGAAATTACAACAACTACAATATCCCGGAAGCGCAAAAGTCACTGCCTTACGCTTTCCCGGACGTACTGAATAATTACCTGATTGTGACCAACCTGAGTGACGAAAATCAGTTAAGCGTTTCCTCGACCAGCTGCGGACAAACGGCCAGCTACTGCGTTTCCGCGCCGGGTTCTGATATTTATAGCACCGTTGGCCGGCTGGAATCCAATACCGGCGGTGCCGTGAATCGCGAAGCTTATAATAAGGGCGAGCTGTCGGTTAATCCCGGCTACGGCAATAAATCCGGCACCTCAATGGCGGCGCCGCACGTTACCGGCGTTGCCGCCGTATTGATGCAACGTTTCCCTTATATGAGCGCCGATCAAATATCCGCGGTAATTAAAACCACCGCCACCGATTTGGGTGTTGCCGGTATTGATAATCTGTTCGGCTGGGGACGTGTCAATTTACGCGATGCGATCAACGGTCCGAAAATGTTTATTACCCAAGAGGATATCCCGCAGGAATATTATGTACCGGGCTCCTACAGTGAAAAACAGTTCGTGGTGAATATCCCCGGCCTGGGAAATATCGTCGAACCCGGTACCTCTGTTGAGCGGCGCTGCACGTCGAGCGAATGCGACTTCGATTCGTGGAGTAACGACATCAGCGGGCACGGCGGCTTGACCAAAACGGGCGCCGGTACGCTGGCGTTGTTGGGTAATAACACCTATCGCGGTGATACCTGGGTGAAACAGGGCGTGTTGGCGATCAACGGTTCGGTGGCCTCCAACGTCTATATCGAAAATAGCGGCACGTTGTCCGGTGAGGGTACCGTAGGCGCCTTCAGAGCGGTTCGGGGCGGCAGCGTCGCGCCGGGTAACGGCATCGGCACGCTGCATGTGTTGCACGACGCCATTTTTGATCGCGGTTCGCAGTATAACGTGGAAGTGGCGGACAATGGCCGCAGCGATAAGATCGCCGCGCGGCGCGCGTTTCTCAACGGCGGCAGTGTGAATGTCAGCCTGGAGCGCAGCCAAAACCTGCTGTCGCAGAATGAGGCGCAGAGTCTGCTGGGCAACAAGTACACCATCCTGACCACGACGGACGGCGTCAACGGCCGGTTCGAAAACGCCAACCCATCGTATCCGTTTGTTAAAGTCGCGCTGGATTATCAGGGCAATGACGTCGGCCTTGGCATCACGCGCACCGACGCCAGCTTTGACAGCCTGGCCAGCACTGAGAACGAGAAAGCGGTAGCTCGTGCGGTGGAGACGCTCAACGCGACGGAACCAGTCACGGAAACGGTGAAGCGCAGCGTGGCTGCCCCTACCGCTGAGGCGCTAAGCGCACTGCAAGGTGATGAAGGCAAAGCGCAAGCCGCTACCGAAGATGCGGGCGTCGTAACCGGCCATCCGGTGTATGAAAGCTTCCTCGGCTTCACGTCGGCCAGAGAGCTGCAACAGGCGACCCGTCAACTGTCCGGCCAGATCCACGCGGATATGGCTTCCGCCCAGCTTAACGAAAGCCGTTACCTGCGCGATGCCGCCACCGAGCGCTTGCGCCAGGCGGAAGGCCGCCGTATCGCTTCCGATATCAAGGCGGATGATAATGGGGCCTGGGCGAAACTGCTGGGCAACTGGGGGCATGCTTCCGGCAACGACAACGCCACCGGCTACCAGACCTCTACCTATGGCGTACTGTTAGGTCTGGACAGCGAACTGTTTGACGACGGCCGGCTTGGGGTGATGACCGGGTATACCCGCACTTCGCTGGATGGCGGTTATCAGTCAGATGCCCACAGCGACAACTACCATCTGGGGCTGTACGGCGACAAACGCTTCGGCGCGTTGGCCCTGCGAGCAGGCGGCACCTATACCTGGCATCGCATCGACACCTCGCGCTCGGTGAACTACGGCGCGCAGTCGGATCGCGAGAAGGCCAAGTATAACGCGCGTACCGGTCAGCTGTTCATCGAAAGCGGCTACGATTGGTCGAGCGATGCGGTCAACCTTGAGCCGTTCGCCAACCTGGCGTATACCCATTACCGTAACGAGGAGATCAACGAGCAAGGCGGGGCAGCGGCACTGCGCGGCGACAAACAAAGTCAGTCCGCCACCGCCTCGACGCTGGGTCTCCGCGCCGACACCGAGTGGCAAACCGACAGTGTGGCGATCGCGCTGCGCGGCGAGCTGGGTTGGCAGCATCAATACGGCAAGCTGGAGCGCAAAACGCAGCTGATGTTCAAACGTACCGATGCGGCGTTCGACGTAAACAGCGTGCCGGTTTCCCGCGATGGGGCGATTCTGAAAGCGGGCGTCGATGTGTCGATTAACAAAAACGCCGTCCTGTCCCTTGGCTACGGCGGGCAGCTGTCGTCCAACCACCAGGATAACAGCGTCAACGCCGGTCTGACCTGGCGCTTCTGATCGCGGTTAGCGTGCTTCGCTTTATTCAGCCCTCATCGTGACGATGGGGGTTTTTTATTGTGCGGGCGGCAAGCCGTCGACGATGGTAATCATGGCTTCCGCCACGTGGCGCCGCTGTTGTTTTGCCAATTGATAGGCCGGTGAATGGTAGCAGGCCAACGCGGTAGCGTAGTCGTCGAATTCGATCAGCACATGCTTTATGAACGCCGGGCCTTCCAGCGTTTGCGCCTGTTCGCCGCGGGCGAGAAAACGGGCGTTGAACTGGCGAAACGCCTGGGGCGCCAAATCCATATAATGCTGATATTGCTGCGGGTCTCTTACGGTGACATGGGCAATCCAATACGCGGGCATTTCAGGACTCCTGCTGCAGAATGCGCTTGGCCAGTGCGGCAGCCTCGGTCAGATGTTCGATGACCTCTTGCCTGGCCTGCGTCGGGTTGTTTTGCTCGATGGCGTGATAGATCCGCGTCATGCGCTCGAAACCGGCCAGCTGACGCTCCGGGGTTTTCAGGGTCAGGGCACGCAGGCGACTGATGCGGCTATTCAGGCGTTGAACGATTTCCCAGGCGATGGCGTGATGGGCCACCTGGAAAATGGTTTCATAAAAAGCCTGCGACGCTTCAACGCGCTGAATATCGTCCTGCCCGGCCGAAGCCTGATTAATTGCAATTAATTTTTCATGCAGTTTCTTTTTATCTTCCGGCCCAGCGTTCAAGGCGCAGTCGTGAGCGGCATCCTGTTCAAGCAGCAGACGAATAGTATAAATCTGCTCGGCAATGTCCCAGGTTAAAATAGCGACAATCGGCCCTTTCTTACCGAGCGTCTCAATGAGTCCCTCCGCTTCGAGATAACGGATCACCTCACGCACTACGCTGCGGCTGACGCCCAGCTCCTCGCACAGGCTGCGTTCCACCAAACGATCGCCGGCCTGAAAATACCCTGAGATAATCGCCTGCCTAATTTTCGCCAATGCCAATTCGCGCAAGGTGACCGGTGCATTCTCAATCTTCAATGATGCCTGAACCATAATTGTCTCTATTTTTTGTGGATCATCATTAATCCGGATAACGACGCGAATTCCCGTTTGCCCGGTACTATTAACATCTTTCCAACCCGCAAAGCAACGGCGGCCGATTTCGCGCCGCATCGCCAAAACGGTGAATGTTGCAGCAGCTCACAAAATCGAAAGATAGCCTAAAAAAAACGCTTTTCGTTGCCGATACCCGCTGGCTCAACGGGTTCGGCATCGGCACAGGTTGCCGAGTGGGGGCGGTCATGGCCGGCGTTTTGCCCCCAGTCAAAGCCCAATCGAGTTTATTAATGCATTGATTAATAAGTGTTATTTTCAATTTATTTTTGCCGTCTCATCGTAAAATAAGAATACCGTATTATGGTATACCAAATTTTGACATGCCAATCTGCCCGATGCTATACCCTCGAATCGTGACACATGGTTAACATTCGATTTACTTTTCGAGGTCCCTTATGCATCAAGACATTCGCAAGACCCTGGTCTCTACCGAAACGATCTACACCGACGGCGGCAAATCGGCGGGCAAACCGCTGGTGATGATCGCCGCTGCGGCGGTCATCAAAAACCCCTGGGCCAGACAAGGCTTTGTCGAGGATCTGGCGCCAAAGATTCGAGAAATGGCGCCGGTGCTGGGTGAGCTGCTGACCGGTTTGATCCTCAAGGAGGCCGGTTCCGGCGAGCGGGTGGAAGCCTTCGGCAAAAGCGCGGTGGTGGGGCTGGGCGGCGAGTTGGAACACGCCTCGGCGCTGATCCACACGCTGCATTTTGGCAACCACTACCGCTCGGCGGTCAACGGCAAAAGCTATCTGGCGTTCAACAATACCCGTGGACCGGCCAACGCGCCGATTCTGATCCCGATGATGGGGAAAAACGACGAAGGCAGCCGTGAGCACTACCTGACATTCCAGTTCAACATCAACGACGCGCCTTTCGACGACGAAATCGTCATTGCACTGGGCGCGGCGCTGGGGGGGCGGCCGCATCACCGTATCGGCAACCGTTATTTGGATCTGAAAGAGTTGGGCCATGATCAGAACAATCCGGCAGCTGTCTGAGCCCGCTCTGCGGGTGGGGTATCTGGAGGCCGGGCGTGGTGAGCCGCTGGTGTTGATCCACGGCGTAGGCATGAATGCGGAGGTCTGGTATCCCCAGCTCGATGCGCTCAGCGCGCGCTTTCGGGTTATCGCCGTCGATATGCCGGGCCACGGCGAAAGCGAAGGCTTCTCCCACGCCGCGACGCTGGAGGATTACGTGCGCTGGATGGCGGCTTTCTTAAACACCCTGGATGCGCCGAGCGTTGCGGTGGCGGGGCACTCGATGGGAGCCTTGATCACGGCCGGTTTGGCGATCGATTATCCGGAGCGGGTTAATCGTGCCGTGGTGATGAGCGGCGTGTTCCAGCGTACGGCCCAAGCCAGCGCCGCGGTCGCGCAACGCGCCAGCGCGTTGGCCAACGGCCAGACACAGCTCGACTCGCCGCTGAGCCGGTGGTTCGGCGCCGATCCTGTCGAACAGCATCTGCGCCGGCAGGTGGGCGGCTGGTTGCAACAGGTGGACGTTGCGGGCTATGCCCGCGCGTATCAGGCATTTGCAACCGGCGATCGGGTGTATGCCCAGCGTTGGCACCTTATCCGCTGCCCGGTATTGGTGCTGACCGGCGAGCACGACGCCAACTCCAGCCCTGAGATGGCGCGGCAAATGGCGCAGGCCGCCCCAAACGGGCGCGCAGTGATCATTGAGAACGCCAAACACATGGTCAGCCTGACCGATGCGCAACGCGTCAACGCGCTGATGCTCGATTTTCTGACCGCAGAGCAACCTTTGACTTTAGGAGCGGCTAATGGACGCGGATAAACGCAGGCAGTTGCGCGACGCTTTCGGCGCCTTTATGACCGGCGTCACCATTGTGACTTCGGTGGACAAACAAGGGCGGCCGATTGGCTTCACCGCCAATTCGTTTTCGTCGGTCTCGCTGGATCCGGCGCTGCTGTTGGTGAGCATCGATAAGCGTTCGGCGAACTTGGAGCACTTTACCCAGTGCAGCCATTTCGCCATCAATATTCTGGCGGAACGGCAAAAAGAGGCTTCAACCATTTTTGCGCAAAAGAACGAAGACCGCTTTGCGCTGATCGATTGGCGCTGGAGCGCGTCACGGGTGCCGCTTATCGATAACAGTTCGGCGTGGTTCGACTGCGCGCTGCATCAGGTGGTGGACGCCGGCGACCATGCCATTCTGATCGGCAAAGTAGAGGGGTTCGAGTCCAACGCGACCGCCGGTCTGGGGTATTACCGCGGTGCATACTTCACGCCTTATCAAAACGCGCAGTCGCTGATTGGCGGGCCGCAGGTGGTGGTGAGCGCGCTGATCGAGTTTGAGGGGCACGCCGTGATGGTGCGGCAAAACGACGGCGGCTATCAGCTGCCGTCCAGCCCGGTGGAGAAACGCAGCGTCAGCGAAACGTTGGGGGATTTACTGCAGCAGTTGGGCATCAATGCCCATCCGGGTTTCGTCTATTCCGTCTACGACGACCGGCAGAAGAACCAGCAACACATCGTTTTTCTGTGCGCGCTGCCGACCGACGCCGGCAGCCTGACGCCGCAGCTGAGCACGGCGGAATGGTTCGACATGCCGACGCTGGCACGGTTGCCGATCAAGGATCCGGCGCTGCGGTCGATGATGGGCCGGTTCGTCAAAGAAAACGCCGTGGGGAATTACGGTATCTATTATGGCGATGAGCACAGCGGTGCCATCAAGCAATTCGCCGGTTGAAGCTAAGCGGGAGAGTGTGATGAAACTGTCTTTATTCGTGCATATGGAACGAACGTTACCCGAAGAATCCCAGGAAAAGCTATACCAGGAGATGATCGAACTGTGTGAAATCGCCGATCGTGGTGGCATGCACGCCATCTGGACCGGTGAGCACCACGGCATGAATTTCACCATTGCGCCGAATCCGTTCATCAATCTGGCGGATATCGCCCGGCGCACGTCCAGGGTGCGGCTCGGCACCGGCACCATCATTGCGCCATTCAATCACCCGATCCGTCTGGCGGGCGAGGCGGCGATGACCGATATCATCACCGGCGGCAGGCTGGAGCTGGGCATTGCGCGCGGCGCCTATTCCTATGAATACGAACGGCTGATGCCCGGTTTAACCGCCTGGGATGCCGGGCAGCGCATGCGCGAGCTGATCCCGGCGGTGAAAAAACTGTGGCAGGGCGACTATGCCCATCAGGGGGAATACTGGTCGTTCCCGGCGACCACCTCTTCGCCGCTGCCGAAACAGCAGCCGCATCCGCCGATTTGGGTAGCGGCGCGCGATCCCAACAGTCACGAATTTGCGGTGCAAAACGGCTGCAACGTTCAGGTTACGCCGCTGCATCAGGGGGAAGAGGAGATCGTAAGGCTGGTAACCTGTTTCAACGAGGCTCGCGCGCGTTTCGCCGCCGAGCAGCCGCTGAAGATCATGCTGTTGCAGCATGGCTACGTGGCGGAAGACGAGACGGACGCCCGTCTGGCGGCGGAAGAACTCAACCGTTTCTACCACTACTTCGGCGCCTGGTTCAAGAATCAACGTCCGGTTCAAAAAGGGTTGATTCAGCCGCTCAGCGACGAGGAGATTGCCGCCAATACCTATTACTCCGCCGACATGATGCGTAGCAACCTGGCTATCGGCACCGCCAATGAGGTCATTACGCGACTGAAAAAATATGAGGCGCTGGGTTATGACGAGTTTGCGTTGTGGATTGACAGCGGCATGAGCTTTGCGCGTAAAAAGGCCTCTCTGGAGCGGTTCATTCGCTGCGTGATGCCGGAATTTCACTGACGGAGGCGCTAATGGAGTCGTTCGAACTTTACATTGATGGCCGATTTGATGGCGGATCGGCGACCTTCGCCTCGCTCAATCCGGCGACCGGTGAACCCTGGGCGCAGGTGGCGGAAGCGCGCACCCAGGATGTGGATCGCGCCGTTGCGGCGGCGCACCGGGCATTTCAGGGGGCCGAATGGCGCGACATGACCGCCGGCGCGCGCGGCAAGCTGTTATTGCGGCTGGCCGACTTGCTTGAGCAGCACGCCCCCGAGCTGGCGCGGCTGGAGACGCTGGATACCGGCAAGATCATCCGGGAAACCCGGGCGCAGATCGCCTATGTGGCGGAGTACTACCGGTACTACGCCGGCCTGGCCGACAAGATGGAAGGCAGCGTGCTGGCGATCGACAAACCCGACATGGAAACCTGGGTTCGACGCGAACCTATTGGGGTGGTGGCGGCGATCGTGCCCTGGAACAGCCAGCTGTTTCTCGCGGCGGTGAAAATCGGCCCGGCGATCGCCGCCGGCTGCACGCTGGTGGTCAAGGCGGCGGAAACTGCGCCTGTGCCACTGCTGGCGTTCGCCAAACTGATAGACGAGGCCGGCTTTCCACGCGGCGTGTGCAATGTGATCACCGGATTTGCCGCCGACTGCGGCGCGGTGCTGACGGCGCATCCGCAGGTAGACCACATCGCTTTTACCGGCGGCGCGGAAACCGCGAAGCACATCGTTCGCGGCAGTGCGGAAAATCTCGCCAGTACCTCGCTGGAGCTGGGTGGGAAATCGCCGTTTATCGTCTTCGACGACGCGGATCTGACCAGCGCGGCGAATGCGCAGGTGGCGGCCATTTTCGCTGCGTCGGGCCAGAGCTGCGTGGCCGGTTCGCGGCTGCTGGTGGCGGAAAGCATCAAAGACGCGTTTTTGGCCCGGCTGACGGAGAAGATACGCAGCATTCGCATCGGGCCGCCGGATCGCCCAGACACTCAGTTCGGGCCGCTTTGCACCCGGCAGCAGCAAGAGCGGATCGCCGCCATCGTCAGCCGCTCGCTGGAGCAGGGGGCGAAACTGGTGATTGGCCATGCGGCGATCGCTTCACCAGGCTTTTACTACCCGCCGACGATCGTCGATTGCAGCGCGCAACCCGACGCCGAGTGCGTGAAGCAAGAGCTGTTCGGCCCGGTGCTGTCGGTGTTGACCTTCAGGGACGAAGCGGAAGCCATTCAGCTCGCCAATGATTCTGCCTATGGCCTGGCGGCCGGTATTTTCACGCAGAATCTGACGCGCGCGCACCGGGTGACCCGTCGCCTGCGGGTGGGCGTGGTGTGGCTCAATACCTATCGAGCGGTATCGCCGCTGGCGCCGTTCGGCGGTTACGGCAAGTCGGGGTTTGGCCGCGAGGGCGGGATTGACGCCGCGCTGGAATACACCACCAGCAAGACGGTATGGCTGCGCACCAGTGACGATCCGATAGACGATCCCTTCGTCATGCGCTGAGCCAGCGCAATCAGGCGCGATCTCGGATCGCGCCGGCAACCCAGTTTTCATCGCGTTGAAACCGGCGACCGCAATGTCGCCGGGGCAAACGCACGCTTTTTTCGACGTATTGGCACCCTACACGCTGTAAAAAATAATAATCCAGGTTAACCGGGGGATATATGAATTCTCAGCCAGAGCAGACCGCGTTTATTGAAGACAAGTCGATCGATTTTGTTCCCGCCGGGGAGCGTCATGGCCATGCCCGCAGCCTGTTCACCCTGTGGTTTTGCACCAACATTGCGCCGCTGGCGGTCGTGACCGGGGCCATCTCCACGCAGACGTTTCATCTCGATATTCTCTCGGCGCTGAGCGCGATTATCGCCGGCCACCTGTTCGGCGGCATTTTTCTGGCGCTGACCTCGGCCCAGGGGCCGCAGGTCGGGATACCGCAAATGGTGCAGAGTCGGGCGCAGTTCGGCCGCTATGGGTCGCTGTTGGTGATCGTGTTCGCCACGGTGATCTATCTGGGATTCTTCATTTCTAACATCACGCTCTCGGGCAAGGTCATCCATAACGTCATCCCGTCATTGAACATGGACGCGGCGACGGTGATTGGCGCGGTGCTGGCGACGCTGATCGGGGTGGTGGGCTACCGTTTCATCCATAAGATCAACAAAATCGGCGCCTGGGTGATGGGCAGCGCGTTGATCCTCGGGCTGGTATTGATGTTTTCTCAACCGCTGCCGGCGGATTTTTGGCTGCGGGGATCGTTCAGCATTGCCGGTTGGTTCGCCACGTTCTGCATCGGCGCCGTCTGGCAAATCAGCTTCTCGCCCTACACGTCAGACTATTCGCGCTACCTGCCGGCGGAAGTCGGCATTGCCAAACCGTTCCTGTATACCTATTTCGGCGCCTGCAGCGGCACCATTTTGGCCTTTGTGTTCGGCATGGTGGCGGTCAATCTGGTCGCCGGCAGCGATGATGTCATGGAGGCGGTGCGTCAGGCGACGGGAGGGTTGGGGCCGGTGCTGATGGTGCTGTTTCTGATCAACATCATCTGCCATAACTCGATGAATTTGTACGGTGCGGTGCTCTCGTTGATTACCGCCGTACAAACCTTCTTGCCGCAGTGGATGCCGAATGCGCGTATACGTACGCTGTTCTCGACATTGATTCTGCTGGGATCGGTATGGGTGGCGTTGGTCGCCTCGGCCAACTTTGTACATCTGTTCCTGAACCTGATCTTTGCCTTGATCTCGGTGCTGATCCCGTGGTGCATGATCAACCTGATCGATTTTTACCTGCTTAACCGCCAACGCTATGACATTTCGGCCATTTTCAGCGCCGACGGCGGGCGCTATGGCCTGCTTAACACCCGCGCGCTCGGCGTTTATTTCGGCGGTATTGCGGTGCAGGTGCCTTTTGTTGAGAACGCGTTCTTCTCCGGCCCTTACGCCAATCTGATCCCGGGCGCAGACATTTCCTGGGTGATCAGCATGGTGCTGACCGGTATCGCATACCCATTGTGTTGTTCACGACGGGCTAACTGGGCAGTGCAGCTTTAAATGTCATCGCCCTGGAAAAGCCGCTGCTGCCAGTGCAACAGTTGGGTCAGCGTGACTGGCGCCGCGTCAGCCATGGCCACGCGATTTTCCAACGCAATTTCTCGGGCGCGCTGCAACGATTCGATGCTGAGGCGCTGCAAGTTTTGTTGCGTCGCCTGTTGTATTTGCGCCAGTTCACCCGAGCTAACGTGCGGCAACTCATGACGCATCTGCAATAAGAATTCGTCGGTTAACTGCCTCAGCTGTTCAACGGTGAACGTCGGGGATTGCAGCGCGAACAGCAGGCCTTCGGCATCGGCGCAGCGGTGGAAGGCGCATTGCACCACGTAACCCACGTTGCGTTCCACGCGCAGCCGCTGAAAATAGCGCGGCGCGTAAAGCTGGGCCAGCACCCGCAGCGCCCAACGGCCTTCGGCTTCATCGTTTTGCAGCGGGTAAAACTGCAGTAAGGCACTTTCGGCGCCGCTTTCCGTCAGCGTGATGGGGCAATGATGTTGATGTGTCGGCAGCGGCGGCTCCGCGGCCACGAAATAGGGGAAGTCGTACAGCAGGTGCGACAGCTGCCGTTTTAACTCGTCATCGCCGCCGATCAAGGTGGCATGCCATTGTGCTGCTTCGGTTGGCGCACTGAGCGCCGCCGGCAATTGAGCTAACAGGCGGCGAATGGCGATATCGCTTTGTTCTTTCAGCTGCGTATGGCGCAGGTTTCTCGTCGCTTCGCTGAGAACGGTCGGCGGCAACACCGCCAGCGCTCGGTTCACCTCACTCAGCCCGTGGCAGATCAGCGCGTGGCTGCCCGCCAGTTGCAGCAGCCACACGCCCTGATGGCGCTCGAAGCTCAAATGTCCCTCCCGATGCGCCAGTTCTGCCGCTCCGGTGCGCAGCGCCGCCTGTAAGCCGTAGGCCTGTCCATCGCTGAAGCGGCTCGACGGCGCCGGTCGCAGCAGCAGCACAGGCTGCGCTTCGCCGGGGAGCAGATGCCGCAGCGGCGCCAGGCCGGAAGGCAAGGTCGGACTAAGCAGCGCCGCCGAGGTGGCGAAAAAGCGGAAAGGTTCCGCGGCAGACGTCAGCGCGGCGCCGGCGAAGGGGCCAAGCGCCAGCGGCAGCCCTTGAATTTCACGGGTTTCGCCGTGGCCATCAGGCCGCACGGCCAGGCGACGGCGCGGCGCGCTAATCAGCGCCGCAATATGCCGCGGCCAATCGTCGTTCGGCTCCACCGGCGGTAGCCCAAGCGCTCTGGCCCGCAGCTGATCGAGCGGCGCCAAACGGTGGAAATCGCGATTTGCCAGCCGCTCGTAATGCGCAAGCTGAGCCGGTGTCAGCACCTGCAGCGCCTGTAGCCACGCCAGCAGGGCGCTTTCGATGTGGGCAGCTTCAGCGGCTGAACCGTGATTAACGGTAAAGATAAAACTCAGCAGGGCGTTGTTCTCACTGCAGCGCGAATAATCCAGCCGAACGGCGTCACACCACGCCTGAGCGCGCAGCTGCGCCAGCAGCCCGCCGGGGGCTTCGTCCAACAGCAGGCGCTCCAGCCGCCGCAGCCAACCGCGTGAATGGGAACGCGACAGGGCAAACACCAGCCTCAGCTGCGGCGTGCCGGGAAGAGACAGGGTGTAATCTTTCGCGGCGGTTAGCGGCGGTGAGGCTTCGTGCGGTATGGCGCTGCCCGATGGCAAGCGGCTGCCGTAGCGCTGTGCCAGCGCATGCAGCTGCGCCAGCGATTGCGGGCCTTGCAGCCACAGCGTCATGTTTGGCGCGCGAAAATAGCACTGGTGAAACTGCCGCAGCGCCAGCTGCAACGCGGAAATATCGCTGCCGAAGGCGGCGCGGCTGCCGATATGAAAGCGATGCATTGCACCAGGGCCGCCGAACATCTGCCGCTGCGCCGCTTCGCAGCGGGTTTCTACCTCGGCGCGCAGCAGGCGGTATTCGGCGTCGATGACCTCGATCTCCTGCTCAATCGCCTCGGTCGCCAGCTGTGGGGCGGCGAGCATATCGCTTAGCCGCGCCAACCCCTGCGCCAAATGTTCGGTGCCCACCTCGAAGAAAAACGCGGTTTGCGTAGCCTGGGTGGTGGCGTTCAGTCGGCCAGTGACCGACGGTACCCAGCTCATCAGGCCCTCTTGCGCGCTGAAGTTCGCGCTGCCGCGAAACAACATATGCTCCAGCAGGTGCGCCAGGCCCGGCCAGGCGACGGGCGCCTGAAAACTGCCCGCCTCAATGCGCACCAGCGCGGCGGCGCAGCCGACAGCAGGGTCGCTTATCGCCTTGACGGCCAAACCGTTATCGAGCTGCCAAGAGGCGCCGGCGAGTGCCATCGTCAACCCTTGAAGATCAGTCGGGAGTTGGTCTGATTGCGAAAACGCAGCTGATCGATACCGATCTGCGAACGGTTCGCCGCTTCCCGCGCCGCCAGAATGGTGCCGTGGTGCGGCGATTTGCCGCACACCGGGTCGGCGTTGTCGGCGTTGCCGGTTAGCATGAACGCCTGACAGCGGCAGCCGCCGTAGTCTTGCTCTTTCTCCGAGCAGGAACGGCAGGGCTCCGGCATCCAGTCATAGCCGCGATAGCGGTTAAAACCGAACGAGTGGTACCAGATATGCTGCAGATCGTGCTCCAGCACCGACGGGAAGGCGATCGGTAACTGACGGGCGCTGTGACAGGGTAACGCCATGCCTTCCGGCGTCACGCTCATGAAGATGGCGCCCCAGCCGCCCATGCAGCCTTTGGGGCGCTCCTCGTAGTAGTCCGGCGTGACGAACAGCAGGTTGGCCAGCTTGCCGTCGGCGGCCATGCGTTCGCGGTAGCGTTTCACCACGGTTTCCGCATCGGCGATCTGTTCGCGGGTCGGCAGCAGGCCTTCACGGTTCAGGTGCGCCCAGCCGTAGAACTGGCAGGTCGCCAGCTCGACGTCGTCGGCGTCCAGCTGGATCGCCAGTTCGATAATGCGGTCGATCTGGCCGATATTATGGCGATGCAGCACGAAGTTGAGCACCATCGGATAGCCGAGCGCCTTGACCGCCTTGGCCATGGTCAACTTCTGCTGAAATGCTTTGGCGGAGCCCGCCAGCGCGGCGTTCAACGTTTCATCGCTGGCCTGAAAACTGATCTGAATGTGATCCAGCCCGGCGTCGGCGAAGGTCTGCAGCTTTTTCTCGGTCAGGCCGATGCCGGAGGTGATCAGGTTGGTGTAAAACCCGAGATCGCGGGCGGCGGCGATCAGCTCGGGCAGGTCTTTACGCACCAGCGGCTCGCCGCCGGAGAAGCCGAGCTGCACGCTGCCCATCGCCCGCGCTTGGCGAAACACCTCGATCCACTGCGCGGTGGTCAGCTCTTTTTCCTGCGCGGCAAAATCGAGCGGGTTAGAGCAATAGGGGCACTGCAGCGGGCAGCGGTAGGTCAGCTCCGCCAGCAGCCAGAGCGGCGGGTTCACCGCCGGCGCGCGTGCTTCAGTCACGGAAGGTCACCCATTTTTGTTCGTAGGCGCGCTGGAAAAATTCCAGCACGTCATCTGCCAACCCTTCGGCGCCGGGGAAGCGGGCGTTCAACTGGGCGATGATGCCGTTCAGCGTAGTGTGGCCGTCGACCAGTTGCAAAATGGCGGCGGCGCTGTCGTTCAGCTTGGCCATGCCTTCCGGGTAGAGGATCACATGGCTGTTTTGCACCTGCTCCCATTGCAGGCGGTAACCGCGGCGGAAGACGGGGGTGTGTTCAGGGTTCAGCGTCATTACACCAGCCTCTGGTTGTGCCATACCCGCGCGGCGGTCACGCTGTGGTAAGGTGGGCGGTTCAGGGTGTAGGCCATGCTCATGGCGTCCAGCATGCTCCACAGAATGTCCAGCTTGAACTGCAGGATCTCCAGCATGCGCTGCTGCTTTTCAACGGTGTCGCAATAGTCCAGCGCCAGCGCCAGGCCGTGTTCCACATCGCGGTTGGCCTGGCCGAGGCGGCTGCGGAAATAGTCGTAGCCGGCGGCGTCGATCCACGGGTAGTGCTGCGGCCAGCTGTCGAGGCGCGATTGGTGAATTTGCGGCGCGAACAGTTCGGTCAGCGAGCTGCAGGCCGCTTCCTGCCAGCAGGCGCGGCGCGCGAAGTTGACGTAGGCGTCCACCGCGAAGCGCACGCCCGGCAGTACCCGCTCTTCAGAGAGCAAAGTGTCGCGCTGCAGCCCAACGGCTTCGCCCAGGCGCAGCCAGGCTTCGATGCCGCCTTCGCTGCCGCCGTAGCCGTCGTGATCCAGGATACGCTGCACCCATTTGCGGCGGGTTTCCGGCTGTGGGCAGTTAGCCATGATCGCCGCGTCTTTGATCGGAATGCTGGTCTGGTAGTAGAACCGGTTGGCCACCCAGCCCTGGATCTGCTCGCGGGTCGCTTCGCCGTTGTGCATCGCGATGTGGTACGGGTGGTGGATATGGTAATAAGCGCCTTTGGCGCGCAGCGCCGCTTCAAACGCCTGTGGGTCAAGGGGGAGTGGTTGCGTCATGGCGGTTCCCTACAGTTCGATATTCATGCCGTCCCAGCTCACTTCAATGCCGGCGGCGGTCAGGCTTTGCCGCTCTACCGAGTCTTCATTGAGGATAGGGTTGGTATTGTTAATGTGGATCAGGATTTTGCGCCTGGCGGGCAAGGTGGCGAGCAGAGCCGCCAGCCCGTGTTCTTCCGCCAGCGCCAGATGCCCCATGTCCTTGCCGGTATTGCGGCCCACGCCGGCATTGGCCAGCTCGTTGTCGCGCCACAGCGTGCCGTCGATCAGCAGGCAGTCCGCGCGGCGCAGCCACGGCATCAGCGCCTCGTCCGGCTCACCCAGGCCCGGCGCGTACAGCAGCCCGACCCCGCGTGCGGTATCTTCGATAAACAGCGCCACGTTGTGGCCCGGCAACGGACGATCGCGATACGGCGAATAGGGCGGCGCGTTGCTGAGCAGCGGAATGGCGGTAAAGCGCACGGTCGGGCAGACCGCCGTGTGGAACGGCTCACCGGGCGTCACCGGGTGGTGAATCAGCCCGCCGTTCCAGTGGGAGAGCATGGGAAACACCGGGAAGCCGGTGCTGAGATCGTCATGTACTTCAGGCGTGCACCAGACGTGATGCGGACAGCCCTCACGCAAATTGAGTAAGCCCGCGCTGTGATCGATCTGGCTGTCGGTCAGCACGATCGCGCCGATGCCGGTGCCACGCAGCACGTCGGGGTTATTCAATGCGGGCGAGGCCAACAGTTGATGGCAAATGTCCGGGGAAACGTTGCACAGCACCCAGTTTTTACCGTCGTCGCTGATAGCGATGGAAGACTGCGTGCGGCGCGTGGCGCTGATGCTGTGGTCGCGAACGCCCCGACAGTTGTCGCAGTTGCAATTCCACTGGGGAAAGCCGCCGCCCGCCGCCGAGCCGAGAACTTTTATCTGCATGTCTAAACCAGAAAGAGAGGGAAAGAAATGCCCGCGCGAAGGGCGGGCAGACGGGCGATTAACGGTTGGAAATGTACAGCGTTACTTCCAGCCCCAGACGCAGGTCAACAAACTCAGGTTTAGTCCAGGTAGTCATAGCGGTGCTCCTTAGCATGCATCGTAATATGTCGAACCCAATGAGAAACGTTCGCATTCGGCCGGCACAATGTTGGCGAAATGTGACGGAGATCGCAACCTTTAAAGCGTAACCGGGTTATTCACCCCAGGTGGCGGCGAGCACGTTCAGCCAGTTGCGCCAGGTCAGCTTCTCCAGCAGCCGGTTATCGAACCCGGCCTGCGCCAGCGCTTGCGTCAGGCGCGGCAGGCCTGCGGCGTCCTCCAACGGTTGCGGTACGTTGACCCCGTCAAAATCAGAGCCAAACCCCACGCGATCTTCACCAAGTTTAGCGATCAAATACTCAACGTGTTTAACAATTTCTGTTAAGCCGGTCGTTGCACTGTCACGTTTACCGTCCGCCCGCAGGAAGGCGGTGCCGAAATTGACGCCGACCATCCCGCCGCTCTGGGCGATAGCGTCCAGCTGCGCGTCGGTCAGGTTGCGTGGCTGCGGGCAGAGGGCATGGGCATTGGAGTGGGTAGCGACCAGCGGTGCGGTGCTCAACGCGGCGGTTTGCCAGAAGGCTTTCTCGTTCATGTGCGAGACGTCTATCATGATGCGGCGCTGATTGCAGGCACGGATCAGCGCCTCGCCGGCCGGCGTCAGGCCGGGGCCGGTATCGGGTGAGCCGGGGAACGACCCGCTGACGCCGGTACCAAAGGCGTTTGGCAGATTCCAGAATGGCCCGATGCTGCGCACGCCCAGCCGGTAGAAGGCCTCCAACTGCGTCAGTTCTGCATCGATCATGCCGGCGCCTTCGATATGCAGCACCGCGGCGATTTGCCGGTTGAGGCGGCACTGTTCTATTTCGGTGGCGGTGCGACAGATGCGCAACTGCCCCTGAGAAGCCTGCTCCAGCTGCTGCAGGATGGCGATCTGCCGTTCGGCGATCGCCAGCGGATCGAAGGCGGCCTGCGCCTCGTCCTGCGTTTGATTACGCATCTGGGCGATATAGCTGACCGGAGGAATAAATACCGCGAACAGCCCGCCGAAAAATCCGCCGCGCCGCATGCGGGAGAAATCGAGGTGGCCCGGCGTGACGCGGGAATAAAAGGCGGCGACCGGATCGTCGTCATGCTGCAGCCACAGATTGAGCAGCAGGTCGTTATGGCCGTCGAAGACCGGCCAGAGAGGGGGAAGCGTCATGGGCGTTTCACTGAGTCAGGCATCGTGAACGCTATGTTCTCCCATCGAGCGAGGGGGAACAACCCTCGCTCGATGGGGATTTTAAAGCCGAATCGACAGCTCGACGTCATCTGCGAACGGCGTGGAGAGATAGCCTGCCGCCGGGGCACGCACCCGCGCCAGGTAATCCGGGCTGTCATCGGCGTTGTCGGCGACGATCAGCGCGCCGGGCCGCAGACGGCTCTCAAGCAAGTCGAGAATATCAGGGTAAAGTCCCTTGGCGCCGTCGAGCAGCAGCAGATCAACCGTGGCCGGCAGATCGTCGCGCAGCGTTTCCAGGGCGTCGCCCACCCGGATCTCCACCAGGTCGATGACGCCGCCTTCGGTCAGGTTGTTGCGCGCCTGCGCCGCTTTGCCCGGTTCAAACTCGCAGGTGATCAACCGGCCTCCGCCGTTATCGCGCAGCGCGGCGGCTAAGTGCAGGGTAGAAATGCCGAACGACGTACCGAATTCGACAATGTTTTGCGCCCGGCAACCGCGCGCCAGCATATACAGCAATGCGCCGGTTTCCGGCGACACGGCCAGCGGGAAATCCTTCAGGCGGTGGTAGAGTTCGCGGTACTCGGTTTTGCTCTGCATCAGCCGGCTTTGCTCTGCGTCCGGCACGTCGCGGAACAGGGCGGCAAGCGCCGGGGACCGGCGGGATGCCTGTTGGAACAGACGGGTTAGCAGCGGCGCTAAGGGGGCAGTGGTCAGGGTACTCATGGCAAATTTCCTGTCGTAAATGGAGCGCGTTAGCGCATGCCGTTATAATATGACGAACTATTCGCATTCCTCTATTCGCATTGACCGCCCGCTATGACTGAACGCCGCAGTAAGCAAATTTCTTCGAGAAAACAACCGCAACAGGCGCGCTCCGCCGAACTGGTGTCCGCTATTCTGACCGCCGCTATTCAGGTTTTGGCGCAGGAGGGGGCGGCGCGTTTCACCACCGCCAGGGTGGCCGAGCGTGCCGGCGTCAGCGTCGGGTCGCTTTATCAGTATTTCCCCAATAAGGCGGCGATCCTGTTTCGTTTGCAGAGCGACGAATGGCGGCAGACCACGGATATGCTGAGCCGTATTTTGGCCGATCGCGAGAAAACGCCGTTCGCGCGCTTGCGGTTGTTGGTGCAGGCGTTTATCCGTTCGGAATGTGAAGAGGCGCAGATGCGCGTAGCGTTGAATGATGCGGCGCCGCTTTACCGCGATGCGCCGGAGGCACAGGCGGTAAAGGCAGCCGGCAAGGATATCGTGCAGGTTTTCATGTGCGAAGCGTTGCCTGGTGTTCCGCAGGTCACTCGCCGGTTGGCGGGCGATCTGATCGTCGGCACGTTGGGGGCGGCGGGCAAGCAATTCTCCGAAACGCCGCGAACCGATACCGAGATCGCGTCTTATGCCGATGCGATGGCGGACATGTTCTGCGCTTATTTAGCCGATTTAAACGGGCGTGTGGCGCCGTAAGGTTTTTTGTGACATTGTCACCCACTGCGCGCAGTGCCTATACCCGTTGGCGACAAACGGCCAGCACCAGCTGCCGTAGCCAGCGGTGATCCGCCTCGGCGTCCAGGCGCGGGTGCCACATTTGCGAGACGGTAATGGGCGGCGTTTTCACCGGCAGCTCGAAGACGCGCAGCGGGCCATCGGCAGGTTGAGCCTGCAGGAAAGAGGTGGGCAGCAACGCCAACAGGTTCGAGGCTTGCGCCACCGCCAGCGCGGCGGGAAAGCTTGGCACCACGGCGGCGATATGGCGTGCCAGCCCCAGCTCCGCCAGCGCGGCATCTACCGGCCCGAGAATGCGCCCGCTGCGCGAGGCCACCACGTGGCCGCAGGCGGCGTAGTCGGCGACGCCAATCTCTGGCTGTTGCGCCAGCGGATGTGCGGTTCTCATCACGCCAACGAAGCGATCGCGGAACAGCGCCTGCAGGCGGATTTCCGGGCCCATGTCACCCAACACGCCGATCTCCAGATCGACCAGACCTTCACGCAGGGGGCGGTCGCTTTTCTCCGGCTTGGGCGCAAAGCGCAACCGCACCCGCGGCGCCTGTTCGGCGGCGGCGGCGATCAGCGCCGGGCCGAAGGCCTCGACGAAGCCGTCATTGGCGCGCAGCGTGAAGGTACGATCCAGCGCGGCGGGATCCAATGCTCCCTGCGCCGGACGCAACACAGCGCGGGCTTCGAATGCCGCGTTTCGCGCCCGTTCGCGCAGCGTTTCGGCATAAGGCGTCAGCACCATATGACGGCCGGCGCGCACCAACAGAGGATCACCGGTGGCCGTGCGCAGCCGGCTGAGGGTGCGGCTCATCGCCGAGGCGCTTAAACCGAGACGCCTCGCCGCACCGGCAACGCTGCCCGCCGTCAGCAGCGCGTCGAGTGCGATCAGCAGGTTGAAATCAGGGTCGGTCATGCGTGCGCATCCTGTCGTGCTGAATAGGGGGGAAGGCGTTCGATGCAGTTTGTGCGTGCGAATGCTGCATCAGTCGCCATGCATTATGCCTGAGCCTGTTTTCGCTGTGCCATGACTTACCGCTAAAAAACCGGAGGGGGACTGGCCCGTTTGCCGTCTGAACATGGCGATAAACGCGGACGGATCGTTATATCCCAGGGTAGAGGCGACATATTTGACGGCTTTCCCTTCCTGTAACAGCGTCATCGCCATGAGGGTTTTGCTTCTCAGCTTCCATTCATTGAAAGAGATGCCGGTAGCGGCGAGAAATCGCCGCGACAGCGTACGCTCACTCAAGCCCAGCATGCCCGACCATTGTGTCAGGGTGTTGAGATCGTGCGGCGCGGCGCTCATCTTTTCGGTCATGATCTTGACAACGTCATCGCTGCCGAGCGGCAGGTAGCTGTCAAAACGCTCCGACAGCGCCAGCTGCTCAAGCAACGCGGTAACCAGCGTCTGGTCCTGAGGCGTGTGCGGATAGCCAATAAGCCTTTCTGAAAAATCGGCCAGCACCGCTTTGACGATCTTATTCAGCCGCAGGGTTTGCGGTCTGCTCGGTAAGGATTGGCATAGCGAGGGGCTGACATGAAGAATGACATAGTCAATTGCACTCTTTGCTACGGATTCATGTTCGGTATTAACGGGGAGCCAAATGGCATATTCTGGTGTGGATAAATAAATATTGTTCTCAATATTTATTTCCGCCAACCCTTTCATGGAATACATCAGTTTGCCCCATGGCAACGCCTGTAAAGGGAATTGCGTTCCTGCCGGCCAGGATTTATTTCTGAACCAAATCGATATTGGGATTTCCCCGGTCAATTCTGACGGTTTCATGATGCCTTCCTGTCCGTTCATGGCTGCGTCTTCCTATTATAACAATAAGTTGTCTGATAATCGGCATTTCTATTCTATGGGGAAAGCTTACTCTGGGCAGGTCATTCCCCTGGATAAAGGTAACAATATGTACGGTAAAATCATTGATCTTTCGGTGCCGCTGATGAGCGGGATCGCTTCCGATCCGGAGCGGTTTCTGCCGGAAATCGAGTATGTTGACAACAAGCGCGGAGCGTTGCAGCTGGCGGAATCATTTCCCGGCCTGGATCCCTTAGCGCTGCCGCGTCAGGAGGGCTGGGCGGTGGAATTTGTCCGCATGAGCACCCATGCGGGAACGCATATGGACGCCCCTTATCACTACCATTCGCATATGGATGACGGATCGGCGTCAAAAACCATTGATGAAATACCGCTGGAATGGTGTATCGGCCCTGGCGTCAAATTGGATTTCCGGCATTTTCCCGACGGTTATGTGGCCACTGCGCATGATATTGAGCGTGAATTAGCGAGGATCGGCCATCCTATCGCCGCCGGCGATATTGTCTTGGTCAACACGGCGGCCGGCGGGCGTTACGGCAGCGAAGATTTTATTCATCGCGGTTGCGGCATGGGCCGTGAAGCGACGCTGTATCTTACTGAACGCGGCGTCAGGGTGGTGGGCACCGATGCCTGGAGCTGGGACGCGCCATTCAGCCATACGCGCACCAAATTTGAACAAAGCGGCGATATTTCGCTTATTTGGGAAGGGCACTATGCCGGCAGTCAATATCCTTATTGCCAGATTGAAAAACTGTGCAATCTTGAATTGCTGCCGCCCTGTGGATTTAACGTGATCAGTCTGCCGGTGAAGGTTTATAAGGCATCCGCCGGCTGGGCTCGGCCGGTTGCAATTATCGAAGCTCAAGCGGGAGAATAAGCGATGGCCAGAATAAAACTGCCGGTAGTGAGTGAATTAACGGCTGAGCAGCAGCAGCAATATGCCCGTTTTCCCGCCAATCTTACGCTGGGTCTGTTGAAAACCAGCCGTTCGGCGCAGGGATATCTGTCCCTGGGCGCTTCTTTTCCGGCCGGGCGACTGTGTGATAAAGATCGGGAAATGATCATATTAAGGGTTGGCGCGTTAAGCCACAGCGCTTATGAGCGTATGCAACACTATCCGCTGGCGATCCTTGCGGGGTGGCGCGATGACGACATCGAGAAAATAGAGCAGGGTGTGGGCATCGACGCCAGAGGGACGGCCATCTTGCATTTTGTCGATGAATGCGTGAAGCAGGTGAAGGTCTCTGCCGACACATTTAACGCGGTCAGGCGCTATTATGACGAGGTTCAACTGGCTGAACTGGCATTAATGATTGGGCACTACATGATGACGGCGCGCTTTTTGGAAACGCTGGAAATCGATCTGGACCTACAAGCGACATCCTGGGAAAACATGTCAACGGATTGAATACGCGCACGGCGTGAGCGCGATAAAAAAGCCGATAACCTGGGGTTATCGGCTTTTAATGCGCAGTGGCAGAGGGTTACGCGGGCAGCTGCTGGGCGGTTTTCTCGACCAGCGCCAGCAACAGCTTGATGTCTTCCAGCGTCACGATCGGGTTCAGCAGCGTCATCTTCAGGCAGGTCACGCCATCGAACTCGGTCACGCCGACGTTGGCGCGGCCCGATTCCAACAGGGCGTCACCGATACGCTGGTTGAACAGCGCGACGGCCGCATCGCCGTTCGCCGCCAGCTGCGCCGGACGGTAGCGGAACAGCACGCTGGCCAGCTGCGGCTGCATCACCAGTTCCAGTGCTTCTTGATCGGCGATGTAGCGCGCCACCTGTTGCGCCAGCGTCACGCCATGATCGATGATCTCGGCGTATTGCTTCTGCCCGAGCGCTTCCAGCCCCATCCACAGCTTCAACGCATCGAAGCGGCGGGTGGTCTGCAGCGACTTGGACACCAGGTTCGGCACGCCTTGCGCTTCGTCGAACTCGGAGTTCAGGTAGGCCGCCTGATAGCGCATCAGCTCGTAGTGGCGCTCGTCTTTCAGCAGGAAGGCGCCGCAGCTGATGGTCTGGAAGAACTGTTTATGGAAGTCCAGGGTGATGGAGTCCACCAGCTCCAGGCCGTCCAGGTAGTCGCGGTACTGCTCGGAAAGCAGCAGCGCGCCGCCCCAGGCCGCATCCACGTGCACCCAAATCTGCTGCTCCGCCGCCAGCCGCGCGATGTCGCGCAGCGGGTCAATGGCACCGGCGTCGGTGGTGCCGGCGGTGGCGACAATCGCCATCACCTGCTCGCCGTTGGCCTTGGCCTGCGCCAGTTTTTCCGCCAGATCGTTCACGTCCATGCGGGCGAAGCGATCGGTTTTCACCAGGGTGACGGACTGATAGCCGAGGCCCATCAGCGCCATGTTCTTCTGCACCGAGAAGTGGGCGTTTTCAGAACAGAACACCTTCAGCTTGCGCAGATCGCCCACCAGACCGTCCTGCTGCACGGAGTGGCCCTGACGCGCGAAGAACGCGTCGCGCGCCAGCATCAGCCCCATCAGGTTGCTCTGGGTGCCGCCGCTGGTGAACACCCCGGCGTCGCCGGACGGGTAACCGACCTGGGCGCGCAGCCACTCGATCAATTTCATTTCGATCAGCGTGGCCGACGGGCTCTGATCCCAGGAGTCCATGCTCTGGTTGGTGGCGTTGATCAGCACTTCGGCAGCCTGGCTAATCACCAGGCTCGGGCAGTGCAGGTGCGCCACGCACTGCGGGTGGTGCACCGACAGGCTGTCTTTCAAAAAGTACTCGATGGCGCGCTCGATCGCCGCCTGGTTGCCCAGGCCTTGCGGGGTAAAGTCTAGCTGGATGCGCTCGCGCAGTTCGGCAACGCTTTTGCCCTGATACATCTCGGGCTGTTGCAGCCACTGCACGACGGCTTCACTGCTCTGTGCGATCGCCTGGCGGTAAGCCTCGGCGCTGTGCGCCGAGGAAGCCAGAATCGGGTTTAACTTGGACATCGCGGTCATTCGCTCCAATCAGACTGGCTTGACGCCGGCGGCCAACAGCGCCTGCTCAAATTTATCCAGGAAAATACCCAGCTCATCATTGGTGATCAGCAGGGAAGGCAACAGGCGCAGCACACAGCCGTTGCGCCCGCCGCGCTCCAGGATCAAGCCGGATTCGAAGCATTTTTTCTGCAGCAGCGCGGACAGCTCGCCATCGGCCGGGTAACAGCCCATGTGATCCTGCGCTTCGTTCGGCTTGACGATCTCGATGCCGATCATCAGGCCCAGACCGCGGACGTGACCGATCACCGGATAACGTTTCTGCAGCTCGGTCAGCTTGCCTTTGAGCCATTCGCCCTGAGCGGCCACTTTATCGGCGACCTTATGCTCTTTCAGGTACTGCAGGGTGGTCAGGCCGGTGGCCATCGCCAGCTGGTTGCCGCGGAAGGTGCCGGTGTGGTGGCCCGGTTCCCAGGCATCGAACTCTTTTTTGATGCCCAGCACCGCGAGCGGCAAGCCGCCGCCGACCGCTTTCGACATCACGATGATGTCCGGCTCGATGCCCGCGTGTTCGAAGGCGAACAGCTTGCCCGTACGGGCGAAACCGGCCTGAACTTCGTCGATGATCAGCAGAATGCCATGCTCCTGCGTCACTTTGCGGATGCGCTGCAGCCACTCGGCCGGTGCCGGGTTAACCCCGCCTTCGCCCTGAACGGCTTCCAGGATCACCGCCGCCGGTTTGCGCACGCCGCTTTCCACGTCGTTGATCAGGTTGTCGAAGTAGTAGGTCAGCGCCTTGACGCCGGCTTCGCCGCCGATGCCCAGCGGGCAGCGGTATTCATGCGGATAAGGCATGAACTGCACTTCCGGCATCATGCCGTTGATCGCCGCCTTCGGCGACAGGTTGCCGGTGACCGACAGCGCGCCGTGGGTCATGCCGTGATAACCGCCGGAGAAGCTGATCACGCCGGAACGGCCGGTGTGCTTTTTCGCCAGCTTCAGCGCGGCTTCCACCGCATCGGCACCGGATGGGCCGCAGAACTGCAGGCAATACCCTTTGCCTTCGCCAGGCAACAGAGAGAGCAGGTAATCGGAGAAACGATCTTTTAACGGGGTCGTGAGATCGAGAGTATGTAACGGCAAGCCGCTGGTAATGACATTTTGGATGCTTTGCAGGACGTCGGGGTGATTATGTCCAAGAGCCAACGTTCCTGCCCCGGCCAGGCAATCAAGATATTGATTATTCTCAACATCAGTGATCCAAACGCCCTGGGCTTTCGCAATTGCCAACGGCAATTTGCGCGGATAACTCCTAACATTCGACTCAAATTCGGCTTGGCGCGCCAAATAGGTTTCATTGTTTCCGTTTAATGAGTTTGCAACTAAAGTATCAATACGGACTTTATCCGTCATCATATCTCTCCTACAACCGAAGGTCTCAACACGCTCCGATTGAATTAATGAATTAGAAAAGTAACTGCCTTGTGAAAAGCGCGACCAATATATGGCTTTTTCGCCTGGGACTCAATAGCCGATTTTGTTTTGAATTGTTTAGTTTTTTCTTAGGCTCATCAATATGTTGTTGATTTATTGACCGTTGGTTTTGCCGGTAAAAAACAACATATCGTTAACATGGCACAAAAATCC
The DNA here is from genome assembly GCF_052168635.1 of Serratia sp. CY47444. Classification (NCBI taxonomy): domain Bacteria; kingdom Pseudomonadati; phylum Pseudomonadota; class Gammaproteobacteria; order Enterobacterales; family Yersiniaceae; genus Serratia; species Serratia sp. CY47444. The sequence continues at coordinate 82,835 of NZ_JBJNMH010000001.1, forward strand.
TTTCCGTCGCCAACCTGCAGGCGGCTTTAATACGCTTATTAATAAGGTGAATTTCCGTTTAATAACATAAATAGGAATTAACGGCTTATTTTTATCTATTCACCACCTTAAGTCCTATAGCGTTTATATACACAAAATTTGTGATGAATATAAATGGCCAACCGTTAAAAGCGCAGCATCCAGATCGGTGATTTCTCTCAGATTTCACGTAGCGCGATCAAAAAAGCGCGATTTTTACGCAGCGCCGGCCGGGTTCGCCGGCGCTGTTGCCGTTAACGTTGCCGTAACCAGGCGTGGTAGCGCTGCAGGATGCGGCGGGTGCGCCACCGATCGACGATCAGCGTGAATAGGGGGGAGTAGCGCACGCTGCGCGGTCGACTGTCGCTCAGCGCGCGCATTCGGCGCTTGACCAACGCCATGCGGGCGAGCGACGCCATCGCTTTGCTGCGCCAGGTGACCGGCACGGGCAGCGCATGAGGGGCTTCGCCGGTTTGCCAGCGGTGCGGCAGATCGGGCACCTCCGCCATGGCGGTGGCGATGCCGGCCACCGCGACGCCGCTGTCCAGCACTCGCTGCGCCACCGACGGGCGGGCGATGCCGCCGGTGGTCATCACCGGCATGCGGGCCACCGCGGCAAGATCGCGGGCAAAGGTCAAAAAATACGCTTCGCGCGCCAGGGTGCGGCCGTCCGCCGTTTCGCCTTGCATCGCCGGGCTTTCGTAACTGCCGCCGGACAGTTCAATCAGGTCGACCGGCAGATCGTTCAGCATCAGCACTACCTGGTGGGCATCGTCTGATGAAAAACCGCCGCGCTGAAAGTCGGCAGAGTTCAGTTTGACCGCCACGCAAAAGCCCGGCGAGACGCGCTCGCGCACCGCACGCACCACCTCCAGCAGCAGGCGGGCGCGGTTCGCCAACTCGCCACCCCAACGATCGCTGCGCTGGTTGGTCAGCGGCGAGAGAAACTGGGAAATGAGGTAGCCGTGCGCCGCGTGGATCTCCACGCCGGTAAAACCGGCCTGTTCAGCAGCGTGCGCGCTGGCGGCGAAGCGGGCGATCACCTCGGCGATCTGCGCTTCATCCATCGCCTGCGGCTGGGCGAACAGTTTGCTGTGCTTGCCCATGGCCAGCGGGATGGCGGAGGGCGCCCACGCGTTGCCGCCCATGTTCGCCATCACCTGCCGGCCCGGGTGGTTAAGCTGCATCCACACCTGCGCGCCGCCCTGGCGCGCGGCCTTGGCCCAGGTTTCGAACGGGGCGAGCGGCGTGTCTTGTTCCAGCACCACGCCGCCGGGGCCGGTCATGGCGCGGCCGTCAATCATCACGTTGCCGGTGATGATCAAGCCGGCGCCGCCTTCGGCCCAATAGCGGTATAAGCGCCACAGCGCCGGGCCGGGCAGTTGGCCCGGGGCGGCCAGATTTTCTTCCATCGCCGCCTTGGCCAGACGGTTGGTCAGGCGGCTGCCGTTGGGCAGAATCAGTGGGGTAAACATCGGGTACGTTCCTGTCGCAGGGGGAATGGCGCTATACTAGGGTTAAAGTTAACTTTAAGGTCAATAGGGCATGAAAATCGGAGAGTTGGCGGAGCGCGCCGGCATGGCCGCCTCGGCGATACGTTACTACGAACAGCAGGGTCTGCTGCCCAAAGCGGTGCGCGGCGTTAACGGATATCGGGTGTATAGCGAAAGCGCGCTGGAGCGGCTGCACCTGATCCAAATCGGCCAGAATCTGGGGTTTTCGCTGCAGGCGATCCGCGGGGTATTGGCGCTGCAGGGCAGCGCCTATCAGGATGGGTTGATACAGGGCGTCGACAGCCGGCTGGCGGAAATCGAACGGATGATGGCGACGCTGAACGAGCAGCGTGAGACGTTGATGGCGACGCGGCGTATTCTGTTGGAATCCGGCGTGGCGGGATTATGCCGCGCAAAGAATGAAAAACAGGCCGGTGCGTGGCCGGCCTGCAAAGATTAACGGTGTTTAAAGGCGGCGCGCCCGGCATATACCGCCGCGATGCCCAATTGGTCTTCGATGCGCATCAGCTGATTGTATTTTTCGATCCGCTCGCCGCGGCACGGCGCGCCGGTTTTCACATGGCCAGCTCGCATCGCAACCGTCATATCGGCGATAAAGCTGTCGACGGTTTCGCCGCTGCGGTGTGAGATAAAGGCGCCCCAGCCATTTGCCTGGCAAAGCTGCACGGCGGCGAAAGTTTCGCTCAGCGTGCCAATCTGGTTCAGCTTGATCAGCGCCGCATTGGCCAACCGTTCATCAATCCCGCGCTGGATGTATTTCACGTTGGTGACGAACAGATCGTCACCGACCAGTTCCACCTGATCGCCCAGGGCGTCGCTGAGAATGCGCCAGCCCGCCCAGTCGTCCTCGGCCAAACCGTCTTCAATCAGCACGATGGGAAAATCTTGCACCAGCCGCTGGTAATAGGCCGTCATCTGTTCGGCATCCAGTTCAGCGTTTTCGCTGCGCAGGCGGTATTTGCCGTTGGCATAGAATTCACTCGAGGCCGGGTCCATGCAAATGGCGATATCGTCTCCCGGTTGATAACCGGCTTTCTCTATCGCCTGCACGATCAGCTCCAGCGGTTGCCGGTTCGAGGCAACCGCCGGCGCAAAACCGCCTTCGTCGCCAACGCCGACCGACAGGCCTTTCTCCAACAGAATTTGGCGCAGCGCCTGATAAACTTCACTGCCCCAGCGCACGGCCTCGCGCAGCGACGGCGCGCCCAGCGGCGCTATCATAAATTCCTGAAAGTCCGCACCTTGCCAGCGGGCATGCACGCCGCCGTTGATGATATTCATGCAGGGCACCGGCAGCAGGTTGGCGCCGAGACCGCCCAGATAACGATACAGCGGCAGCTGCGACAATTGCGCCGCGAGGCGGGCGGCGGCCAGAGAAACGCCGAGCAGGGCGTTGGCCCCCAATCGGCTCTTGTTCTCGCTGCCGTCCAGTGCGATCAACCGGCGGTCAATCTCCCCTTGTTGGCGTACATCCACCCCGCGCAGCGCTTCATTGATCGCCGTTTTGACGCTTTGCACCGCTTCCTGAACGCCTTTACCGCCGTAACGGTGCGGATCGCCGTCGCGGTGTTCCACCGCCTCGCGTGAACCGGTGCTGGCGCCGGAGGGAACCGAAGCCCGTGCCACGACGCCCGCCGCAGTCATTTCAACTTCGACGGTGGGGTTGCCGCGCGAATCCAGGATCTCTCTGGCGGTTACGTTTTCAATTTCATAGCTCATGGATGATCACCTCATTCTAGGGAGTGGGCACGTGCTTTATCAGCACGTCGATCGACAAATGGTTAATGAACTCGAAGCCGAAGGAGGCAAAGACGCCGAACGGACGGTTCTGATGGCCGAGCAGCAACAGATCGACGCCTTCACGGGCAATCAGGGCCTCGATGTCTTTGAAGCGGTGAATACTGACAATTGCGCGCACCTCCAGGGGGATTGTGCAGTCTTCCACCAGCCGGCTGAGCATGGCTTTGGCAGCGATCACCTCGCTGGACTGGCGATCTTTGGTTTGTGCATCGCTGAGGTAGTCCAGCTCGGCATAGTCGGCGCTAATGTGCGCCACGGTAATGCGCGTATTCATCTGCTGATTGAGGCGTTCGGCATGGCGCAACAGCAGCCGGCCGTCGCGTTCATCCTGCACCAGCAGTAAAGCATGTTGATAGAGCGACATGACTTATCTCCCTGCGTTAGCAATCTGTAGGGTTAACCACGGTAAAACCTCTTTTTTCCGGCTCGTCATGCCGGGCAGCGACACCTGCCGAATGGCGAGCACCCGGTTCGACGAGAAATACAGGGTAGAGCGGTGGCGGGTGATATCGGTAACCAGCAGCGCGGCCATCTCCAGCCCGGCCTCCTGCTTAGCCTGCTCGAGCGCCTGTTGCAGCGCGGGCAACAGTGGATCGATATCGCTCATAGCCCGCACTTCTATCTGCGACAGCAGCAGCGAGACGCTATGGATGCGGTAATTCTTGGCGTCACGGTGCAGCAACTGCGGGGCGGATTGCCCCGAAAGATCGGTTTTGGCGGCAAGCAATCCGGCGGTGAAGGCGTCATAGTCAACGTGAGAGATTGCGCATAACCGCGCGACCGCCACCCGATCCTGTTCGGTGGTGGTCGGTGCGCTCAGCGCAACGGTATCGCTCAAAATCGCGCCCAGCAGCAGCGTGGCCTGGGCGGAAGAAAGCGGCATCGGCGTATCTGACGTCAGTATGGACAGGATCACGGTGGCGCAACAGCCAACGGCGCGGATCCAGACATCGGGCGGGTTGCGGGTGATCAAGGTGCCCAGCCGGTGATGATCGATAACGCCGACCACATCGCTGTCGGGCAATGAGGCCGGCCCTTGTTCGACGTCGGTAAAATCCACCAGCCAGACTTTGCGGTCACGGAGATCGCCTTTCAGCAGCGCAGGCGCTTGTACGCCGGCGGCGGCCAGTATGTAGCGGGTTTCCGGCGTCAATTCGCCAAGGCGGAAAGCGACGGCCGGTTTGCCGAGGTGATTGAGCCAGTCCGCGACCACCAGCGCGCTGCAGATGCTGTCGCTGTCGGGATTTTTATGGCCGAAAACGTACAGCGGCATTTCCCGCACGGCGAGATCAGGCTGGGACGGAAAAGGGGTAAGACGTGAGATTTCATTCATAGCGACTCCTGACATACCTGCCTAAAAAATAAAGCGAAGTTGTATATCAGGCGTCATCATCCGGTTCGAGCGAACGCGGCGGTTGGGAAAGGTGGAACACCATCACCTTGTGAACGACTGTAGCGCAGCGCGGTGGCAAACGCAACGCCCGGCAAAGCTGGCGAGAATGCGCAATCGGATTGATACTGAGTGAGTCTATGATGGACAAGGATATTTGCCGCTAACCGACGGATAGGCTGAACGGAATCACGCAGGCTGGCTGCGCCGGATCCGTGGGTGACACAATGGGAGACAACATGCTTGAACCCTGCTTCCCCGAAAACGAAGCCGAACGTCTGTCGGTACTGAACTCGCTGAACGTGCTGGATTCGAACTCGGTGGAAAAACTGGATCGTATTACACGGCTGGCGGCGAAATACTTCGGCGTCACCATTGCGCTGGTGTCATTGATCGACCGGGATCGCCAATGGTTTCTATCGCGCTACGGTCTGGATGTCCGGGAAACGCCGCGTAACATCTCATTTTGTGGCCATGCGATCTTGCAACGTGAAGCGCTGGTGGTGCCCGATACCGCCAACGACCCGCGTTTTTTCGACAATCCGCTGGTGATCGGCGGGCCGCGAATCGGTTTCTACGTTGGGCAACCGCTGCTGTCGCTCGACGGTTTGCCGCTCGGCACCCTGTGCATTATCGACAGCCAGCCGCAGCCGTTTTCTCCGGAACAGGTGGCCGACCTGCACGACTTCGCCGCCGTGGTGGAAGAGTACCTGCAGAGCATTGAACGCCATGTCTATACCGAAAACCTGAAGTCCAACCTGCAACGCTCGGAAGCCTTGTTCGAACAGACCTTCGCCCAGGCGGCGGTAGGGATGGCGCTGGTGTCGCTGCAGGGGTATTGGCTGCGGGTCAATCCGCGCATCTGCGAAATGTTGCACTATTCCGAGCGCGAGCTGATGGATCGCACCTTTCAGGACATTACCTATCCGCTCGATCTCAACACCGATCTAGAAAAACTGCAGCAACTGCTGAGAAACGAGATCAGTACTTACTCGCTGGAGAAACGCTATTTCCGTGCCGATGGCTCGATCGTCTGGGTGCAGCTGACGGTGGCGTTAAACCGGCTGCCTAACGGCAAACCGGATCATTTCATCTCGGTTATCGTCGATATCAGCGAGCGCAAGGCGGCGGAGGCCGATCTGTTCGCTCTGCAACACGAGCTGGAACAACGCGTCGAAATCCGCACGCGGGAGCTGAACGTGGTCGTCAAGAAACTCAACGAAGAGATTGAAACCCGGGTACTCGCCGAATATCAGCTCAGCACGGAGAAGGAACGCCTGCGGGCCATTACTGACAACATGCCGGCGTTGATCAGCCAAATCGACGGTAATGAACGCTACCTGTTCGCTAACAGCGCCTATAAAACCTGGTTTGGCCTGGAAGAAAGCCGCCTTAGAGGAATGACGGTGCGCGATTTTATGGGGGAGAACGTTTATCAGATAGCGAAACCGATGATAGACAGGGCCCTAGCGGGGGAAATGGTGAGCTTCGAAAATGAGCTCCAGACCCAGAAGGGGTTGCTGATGATCCACACTACGCTGGTGCCGTGCGAGGCTCAGGGGTTTTACATTCTGTCCATGGACATTACCGAGTTGAAGCGCCTGCAGCAACGGCTGGAGTACGATGCTACGCACGACATGCTGACCGGATTGACCAACCGCCGCGCTTTTCTGCGTCGGTTGTCCAGCACGGTGCAGGCCTGTTGCGAACAGCGGCAAATGGCGCTGGTGTTCATCGATCTCGATGGTTTCAAAGCCCTCAATGACAGCTATGGCCATGACTTCGGCGATCTGATCCTCAAGACGTTCGCCAGGTTGCTCAGCGCCTGCGCCGGCGAGCGCCATAGCGTTTCGCGCCTGGCCGGTGACGAATTCACGGTCATCCTGTGGCCGTTGGCGGAACCGCAGCGCGAGGTCAGCGAATTTTGCGAAAACGTGTTGGCGCGGCTGGCTGATATTTCGCAGATCGGGCAGCAGACGGTGAGCCTGTCCGCCAGCCTGGGGGCGGCGATTTCCTCACACACTGACGTGACGGAGGAGATGCTGTTGACCCGCGCCGACGGCGCGATGTATCAGGCGAAATCGGCCGGTAAGGGCACTTATGCCATCTGCGAGTTATGAGCGTGAAACGGTGACCGTCTCAGGGTAAGCTGTTTTCTTCTTTCCTATGGGCAGAACTCCGGACTGACTGCATGGCGTCTAATCATCAACACAAAGACTGGCTGGAACTGCGGCGCGATGACGAAACCGGCATCGAAAGCGTCAATGCCCACTTTCAGGGGCATGCCTACGATCCCCACGATCATGACGAAATGCTGGTGGGCGTGACGCAGCAAGGTTTACAACGTTTCAACTGTCATCGTTCCTTGCATACCAGCCGGCCGGGACGTGCCATGCTGATCGAGCCGGGCGCGGTGCACGATGGTCATGCGCCGCAGGCCGAAGGGTTTACCTATGCCATGCTTTATCTGCCGCAGCATTGGGTTTCCGATGCGATGAACCGCCGCGGATTAGGGGACGTTTCTGTGCTGGAAGGCGCCTTCCACAACACGTTGACCGACGATCCGATGCTGGCGACCGCGATACAACAGGCTTTTTTTGCGTTGCATCAGGGGGAAGGCCGGCTGGCGCGCGATCAAAGCCTGGATCAACTGCTGACGCTTTTGGCGCGGCATATTCGCGTCAGGCCGACTTCCCAAAGCGATGATGCTTTGATTGTGATGAATCGCTTACGAGACTACCTGCACGAGCACATGGCGGGTAACCCCAGCCTGGATGAACTTGCGCTTCAGTGCGGCCTGGACCGCTTCCGCCTGACTCGCCAGTTCACCCGGGCCTTCGGCCAGTCGCCGCATGCTTACCTGGTCCGGCTGAGGCTGCGGGCTGCACGCTTGTTGTTGGCGCAGGGGGAAGAACCGGCGCAGGTCGCGATGCAGGTGGGCTTTGCCGATCAGAGCCACTTGGGCCGCTGGTTCCAGCGCGCCTACCGTTTATCGCCGGCGGCCTATCAACGTCAGTGCACAAACGTTCTATACCGCTGATTCGCCCATCGCCGATGATGCGCTTTTATTTTAAGAGCACAACGGAGTAGAGCGAAACATGTTTGATACCAAGATAGCGTTTATCGTACGCGACGATCTGCAGACCTGGCAGCGGCTGAATGTGGTGGCCTTTCTGGCGACGGGCATCGCCGCCGCCGCCCCGGAAATCATCGGCGAGTGTTATGTGGATGCGCAAGGCAGACGCTACGGCGGCATTTCCGGGCAGCCGATGCTGATTTTTGCCGCGGATCTGCCGGGCCTGCAAAATGTGCATCGCAAAGGGCTGGAGCGGGAATTGACGTTGGTTCCCTATGTGCACGCCATGTTTGCGACCGGGCACGATGCAGCCAACCGGCAGGTTTTTCTCGCTGAAGACGCGGACAATCTGGATTTGGTCGGCCTGGCGCTGCGCGGGCCGAAGAAAGCGGTGGATAAGGCGATAAAAGGCCTGACGCTCCACGCCTGAGAATGTCTTTGCCTGGTTTACCGAGTGGACGCGCGAAACGCTCGCGCATGTCCAGGAGGGTGACGCGTTTCCGATACGGCGCTTACGCCTGGAACGTTTGCAGCCAGGCGGCGAATTGGCTCACGACCTCATCGTCCCGATCGCGCAGCAGCAGGGAATAAACGCCGGTTCGGATAGTCAACGCTGGGAAAGGCGACACCAGCCGGCCAGACGACAGATGTTTGGCGCAGAACAGGTAAGGCACGACGGCCAGTCCCAGGCCGTCTTCGGCCGCCTGAATGGCGGCGAAGGTATGGTCGAGCGTCAGCGGCGGCGGCGAGGCGTCCAGCGCCGTCGGATAGGTATTCAACCAACTGTGCCATAAATCCTCACGGGCGCGGATGCGAATGGCGGTATGCTCGGCCAGATTGTCTGGCGCGCTGATCGGCATGGTGCGCAAATAGCTCTGGCTGCAGACCAGCAGGCTGTCTTCCTGCAAAAAAGGGATCGCTTTCAGTCCGGAGAAGTGCGCGGGATCGCGCCGGATCGCCAGGTCAAACGGCATATTGCGATCGACGGCCCCAGTGGCGGTGGTGATATCAATCGCGACCTCCGGATGAATCTCGTTGAACGCTGCCAATTTCGGCATCAGCCAGTGCATGGTGAACGTCGGCAGGCTGTGTACCACCAGCCGCTGCCGGCCGGCGCTCGCTTTCAGTGCGCTTTCCGCCGAAAACAATTCGCTTATCACTCGGGACGCAGTGCGGGAAAAATTCTCGCCGGCCTGCGTCAGCCGCACGGACTTGTGTCCGCGATAAAACAGTTTGAGCTCCAGCTGTTCTTCCAGGCTGCGGATGTGGCGACTGACCGCGCCGGTGGTGAGAAACAGCTCATCCGCAGCGGCGCTGAAGCTGCCGAGACGGGCGGCGGCTTCGAAAGCGGACAGGTGCGGCAGGGAGTGAATTTTTTTCATAGGTTGAGTCTAGCTCAACCAAGTGAGGGAGGAAAGATCGTTTGTCAGCCGTTGATTTTGCTCACTATGATGAGGCATCTCCTTCTGATTGCTGAGTTTATGATGCGGATCTTTTGGCTATCGGTCATGCGTGTTAATGGCGTTATCCTCACCCTGCGGTTGACAGGGAGGCGCCCCTGAGATGCGAGCTTTCTTTTTGCTTTGCGTGAGCCGGGCCGGCCTCTGCCTGGGCACCATGATGTTCGCCGGCGCGCTGCCGACCATCAGAAGCGAGTGGCAGCTCGGCGCCGCCTCCGCCGGTACAGTGCAGACGGTGTTCAGCCTGACCAACGCCCTGGCGTTGCTGGTGGCTTCCTGGTGGTGTGATTCGCTGGGCGCGCGTCGGGTGTATCTGCTGTTTTCCTGGCTGGGTGCCGGTGCGCTGATGCTGTTCGCCGTGTTTGCCCATTCGTATATCGGCGCACTGGTGTTGATGGCCTTCGTCGGCCTGACGCAGGGCGGCGCCTATACGCCGGCGCTGCTGTTAGCGATGGGGATGAACGGCCCGGCCCGACGCGGTTACGCCATCGGTATGATCCTGGCGACCAGTTCGTTGGGGTATTTTCTGTCGGTTTTCATCGCCGGTTGGAGCGCCATGCGCTGGGGCGCCGGCGTGGCGTTTGCCCTGTGCGCCGCCGGTGCGCTACTGGGGGCGCTGGCGGGTTCGTTGGCCCTGGTCGGTTATCAGGAACCGCAACCGCGCACGCTGGGGAGGAAGACGAAACGAGAAAGCTATGCTATCACCTATGCGACCCTGCTGTTGCTGATCGGGTATATCGCTCACAGCTGGGAACTGCTCGGTAACTGGGCCTGGGCACCCAGCCTGGTCAGCGAGGCGTTGAGCGGTTTCTCTCTGGATCCGCTCAGCGCCGGATTGATCGCCGCGGCGGTGATCCACCTGGCCGGCATGATCGCCACGCTGATTGTCGGCACCGTTTCCGACTATTTCAATCGTGCCTCGGTGCTGACGTTTGTGGGCGCCGCCGGTGCGTTGGGATCGCTGCTGATGGGGTGGTCGGCGAACTGGGGGCCGGGCTGGACGCTGCTGTTCGTCAGCATCGGCAGTTTCTTTATTCTTGGCGACTCCGGCGTGCTGTCGGCGGCGATGGCGGACAACGTGCCGCCGCAACAGCTCGGCAGCGTGATGGGCTGGCGATCGTTGCTGGGGTTCGGCATCGGGTCGTTCGCCCCGTTATCCTTTGGCATCGTGATGGATACCACCCAGAGCTGGGGCACGTCTTATGCCGTGTTGGCCTGCGGCGGCGGGGTAGCCTGCCTGGCGGCAGGATTGCTTTGGCGACAACACTTGAAATGAGGTTCGGACATCATTAAATGAATGGAACATCATCACGCATGGTTATCGTGGGCGCCGGGATTGTCGGCGCATCGATCGCCTATCATCTCGCGCGCCAAGGGCAGCACGTTATCGTGGTTGAGCAGGCGCATCCCGCGGCGGGAGCCACAGGCCGCTCGTTCGGCTGGATCAGCGAAGGCGTGCCTGAGGGCGCGCCCGACGCGTTTCTGCGGCGCGAGATCGTCGCTGACTGGATACGCCTGGCGCAGGAGATCCCGGATCTCTGGGTGAATTGGTCCGGCGCGCTCAGCTATGGCCAGGCGCCGGCGACGCAAAACCCCGATAATCGGCTTTTGCCCTCCGCCGAGGTGACCGCGCTGGAACCGGGGCTCAGGCAGCCCGATAGCCAAGCCTATTTTGCGGCGCGTGACGGCGCCGTCGATCCGCAAGAAGTGACGCAGCGGTTGCTCGAATGCGTTCGCGCGTGGGGCGGGGAGTTGTTCCTGGGGCGAACCGTCAGCGGATTTTTGCGTGAAGACGGGCAGATAATCGGCATCGTTACCGAGGAAGGCGCGATTACCGCCGATCGGGTGGTGCTCGCCTGCGGCACGGGGATCTCGGCGCTGTTGGACGGTAGCGGATTCTCGCTGCCGATCGAGGCGTCGCCGGCCATTTTGTTACGCTATCACGCGGCGGCGCAGGTGGTGAACACGCTGATTGCGGGCGACGACATCGAAGTGCGTCATGCACAAAATGGCGATCTGCTGGCGGCGGAAGATTATCCTGCGTACGGCGATGAAAATCGCGTGGAGGGCGAAGCGCAATCGGCGATTGAAGGGCGCCTGCCAGGCACGGCACCCTTGCAACTGCAGGCGTGTTCGGTGGGGATGCGCCCCCGGCCGCGCGACGGTTATCCCATCGTTGGGCCGCTGGGCGCCACCTGTCTCTATGTGGCGGTGATGCATCCGGCCGTGATGTGCGCACCGACGCTTGGCCGGCTGATCGGAGACGAGCTGCTGCATGGCGTCAATTCCGCCATTCCGCACGCTTATCGCCCGGCGCGATTTATTAATGATGGGGTGTGAAGGGGGAGACCATCGCGATCTCCGGCAGACGGCGCCTTGGTCTCGCCGTTCAGGTTTTCCGACTACGGATCAGCACCGTAATACGCTCAACCCTGCAGCGGTTTTTTGCGCCGTCGGCGAGGCTCTTATATATTTAGTAGCATGCCTGAGGCAGGTTAGGCATGAAACGGCGGTCGATCTGGCCGCTGCAAGTACGACAGTTAATCCGTTCGCCAAGAGGCTGCGAGCCGGTGCTTTCGGTAGGGACAGCCGCCAATCGTTTTTACGGCGACCGAAGGCGGAGCAGCTACTCACAGGTCACGAGGACACTTACCATGCATAAGAGAACACTGGCGTCACTGCATTACGAAAACATGCCTTACGATGGGGTACACTTTCACATTTTGAAACGGGAGACGCCTGGCCATACGGCGTTGCTGAAGCTCGATGCGGGCAGCCAACAACCGGCGCGTTTTCATCCGGGCTGGGTGAAACTGATGGTGCTGAGCGGTGAACTGAAGGTTGACGATCAGACGTTGCAACCCCATGAGATGTTAATCATTCCTGCCAAGACCGTCTATACGGTACAGGCCATCACGGAAGTGATTTGTCTGGCGATTTCCGAGCTGGACGGCGCCGAGTTGGCCCGTTGACGAGATAACCATTCTGGATGGAGGAGAGCCTAGGCGCTCTCCCTATCCCTTTAGCATTAAGCCGCCCCCCAGGCTGAGCTACCTGCTGATTGATGCGCATACCTCCTGATTTAAGCCACCGCGCTTTCCCTTTCCATCACTTTCGGCCGCGTCGCCCCCGCAACGAGCCGCCATTGCGCAGCGCATGCGCAACGTCATCGCCTTCGTTTTAAGCAGAACGATGAAATTTTGGTGTAAATAGTGAGTTTCTTCGCATAAGGCCCCTGGTGTGGCTTGCGAGAACGTCACTATATGGAGGATCATGCGGCCTCTCTATCAAATAAAAGACATTCGCGTTATCAAAAGGGACAAACGACCATGGGATTCGACGTCGACAACGCCGAAACGAAACGCATCGACCTCAGCAGCCACGAAAACTCTGCGTTCGAGGTGACGGGGCTGGTGAAACACTACCCGGCGGGCTTTGTCATTCCTTACCACTCGCATAAACGCTGCCATTTGCTCTATTCGCAACAGGGTGTTATGGCGGTCGAGGCGAGCTGCGGACGCTGGATCGTACCGCCTACCACCGCAGTCTGGCTGCGGCCGGGGGTAGAACATCAGCTGGTCATGCAGAGCAACATTTGCGTTTACGGGATTTTTGTTGATGAATTCACCGCCGCGCGGTTGCCGTTGCGCGACGGCGTCTTGCAGGTGTCGCCGCTGCTGCGCGAGCTGATCGCCCAATTGGCGACGCTGGCGCCCGAGGGCGAGGAGACCAAACGCCACGCGTTGCTCAGATCATTGTTCCTCGAGGAACTGAGCCTGCAGCCGCAGCTGGCGCTGCATCTCCCTTGGCCGATGGAAGCGAGAATGGCTGACATTTGCCGGCAGTTGGTCATCACGCCGGCCGACGATCGCGGCATTGAGATCTGGGCGGATTCATTGTCGATCAGCGCGAAAACCTTCCAGCGTCACTTCACTCAACAAACCGGCATCACCTTTGGTCAGTGGAAACAGCGTCTACGGCTGTTGTCGTCCATCCCGCTGCTGCTGGCGGGCAACTCGATCATCCACGCCGCCTTCGAAAGCGGTTATGAGAGCCACAGCGCCTATTCGGTGGCATTCAAAAAACTGTTTGGCGTTTCGCCTTCGCGCTTTACGCTATAGCCTTATGGCATAGCGCGCTTCTCCTATAGATTGAAGCAACCTAATGACGTATAAAGCAAAGCAGTCAACCTCCGAGGCCGCCTCCCGTGATAAAAATTGTCGTGTATCTGATTATCGCCGTGACGATCGCCATTATTGCGGCAAGAGTCATCTTTCGTTTGCCGGATATTTCGCAGCGTCTGCCGCAGGCGGCATTGCCGGCGGATCCTACCGCGCTATTGCCGGCGCGGGCCGCCGAACAGATGGCGGCACATTCCGGCCTGAGCGGCGTGGTGCCGCTGGTCAGCGGCCACGATGCGTTCGCCAGCCGCCTGGCGCTGGCGCGGATGGCGGAAAGGTCTATCGACGCTCAGTACTACATCTGGCATAACGACACCTCCGGGCAGATCCTGCTGAAAACCCTGTATGACGCGGCCCAACGTGGGGTGCGCGTGCGGCTGCTGCTGGACGATAACGGCGTCGCCATGGATGAGACGCTGGCGGCGCTGAACGCCCAGGAAAACGTCGAGATCCGTCTGTTCAATCCGTCCACCGTACGTACGCCGAAGCTGGCCGGTTACGCCTTCGACTTTATGCGCATGAACCGGCGCATGCATAACAAGTCCTACATCGTCGACGGCGCCGTGGCGATCATCGGCGGCCGCAACATCGGCGACGAGTATTTTCAGGTCGGTGACGAAAACTATTTCCTCGATCTCGACGTGTTGAGCGTCGGCAACGTGGTGGCGGAGACCGCCGAGGTCTTCGATCGCTACTGGAACAGCGCCTCGGTGTTCGGTGTTGAGCAGATTATTCGGGGAAAAGGCGATCTTTCCGCCTTCCTGACGCAGGCCGCCGCCATCGAAACCAGCGAGCGCGCCCGTAAACTGGCGGTGCAGCTGGAAACCAGCGCGGTGCGCTTTCGCGATGGCGCCGTACAGCCGGAATTCACCCAGGTAGAGCTGGTGGCCGACGATCCGGCGAAAGGGTTGGGCAAGGCTTCGCGCGATCGTTTGATGGTGACGCAACTGGGTAAGATCATCGGCGGCGTCAGCCAGCAATTGGATCTGGTCTCCGCCTATTTCGTGCCGGGGCGAGAAGGGGCGACTTTCTTTGAATCGCTTGCCAAACAGGGGAAATCCATTCGCGTGCTGACCAACGCGATGAACACCACCGACGTGCTGGTGGTGCATGCGGGCTACGCCAAATACCGACGTGAGCTGCTGCAGGCGGGCGTCGAACTGTTCGAGCTGAAGCTGCGCGCCGGTCAACCGTCCGGGCGCAAGGAGCTCAAGCCGCTGGGGCTGTCCGGCGCGGCGCTGCATGCCAAAACCTTCGCCATCGACGATAAGCGGGTGTTTATCGGATCGTTCAATTTCGATCCGCGCTCGGCGCACCTGAACTGCGAAATGGGATTCTTGATCGACAGCCCGGCGCTGGCGGCCGACACCCGCCAACTGTTTGATGGCCCGCTCGAATACGCCGCCTATCGGCCGGTACTGACACCCGAAGGCAACATGGTATGGAACGAAGCCTTCGAAGACGGTCACACCGAGGTGCACCAGCAGGAACCCGGCGCCGGCTGGGTAAAACGCATCGTTCTCACCGTGGCCGGCTGGCTGCCTATCGAGTGGATGCTGTAACGCCGGCGAATGCCGCCGCCACTCGATAACCCAAACGTGGCGAAAGTGATCGCCACACTCCGAGAGATTTACACGCCGAAGTGACAGGACGGACCCCGCCACGTTAACTCCGGCGATATGCGGTGGCTAAGCCTGACTAGCGCCCCTCCCGAGTTGCGGCTAACAAGGCTTGTAACGAGGGCGCTTCGATCAGATTCTCGATACAGGCCATCAGCCGTCGCGCGTTATTCCTCAATCCATGATTCGGCGACTGCTCACAACAGCGAAGAAATTTATCCCGAATATCCTGCATATCCGCCGGGTTCTCCGGCCAGCCGCGGCCGAATTCGGCTTCGAGCCGCAGCGTATCACCTTGTTCCGGCGTGATATGAAGTTCGAAGCGGTCAAACCGTTCAAAGGCGTGTTGTTCATGAACCTCGATACGCTGCGCTAGCGCAACGACCGTAGGTTCTGTCGCGAAGGCCGCACTGAATTCGAGAGCGCTGGCTTGGCCGCGCAGCAGCGCGTTAGCGATGATGTAACGCGCGCTGAATTGCGCATCGATTTCGGCCGTTTTCTGCGGCTCGTATGGCGCACCGCACACCATGCGCATGGTCGGTGATGCATGCAGCGTGATCTTCGCTCGTTCGGGATCGGGCAATTGCCGGTGTGGCCCGTCGTTCAAGAGCGTTTCTGTCAACGCCAGCAGAATGCTGCAATGTGGGTATAGCTTGAAGCAGGTCGCTTCTTCCCCCAGAAAGGCAATGCCCAATTGGTGGGTCAGCATCCCCAGATCGGGTTCGCCCGGCGCATAGAGATTGAAAAAACCGTTCTCGCCGCTCAGGACGCGTTTGGGGCCGCTTATCCCCGCCTGAGCCATCAAAACGGCTTCCAGCGCATGGCGCGCCACCAATCCCTGGCTGATGCGCACCGCCAGCGTCTTGTCCTGATAGTGTTGGAAGGTGCCGATGCCGAAATCGAACGCCAGACCTATGGCGTCGGCGAAAGCTTGTTGATCCAGGCGCAGCAAGCGGGCGGCGATCGCTGCGCCTGAAAACAGGCCAAGGATATTTGAGTCGAATCCGCGGTAGAAAAAGCCGTTCGCCTGCGCAGCAAGGTTGATGCGTTGTGCGAAGTCCTGGCCGACGGCCAATGCCGCCAACATATCCAATCCGGAAGCGCCCGACAGTTCCGCCGCAGCCAGCGCGACTGGAATATCCGAAGAGCTGGGATGCCAGCCGGGGGAGAGAACGTCGCAATAGTCGAGCGCGCGGGCTCGCACGGCGTTGACGAACGCCGCCTGCGGCGCGGCGAGGCGTTCTTCACTGCCGATAATGCTGGCCTCGGCGTTGCCGCTCCAGCGTCTGGCCAGCGAGAGCGCCGCGTCGACGCCGCTTTGGTCATAACCTGCGGCGAGACAGCCAAGATTATCCATCAGTCGTTTGCATTGGAATGCCAGGACAGCGGGGGGAACCATGCACGCATCTATCTGTGAGGCGAAAGCGATCAATTCCTCGATCGGGTCGACCGATAATTTTGTCATGTTTATTCCTCGTTCAGTCGTTCAGCGGACTTGCTCAGCAGGGCGTTTTCAGCCTGTGAATGCAGACGGAAACGCGGATGCAGCATGATCAGCAGCCATACGGTCATCGCGATGCTGAGCAATCCGGCCCAAAACATAGCGATCCCGAAACCGTCGGCGAAGGCGCTGTGCGTCAGATCTTGCAGGCGATTCGCGCCCACCGCGTCCACGGCCGTCTGCTGTTGCTCTATCACCGCTACCCGGGCGATTTCGGCAGCCTGTTCCACCCCCTGAGTGTGCAACGCCGCTGTTAAAGTCGTGACCGCTTGCATGCTCATCAATGTGCCCAGCAGCGCGATGCCCAGCGTCATGCCGGTTTGTCGCAGCGCGTTCATCGTTGCCGATGCCATCCCAGATCGTTGCGGCGCGACGGTGCGCATCACCAGCGCGCTGGTCGCCGGCATCGACAACCCCATGCCGAAGCCGAGTAGCGCCAAATACAGCGCCACCAGGGGGTAAGACGAGTCGGCGTGCAGCTGCGTCAGCAACAGCAGGGCAATGCCCATCAGACCATAGCCGGCGATCATCAGCGAGTTCACACTCAGTTTGGCGGACAGGCGGCCAAAACCCGAAGCGGCCAGCGCCATGGCGAGAAACTCCGGTGCCATGCGCCAACCGGTGTCCGCGGGGCTCCAACCCTGAGCCTGTTGCAGAAATAACGAGACGAAGAAGACGCTGCTGTAAGCGGAGAATCCAAGCACGAAAGAGGCGAAGTTGTAGCCGGTAAAGTCGGCGTGACGAAATAGACTCAGTTGCAGCAAGGGGCGTTTGACCCGGGTTTCCACCCAGAGAAACAGCGCAAACAGCACCAGGGCGGCGTACAGCGGAAGGCGCGACTGCAAGCTGTGCCAGCCGAACTCACCGGCGGCAATCAGCCCATAGGTCAGCGCGCCGAGCCACAAGATGCTCAGCCCTTGCCCTAGCGGATCGAGCGCAGCGTGTTCCGGATGCGAGCTCTCTCTCAATCCCCAACTGCCCAATACCAGCGCGACGATCCCGACCGGAATGTTGATCCAGAAAATGCCCGGCCAACCAGTGGTGTGTACCAGCAGGCCGCCCAAAACCGGGCCGATCACCAACGAAAGCGCATTAACCGAGGACCAAATGCCGATCGCGCGGGTCCGCAGCTGTTCTTCCGGAAACGCGTGTGTCAGCAGGGACAGCGCACCCGGGATGACGGCTGCACCGGCGATACCCTGGATCACTCGACCGGTCAGCAGCATGCCGAGGCTGGTCGCGAATGCGCAAACGATCGAACCAACGGTAAACAGGGCGACGCCGAAGAGCCAAATGCGTTTACGGCCAAACCTGTCGCCCAGCGGGCCGGACGAAAGGATTAACGCGGAGAGACATAGGGCATAAGCGTCAACGACCCACTGCAAGCCCGACATGTCGGTTTGCAGTGATTCCAGCATCGTGGGCAGTGCCACATTGACGATGCTGATATCGAGCGACGCCATAAATGTACCCAGACAGATGGCGGCAACGAGCGAAATCCTGCGCATACCGGACATAGAGGGGCTCCTTATTGAGAGAGGGTGATAGTGAAAACTATTCTCACATTATATTATGACCGACCGTCGGTCAATGGAGTGTGAATATTGATTTCACTGCGCTAGATCGGCTGGTCAATGGCAACAACATTGGTTACGATGGCCGCTGGATCCACACTGGACGTTGATATGAAGACAAAAGAAAAGATGAAAGAAACACAGCCTCGAACCAAACCGGCAGAAGTGCGCCTGGATGAATTGATGGATGCGGCACAGAAGCTGTTTATCGAAAAAGGATTTGAAGCGACCACCATCAGCGATATTGTCCGTGACGCCAACGTCGCCAAAGGGACGTTCTACCACTATTTTCCGTCCAAAAACGAAATGTTGTCCGCTTTACGTATACGGTTCACTAATCACTTTATCGAGAAAATTCAGCTGGCTATCGATGAATGTGCACAAGATGACTGGTTGGCGCGCCTAAGAGCCTGGTGTGATGCCGGCGTGGCGACCTATTTTGAAGGTATGGAATTGCACGATGCGCTGTATCACGATCATCATTATCATACCCGGGGCAATCAGGATCGTGATGCCGTGCTGGAACAGATCCTGACGATTTTAAACGATGGCGCCGCGGCGGGCGCCTGGAGTCTGGATAATCCGCACTTGACCGCCATCCTGATGTATCACGGCATGCACGGCGCCGTGGATGACGTCATGGTCAATCCCAACGCCGATCGTCAAGGACTGGGGGCGGCGCTGGCGCAGGAGTTCATGCGTTTGCTGGGGTGTCGCTGATCGTTCACGGCTCCGCATCGAGCGATACCCAGTAACCGGGCTGATACGGAATGGGAAGAAAACGCGCGAAAAGCTCCGCAAATGTCGCTTCGGGATCGACGCCGGCGAACAGCGACGGATGAAACCAGGTGGCCAGCCGCTCGATAGCGACGAAATTAAAGGGATGATCGTAAAACGGGTGCCAGATGGCATACGCTTTTCCGCTCTTTGCCGCGGCCAGGGTGCGATAAGCCGGGCGTCGCATCAATTTTTCCAGGCGCGTTTTTGCCAGCGCCAAATCTGCGCCGGGGCCAAGGTTGACCCAGTCACCGCTAGGTGAATAATGACTCCAGTTGCTGCCGGTCACAACGATTTTATCGGGCCGGGAAGCGATCACCGTTTCCTGGCTCAGTGAACCGTAAACGCCGTGGATATGCCTCTGGGCCAAGTTGAATCCGCCTGCGATATTCACCATTTCACCGTAGTTGCCATTTCCCCAAGACAGACAACAATCGTCGTACAACCCGGCGGCGCGCTCCATCATTACGCGTGGGCGCGGCGGAGACCGTTTTGCCAGCGTATCGAGGATCGTATCGAGATGTCGCTGACGGAAGCGAACCAAGCTGTCTGCGCTTTGCGGATTATCAAACAGCTGTCCCATGATGGCGATGCTTCTGGCGCTGTTGTTCATCAGGCCGATGCTCATATCGACAAATACCACGGGGATATTGGCCGCCGTGAGCTTAGCCATCAAACCGCTCGCTTCCAGCGCCGAGCGAGTATTCGCATTGAGCAACATGACTTCGGGCCGCAAGGCGATCAACCTTTCCAGATCGAATTGCATCTGCTGCACCCCGGCGAATGTCGGCAACTGCGCCAACTCTGGAAAATGACGCAGATACAGCCGATAGCTATCCAGGTCGGCGGTGCGAAAATTGTCTCGCCAGCCCACCAGTCTTTCCATCGGCGCGCGGGGATTAAGCGCCGCAACGGTATAAAACAGATTGCCTTCCGCCAGGAAAATACGCCGCAGGGGATAACGTAAGGTCACCGTTCGCCCGACGATATCGGTCACGGTCTGCGTATCGGCCTGCGCGCGCAGAGATCGCAACGGCGAGGAAAGCGTCAGCAAAGTGGCGACCTGCAGAAAACGCCGTCTGCGCATCAGAAATACCAACTTATCGAACCGGTGACGCTGCGTTCGATGCCGATGCTGCAGTAAGGCGCACTGGTGCAACTGGCGACATAAGATTTGTTGGTCAGGTTGTTGATGGTCAACCCCAATTCGAGGTTATACAGGCGCGGGTCCCAGGCACCCGGCGTATAGCGAACGGTCATATCGCCGAGCCAAACGGCAGGCACTTTAAAGGTGTTGGCGCCATCTCCCCAGCTGGCCCCCAGGTAGCGAGCGCCGCCGCCGATCAGCAGCCCCTGCAGCGGCCCTTTAGTAAAGCGATAGTCCAGCCACATTGAGCCGGTTTGCGCCGGAACACCGACCGGATGTCGCCCCAGGGTGTTATCGTTGGCTTGAGTCACGACGTTGTTGACCCAGGCATAGGACAGCATCAGGTTAAGGCTATCGGTCAGCGCCGCACGCGATTCCAGCTCCACGCCGCGAGAACGTACTTCACCAGTCTGGGTGTAATAGCTGGGATTGAGGGGATCGATGGTGTTCACATCGCGCTGCGTTAGTTGGTAGACCGCCAGGCTGGTCATCATTGCGCTGCCGGGCGGCTGCAGTTTCAATCCCATCTCATACTGAGTGGAATGGGTGGGTTTGAACGGTGAGCCCTGAGCGTCGGTGCCGGTCAGCGGATCGAAGGCGGTAGAGACGCTGGCCCATGGCGCCAGGCCGCTGTCGAACGGGTGGCTCAATCCGGCACGATAGCTCCAGGCGGCGTCATTGGTTTGCGTTTGGGTATGGACCAGATTGTCACTGGTACGCATACGCGACCAGTCATGACGGCCGCCCAACAGCAAATGCCATCCGCGCCAGCTGGCTTCGTCCTGCCCGTATAAACCGGTGCGGTGAAAACGTTGCGTTGTCGACGTGCGTGAAACCGGAACAGGATCGAATGAAGGGCGGTATTGACCGGACCAAGGATCGAACGTCACGGTTTGCGATCCCCACCAGTCTTTATCCAGTTTACCGGTCTGGTAGTCGATGCCGACCAACCCTTGGTGGGCGATGGCGCCGGTAGCGAATTTCACCTCGGCCTGGTTATCCATCACGATGCTGTCCGCCTGACTCGGGGAATCTTGGTAGACCGCCGTCAAAAGGCGGTTGTCCGGCGTGATGGCGCGGGTAAAATCGCGTTGCACCGCAGAGTCTACATGGGAATAGCGTAGGTTTTGCTTTAATCGCCAGCGATCGTTCAACTGCACTTCAAACAGTGAGGTCACATCATATTGCGTGCGGCTTGAGTTCTCGTGCGCCGGATCGCTGTAATTTTTATCGGTATCTATCTTGCCGCGCGCGTTGGGCAACAGCCCCAGAACCTGGGCGGGCAAGGTGTTGTAATAGCCCGACTCGGGTTCACGCAAATAGTGAGTCAGCACGGTCCAGCGCGTGCGTTCGTTGGGCTGCCAGGTGATGGCGGGGGCCAGATAGAGACGCTTCTGCCGGGTATCTTCTATCTGCGAGCCGCGCGTGGCTGCCAGGCCATCGAAACGATACAACCACTGTTCGTCATCGGTCAGTGCGCCGGTGGCATCGAGACTGAGGGAACGCGTACGGTCGTTGCCGACATCCAATTTAAGCTGATTCGACTCGGTAGCGGAAGGCCGCCGGGAAATCATATTGATTACGCCTCCGGCACCGCCCTGGCCGTATAACGAGGAGGAGGGGCCATGCAAGACTTCGACGCTTTGCAACCCCCAGGTTTCAATCTGTGGCCCCCAAATGCCGGTATTGCCGATGACGCGTAAACCATCCAGATAGTAGTCCGCCTCAAAGCCGCGCATTCTGGCGAAGTCCACGCCGCTGGAAAATGCACCGAAGCGTTCTACGGCAACGCCGGCGCTGTAGCGCAGCGCCTGACTGACCGTATCGGCTGATTGCACGTCCATTTGCTGTCGATTAACCACCGAGACGAATTGCGGCACGTCGACAAGCGGCGAACGGGTTTTGGTTGCCACCTCCGCTTGTTGGGCCGCGTAGCCCTGTGGAACGTTGCCCGAGGACGAACCGTCAGCTACCACCCATATCGACTCTTCGCCTGCCGCCAGAGTCAGGCAAGGCACCATGCCCAAAAAAAACGGGCAAAGATAAGCGTGCCGCAAATGAAATTCGTTGAATTTATTCAAAAATAATCCCTCTTCAAGTAAGAGTCTCGCTGTGGGGCGGGAGCCTGGCCATCTCAGGCAAGCGTTAAAATACCCATTGACCGACTGACGGTCAATATGAATAATTATCAATACCATTTAACGATTGGATAACATTATGAAGACTCTGGATGATTTATTGGCGCTGTTAGCGGAGGTGGGCGTACCTGAAGACGTACTGCAAGCGGCGGATGGCAGCTGGCAACTGCGCCAGGATTTAGCGCTCAGTTCGGCGGAAACCGTGGCGTTGCAGGCTCTGTTGAAGGCCCGCCGCGTCGATGCGCCCTCGCTGTGGGGAGGACAAGACTATTCATTAGATCAGCTTATTTCTGAAATGTTATAAGCAACTATGAAAAAAACATTGTTTATAACCTTATGTTTAAAAACAAATTTACGGCAAAATGGCCCGCATGAAACATAAGGTATACAAATAATTAACCCCAAAGTAATTGACTGACGGTCGGTCGTAGTGTTTGATGGCGACCAGAAAATGAAGTGTTTTTGAGTCCATTTTGCTTTTCATTGTGAGCCAATACAGAAGTAACGGCGCCGCCTGACAGAGGTGCCGAAAGCTGTTTGTTTAACGAATTGTGATTGAGAAAGATAACAGTCAAACAGTGAGTTAACTCATTATGGAGTCGCTATGGTTAGTGTTGGGGATTCAATCAATCAACGTTTATTAAAGGCCCTTCAACAACATGGACAGCGCCCGGCGCTTTTTGAACGCGGGGAGATTTACAGTTACGACTGGCTGAACGGTGCGGTCGCTTCAGCCGCCTTGAAGTTGCGCCAATTAGGCGTGCAAAAAGGCGATCGGATCGCGTATCAATTGCGCAATACCCGTGAAGCGGTTGTCGTCATGCTCTCTTCGTTGATGCTCGGTGCGATCCCGGTGCCGATATTACCTTCTTATCGTGAAAAAGAGCTAAGGCACATTCTGCATCTGACCGCGCCGAAAGTATTTGCCTTGCAGCGCGGTTCCCGTCGCTATAACCCACTTGCCGCTCTGCAGACGCTGTTGACGGAAGGTCTCAATATCGATGTGATACTGGTCGAAGATTACGACGACGCCGGGCACGATACTCGCTACCTGAACTTACAACAGTTCTGTTCACCCCTGGTGCCTTCGCCGCCACTTCACGCCGTCACCATGACGCCGTCGGATACCGCCGTCATGTTGCTTTCGAGCGGCACCACCGGTTTGCCCAAGGCGATCGCCCGCAAGAATGGCGGTTACAGTTATATGATCGAATGCGGCTGTGACGTGTTTGCTCTGGACAGCCAGTCGGTCTATTTCGCTGCGATGCCGGTTTCACATGGATTCGTCATCAATTGCCCCGGCATACTGGGTACGCTTTCTCGCGGCGGCGCTGTGGCGCTCGCCGATGCGCCCTCGGCGGAAACGGCGTTGGACGCGATCGAGCGATGCGGCGTGACGCATACCACGCTGGTGCCTGCGCTGCTGTCGCAATGGAGCGAACTGCAGCAAAAAACGCCGCGCAACCTGGCAACGTTGTGGCATGTCCAGGTGGGAGGGGCCAGAGTGACGCCAGAGCTGGCGGCCTCCTCGTCCCGCAGTCTCGGCATTACCCTGCAGCAATGTTATGGCATGAGCGAAGGGCTACTGTGTTTTAACGCGGTTGACGATGACGATGCGGTGCGGTTCAGCTCTCAGGGTCGGCCTTTGAGTCCCTATGATGAAGTGCTGATCGTCGATGAAAATGGCTGTTCTTTGCCCGTGGGTAAATCAGGTGAACTGATCACCCGCGGCCCTTATACGCTCACCGAATACTACCAAAATCCCCAGGCGAATCTTGCCGCATTTACCGCTGACGGTTTTTACCGCACCGGCGATCTGGCGCATGTCGATGCCGCAGGCAATATTTTCATCGATGGGCGCGTCAACGATTCGATTAACCGCGGGGGAGAAAAATTCAGTCCGAACGAGATAGAAGAACTGGCAGAACAACATCCTGCCGTGGTGCGAGCCGCTTGCGTGGGCATGGCGGACGATCTGTACGGTGAGGTGCCGTGTCTGTTTGTCACCAGTACGGATGACACGCTAACCCTCAGCGCATTGCGCCGTTTCTTTGAGAAAGAAGGGCTGGCGGCGTTCAAGGCACCGGAAAAATTGATCGTCATCGACGCCATCCCCATGAAAGGCATCGGCAAGATAGATCGCCTGACGCTGCGCGATATGCTGCGCCAGGAGCAGTCCGTCAGAAACACGGCGGGGTTGAACTCATGACGCAATTGCGCACTTCTCTCGGCTGCGCGGTGAGACTCAGCCGCCCGCGCAGTTCGCCGGTCACCAAACAATTGGTGGTCTTTCCGCATGCCGGCGGCGGCGTTGCGTTCTACCAGCACTGGCGAGAGCTGCTGCCGGACGAGGTGGATCTGTTCATCATGCAATATCCCGGCCGGGAAGAAGCGCAAAGCGCGCCGGCCTGGGAAACGGCTCAGTACGCCATTGCGCGCTGCGTCGATGCGCTGCATGCCTCGCTGGGCATCGCACCGGCGGTGATTTTCGGTCACAGCATGGGCACGCTGCTTGCCCTGCAGGTTGCCGCGGCGCTGCAAACGTCGCGCTTTCGCATCGACACCGTTTTGTCGGCCCAGCGCGCGCCGTCAGAACTGAAATTACTCCAGCAGGAAAGCCAGCGACAAAAAGTGTTGGACCACATCCTGGCATTCAGTGAAAGCAGCGGCGCGTTGACGCTGGATGCGCTCACTCGCCCGCTTGTCACCCGATTGATACAGCAAGACCTACGGCTGCTGGGCGAACTCAGCGCAGAACCGTTGCCCGGCCTGCAGCCGCGCATTTGGGGCGGCGACGACGACCCGTTGGTTAGCCGCTCCGCGCTGTCGCAGTGGAAAAAAGAACTCCCTGGCAGCCAGGTTCAACTCCTTACGGGCGATCACTTTTATTTCATGCAGGATACCGCTGCATTTCTCCGCCGGCTGCTTCAGTAACGCTGGCTTATTTGTCAACCTATGGCTTTAAAGGAACCTCTGATGAATTTTGAGCTGTTTAACCCACAGGATTGCGCACCGGATACGGAGAAAGCCTTTACTCTGTTCCCCCAGTTGAAAAAATTCTATGCGGCGTTAGGTAACACCCCGCTGGTTGAAGTGCCCTCGCCAAAGGGGAAGGCGTCGATTTACGCCAAGTTTGAGTTTGAAAATCCGTTTGGCTCGGTGAAGGATCGCACCGCATTCGGCCTGTTTTGCGATGCCATCAATCAACACGATTTCGCCGCCGGCGAATTGAAATTGCTCGATTCCTCGGGGGGCAATATGGCGAAAGCGCTGGCTAAGCTCGGCAACATGTGCGGGATAGCGGTGCAGGTGGTGATCCCGGATTCATCCCCGCAACCGTTGATCGACACGCTGAAGGGGGACAACGCTGTCGTTACCCTGGTCGATCGCAATCAGTTCCTGCTCGGCGTCATTGCACGCAGCCAGCAGATTGCGCATGAAGATGGGAGTTGGACGCTGTTATCCCAGCATCTCAACCTGGTTAATACCGCCGTACATCAGCATGCGACTGGCGCGGAGATCCGTCGGCAGTTGAACGGCGAGCGTGTCGATGGTTGGGTGTCCGCGGTAGGGACTGGAGGCACACTGTCTGGCGTTGCGGCGGCGCTACGTCAGGATAACCCACAGCTGATCGTGTGGGGCAGCACGCCGCGCGAACTGCCTTACGGTACGTTGTCCGCCCCGAACGGAGAACCGAAGTTCGCCGGTGCCGGCGGGTTGGGATTTGGTTTTCGCCAGCCTTTCATCAGTAAGCTGATGCAGCAAGAACCGCCTTTCAATCCGGTTTCTTATCGGGAAGCACTCAGTGCGATGCATGAGTTCCATCAACTGACCGGCGTCAAAATCGGTGCCTCCTCCGCCGCCAACTGGAAAACGGCCTGTAAGCTGGCTGAAACGTTGAGTGCAGATCAACGCATTGTCACGCTTTTTGCCGACGCGGGTTCCGATATCGACCGAGAAAAAGGGCGTGAGTGGTTCAAACAATCTGAAGCCTTATCGGTTTAACAACACCTCAAAGGAATATTTTATGGAAATTATACAGGGCAATAATAATGTATTGTCTGAGTTAATTACGCTTGGCGATTATGTTCGGGAATTAATCGGTTCCGGCAAAAGCACTGCGGAAATTGAACGTGTTCTGGCATCGAAAGACGGCTATAAAAATGTCACGATCCTTTCCGTTATAGAAATGGCCAATATTACCTTCAAAGCGAAAACGAACAATGCGCCTAACGTGGGTGATGCCAATTCACACACTGACCTGCTGGTGGATCAGCAAGGGCGTGATATCGGCACGATGAAGGGCCAGGGGTGGAAAATCGCGTCACTGCCTGACGACAGCGTGATTTCCTGGTATCACGAAACCGCTGAAACGCCGCTGGGACGGATCGAAACCGCCGGCATTTGGAACTCCAGCGCCATTTGGGCAGGACAATGGCAATCGCTGTTCGCTGCCGGCGTTAGCGGGGATGTCATGGGGAAAATCGGCGTTCGTCAGCTTTATCAGGATATTCCGCGAGAAAAATATCTGACGCTGATCGTTCTGTTGCCGTTGGATCAGATTAAAAGCTTAATTAAAAAATAATTCTACCAAACACACACAATATCCATTGCGAGGGATAGGTATGCACACGTCAGTACACTGGGATGTCATTATTATCGGTGCTGGCCCCATAGGGCTGGCCGCCGCGTGGAATTATGCGCGTGAACATCAGGATCATAAAATTTTGGTGCTGGAGCAATATGCGCTATTTACGCAATTAGCGGGTACCAGCGGGGAGGAACGCCATTGGCGTTTGCAATATTCGGAATTGGAAATATTCCGCCTTACCCTGGAAGCCGACAAATTATGGCGGCAGTTGGAACAACAGGCGGACAGAAAACTGATCCACCGCATTGGCAGCCTGTGGTTCGGCGATGCGGATGTCTGGACCAATGAGGGGCAGATCCGTCAAACCATGCTGTCGATGGATGAGATGAGATTGCCCTATGAACGTCTGACGATGCGCGAAATCGAACGGCGCTACGGTTTTACCGGTCTGGACAGCAACTATGAAGGGTTCTTGCAGCAAGACGGCGGGGTAATCGATGTTAAAGGTACCCTGACGTCGCTTTACACTCTGGCTAGCGAGGCCGGCGTGGAATTCCAGTTCCAACAATGCGTGAAGGCCGTGGAGCCGGATGCGCGGGGGGCAACGGTGCTGACGGCGCAGCATCGCTATCGCGCCCGTAAGGTGCTGGTCGCTGGCGGGCCGGGCAGCAAGAAGCTGCTGCGCCAGCTGGATATCGATCTTGCGCTTTCCACCTATGAGATGGCTTGCATCAGCATGCTGCGCAGTCAGCGTCTGGGGGCCAACGATCCCTTCTGGTTTGCTTTCCAACCGCCGGTGGAGAGCGACAGTAACCTGTTTTACGGTTTCCCGCCCAATCCGTGGTCAGTCAATGGATTTGACCGACTGGGGACCGATTTTGAAGTGGATCCGATCACCGAAGCCAATGCGCCGAGCTATCGGGCCAACCCGCAACACGTTGAGCGAGCGCTGGAGTTTGCCCGGCGGCATATGCCGTTCCTCGAGCCGGACAAACAACATTCCGCCGCGAGCTGCCTGGCGGTGTTGCCTACCGATCCGGCGCGTCAATTCTATCTCGACAGCGCCAAGGGCCGCTGCCACGGCGGCGAGCATCTGGTGGTGTCGGCAGGCGGATGGGCATTCAAGTTTACCCCTCTGATGGGGCAAATTTGCGCCGATCTGCTGGCGGAACGAGAACCTCGGTGGGACATCAGCGCATTGCGCTTCTAATCGGAGAACCTCTATGCAGCAGGTGAACAGCAATGACCGGGATATCGCCTTGGTGGGCATGGCCTGCCGCTTCCCGGGCGCCGAGGACGTGGAAAGCTGGTGGCATAACTTGATCAACGGCGTCGAATCGCTGGTTCGCGTCGACAACGAGCAACTTGACTCGGCCGACGCGGGCTATATTCCCGTCGCCGCACCGGTAGCCGGCGACATATCCCGCTTCGACGCGGGATTCTTCGGCCTGAGTGCGCGCGAAGCGCTGCTGATGGATCCCCAGCATCGGCTCTTTTTAGAGTGCGCCTGGCACGCTCTGGAAAACGCCGGAGTAACGCCGGGTGAGCTTGACGATACGGGCTTGTTTGCCGGCTGTAGCAGTTCCGATTATTTACGTCAGGCACAGGGCTCTGCGTTGCTCGACAAACTCAACCCTTCGCCGTTCGAGCGGCAAATCGCGAGCGATAAAGATTACCTCACCAGCCGAGTGGCCTGGCACCTAGGCATCGGGGGGCCGGTGTGTAATGTACAGGCTGCTTGTGCCACTTCGCTGGTGGCGGTTTACGAAGCGGTTCACGCGTTGCGCAGTGGCCGTTGCAATATGGCTATGGCCGGCGCTTGTACCCTCAGGCTCCCGCAACATGAAGGATATTTCGCGCAGCAAGGCATGGTGTTTTCCACCGATGGGCACTGTCGGCCGTTTTCTGCAGATGCCAGCGGCACGGTGTTCGGCAGCGGCGTCGGCATTGTCGTGCTGAAACGGCTGTCTGACGCACAGGCGGCCGGTGACGACATCATTGCGGTGATCAAAGGCGTAGCGATGAACAATGACGGCGCGCGCAAAGTCAGTTTTACCACCACCAGTTTGCACGGCCAGCAACGCCTGCTGCGCCAAGCTATGGACGATGCCCGCCTGGCACCGGAAGATTTTCGCGCCGTCGAAGCGCACGGCACGGGAACGTTGGCCGGGGATCCCATCGAATTTGAGGCGCTGAACGGCGTTTTCCGCGAGCGGACGACGCACCGGGCTTTCTGCGCCATCGGTGCAGTCAAGGCTAACGTCGGGCACCTGGAAACCTGCGCCGGCATGGCGGGACTGATCAAGGCCGCGCTGCAAATCAAACACGGTTGGCTCACGCCGCAGATCAACTTTGACTCGCCGAACCCGGAAATGGCGTTGGCGGATAGCCCGTTTGAGTTTCTCTGTTCCGCTCAACGTTGGGATCGCGACGATCCACGCAACGCCATCGGCGTTAGCGCCTTCGGCATCGGCGGTACCAATGCGCATGTCGTGCTGGTAAGGCCGCCGAAAACGCCTCAAATGCGGGCGGCGATAGCGCCGTTGGCGACTGTCGTGCCGATCAGTGCGCAATCGGAGCAGGCCTGGCATCGCTTGGTCAAACGTTATCAACAGCGGCCATGCGGCGAGAACGACGAACGCCTGGCCTGGAGCGCACAAAGTGGAAGAAAGTCGCTGCGTTATCGCGGCACTCTGCATATCGGCGAGCAGGGCGTGTTGAGCATGAAAGAAAGCATGGTGGATACGGGAAAAGGGCGTTTGTCGGTGGTTTTCCAATTTCCCGGGCAGGGAAGCCAGTTTATCGGTATGGCCAGCGAACTGATGGCGCAGGATGCGACATTCAAAACGCTGATGAATGACAAGCTGCAGATATTGCAAACACAGGCTGCACTGGATCTCTCCCCGTTGTTTACCGGCCAGGCGGCCCCCGAAACAATTAACAACACGGCCTTGACGCAGCCGGCCCTGATCGCCGTCGAGATCGCCGTGGCCGAACTGTTGATACATTACGGCGTCGAGCCGGATTGGGTCGTGGGGCACAGTTTGGGTGAGATTGCCGCCGCCTGGGCCGCCGGTGTGTTCTCGGCGCAAGACGCGTTGGTGTTCGCCGCCCGGCGCGGGCATCTGATGGCCGGGCTGCAGCCTGGTGCGATGCTGGCGGTAGAACTGAGCGCTCAGCAAGCCCAACCCTGGCTTGGCGATCGGCTGTCTCTGGCGGCGGAAAACAGTGAGAACGGCTGCGTGCTTTCTGGCCCGGTGGCGGCGATTCGCGCCTGCGAAGGACAGATGCGGGACAGAGGAGTACGTTGCAAGGTGCTGAGCGTTTCGCACGCGTTCCACTCGGCGTTGATGGATCCCATTCTTGATGAACTGGCCAGCATTGCGCCGCCGCCGCGTGAGTCGACGTCAAAGGTCCGCTACGTCTCCGCATTGCTGGCGACCGAAGTCGCTCCCGCGGCGCTCGATGCCCGCTATTGGTCACGCCATGCCCGTGAACCGGTGGATTATCACCGCGCCTTGCAACACCTACCGCGGCGCGGAAAAACGCTTTTCATCGAAGTAGGGCCGGGATCGACACTCACGGCGCTGGTCGCGCAGCTAAAATCCGCCGGCACCGTAACGGCGGTGCGCACCTTGCCGCGCCGCGACGAAGCCCAGAGCGAAACCGCCGTGTGGATCCAGGCGCTGCAAAAAATCTGGCGTGCCAGCGTCAACGTTAACTGGCGCCGCCTGTGGCAACAGCCTCCTTCCCGCATTGCATTGCCAATGTATCCCTTCGATCCGGCGCAATGGTGGTTGGGCGAGCGAGATATGCAGGGGCCGGAAGCAGGGCGAACATCGACGACGGCGGATAAACCCGATCCGCAGATGGCGCGCATCTGGCGCATTTGGGGCGACGTGACCGGCGTGAACCCTGACTCCAACCACTGCGACTTTTTTGACGCCGGCGGGCAATCGCTGATGGCATTGCGGCTGATGGCCTTGTTGGAACAAGAGTTTGGCCGGTCGGTAGGCATGGCCGATTTCCTTAAGCGGCCAACGCCGTGGGGCATAAAACAACAGTTAGACCAGGCTGGAGCATTCGAGCAAGAATCCCATTAAAACAGGATGGCAAATTATGTCAGTTAACAATGAATTGCTGAATACGCACAACCAATATCAGGTAGAAACGATCGTAATCGATGACGACACGTCATTCACTCTGGCTTACTCGTCGCAGATCAAGCTGCTGCCGGCCAATG
Organism: Serratia sp. CY47444; assembly: GCF_052168635.1. Taxonomy (NCBI): domain Bacteria; kingdom Pseudomonadati; phylum Pseudomonadota; class Gammaproteobacteria; order Enterobacterales; family Yersiniaceae; genus Serratia; species Serratia sp. CY47444. The sequence continues at coordinate 113,864 of NZ_JBJNMH010000001.1, forward strand.
GCGGGATCCGCTGGCGCAACTATGCGTCCCGCCAGCAGCAGGAAGAAGAGGCGATCATGCTGGCGCAGCGCATGTCGCTGAAGCATGGATTGTACAATACCGGTTTCAGCGGTGGCAAAATCGTGGTGAACAGCAAGCGTTCTCCCCAAGAACAACCGGCGGTGCTTGAAGCGATCGGCGACCTGCTCAATCGCTATGGCGGCACCATGTTTACGGGATGCGATATCAATACTGGCAATCGAGAGATGGACTATTTGCGGCAGTTTACGCCATGGATCCTGAATGCCATGGACAGCCCGCAAGTCGACACGTCGGTGGCGACGGGCTACGGCGTCTGGAGCTCGATGAAAAAGGTGTTGACGCTGCGGCTCAATCATTTGCCGCGGGCCCGCATTGCTATTCACGGCATGGGTAAAGTCGGGGCGGAAGTGGCGAAACAAAGCCTGCTGTTCGGTTGCGAAGTGGCGGCGTATGACATCAATCCTGCGGCGCAGTTCCCGCCTGGGGTCCGCCGCGTCAGTGAAGACGAACTCTGGGCGCAATCCAGCGAGGTGCTTTGCATCGCGTCCTTGTCCAACATATTAAATGCGCAGAACGTTGAACAACTGAATACGCGTTGGGTGATTAGCAGCGCCAATTCGCCGTTCAGTACGCCGCAGGCAGAACAGCGGCTGCTGGCGCGCGGCATCCACTATCTGCCGGACTATGTCAGTAATGCCGGCGCGGTGATCTGCGACAGCATCGAAATGGCGTTCACCGACCGGTATAACCAAATGAATCAGGAACAGGTCAATGCCTATGTGCATTCCGTGATTGGCGCCAAGACCGAGGAGTTGCTGCAGCGTGCTCAACTGCTCAATTGCGATGTCGGGCAATTGTTGCAACCGATCAAATCCGCCGCCATGGTGGCGTAACAATGGGCCGGGAAGCCTGCGCTTTCCCGGCCTTAGCTGTTTAACGGGCATAAATTCATGATCATCGTAAAAGACGCTTTGCGGAACAAAGTGGAAACCGAGTCACAGGGGCACCGCACCGTGCTGTATACAGCAAGTGGTCAACCCAGTTATATGCATGTGATCTCTCGCTTTACGCTGCAAGAGGTCACATCAGGGTTAGGAGAGGCGATTCATCCTGCCTTTATCGTCAACGGCCAACTTAAAGACGCCTTTTTTTATGGCTGTTATCCGGGAACTCTGGTCGATGGAGAACTGGTCAGCCAACCCGATACGGCTCCGGCGAGCTGGCACGATCTGGCCACATTTCGTCGGGCGGTGGCGCGCAACGGCGCCGGATGGCATATTGGCACCAATGCGGAATGGGCCGCGCTGATGTTCTGGTGCCGCCATCAAGGATGGCCGGAGTTGGGCAATACCGAGAGTGGCCGGTCGCATCACGATCGCCGTCAGTATGGTAAACGATGCGACGGCGGTGCCGTGGGCGATGGACAGGGCGATCCGACAACCTTTACCGCATCCGGCCCGGGAGCCTGGTATCACGACGGTACGCCGTACGGCATCGGCGATCTGTGCGGTAATTTGTGGGAATGGCAGCACGGGCTGAAATTGGTCGCGGGGGAAATTCTGCTCTTGCCGGATAATGACGCCGCGATGCCAATGACCGAAGATGAAGACGAACGCTGGCGCGCGGTCGACCTGGCGACAGGGGCATGGGTGCTGCCCGGCAGTGGAGGGACGGCTAAATTCGATGCAGTCGCACCCATTCGTACAGGCAATGCCGGCGCGCCGCTTATTACCGACTCTATTCAGCATTTTAACGGCGATCCGCAGGATAACGGATATCCGCCTGGATTGATGGACGATGCGTTCGATCGTATTCGCATGGCAAGCGGGGCACCGTTACCGGATGTGTTGAAAATTCTTGGCATTGTCCCTCATCACCGGTGTGCGGACGGCGATCAGGTTTATCTGCGTAATTACGGTGAACGCATTCTGATGCGCGGCGGTGCCTGGTATTCCGGCGCCGCCGCCGGACTGAGGACGCTGTGCCTGAGCCATGGTGCGGGGCACGCTAGTGCTACGGTCGGCGCCCGGCCGGTATGGTGTTTGTAAGCTGTTGGCGATGCACTGGCCTGCGCAGCGGCCGTGGCCGCCGCGCAGGGGGTTATTGGCTGATCGTCTGCTGTAGCGCCTGAACGGAAGAGACGATGCCGGCATCGACCGACATGGTTAAGTCTTCCATTTCCAGCGACACCCAGTCGTTGTAGCCCATCATGCGCACCACCGAGAAGAATTCCTTCCACCACTGCAGATCCCGGCCGCAGCCGACGGCGACATAGTTCCAGGCGCGGCCGGCCACCTTGTCGATCGGTTTGGTTTCCAGCAGTCCGTTAACTTCGACGACACCGCGTTCCAGGCGAACGTCTTTGCCGTGTACATGGTGAATGGCGGGGCCAAGGGCGCGAGCGACCGCGATGGGATCCGCGCCCATCCAGATCAAATGGCTGGGATCGAGGTTCAGGCCCACCATCGGGCCAACGGCCTCGCGCAGCCGGAACAGCGTTTCCGGGTTCCACACCAGCATGGCGCTGAAGTTTTCCAGCGCAAAGCGCTCAACGCCGCACGCTTTGGCTCGGGCGACCAGTGCCTGCCAATAGGGGATCGCCACCTCATTCCATTGATAATCCAGACAGTTTTTCACCGTCGGCGGCCAGCTGACGGTATAGGTGATCCAGTTGGGGATGGTGTCATGCGGGCTGGCCGGCGGCAGGCCGCTCATCATGACGATCTTCTTCACCCCCAACAGGCCGGCCAGCTCCAGCGTATTGTCGGTTTGGCGCAGATGGCGTTGCCCCAGCTCGCCCGGATCGAGCGGATTGCCGGAGACATTGAGCGCGGCGATCTCCATGCCGCGGCTGGCCAGCGCCTGCTGCAGCTGCCGGCGTTTGGCGGGGTTGGCCAGCAGATCGTCGGCATCCAGATGGGGCGCCGGGGACCAACCGCCGGTGGTCATTTCCACGCCGCGCACCCCCAGCTCCAGCAGCCGATCCAGCATCGGCTCGAAGGGTAAATGGCCAAGGCTGTCGGTACAGAACGAAAGTTTCATGGTGCTTTCCTTATTGGTAATTGACCCAGGTGGCGCCGTTGTCGGCGGAACGAACGCAGTTTTCAATCCAGCGCACGCCTTCCAATCCGGCATCGATATCCGGATAGATCAGCGCGGCCAGCGTCTGCCGATCGCCGCGCTGACTGGCGCTGATCGCGATGGCGAACTTGAGGTAGATATTGGCCCAGGATTCGGCCAACCCTTCGGTATGCAGCGCGCCAAGCCGCTCTTCTGCCAGGGCGCTGTCGTCCAGATAGGGCATGCCGTGGTGCAGCGTTTGGTTGGGCCGCCCCTGGATCTCATAGCGCAATTCGCCGGGCGTGGAATCGCTCCATTGCAGGCTGGCGCGTGAGCCCACCACGCGGATGCTTTGGCTGTCCATCGCGCCCGCGTTGATGGCGGAGGCCCACATGCGCCCGACGGCGCCGTTTTCGTAGTGCATGAGCACCATGGCGTTGTCTTCCAACGGAGCGCGGGAAGAGATAAAGCTTTGGCGATCGCACAGCAGGGAGGCAATCTTCATATCGGGCATCACCAGCTGCGAGATGTAGAAGGTGTGGGTGGAGATGTCGCCCAGCACAAAAGAGGGGCCGGCGATTTTCGGATCGACGCGCCACTTTTGTGCCTCGAACGTGTCCGCGCTTTCGTTGGCATTGAAGCCGTGGGTGTACTGCAATTCGACCATGCGTATTTCGCCGATGTCGCCGTTCGCGATCATGGCGCGCATCTGCATCAGCAGCGGATGGCCGGAGAAGCCGTAGGTTACGCCGACGATAAGGCCTTTCTCCGCCGCCAGCGCCTTGATTTCTCTCGCCTCCGCCGTGGTGAAGAACAGCGGCTTTTCGCAGATGACATGCAGGCCGGCATTCAGCGCGGCGCGCGTGATTTCATAGTGGGTGCCGTTGGGAGTGGCGATGGTTACCACCTCAACGCCATCTTCGCGGTTAGCTTCTTGCTCCAGCAGCTGTTGATAGTTGTCATAGCAGCGTTCGGCGGGCACGCCGAGATTGACGCCAAACTCACGTCCGCGCGCCGCGTCGATATCAAAGGCGCCGGCAACCAACCGATAGGCGGTGTTGTCGCGCAGTGCGCCGGAACGGTGCTTGTAGCCCACCTGGCTGAGGCGGCCGCCGCCGATCATCGCCCAACGCAGCGGGCGAGGGATGCTTCTTTCACCATTTAACATGCTGACTCCTGATACTGTGGCTTTGCACCCGGGTGCAAAATGGGTTGAAAAAGAGAGTGGCAACGGCTTATTTCTGGTTCATCTGCGCGAATTGCGGGTAGTTTTCTCGCGCCACGGTGGCGTAGGGTATCCAGTTATAGGGCTCGGTTTTGGCGTGATCCAACATCGCTCGGGTCACCTGCACCGCGCCGATCGCCTGGGCTTTGGCATCCTGGAAAATGGTCACCGCCAGGTCGCCGTTTTTGATAAATTGCAGGCCGTCGGGCGTGCCATCGATACCGGCAACCAGCACGCCATTCTTTTTGGCCTGCTTCAGCGCCATGATCGCGCCGATGGCCATCTCATCGTTGTTGGCGGCGATCGCATCGATCGGCGTGCCGTTCAACAACCAGCCGGAAACCACGTCGACCGCTTCGTTGCGCTGCCATTTGGCGGTCTGTTTCTCTACCACTTTCAGGTCTTTGTGTTTGGCGATCACCGCTTCTACCGCACGGGTACGTTCGCGGGTTTCTTCGTTGGATAGGGCACCCATCAGGATCGCCACGTTGCCGCGGTAATTCATTTTTTTCGCCAGGGCCTCCATCTGCAGGCGGCCGCTGAGCGCCGAATCGGAGCCGACGTAGGCCGTCGCGCCGCTAAGCGGCACTTCGGGCTTGCGGTTGACGAAGATAAGGGGGATCGCGGCGCGTTGGGCAGCCGTTATCATCGGCTGGACGCCTTGCGTATCGACCGGGTTGAGGATAATGGCATCCACGCCCTGATTAATCAGATCGTCTACCTGCTGCACCTGCAGGGCAACATCGCCCTTGGCATCGACGAACTGGCCTTGCAGTTGCTGCGCAGCCAGTTCTCGTGCCATTTGGCTGCGCAGGATGGAGACGAAGTTGAGATCGAAGTTGGCCAGCGCCACGCCGACCTGGTAGGTCTTGGCCTGGGCGGTCACGACAAACAGCGAGCAGGCTAACATCAACAGCAGTCTGGTTTTTTTCATTACGGTATCCTGTTGAGAAGAGAGGTGTTATGTAAAAACAGTTCTTTTGCAACCGGGTGCAAGGCAGGAGACAAAACCGCGATGAGTCTCTGAATGCCACCGTGAATGTCGGCCATGGATAAAATTTGGTCAACAGGGAAAAGGTGAAAACAGCGCGGACGATCACAAACTCTTTACGTTTTGCACCCGGTTGCATAACAAATTGCAATCGGGTGCAAAAACGGGACATAATTGCAGCAGGCATGCCGGCAGGCGCTTAGGGGATCTGAGCGAACAGGGTATAGTGTGACTTCACCGAAGCAGAGATCGACGCAACCATGACGAAACACCACAAAGCCACCGCCAGCGATGTCGCCGAAAAGGCCGGCGTCTCTAAATGGACGGTATCGCGCGCCTTTACGCCCGGCGCGTCGATCTCAGACAACGCGCGTGAAAGCGTACTGGCGGCGGCGGCCGAGCTGGGCTATCGACCCAATCTGCTGGCGCGCAGCCTGTCGCAAAAACGCACGCACATCATCGGCGTGGCCATCGACGAAATGAAGAACCCGCATTCGATGATGATGCTCGATATGGTCACCAAACAGCTGCAAACCCGCGGCTATATGGCGCTGCTGCTGAACATCACCGCGGGGGAAAACTACCGGGCGGTGATGGCGATGGCCGATCAGCTGCAGGTCGATGGCATTTTGTTCCTGGCGACGGTGTTAACCCAAGAGTGGGCGGCGATCGCGCAAGATCTGCATCAGATCCCGCTGGTGCAGGTGTGCCGCAATACGGAAAGTGAACACATTGATGTGGTGAACATCGACGGCTACCGCGCCGGCGAAGAGATCGCTGGGTTGCTGATAGAACAAGGGCATCGGCGCTTTGGCTACATGAAGGGGCCAGACACGCAAAGCAGCCATTTGCTGCGTATGGAAGGCTACCGCGACAAACTGATGGCCGCCGGTTTTCAGCTGGATCGGGTGCTCACCGCTGGCCACTACGATCGCCAGCGCGGTTTCCAACTGATGAGTGAATACCTGCAGGCAACGCCGGAAAGTGAGCGGGTTGAAGCGCTGTTCTGCGAGAACGACGTGCTGGCACTGGGGGCGCTCGAAGCGCTCAGGCAAGTAGCACCGTCGTCAGCCATGGCCGTGGTAGGTTTCGACGATATCGACGAAGCCGGCTCAGCCAATTGGGCGCTGACCAGCTACAGCCAACGCATTGACCGGTTAGTCGAGGAGGCCTTGAATCGCCTGATCGACAATCGCACCACGGCAGACGGCGCCTGGCGGCATGGAGAGTTGCGAGTTCGGCGGTCGCATTTGGCTGGGAAACCGGCGTAAGGATTTCTTTTTGTGTGACAATGTCACTATTGAGGCTTGATGAGAGCACATCGAGATGTAAAGAAGAAACTCTATAGAAGAGAAAGCGTTACATCCAGAGGGCCCATCGCCAGCGGTGGTAAGTACCGCTGGGAACGCCATGGCAAACAGGTGGACGATGAGCAGTTGCCGCTGCGTGAAAGTATGCATGGGCAGATACAACATGGCATGGATTACACGCCGCTATTTCAATTTCTGCTCAGTAAAGTGGGCCAACCCTGGAATGAAGTACATAGCGAAGCGGTAAGTCGGTTGGATAAAGAAGCGCCTATTTTTTACCTGGTGGCGCTGCACCGTAAAAACTGGCAGAGCTATGTCCGCTGTGGTGAGTCGAGCTATTACAGCGGACTATGCATAGATGATCACGGGATACTGCAGAAAGTGAACCCGGCATTCACCGCAGAAGATGTGCCGGTGAGATGCCGCTGTTGTACCTATACGTTCAACGGGGAACTCGTACCCGTCACGGAAAAGAACTGGCAAAAACCCTATGAGAAGGAATCCTGGGAATAGTCAGGTTTCACGAGTGTCATTCTGGTGTAGATTGACTGCCGAAGTTTGCCAGATTTCACGTAGCGCGATCAAAAAAGGAGGGCATTTTGACCCATTTTGCACAGTGGCTTAGCCAAATTCAGGCGCTTGAGGTTGAACTGCACCAGCCAACAACGCGCTGCGATCCGAAACATGTCGCGGCATTGTTGCATGAAGACTTTGAAGAGATTGGTCGTTCAGGCCTACGTTATGACAAATGCCAAACCGTTGCGGCGCTGGAGATGGAAACGGATTATCCGCCGATTTTCGCCGAAGGGTTTAAGCTGGCGAAAATCAGTGAAGGCGCCGTGTTGCTGACGTATAAAAGTTTTCAGCGTGACGCGCAGGGCCGCGTCGTTCGTTGCACCGAACGCTCATCGATTTGGCTCCTGACGGAAAAGGCGGGTTGGCAGATGCGCTTTCATCAAGGTACGCCGACTAAGGGCTAAACTGAGATGGGTTGACAGATGGGCTTAAAACATAAAAAAGGATGTCAGCCTGATAAGCCTTGAAGGTGAGGTGAGAAAGGACGGGCAGGATAACCCCGGTGCGTACCCAGTAATTACATTTAACATAATATACATTATGTGCACCTGTGTGGTGATATGTGGATTCTGCCGTCCAGGCCTGATCATGGGCTTTCTCCTGCGGCCAGCCATGCCAGCGCCAGCTGCTCATGCCGCTGAACAAATTCGTTTTTCAACCGGCCATAAGCCGCCGGGTTTTGCCGGCTGTCTTCTGCTGCCTGGCGTTTGATTGCCGCATATTGCTGAGCAACACCCTGATGCTTGCGCAGATAATCTCTGAACGCCAAATGTCTGATCGCCTGTTCACTTCCTGTAGTAAATGCATGTACGTGATGCGTGCGATCGCCGTTTCCCTTGATGTAGTAACGTCTGCCAGCAATGCCGTTCTCGCCACGCGGCGTATATCCCATGTTACGCATCCCGTCATTCAAGCCATCCAACGCCGCCAGACTTTCAACCTCCAGCAAGATATCAATCGTTGGTTTGGCTGCCAGTTCCGGTACTGCTGTGCTGCCGATATGATGAATGGCCGTTAAAACGCCAGCCAATATCTCGCGTAGTTTCAGCGCTTCATCTTTATAACGTTCCACCCACTGCGGATCATAAGCTTCGATCGTGATAATGCGTGCTGACATTTTCCACTCCAATAATGATGACCAGGCATGGTTTCCAATGGCGACCTGCCGATATTGGCCAGAAATCCCCTGCTTTTTTGATCGCGCTACGTGAAATCTGATAAAACCTGGCGGCTACGGATACTGCAGATTTCTCCCAAACGCGTCACTTAAACGGGCACTATTTGTATGCCAAATGCGCATCGGCGTGCGTTTGCATCGCTTTCGGCGCCCACCACGGCGTTGGCTATACTGAATGGGAATATTCTTCCACGCTCCTGGAGCCTCCCCATGTTTGACCATGTGAAATTTGGCGTCAGCGACTTTGCCCTCAGCAAAGCGTTTTTCCTCAATGCGCTGGCGCCGCTGGGCGTAAAGATCGTTGCCGAAGGTGAACCCGACTATGGCGTTGAGCTGTGCCCCGATCGGGGTAACGTGTCATTATGCCTGTTTCAGACCGATGAAAAACCAGCGCATCTGCACCTGGCATTTGCCGCAAGCAGCCGTGAACAGGTCGATGCGTTCTATCACGCCGCGTTAAACGCCGGCGGCAAAGACAATGGCACGCCCGGCTTGCGGCCCAATTACCATGCCCATTACTATGCGGCATTTGTGATCGCCCCGGATGGCCACAATATCGAGGCGGTTTGCCATCACCCGATGGATTAGTGATTTTCCCTGTTAAAACAGTCTATTAATTAAGAATTGATACGATCTATTTAACATAACGTAATTGTGACGCGGTCACCTTTAGTTACCCTGTCACGTCAATCCACTCCGCTCCGGTGATGCTGGCCAGCCGCAGTGGCGCAATTCTCACGCCTGAGTTATCGCTGCCGCCTGCCGGAAGCACTTCACCGTAGCTGCACAGGCTGCGGTCGCAGTAAATTCTCACCGTTTCCGGTGCGGCAAAGGGGCAAACGCCGCCGGGCGGATAGCCGGTCAGCGCCTCCACCTCCTCTGCCGGCAGCATACGCGCCTTTACGCCGAAGAATTGTTTGTACTTCTTGTTGTCGATTCTGGCGGTTCCCGCCATCACCAACAGCACCACGCCGTCGTTCACGCGAAACGACAGCGTCTTGGCGATCTGCCCGCTCTCCACCCTAAAGGCTTCCGCCGCCAGCGCCACCGTAGCGGTATTCTTTGCCAGCACCGTCACCGCCGTTTCCGGTGCGTGCTCGGCCAGAAATCGCTGAACGCGCTCTATACTCATGCCCTTCCTCCTGATGTTGCTAAGCCATTGATAATGCCGCAGTGATGGCTTCGGTTTTAACACCGCATGCTAAAAATGAGAATCAAAATTGTTCAAATCGGTAAATCTGAACAAAGCTTTAAGGGGCCAATGCCCTTTTTACCTATCATTTTTCATGGAGATACCTGCATGACCACGCAAACGACAGCAAGGCCCTCGGCGGCCGCAGTGGCCGTCTATGAATGGCTCAACCCGATACCCTATGGATTTTTCACCGCGGCGCTGATCTTCGACATCATCTATGCCTGCACGGCGAACATTCAGTGGGTCAATGGTGCAGGCTGGCTGATCGCCATTGGCCTGGTTTTTGCCATTATTCCCCGGCTGATTAACCTGGTGCAGGTGTGGTTCGGCAGCGGCCGGCTGCTGGGTTCATCGGTCAAACTCCATTTCTGGTTGAATCTGATCGCCATCGTTTTCGCCATCATCAACGCTTTCGTGCATAGCCGGGATGCGTACGCCGTGGTGCCGGAAGGCCTGGTGCTATCTGCCATCGTGGTCGCGCTGCTGAGCGTGGCTAATGTTCTGCTGGCCCTTGCCACCCGTGCAAAATAAGGAGGTTTTCATGAAGCTATCATCCCTGGCGCTCACTCTTGCTGCCGTTTTGGCGGTGGCCGGCTGCGATAACAGCGCCGTCATTTCGCCGGAACAACAAATGGGCCCGGATCCGACATTACCGCCGGCGCAAAACTTTCTGATCCCGCCGATGCAGGTGCCTAAGGGCGTGGGTTGGCAACAGAACCAGATGCCGAAAGTGGCCGAAGGATTGAAAATCGACAAGGTGGCGGACGGTTTGCTGCATCCGCGCCAGCTGCTTACCCTGCCCAACGGCGATGTGTTGGTGGTGGAAGCCAACGGCCCGGGCACCGAAGCGGTCAGCACGACCAAGCAGCTGATCGCCGGGCTGGTGAAAGGCCAATCCGGTAAAGGCGGCAAAGGCGGCAACCGCATCACCCTGCTGCGCCCAACTGCCGACGGCGGCTGGGAAAAGCATATCTTCCTCGAGGGGCTCGATTCTCCGTTCGGCGTCCAGCTGATTGGCAACACCCTGTACGTGGCCAACACCGGCAATATCATGCAGTACGCCTATCAGCCGGGCGAAACGCGCATCAGCGATCCGGGTAAAGAGCTGGCTGATTTGCCGAACACCATCAACCACCACTGGACCAAGGCCCTGCTGGCCAGCCCGGACGGTAAAAAGCTGTATGTCGGCGTCGGCTCCAACAGCAACATCACCGAAAATGGCCTGGCCGTAGAGTACCGGCGCGCCGCGGTACTGGAAGTGGACACCGCCTCTGGCGCCAGCCGCATCTTCGCCAGCGGCCTGCGCAACCCAACCGGGCTGCAGTGGGAACCGCACAGCGGCAAGCTGTGGGCCATCGTCAACGAGCGTGACGAGATCGGCGCCGATCTGGTGCCGGACTATCTGACCTCCGTGCAGGACGGCGGCTTCTACGGCTGGCCTTACAGCTATTTCGGCCAGCACGTCGATCGTCGGGTGCAGCCGGCGCGGCCGGATCTGGTGGCGAAAGCCATCAAGCCGGACTACGCCCTCAGCTCGCACGTCGCGCCGCTGGGGCTGCTGTTCTACACCGCGAGTGATCTGCCGGCCGAGTATCGCGGCGGCGCCTTTGTCAGCGAGCACGGCAGCTGGGATCGCTCGCCGCTGAACGGCTACCGGGTCAGCTACGTGGCGTTTGAACAAGGCAAGCCGGTCGGCAAACTCAAAGCGGTCGTCACCGGCTTTGTCTCCGATGATGAGAAGGAACTCTATGGCGCACCGGTAGGGTTAGCAATTGACAAGTCCGGCGCCCTGCTGATTGCGGATGACGTGGGCAATACCGTTTGGCGCGTCAGCGCTAAATAAGGTTAACGGGCAGGTTCCGACGAACCTGCCCGTGACATTGTCACTCAATAACCTGCGCCAGCCAGACCGTCCTTCCCCCACAGGTGGGATCTTCCACTACATGGTCCACCACGCGGAAGCCGTTCTCCTGCAATAAATGCCGATACTCCTCCGGTGCCAGGCTGGCGTGAAACAGCGGCTGGCCTTCGAAGCTGCCAATCGCCACGCCGTCTGCAGGGCCGCTGGTGAACATCAGTGCGGCATGCTGCCCGGCATGACGTCTGAACAGCGGAAACATGCGGCGTTGATCGTCGCGCGCCAGATGGAAGAAGCTGTCCCAGGCCAGCAGGCCGTCGAACTTCGCCGCTAAATCCAGCTGGCGCATATCCATTTGCCGCCATTCCTGCTGCGGAAAACGCTGCCGGCAGCGCGCGATCATCGCCTGCGCACCGTCGATGCCGGTCACCCGATGCCCCTGTTCGATAAAATAGGCGGCAATCGGCACGCCATTGCCGCAGCCAAGATCCAGCAGCCGCGCATTGGCCGGGGTGAGCCGCAAAAAGCGGTCGAGCCACGGCCGTTCAAACAGCGTGGTGGGTCTGAGACGTTCCCAGGTGGCGGCATATTCGTCATAAAGCGGGATAATGGTGCTCGCCAGTTTTTCCGTCATTAATATTGTCCCCGTCACGTATTGGCGCAAAAAAATAGCCCTTGGTCAGAATTAAAGCGCTTATCCGATAATATATTCATCAACAGACCGTTGACCAGAAATAAAAGGTTTTAACATTTCGACATAAACCAGTACAATTCCCTACCCTGTGTTAACCCTTTTTTTAGGTTGATTGTGTCGTTAATTCAGCGCTCTGCATCGCGACATCGGGCTGCCGCCTGGTTAGGGATGTTTGCCATTCTGATGTTGTTCATTGCACCGGTGGTCTCGCGATCCCTGGAGCATGTACGCGCCGGAAGTGCTGGAACGACCGCCATGGCGGATTGCGGCATGGCGATGCCGATGCATCATGGGATGCACTCGCCGCCGCCTGAGCCTGAAAAAGCCTCACAGCCGCTGATGCAGCACGGCGGCGGCCACCACAACATGGCGATGATGATGGACGACAGCGCCTGCGGCTACTGCGTGCTGTTGCTGCACGCGCCGCTGCTGGACGTGAGCCACGCCCCACTGTTCTGGTCCCAGTCGCTGGCTTCACGCCCGCCGCCGATCCACTACCTCGTTCCCCTGTTTGCCCACGTTGTTCACACCGAATTACAGCCGCGCGCGCCCCCCGTCTCTTTCCTCTGATTTAACAATAAGCCCATTGCCGTTCTCTGTATTGCCGTTGATCGCTTCAACCCGGCGGAATTAATTCGCCCAACGATTAATCACCGAGACGACATTATTAATCCGGTTATTTCCACGCTGATGGAATTAACCCCCGTATTTTTCGATGGTGATTTTCGCCAGGCCGCCCCACGCCTGAATAATCCCTCGGCCAAGAACGGAAAAGAGTTAGCTTAAGGAAAGATGATGTTTAAACCGACTTATAAAAAGAACGCCGTTACCCGCGCCATCACCACCGCCATGCCGCTGTTCCTGCTGGCCGGCCACGCGGCGCAGGCGCATCAGCACCCTACCGACGCACAGGTTAATGATGGCGACGTGATCACCGTTACCGCACCGCTCTACTCTCCGCTGACCATCGTCACCTCACCAAAAACCCCACGCCAGCCGGTGCCGGCCAGCGATGGCTCGGACTACCTGAAAACCATCCCCGGCTTTTCGCAGATCCGCAACGGCGGCACCAACGGCGATCCGGTGTTTCGCGGCATGTTCGGCTCGCGGTTGAAGATCCTCACCGACGGTTCGGAAATGCTGGGCGCCTGCCCAGCGCGGATGGATGCGCCGACCTCTTACATCTCGCCGGAAAGCTTCGATCTGTTGACCATCACCAAAGGGCCGCAGACGGTGCTGTGGGGGCCGGGATCGTCGGCAGGCACCGTGCGTTTCGAACGTGAACGGCCGCGCTTCGACAAGCCGGGCATCAAGGGCAATGCCAGCGTGCTGACCGGCTCCAACGGCCGCTGGGACGAGAATATCGACGCCAGCCTCGGCGCCGAACAAGGCTACCTGCGGGTGATGGCCAACAAATCCCGCTCCAACGATTATCAGGACGGAACGAATACGCGCGTGCCATCGCGCTGGGACAAGTGGAACGGCGATCTGGCGCTCGGCTGGACGCCGGACGCCGACACGCTGCTGGAAGTGACCATGGGCCGCGGCAACGGCGAAGCGCGCTATGCCGGCCGCAGCATGGACGGTTCGCAATTCAAGCGCGAAAGTCTGGGCATGCGGGTGGAAAAATCCAACATCGGCGAGGTGCTGGATAAGCTGGAAGCGCAGGTCTACTACAACTACGCCAACCACGTAATGGACAACGTGACCCTGCGCTCACCGGGCAGCGGCGGCATGGGGGGGCACGGCGGCCATGGCGGTATGAGCATGGGTGGGCATGGCGGGCACATGATGTCTTCCGGCATGACGATGCAGCTCGATCGCCGCACCGTCGGCGGCCGCGTGATGGGCACCTGGCAGTGGCAGGACGTGAAGCTTGAAAGCGGTCTGGACACCCAAACCAACACCCACCGCAGCATGAGCCGCGGCAGTTGGGAAAAAGACGCCCAGTTCAACAGCTACGGCGCCTTCAGTGAACTGACCTGGTCCACCAGCGAGCAGGATAAACTGATCGGCGGCGCGCGTCTCGATCGCACCCTGGTGGAGAATTTCCGCAGCGGCAGCGATGGGGAGCGTTCAGACACCCTGCCGAGCGGCTTTATGCGTCTTGAGCATACGCTGGCCGACCTGCCGCTGATGCTGTATGCCGGCGTCGGTTATACCGAGCGCTTCCCGGATTACTGGGAGTTGTTCTCGCCGAAGCTGGGCCCGAACGGCAGCAAGGATCCGTTCTCCAGCGTCAAGAGCGAGAAAACCACGCAGCTCGACATCGGCGCGCAGTACAACGGCAAGCGCTTCAACGGCTGGGTCTCCGCTTACGTGGGCCGCGTCGATGATTTCATCCTGTTCAAATACGATCCGCACAATGCGCGTCTCAGCCAGGCCGATAACGTCAACGCCAACATCATGGGGGGCGAAATGGGCATGGGTTACCAACTGAGCGAGCACTGGAAAACCGACGCCAGCCTGGCCTACTCCTGGGGGAAAAACACCAGCGACGGTCGCCCGCTGCCGCAGATCCCGCCGCTGGAGGCACGCTTGGGGCTGACCTATGAGTACGGCGACTGGAGCGGCACCGGGCTGTGGCGTTTGGTCAGCAGCCAAAACCGCGTGGCGATCAACGAAGGCAACGTGGTGGGCAAAGACTTTGCCGAAAGCGCCGGCTTCGGCGTGCTCTCCGCCAACGCCGCCTACAAGGTGAATAAAAACGTCAAGCTGAGCGCCGGTCTGGATAATATCCTGAACAAGACCTACAGCGAGCACCTTAACCTGGCGGGCAACAGCGCCTTCGGCTATTCGGCCAACAGCGCGGTGAATGAACCGGGCCGCACCCTGTGGGCCAAGGTTAACGTCACCTTCTAAGCCATCCACCGGGCGATGGGCAACCGTCGCCCGGTCATGCGATATGCGATCCGGTTCTTAGGATATGAGTTTTAAGTTTTTCCCATTCGGTTTAGCGGCGATTACTATCACCCTCAACGTAATCAACGATCCGGAGGGAATATGCAAAAGCTCACTCGTTTTCTGGCCCTGCTCGGCGAGCTGATGATCGAAAAAGCCGACGATGTCGCGCCACAGGCTACTCAGCCAGACGATCGCGACGACGCGTTGCCACCGCGCCTCGAACGCGGCGTTCCGCTGGCCGACCGCTTCCTGTTCATGTAATTTCCCGCGCTGTTTAACCCGCTTACACTGACCGCACGATATGTTCGCGCAGCCACCGGTGCGCGGGATCCCGATGCGATCTTTCGTGCCACAGCATGGTCATTTCAAACCCCGGCACCGCCAGCGGCGGCTCGAGTTGTTGCAATAAAGGCTGGTTGCGCACCAGCCGCTCCGGCAGCATCGCCACCAAATCGGACTGCGTCAGCACCGAGATCACGAAGAGAAAATGCGGCACGGAAAGCACCACGCGCCGCGTCAGCCCCACGTCCGCCAGCGCTTGGTCGGTGATGCCGTAGAAACCGCCGCCGTCCGGTGAGACCATCACCTGCTCCAATTGGCAAAATTGCGTTAGCGTCAGGTTTTCATGCAGTTTAGGATGGCCGACTCTGCCCACCAGCACATAGCGTTCACTGAACAGCGTGCGCTGACGCAAACCGGGCGGCGCCCCTTCACGGGTGTGAAACGCCAGATCGATCTCTCCCTGTTCCGCCAGTTTGGCGATGCGTGACGGCGCGGTTTCCAGCACCGCCAGCCGGGTGCCGGGCGCCGCCGTGCGCAAACCGTTCAGCGCCGGCAGGACGATGGTGGATTCGCCGTAGTCGAAGGCGGCCACACGCCAGGTATCGGTCGCCACGGCGGGATCGAACGGCGTCGCCGGCGTTACCGCCAACTCAAGCGCCGCCAGCGCCTGACGCAGGGGTTCCCGCAGTTGCTCCGCTCTGGCGGTCGGGCGCATGCCGCGCGGGCCGGGCAACAGCAGCGGATCGTCAAAGATCGCCCGCAGTTTGGCGAGATGCACGCTGACCGCCGGCTGAGAGAAATTGAGCCGCTGCGCCGCGCGCGTAACGTTGTGCTCCGCCAGCAGCGCGTCGAGCGTCACCAGCAGATTGAGATCCAGCCGCCTTAAATTATTCATGGTTATACCTGGGATAACGGTAATTCATTTCTAATATACCTTGTGACGCCCTAACCTGCAGCTCTCACACCAAGGAGAGTTGCTATGAATGTGCTGATTGTTTACGCCCACCCGGAGCCGCAGTCGCTGACCGGCTCACTGAAAAACTTCGCCGTTGAGCGCCTGACGCAGGCCGGTCATCAGGTACAGGTGTCCGATCTGTACGCCATGAAGTGGAAAGCGGCACTTGACGCCAACGACAGCCTGGAAGGTGCATCAGGGCCCCGTTTCGATCCTTCGTTGGATTCCCAGCGCGCGTTTGCCAACGGCGTGCAGAGCGCCGATATCGAACGGGAGCAGCAAAAATTGCGTTGGGCGGACGTGGTGCTGCTGCAGTTTCCGCTGTGGTGGTTCTCGATGCCGGCGATTCTGAAAGGCTGGTTCGAGCGTGTCTATGCCTATGGTTTTGCCTACGGCGTCGGTGAGCATTCCGACACCCATTGGGGCGACCGTTACGGCGAGGGGACGCTGGCGGGCAAACGGGCGATGCTGATCGTCAGCGCCGGCGGCTGGGAGTCCCATTACGCCCCGCGCGGCATCAACGGGCCGATCGACGATATCCTGTTTCCGATCCAGCACGGCATGCTGCATTACCCAGGCTTCGAGGTGCTGCCGCCGTTTGTCACCTACCGCGCCGGAAAGACCGACGAGACGCGCTTCGCCACCCTGTGCGAGCAGCTCGGGCAGCGGCTCGATAATCTGTGGCACACCGAGCCCATTCCGTTTCGGCGACAGAACGCCGGTGACTACCTGATCCCGCAGCTGACGCTGAAAGCGCATCTCGCGCCGGGTCAGGACGGTTTCGGCGTTCACATCGAGTAGCCGGAGGCGCACGCCCTGGCGCATCCGGGGCGTGGCGTTAATTTAGGGCGGCGAGAAATGTCTGGTAGCCCTGTGCGCTGCTGTCCAGCTCATGCTGCTGAACCTGCTCTGCCACCCCGTCCGAAGCGGCCTCCTTGCCATAAAAGGCGAAGAACGAGGCATAGTCGGCCCGCACGTAACCGGCGGTGACTTCAAACGGCCGGAAGATTTCCTCCAGCGAGTAGCGATAGCGCCCGTCGCGCGCATAGTCTTCTGCACGCACCCCCGCCGTCACCGCCAGCGCCAGCTTCTTGTTTTGCATCTTGTAGCCGCTGCGGGAACCGTAGGCCCAGCCGTAGGTGAGCACGTCATCCAGCCATTTTTTCAGCAGCGGCGGGCTGCTGAACCAGAAAATCGGGAATTGCAGCACGATGTTGTCATGCGCTTCAATCAGCTGTTGTTCCCTCGCGACGTCGATCTGCCAGTCCGGATAGGCCTGATGCAATTCATGCACCGTATACCGCTCCGGATAGCGCCGCAGTTCCTCCAGCCAACGTTTGTTGACCACCGAGTTCGCCATATCGGGATGGGCCACGACCACCAAGGTTTTCATACTGATTTCTCCAGTCAGGTGTTTCGACGCATCTTAGGGTATGCTGGAAGAATGTAAAATACGCACACTCACGACACATACTTACCCCGGAGAAAGTATAAAATGACCGCCGAATCCCGCTGCAGCCCAACGGGCATCAGCCTCGAAGACACCGGATATGGCTACACCCTGTCGGTGATCAACGGCAAATATAAAATGATTATTCTCTACTGGCTGGCGCTGTATAAGCCGGTATTGCGGTTCAACGAACTGCAGCGTTGCATCGGCACCATTTCGTACAAAACGCTGAGTTCGACGCTGAAAGAGCTGGAAAAAGACCGCCTGGTGGTGAGAAAGGAGTATCCGCAGATCCCACCCAAGGTGGAGTACAGCCTGTCCGAACGCGGGCGTTCGCTGATCCCGGTGATCGACATGATGTGTAACTGGGGGGAGCAGCACCGGCCGGAACAGCCGGTGCCGTGAGGGGTTAGTTGTCCGCCGCCGCTGAGGTTGCCGGAGCGGGTTCATCGTGCTCGACCAACGCGTCCGCCGGCCGGCACTGGCGCAGCGTGCGTACGCTGAAGGCCACCAGCACGCCCAACAAGGCGGCGAATGCACCAAACGACAGCACGCTCATCAACGGGGTGAACACCCTGCCCAGTACGCCGAGCCCCAGCGCACCGATCGAGTCGCCGGTCACGTCCTGCGCGGTGCCGAGGCTGTTCACCCGCCCAAGCAAATGATCCGGCGTGTTGCTCTGGATCAGCATGAACTGCAGAAGTGAGGCGATAGCGTTGGCGTAGCCGTAGCACACCAGCGCCAGCAGCGCCGGCGCCAGGTGGCTGAACAGCCCCAGTGACGCGATGGCGGTGAACGCGACGATAGCGGCGACCAGGATCAGCACGCCAGGGCGAGCGTATCGCCCCACCCAGCCGCTGGTCAGCGCGCCCAGCATCGCACCGAGCGGCACCGCGGAGTACATCAGGCCGATAGAGGACGCGCCAACGTGGTAAGCGTCCTGCGCCAGCGCCGGGAACAGCACCCTGACGGCGCCGACGATGCTCATTAGCATCCCCAGCAGCACCACCGAGCCGACCACCTTATTGCGCCAGACAAACTGGAAGCCGCTGGCGAGCGCACGCAGCGGGTGTTCCGGCTCCTGCTGCTGCGGCAGCAGCGTCGGCAAGCGCACCAGCGGGACCAGGGTGCCCAGCGTCCCTGCCGCCGCGACGGCGAAGGCGAGACCGACACCCCCGAACACGATGATAATCCCGCCCAGCGCCGGTGCGAGGATCGCGCCGATGCGCACCGTCACCATGCTCAAGGCCCCTGCCGCCGCCAGGTTTTCACGCCCGACCAGCAGCGGGATCACCGCCATCAGCGCCGTCATACCCAGCGCGCCGAAGAAGCCGTCCCAGGCCGCCAGCAGGTAGAGCGCCCACAGCGACGGTGCCGGGGCGAAGGCGTTCAGGCTCAGGGCGACAAAGCCCAGCCCGCAGGTGCCGCGCGCAAACAGGATCAGCTTGCGGCGATCGTAGCGATCGGCAAGCACCCCGCCCAGCATCAGGCCGATAAACATACCTACGCCGTCCAGCGCCACCGCCACGCCCACCTGCAACGTGGATCCGGTCATCGCCTGGATCTGAATCGGCACCCCCACCGCCAACATGCCGAGGGAAAACACCGACAGCATGCGGGCGCAGAAAATCGCGCGGAAATGTGCATTGCTTCTCAGCAAACTGAAATCAAGAAAAAAAGAAGGTCTGGCCATAGTGTCCTGCATGTCATGTTTTAGTGCGGGCCGGGACGCACGCCCCCCGGCCCGGTTGCGTTATACCAAGCCGTATTGCCGCGTCAGCAGCGAATGCAACAGCGGCCCAAGCGTCTCCAGCGAGGCCGGAGACAGAATGTCCGCGTGTTCGCAGCGCTGATGATGGCAGATCAACCCATCCAGATACGGCGCCCACACGGCATTGATGTCCATCTCCGGCGGCAGCGTCTGGTCGGCGACAAACAGCGTCGCCGTGCCGTGGAAACGCCGGCTGCGCGCCTGGGACAGAATGCGCACCGCATCGCGGTAGTTGGCGACGATGCTGTCGAACATCGCCGCCTTCTCCGCCATCAGCGCCGGATCGCCATGATCTTCCGCCATAAACTCGGCCTGTTCCTGCGCCACCTCTTTCTGCGCGTCTTCCTCGCTGGGGCCGGTCCAATCCTGGCCTTCCGGCGGATAGGTATCCAGCATGCCGAGGAACGCCACCTCTTCGCCCTGCTGCTGCAGGCGCGCGGCCATCGAGTGCGCCAGCGTGCCGCCGAGCGAATAGCCGAGCAGGTAGTAAGGCCCCTGCGGCTGCAGGCGGCGCAGATGGGCGAGATGACGATCGACCATCTGCTCGATATCCTCGCAGGTGGCGATAGCGCCATCCGGTCTTGGCGACTGCAGACCGATGATCGGGTAGTTCCCCGGCAGATAACGGCTCAGCCCCGAGTACTGCCAGGCGAAACCGGAAGCCGGATGCAGGCAGAACAGCGCCGGGCCTTGACCGGCTCGCAGCTGCAGGCATTCGCCGACGCCACGGCTCTCGGCCGAGTTGGCGGCCTGCGCGTCATCGAGCAGGTGCGCCATCTTCTCCAGGCTGCGGGCAAACATGATCTGCCCGACGCTCAACGGCCGCGGGACGCGCCGACGCAGCTCCGCCGCCAGACGCATCGCTAGCAGCGAATGGCCGCCCAGCGCGAAGAAGTCGTCGTCGGCATACACCGTCTCACGCCCCAGCAGTTCCCCGAACAGCGCCGCCAGCAGGCGCTCGCTGTCGCTCTGCGGCGCACGCCCGGCTTGCAGGGCCAGCTGCGGCCGTGGCAACGCCTTGCGATCCAGCTTGCCGCTGGCGCTGAGCGGGAAGCTGTCGGTCATGACATAGCTGACCGGCATCATGTGCGCCGGCAAACGTGCCTCCAGCGCCTGATGCAGCACGGCGGTATCCAGCGTCACGCCCGGTTGGGCGATCAGCCAGGCGACCAGCTGCCGCATATCGGCGCCGCCCAGCCCCGTCGCGCCCTCGCCCAGTTCGATGGCGTGCACCGCCGCTTGCGCTACTCCCGGCTGTGCCAGCAGCGCCTGTTCGATTTCGCCCAACTCGATACGCTGGCCACGGATCTTCAGCTGATCGTCGCTGCGACCCAAATACTCGACGCTGCCGTCTTCCTGCCAGCGGGCGATATCGCCGGTGCGATACATGCGCGCGCCGTTGCCGGCGGGATCGGCGACAAACCGCTGCGCCGTCAATCCCGGCCGATGCAGATAACCATCGGCCAACTGAATGCCGCGCAGGTAGAGATCGCCGGCGCAGCCGACGGGTACCGGCCGCAGCATGGCGTCGAGAATGCTCAGTTGGGTGTTCCAGACCGGTTTGCCGATCGGCACGCCGGCGCCGTTCACCGCCGCCAATGCCGCGCCGGACGCCGGTTGATAGGTGACATCGACCGCCGCCTCCGTCGGGCCATACAGGTTGTGCAGCGGCGCGGTAACCAACGCCTGATAGCGGGAGGCCAGTTCACACGACAGCGCTTCGCCGCTGCAGAACACGCGTTTCAGGCTGGCGGCGGCGCGCTGTGGCGCCCGCTCGTTCAAGGCCTCCACCCAGATAGCCAACATGGATGGAACGAAATGCAGCGTGGTCACGCCATAGTCGTCAATCAACGTCGTCAGCGCCTGCGGATCGCGGTGCGCCTCCGGCGGCGCCATCACCAGGCGCGCGCCGACCATCAGCGGCCAGAAGAACTCCCAGACGGAAACGTCGAAGCTGCACGGCGTTTTCTGCAAGACCACGTCCTGCGCATCGAGCGCATACTCGTGCTGCATCCAGAACAGGCGGTTGACGATCGCCCGGTGGTTCACCACCACGCCTTTCGGCCGCCCGGTAGAGCCTGAGGTATACAGCACATAGGCGGGATAATCGCCGTTCCCCGCCGGTGGGCGCGGCGCCGGTTCGCGCCCGCTGTCGTCCAGCACATCGAACCGCAGCGTCGGCGCCAGCGCGGCGAAGCGGGCGTCCAACGCGCTTTCGGTGATAATCAGCCGCGGTTTGGCGTCCTCCACCATGTAGCCCAGCCGCTCGTCCGGGTAGCCGGTGTCCAGCGGCAACCAGGCGGCGCCGGTCTGCACAATCGCCGTCAGCGCCAGGCTGAGGCGCACGGAGCGTGGCAACGCCACCGCAACGATATCGCCCGGCTGAATGCCGGCCGCCGTCAGCCGCTCGGCCAACAGCGCGGCCTGGCGCTGCATGTCACGGTAGCTGAGGCTGTGCCCGGCATCCTGCAGCGCGATGCGTTCCGGCGTGCGGCGCGCTTGATCCGCGATCGCCTGATGCAAGGTGGTGTCCGCCACCGCCTGTCCGGTGCGGTTGACCGCCGCGATCAGCGCCTGCTCCTGCGGGATTTGCAACTGCCAGCGCGGCAGCGGCAGATCCGGCTGGGCGATCCACTGTTGGAGCAGCGCCATCAGCCGCGCCGCGAAGCGCTCAGGCTGCGGCACCGAGGCGCGGTACTCCATCAGCAGACGCAGACGTTCGCCCGGCAGCACCAGCAGCGTCAGCGGATAGTGGGTATAGCCTTTGTTGCGGATGGCGTCGCAGCGCAGCGCCCCTGCGCCGCCCAGCAGAGCGTCGTTGTCCGGGTAGTTTTCTACCACCAACAACGTATCGAACAGCGTGCCCGCCCCGGCCAGGTGCTGGATCTCCCCCAACCCCAAATCGTCGTGCTCCAGCAGTTCAATCTGCCGGTGCTGCAGTTCGGTCAGCTGTTCCGTCAACGAACGGTCATGCTGCAGACGAACCCGCACCGGCAGCGTGTTGCTGAATAGGCCAACGTGTTCCTCGACCCCTTCTATCTGGCCAAAGCGGCCGGAAACCGGCGAGCCGAACACCACGTCCTGATGGCCGCAATAGCTGGCCAGCTGCAGCGCCCAAATGCCCTGCATCACGGTATTGAGCGTCAACCCGCGTTCGCGGCACAGGGTCAGCAAGCGTCTTTCCTCGGCCGGCGGCAGCGTCATTTCCAGCTCATGCACGCGATCGTCCTGCACTTCACCGAACAGCAACGTTGGGCGCACATCCTGCAGCGTCTCACGCCAGATGCGGCGCGAAGCTTCAGCATCCCGCGCGGTCAGGCGGCGCACGATATCGGCGTAGTTCGAACGCAGCGTCGGCAGCGCCTGCTCGCCTTCACGCAAGGCCAGCATCAGATCGTTGAGCACCACCGGCGTCGACCAGCCGTCGACGATCAGGTGGTGCGCGTTAAGGAACAGCGTGTAGCGTTCGCTATCGCCGTGTTTGACCCGCAGCGCATGCAGCATTGCGCCCGGCTGGTTGAACAGATCGCGCTGCAGTTCCTGCTGCTCCAATTGATTCAGCGCCTGCGCTTCTTGTTCGGCGGACAGCGGCGGCAGCCTGTGGCTGTCCAGCGGCCAATGGCTTTCCTGCGGTATCAGCTGCAGCGGTTCGCCCTCGCGGTTGAATCGGGCGGCCAGCTGCGGATGGCGGCGGATCACCGCATCCAGCGCCTGCTGAAGGCGATGTGCGTCCAGTTCGCCGCAAAGGCTCAGGCGCGTCAGCGAGTTATAGCTGCCGCCCTGCTGCGCGGTCTGCGCATGGAACAGCAGGCCGTGTTGCAACGGCAACAGCGGCAGCGCCGCGGCTAACGGCCCGCACTCCCGCTCCCAGGCGCGCACCGTCTCATCGTCAACGTTCGGCTGGGCGATCTCGGCCGCTACCAACGTCGCCGCCGCGCGATCGGGATGCCGTTCGGCAAATTCGCACAGTGCACGCACTGCTTGCTCGATGCCGCTGTGCAGCTGCGTAATGTCGCTCTCGCTGAAAATCCCCTCCAGCCAGCTCCAGTTGATCGCCAGGCACGCGCCGTCGCGCCGCTCTTCGACAAAGATATTCACCTCCAGGCCATACGACAGCGCCTGCTGTGCATCCTGCGCCACGGCGAAGGCGTCGCGGAAGCGGGTTTGGCTGCGTTGCGGCGCCCAGTTCCCCTCGTCCTGGCTGAAGCGCCCGAGGTAGTTGAACAAGATCTCCGGCGCATTGCGCTGCGCCAGCGCCGCCAGTTCGTCACGCTGCGGGTGCAGATAACGCAGCTGGCCGTAACCGACGCCGCGATCGGTCACCGCACGCGTCGCCCGTTTCACCGCACGCACGGCCTCATTGTGTTCGGCGTCATGCAGTTCGATGCGCAGCGGATACTCCGCCGTCAGCCAGCCGACGGTGCGGGCCAGATCGAGGCCGTCGTCCAGTTCGGCGCGGCCGTGCGACTCCAGAGAGAAACGCAGCGAAGCGGCCTGGAAACGCTGGCGACAGGCCTGAGCCAGCGCGCACAGCATGATCTCTTCAACCTGCGCGCGGTATCCCTGCGGCAAGGTGCCGAGCAGCGCGGCGGTCAGCCGGCTGTCGATCAGCGTGCGCCGTTCGCTCACCGAGGCGAGGCGATCGGTCTGCGGATCCAGCGCGCGTCGCCCCAAACGCGGCACCTCGTCCGCCAGCATCTGCCGCCAGAACGGCAGCTCGGCTTCGCGGCGTTCGACGTCGGCTCGTAGGCGTGCAGACCACTCATAGAGCGAGGTTTCTTCCGGCGGCAGCATGATCGGCTGCCCCTGCATGGCGCTGTCGGCCACTTGCCGCAGTTCGTCGAGCAAGATGCGCCAGGAAACGCCGTCGACCACCAGATGGTGGATCGCCAGCACCAGCCCCAGGCTCTGCTCGTCGCGCTGCAACAGGATGGCTTGCATCATGGCGCCGGCCGCCGGATCGAGATGGTCAAGCGCGGCATCAAACGCCTGTTCTGCCGCTGATTCCAGCTCACCGGACACGGTATTAACCTGCATCAGCTCACCGGCGGCGGCGGTTTCAACCACCAACTGACCGTCGCGGATCCGCGCGCCCAGCGCCGGGTGTGCCGTGTGCAGCTGTTCCAACGCATAACGCAGCTGTTGCGGCTGCAGCTCGGCAGGTACACGCAGGAAAACGCCGTGCGCGAAGCGGCGATGCATATCGCCCGTCTCGGCAAACCAGTGCAGGATCGGCAGCCCGTCGATCGGGCCTTGCTGCACGCTGCGTGCAGCCTGAGAGTCTACGACCAGCGGCTGCATCGCCTGCGCCATGCGTGCGGGGGTGTGCAGCGCGAAGATCTCGCGCGGCCGCAGCAGATAGCCTTTGCGCCGCAGGGCGGTGCCCAACCCCATCGCCGAGATGCTGTCGCCGCCGAGCGCGAAGAAATCGTCGTCGGCACCGACGCGATCCATCCCCAGCAGCTGCGCCATGGCGCCGCAAATCAGCCTTTCCTGCTCGGTGGCCGGCTCGCGAATGCTTTGCGCCAGCGTCTCCTGCGGTTTTGGCAGCGCCTGGCGGTCAATCTTGCCATTCACGTTAAGCGGCAGCTCCGGCATCACCACCAGGATCGCCGGCACCATATAATCCGGCAGACGTTGCGCCAGTTGCCCCAGCAGTTCGCTTTGCAGCGTGGGTGAGGCGCGCCGCGCGTCATCCTGCACCGAGCAGTAACCGATCAAACGATAGGTGGCGCCGATCGGCTCGGCGATCACCACCGCCCGCCCCACGTCCGGCAAGGCGGCCAAGGCGCTTTCCACCTCACCCAGCTCGACGCGGAAGCCGCGCACCTTGATTTGGTGATCGGTACGGCCAATGAATACCAGCTGACCCTCCGCGCTCCAGCGCATCAGATCGCCGCTGCGGTACATCACCTCGCCTTCGGCGAACGGGTTGGCGACAAAGCGCGCCGCCGTCAGATCCGGGCGCCGCAGGTAACCGCGCGCGATGCCTTTGCCGGAAATGTACAGCTCGCCCGCCGCGCCGATCGGCACCGGCTGCAGCCGGCTGTCGAGCAGCCAGACGGCGGTATTGGCGAGGGGACGCCCGATCACCGGCTGATCGGCGGCCGTGACCGGCGCGCCGAGGGTATCGACGGTATATTCTGACGGGCCGTAATAGTTGTGGATCTCCACCTCCGGATGCTGCTGCATCAGGTTCCACAGCGTCGGCGTTGCCGCCTCACCGCCGATCATCACGAACGCCGGCAGCGGGAACTGCCCCTTCAGCAGGCCGCAGTCCACCAGTTGTGAGAAGAACGACGGCGTGATGTCCAGCAGATCGATCGGCGTCTGTTGGGTTTGTTCCAGAAGCGCCCAGGGGTCGCGGCGCAGCTCCTCGTCGAAGATAACCAGTTCGCTGCCCATCATCATGCAGAACAGCGGTTCCCAGGAGGAGTCGAAAGAAAACGAGGCGGTATGGCCGGCGCGCAAGCGGCGCGCGTGGCGAGCCTGGAATTTTTCGATCGCCGGGCCGAACAGAGAGGCCTGGTGCGACAGGAACAGGTTCAGCAGCCCGCGATGCGTGGACATGACGCCCTTGGGTTTGCCGGTCGAGCCGGAGGTGTAAATCATGTAGGCGAGATGCGCCTCGCTCAGCGGCATGCGCCGCTCGTCGTCCGTTATCGGCGTGGCCTCGGCAGCCGCGCAGCGCGCCAGGCACGCTGCGTCGTCCAGGCACAATACCTGTGGCAGGTCCGGCATGTTGGTCAGCGTGGCGCGGTGGGTCAGCAACATTACCGGCCGCGCGTCGTCGCACATCAGCGCCAAACGTTCACGCGGATAGTCCAGATCGAGCGGCATATAGGCCGCGCCGCTGGCCAGAACGCCGAACAGCGCGACCAGCGTGTCCACCGAGCGCGGAATGCCGATGGCCACCACGTCTTCGGCGCCGATGCCGCTTTCGATTAGCACTCGCCCCAACTGCATCACCCGTTCGGAGAGCTGCCGGTAGCTGAGGCGCTCGTCGCCGCAGGCCACCGCCAATGCCTCAGGCTGGCGTTCAACCTGGCGCTGGAACGCATCCATGATTGACACCATGCCCGTCGGCGGCGTCAGATCGGCGCCGCGCCCCCAGGCCGCGAGTTGCCTTAGCTCCCCTTCGCCGATCAGCGCCAGTTGAGCGTTCGGCTGGTGCGGCTGTCGCGCCAACTGCTGCAGCCAATGGCCGATGCGCTCCGCGTGATGATGCAAGGTGCGCGGCGAGTATTTGGCCGGGTTGGCCACCAAAGACAGCGTCAGCACGCCGTTGCGAAAGCCGATCTCAAACTCCAGGTCATCGACCGGCCCCATCGCCAGCGTATGGGTAACGGCCGCTTGGCCGTCGAACGACAAGGCGCTGTGGTAGACCTTGACGTTGATCACCGGCCCGTACAGTTCCTGATGGCCACCGACCAGGCCGAGATCGCGCTTGATCTGCTCCGCCTCATAGCGTTGATGGCGGCGCGCCTGTTTGATCTGCGCTACGGTCGCCTGGCAGACGTCCGCCAGCGACAGCTCCGGCGTCACGTTCAGCAGCAGCGGCAGCACGTTGACCACCGGGCCGACCGCCGCCAGCGCCTGCGACCCCATCCGCCGCATGAAAGGAAAACCGACTGAGAAGCGGGTTTCGCCGCTCATGCGCGCCAGATACATCGCCAGCGCCGCCGTGACGATGTCGGCCGGTTGCAGCGCCTGCAACGCGTCGTCGCGCAGCGCTTCGTCAAACAGTGACTCCGGCAGCACCAGCACCTGTTTGAGCGGTCGGGCGCCCGGTTCAACCTCCCGGCTTTCCGTCGATAATGACAGCGGCGACGGCAGTTCGCGCAGATGCTGGCGCCAGAACTCGGCCGCCCGTTGGCGCGCCGGCGACGTTTGCCATTGCTGAAACTCTTCCACTACCTTACCGAACGGGGTAAACGGCGAAGCCGCGGGCGACAGCCCGTGACGCAGCGCGCGATAGATATCGGCGATCCGGCGGGTGATGGCTTCGAAACTGAAGCCGTCCAGGGTCAGATGATGAAAGCGCTGGTACCAAAACCAACGATCGGCGCTGACGCGGATTATCGCATGGCGATAAAGCGACCGTTCGCCGTCCGCAGGCAAATCCTGCGCCAGATCGTCGTTCATCAGCGCCAGCGCCGCCTGTTCGGCGTCCGGCTGCGCGCTGAAATCGAACCACTCCGGCGCCTGTACGCGCGCAGGGTCGGCTATCAACGGGAGACGCTGCACCGGCTGGCCGTCCTGCGCCTCAAAGAACCGCGCCTGAACCGTATCCGCTTCGGCCAGCCCCTGACGGATCGCGCGCTCCAGCGCCGAACGATCGATAGCGCCGTGCAGTTCGGTATAGTGCGCCACCGCGAAGCTGTTGCGCCGCAGCGCGATTTGGTCGGCGATCCAGATCCCCGGTTGCGCCGCAACCAGCGGATAATCCCGATACTCGACCTGAGTATCCGGCAAAGAAAGCGTTTCTGACATGGTGTCTGTCCTTTCCCTCAAACGGAATGTATCGATGTGGCTGCCTGGCGCTTAACGCGCCGCATCCGCCGCTTTCAGCGCCGCCGGCCGCATGTCCTGCCAGTGCGTTTCGATGTAGTCGATGCATTCGCCGCGCGACGCCGGCCCCATCAGCACGCGCCACCCCTGCGGCGTCTCGGCAAACTGCGGCCACAGCGAGTACTGCTGTTGCGCGTTGATCAGCACGGAGAAACGGAGATTTTCGTCATCGAACGGGTTTTGTTGTTCCTGAGTCATTTGCCTTACCTGTCTGTCAAAATGTGGGATTACTTCATTGCGGAAAGCAGCTGGCGCACGCCGTCCACCAGGCCACCGCGCCAGCAGAGCGCATCATGTCCGCCGGAAAACACGCGGTATTCGGCGCGGTGCCCTGCCGCCGCCAGCGCCTGATGCATCTGGCGATTAACGAATTCGATGTCCGCCTCTCGATCGCCGGCTTGCTGAATCACGGTGAGCTTGGGCGCCGCCGGGCTGCGTTGCCGAACCTGGCGTATCAGCCAGCCTTCTTCCAGCTCGTGGCGTTTTTCGAATTGGGTAACGAATTGCACCGTAGGCCACCAGAAGGAGCCGGACTGGCTCAGCACGTGGCCGAAGCGCTCTGGCCAGTGCAAACCGGCATATAACGCCGCCAGCCCGCCGTAGCTCTGGCCGGCGACGACGGTGCGCGCCCCTGCCTCGCTGAACGGTTCGCGCTTCTGCGCCTGCGGCAGCAGCTCATCGATCACCGCCTGCCAGAATGCGGCATTGCAAGGCAGCTCGTTTTCCCGGTGTTCGCCGTCGATCGCATCGATCAGCAGCCAACATGCAGGCGGCAGGTGCCCTTTTGCGGTTTCGTGCTCGATCACCGGCAACAGCGCGTGCCTTTCGACCCAGTTTTGGCCATCGAGCAGCAGCACCAGCGGGCGATTCGCTTTCACCCCCGCGTCGCCGCTGGCATACAGCCAGACGCGCCGCTGCGTGCCGAGCCGTTCGCTCTGCCACTGGAAAAGCTGCAGCCGCGCCTCCTCCAGCGGCCGATCGGCGGCCTGCCAGGCGCTTTGATCGTCGGCATCCGGCCCTTGCGCCAGAGAGACGGGCCGCGGGCGATGAGACGGCCCCAGCGATACGCGATTCAGCGGATCGGCGATGGCCAACGGGAACAGCGATACCCACCAGGCGCGCTGTTGGCGATCGCGCAACGTTTCGTCGTCGCTAAAGACGGGGGGAAGATCCCGGTCGGTAATGGGGATCAGGCTGTAGCTGCCGCGCCAGCGGCGATCGATAACGGCCGCGCCGTACCAAACGTCGGTGCCGGGGAGCCGGGTCAGGCTGCTGGGGGACGTGCTGTGGTGATCGGTAATGCCGTTGATATCGGCGTAAACGCGGCATATCGGCGAGTGCCGTTCATCGCCGTCGGGATCGCGCCACAGCCAGGTCATTTTGACGTGGCTGTCATCGTGCGGTTCGACCACGGGTGTGCCGTGAGCGGCAACCTTCTGCCACCACGCGGATTGCCCTGCCGCCTCTTCACGCAGCCACTGCGCCGCCAATCCCTCACGACCGTTTTCTGGCCTCTTTTCCGGCAAAAACTCCATAGCGCCCCTTACATAACATGAGTGTCTTTTACAAAACCTGACAATCGTATTGATACTCATTATCATTTTCAATACTATTTGTCGGATTTTTACCGTCGTGCAAACACGACGTCTCCGCGTCGACGGGTGAAGACCGCTTGCCGGCATTTCGGGGTTTATCAGGGTGGCATGACACACAAAAGCAGGTATTCAGGAGAGATAATGAAGATTAAAAACAAAGGGATAGCAAACGGAAGTGCGGAGGCGATGTCCGCCAAGCGTCTGTTGCTGGGATCGGCGCTGGCCTTACTGCCCTTCGCGCCACACGCGTCCGCCGCAGCGGACGAGACGATTCTGGTGACCGCCGACGCACAAAACAGCGTGACCGCACCGGCCAAAGGGATCGTCGCTAAAGAGAGCGCCGCTGGCACCAAGACCGCCACCGCTCTGCGTAAGACGCCGCAGGCCATCTCGGTGGTCACGCGCGAGCAGATGAACGACCAGGAGCCGGCGTCGGTCGCCGACGCATTGAACTACACCAGCGGGGTGATCACCACCTACCGCGGCAACTCCAACCGCAATGACGAAGTGATCAGCCGCGGCTTCCGTTATGCGCCCAAGCTGCTCGACGGCCTGCACTTTGGCCTCTCGAGCCAAAATGGCGGCGCCGGGCAGATCGATCCCTGGCTGTTGGAGCGCGTGGAGATGGTGCACGGCCCGGCCGGCGTGCTGTACGGCCAGGTCAGCCCCGGCGGCGTGGTGGTGATGACCAGCAAGCGCCCTACCGCCCAGAGCATTCACGAAGTCAAATTCAGCACCGGCAACCGCCATCTGGCGGAAACGGCGTTTGATTTTGGCGGCAAGCTTAACGACGACAACACCCTGTTCTACCGCCTGAACGGTATCGCCAGAACCGAACATGAGTTTGTCAAAGACAGCAAGCAGCAACGGGTGGCCATCGCCCCGGCCTTCACCTGGCTACCGAACGAAGACACCAGCTTTACGCTGTTGACCAGCTACCAGAACGATCCGAAAGCCGGATCGCGCAACTTCCTGCCGCGCGCCGGCACGCTGTTCCCGACCAGCGCGGGCTATGTACCCTATGACTTCAACATCAGCGAGCCCAGCTTCAACAAGTCGCGGCGCGAACAGGCGTCGATCGGCTACAGCCTCGAGCATAACTTCAGCGATGCGCTGTCGTTTACCCAGAACCTGCGCTTCACCCACCGTGATGAAGACTATAAATATCTGGTTTATAACGTAAACTCGACGGTCAACGACCACACCGTCACCCGCATGGCACAGCATGAAACGCAGATGACCAACGAGTTTGGCGTGGATAACCAGCTGAAGGGTTTGTTCGACACCGGCGAGGTGAAGCACACGGTGCTGGGCGGGTTGGATTACCGCTACAGCCATATCGATTCGAAGATGTATCGCGATCGCGGTAACGATTACCCGATCGACTGGGCCAATCCGGTTCGCCCCAGCATCGATGGCAGCACGTTGGCGCTGGCTTCCAGCAATTTGAAGACGCTGAATCAGGTCGGGGTGTATCTGCAGGACCAGCTGGAGTGGAATAACTGGAACCTGCTGCTGTCCGGCCGTCAGGACTGGTCGCAGGTCAACACCCGCGATCGCACCAGCGGCGGCAAAGAGCAGACCTATAACGATGCCCAGTTCACCGGCCGCGCGGGCCTGCTCTACGCCTTCGACAACGGCATTTCACCGTATGTCAGCTACAGTACCTCGTTCGATCCTAACCTGTACCCAAGTGCCGCGGGCGCCGATCCGCTCAAGCCGACCACCGGCAAACAAACCGAGGTGGGCGTGAAGTACCAGATCCCGGGCGGCAACACCCTGCTGACCCTCTCCTGGTTCGACATTACCCAGCGCAATGTGGCGTCTTACAACCGTCTCACCTCCGCCTACGAGCAGATCGGTGAGGTGAAATCCAAAGGGATTGAGGCGGAAGTGCACGCTCAGCCTACGCCGGAGATCACGCTGACCGCCGCTTATACCTACACCGACGTAGTGACCAAAGACTCCAACTCGGCGGATGAAATTGGCCACAGCCCGGCGGGCATCCCGCGCCACGCGGCCTCCGCCTGGGGCAGCTACAGCGTCCTGAGCGGTGCGCTGAACGGCCTGACCGTCGGCAGCGGCGTGCGTTACATCGGCGATGCGCCAGCCGACGCCACCGGCCAGTACGACGTGCCGCACTACACGCTGTACGATGCCATGGTGAAATATGACCTCGGCCAGGCTTCGTCGGCGCTGCGCGGTGCGGCGCTCCAGCTCAACGTGCAGAACCTGACGGACAAGAAATACGTCTCATCCTGCAGCGGCGAGTACGCCTGCTTCTACGGCAGCGGCCGCAGCATCATCGCTTCGGTCAACTACCGCTGGTAACAAAAAGGGGTGGCCAACATCGTAATGTTTGTCAGTTAGCGTTTTTCTGAAGGTATTGATGACGTTTTCGGGCGATAAATGAAAATGAGCAAGGGGCCGTAAGATGCTGCCCCTTGCAACCCACGCCTTTGTCCAATCCCCATGCCGCACGCGGGTTAACTCGTGCGGCATGGTCATCAGGCGTTACGCCCCGCCATCACGCCGCCATCGATATCCCAGATAGCGCCGGTCACCCAGCCAGTCTTGTCAGAAAGCAGGAAAGTGATGGTTTCCGCGATGTCGACCGGTGAACCCACGCGTCCGATCGGATGAAAGCTGTCGAAGCTGTTCATCACATCCTTGACGTCGTCTTTCGGAATGAAGCCCTCATAAATCGGCGTGTGAACGACAGCTGGAGAAACCGCATTCACACGGATCCCTTTTTCACCCAGTTCAATAGCCAGGTTTTTGGTCAGCGCGTGCAGACCGGCTTTGGCCATTGAGTAGGCTGAAGACGGTGTGGCACCGATGGCCTGTCGTGCCCACATAGAGCCAATATTGACGATAGCGCCTTTGATATCGGCCTCGACCATATTGCGCACTACGTCGCGGGTGATAAAAAACGTGGCGCGGTTAATGCTCATGTACATGTCATAGTCTGACGCTTCATGTTCTGTAAACGGTTTCGGGAAGAACACGCCAGCCGCATTGACCAGCAGGCTGATATCTTTGTGTTCGGCGTTAATGATGTTCACTACATGCTGCAGACCTTCTTCTTTCATCAGGTCTGCAACGATGACGGAAACCTGGCCGTCTGCAGCCAGCGCCTGACGGGCCTGCTCGGCTTTGTCCTGACGATGGCCAACAAGCACCACGCTGCCGCCGCTTTTCAGGACCCGCTTCGCCGTTTCGAAGCCCATACCGCTTGTACCGCCGACCACTAACAGTTTTTTGCCAGCAAAAGATGTATTCATCGCTAACCTCTTTACATTCATCTGGTTGTCATTAATAAGAAGCCTGGCTTCTCATCGTGTGAAACCAGATTGCCACCCTGAAAACCGATTGACGACTGAGAAGAAATTGCGACACAGGAAAGAAAATCTTTCTCGCCGGCGTATACTGAGGAAAAGAATGAATCAGGATGATCACAATGCGATCGTTAAACCGACTTAAATGGCTGCACGCTTTTGAAGCCACCGCCAGGCATGGCAGTTTTACCGGCGCGGCACAGGAGCTGGGTGTCACACCCGCCGCCGTAGGTCAGTTGGTCCGTTCGCTGGAAGACTGGGTCGGACACCCGCTTCTTCACCGCACCCGCTCCGGCAAGGAGCGACTGACGCTGGTAGACGAAGCGCAGGAGGCCCTACAAGATATCACTCAAGGTCTCGATAAACTGGAAACCGGTTTAAGTAAGCTTCGTGGTCGCCGGTCACGCTCGGTGGTCGTGGTGACGGCGTCCCAGGTACTGATGATGAACTGGCTGATGGACCGCCTGAACCGGTTTGCGGAAACGCATGAGAATATCGATCTGCGGCTTAACGTCACGGAAAAGCTGATGGACGTGTCGTATGGCGAGGCAGATATCGGCATTCGCTGTGGACAGGGAGAGTGGCCCGGCGTGAGTAAAACCTGGCTAATGGATGAGGAAGCCGTGCTGGTCTGCAGTCCACGCCTGGCTCCCCCCGAGAAAATGGCCTGCAGTGAATGGCTCGCCACGCAAAAACTCATTCACGATGACACGCCGCATCCTGGTGCGGATTTTCCATCATGGGGTGATGTACTGAGAGCGGTCGGTGCGCCCGAAACGCGGGAAAGCGGGCTGCATATCAATTCTACTTCAGCAGTGATCCTGTCGGCGCTGAGCGGCAGGGGCGTGGCCATCGTTCGAAACGCTCTGGTAAAGCAGCTTATCGAGACCGGGCAGTTGGTTCATCTCCATCCCGACCATCGCTGGCCACTTAGATGGTCCTACTATCTGGTCACCCCGCAGCAACATGTCATGCGTGATGAAGTGAAAATTTTCCACGACTGGCTTCTTCAGGACGTCGTCTCAGACCGTTCATAAACGATCATCGCAGCTATTGCGCTACCTCGGCATTCGCCCTGGGGCGTCGTGCCCTTTCCCGCCGCCTTTACTCCTGCTTCAATTCCCGCAAGTGCTTGTACACCGTGGCGCGCCCCATCGACAGCACGTTGGCGATGTAGTCCGCGGCGCTTTTGGCCTTGAACGCGCCCTGATGGTAGAGATCGCTGACCAGTCGCCGTTTTTGTTCGCGGCTCAGCGCGCCGAGCGCGGCGTTTTCGCGCCGCAGCCAATCGTGCAGGAAAGTGTTGATCTTCTCCTGCCAGTCGTCTTTGAACAGCTCTTGTGGCTGAGGTTGCAATCGCGTGACCGTCAGGAACATGTCCAGCGCGTTGCGGGCGTCCTCAAACATCGCGGTGCTCAGGTTGATGCACAGCAGATAGCTGGGCTTGCCCTGTTCGTCGCGTGCGGCAATGCTCACCGAACGCATCTTTTTGCCGTCCCAGTTCAGCTTCTCATAGGGGCCGGTCACGCCGGCGCCGCCATCGAGCTCGAAGTCTTCCAGCCCTGCGTCGTCGCCCGGTTTGCGCTTCGACAGGTTGTTCGCCAGATAGGCAATCTTGTTGGTGGCCAGATCGTGGATCACCACTTCCGCATTCGGGAAAAACAGCGCCGCGATGCCGTCAGCGACCGAGCGCAAAAGTTCGAGTTGAGAAGAAGAGTTCGGCACGCTGGGGGTCTCCGTATGGCCCGGTTTGGTTTGCTGTTCAGCCGCTTAGCATACCGCAGTTGCCGCCGCTTGCCGAGTGGAGCGGCGGCAAGCGGCGTATCCTTCGCCGGTTATTCCGCCTCGGCGCCACGCCGATAAAACACGTAGCTCTCGTGCGCCACGCTGTCGCGGACCCGATAGCGCCAGATCAGCCCGAGCGTGGTAAACCACAGCGGCATGCTGCACAGCGCGATCAGCGTATCGCTATCGAACACCATCAGTACCAGCGTAAAGGCGAAAAATGCCAGCGTCAGCCAGGCCATCGCGACCCCGCCCGGCATTTTGAAATTGGAATCGGCGTGCAGATCCGGTCGCTTCTGGCGATACACCAGGTAGGCGACCAAAATCATGCCCCAGCTGTAAACCACCAGGATCGCCGCCACGGTAGAGACGATGGTGAACAGCGTCATGACGTTCGGCACCAGTATCAGCAGCAAGGTGCCGGCCACCATGCAGAAGCAGGAAAACAGCAGGCTGCGGATCGGAATGGCCGTGGTGCGAGACAGAATGCGGAACTGACCGTGGGCGTGCTTTTCCATCGACAGGCTGTACAGCATGCGGGTGCTGGAATACACCCCGCTGTTGGCCGAGGACATCGCCGAAGTCAGCACCACGAAGTTGATCACCGCGGCGGCAGCCGGCAGCCCCGCCCGATCGAACAGCATCACGAACGGGCTGCTGTCCGGCGAGATGTGGCTCCACGAGGTGACGGCGATAATGGTCAGCATCGAGCACACGTAGAAGACGATGATGCGCGCCGGGATCGCGTTGATCGCCTTCGGCAGCACCTTCTGCGGGTTTTTGGTCTCCGCCGACATCGTGCCCAGCAGCTCGATGCCGGTACAGGAGAAAATGGCGATCTGGAACCCGGCGAAAAAGCCGAAGATGCCGTGCGGCATGAAAATGGCGGGATCGGTGACGTTATGCAGCGAAGCGGTCACGCCGTCCGGCGAGGTCCATCCGCTGAACACCATCCAGGCACCGGTGGCGATCAACGCGACGATCGCCACCACCTTGATCATCGCAAACCAGAATTCGGCTTCGCCGAACATCTTGACCGACAGCATGTTGAACAGACACAGAAACCCCAGCGTCAGCAGCGCCGGCAGCCAGGGCGAGACGTTAGGCAGCCAATACTGCACATAACCGCCGCACACCACCACGTCGGCAATGCAGGTCACGACCCAGCTCAGCCAGTAGGACCAGCCGAGAAAAAAGCTGGCGCGCGGCCCCAGGTATTCGGAGACGAAATCGGCGAACGAACGGTAATCGAGCCGCGTGAGCAGCAGCTCCCCCATCGCCCTCATGACCATGAACATGAAAAAGCCGACGATGGCGTAAGTCAGTACGATGGAGGTGCCCGACAGCGCGAGGGTTTTCCCGGCGCCCATAAACAGCCCGGTGCCGATGGCGCCGCCGATCGAAATCAGTTGAATGTGGCGCGCGCTCAGCCCGCGCTGCAAGGTTTGGGCACAGTTTGGCCCCTCGGCTGAACCTGGGTTCAGCCGATCGCAGTGATTTTTTGTCATGGTGTTACCTGTCCGTCATTAAGGCGATTAAGCAACCGATATGCGGCTGCAGCAGGAGTGAAACGCCCGTGAGCGTTCTAACCGGCAAAAAAGTGTGCCCGCCCCGTTGTAACAGGGAGGTAATAATAATGGGTACCGAGAAAATGCTCTCGTGAGCCGTCGTATCGCCCACGTTTGGCGAACATAGCCTGAGCGTGGTGGGTAAATACTACAATATCAAATAGTTATGCTTTCCCTTGTGCAACAAAAAAACGACGCCGGAGTCGTTTTAACATTAATTTAACTCTGGCGAGGGGAAATGCCATTGTCAACATGGCAGTTAAATAAAATGAAACTTTTTGATCACATTCAAGCTTCTGAAAAATAGATAAAAAGGGGTTTTATGCGCTTTATATGCATAAAATATGCATGAACTCGCTCACCGTCGACAAAAAGTAATTAACTATTCATTTGCCGCCCTGCAGGCGGCGAAAAACCGTCCGCTGGCCCGATGAGAGGGGGGCTAACAACCGGCATAATTAGTGGTAAATTTAGCGTCGCAAAGTGTTATGCGCTTGCTAATCCACGGTTAAACGAAATAAATACCTCTAAAATATAAAGGTTGGTTATGGAAAAGCTATCCTACGCT
The DNA here is from genome assembly GCF_052168635.1 of Serratia sp. CY47444. Lineage (NCBI taxonomy): Bacteria > Pseudomonadati > Pseudomonadota > Gammaproteobacteria > Enterobacterales > Yersiniaceae > Serratia > Serratia sp. CY47444. The sequence goes on from NZ_JBJNMH010000001.1 coordinate 150,758, forward strand.
TCAGACAGCAGCACCACCGCTTGGGCTACATATCTGCAACAAATCGATCGCGTCGCCCCTTACCTCGGCGACCTCTCACGCTGGGTTGATACGCTGCGTCACCCTAAACGCGCTTTGATTGTTGATATCCCGCTGCAGATGGACGATGGCACCATCCGTCACTTCGAAGGTTTCCGCGTACAGCACAACCTGTCGCGTGGGCCGGGCAAAGGCGGTATCCGCTTCCACCCTGACGTCGATCTGAACGAAGTGATGGCCCTGTCCGCCTGGATGACCATCAAGTGTGCCGCGGTCAACCTGCCGTACGGCGGCGCCAAAGGCGGCATCCGCGTCGATCCGTTCAAACTGTCTGAAGGTGAACTGGAGCGACTGACCCGCCGCTACACCAGCGAAATCGGCTTCATCATCGGGCCACAGAAAGACATCCCTGCGCCGGACGTCGGCACCAACGCCAAAGTGATGGCCTGGATGATGGACACCTACTCCATGAACCACGGCACCACCATCACCGGCGTGGTCACCGGCAAACCCATCCACCTCGGCGGCTCCCTGGGCCGTGAGAAAGCGACCGGCCGCGGCGTGTTCGTGACCGGCAGCGAAGTGGCCAAGCGTCTGGGCGTGCAGATCGAAGGCGCCAAAGTGGCGGTACAAGGCTTCGGTAACGTGGGTAGCGAAGCGGCCCGTCTGTTCGTCGGCGTCGGCGCGCGCGTCGTCACCATCCAGGACCACTCCGCTACCCTGTTCAACGCCGACGGCATTGACCTGGTGGCGCTGACCGAATACCAGGCCAAGCACAAGCAGATCGCCGGCTTCCCGGGTGCCAGCGAGATCGAGAGCGAAGCGTTCTGGTCGGTTGACATGGACATTCTGATCCCAGCGGCGCTGGAAGGCCAGATCACCCGTCAACGCGCCGAAATCCTCAGCGCCAAGCTGGTGCTGGAAGGGGCTAACGGCCCAACCTTCCCAGAAGCGGACGACATTCTGCGCTCCCGTAACATCACCGTGGTTCCGGACGTTATCTGTAACGCCGGCGGCGTAACGGTCAGTTACTTCGAGTGGGTTCAGGATATGGCGAGCTACTTCTGGAGCGAGTCCGAGATCAACGAGCGTATGGACAAGATCATGACCGACGCGATGGTCCACGTCTGGAACAAGGCGGCCGAGAAAGAGTGCAGCCTGCGCACCGCCGCTTATATCGTGGCCTGTGAGCGCATCCTGACCGCACGTAAAGAGCGCGGCATCTACCCAGGTTGATGCCCGTATCCCGGCCTGCCCCGGCAGGCCGGATTCTCCTCAGCGCAAACAGCGTTTCAACACCTTACCGGTGCTGGTCATCGGCAAGCGTTCGACAAACTCGACGATACGCGGATATTTGAACGCCGCCAGCCGCTCCCGGCTCCAGGCGATCAGCGTTTCCTCCTCGATGGGCTCCTCCGTTTCTTTCAATACCACCACCGCTTTGATCTCTTCGCCCAGCGACGGATGCTCGACGCCGATCACCGCCACCAACGACACCGCCGGATGGCGAATCAGCGCCTCTTCAATCTCACGCGGATAGACGTTGAACCCGCCGCGGATGATCATATCCTTGGCCCGATCGACGATGAAATAGAAGCCGTCGGCGTCGCGGCGCGCCAGGTCCCCGGTGCGAAACCAGCCGTTTTCCAGCACGTCCGCCGTCGCCTCGGGGCGGTTCAGATAGCCTTTCATGATGTTGTAACCGCGTACCGCGATCTCCCCCACCTGATCGACTCCGTCGATCGGCTGCCCGGTAACGTCGAGCAAGCGAACCTCCACGCCCCAGATCGGTTGGCCGATGGAACCAGGTTTGGTCACGCGGTGCGGATGGTTAAAGGTGGCGACCGGGCTGGTCTCCGACAGCCCATATCCTTCGAGAATGTTGACGCCGAAGCGACGTGAAAAATCCTCCAGGATCTGCACCGGCAAACTGGCGCCGCCGGAGACCGCCATACGCAGCGTGCTGCGCAAGCGCTCGATATCCGTGTGCTCATCCAGCGCATTCAACAGCGCCCAATACATGGTCGGCACCCCGGCGAAGAAGGTGATGCCGTGCCGCTGCATCAGCGCGATGGCCTGTGCGGCGTCGAAGCGCTCGACCAGCACCAGGGTAGCGGCGGCGGAAAACCCGGCATTCATCTGCACCGTCGAGCCGAACGTATGGAACAGCGGCAGGGTCACCAAATGGCGATCGGGCTCCGTCTCTGAGCCGTCGAACAGCCGTACCGATCCCAGCGCGTTGAGCACCAGGTTGGCGTGGGTCAATTCCGCGCCTTTGGCCCGGCCGGTGGTGCCGCTGGTGTAGAGCACCACCGCCGTGTCGTTTTCGAGCGTCGCGGCCGAAGCGAATTCGGTAGCCTGCTCGGCTATCGCCGCGCTGAAACGTTCCCCCTCGAGCGGTAGCCGATCGCCGATGATAAACACCTCGCGGCATTGCTCCGCCTTCGCCGCCGCCCGCAGCGCCTCTTCCCCCAATGGCAAGCCGCTGCTGCCCTCGAAACAGAACAGCGCCACCGCCGCTGAATCCGCCAGGTAGTAGTCGAACTCTGCGCTTTTAAGCAGAATATTGAGCGGCACCACCACCGCGCCGCTTTTGAGAATGCCGTAATAGATAGCCGGAAACTCCGGTCGATTTGGGCAGGCCAGCGCCACCCGTTCGCCGGGCTGCACGCCGCGCGCGACCAGCAAATTCGCCACCCGGTTGGCCATTTCGTTCAGCGCCCGATAGCTGAGTGGGATATCGTCCTGTATCACCGCCGGCCGTTCCGGCCAGGTGCGCGCACTCTCTTCAAGCAAGGTAGCCAGATTCAGCATCGGGGATCCTCCCTGGGAATGAGCGGCGAGAAAAGCGCCGCAGTATCACGAGTATAGATAGGCGCTTTGCGGTTCGCATTCCCAGGGGGGCTGGGCTATACCTTAGGCATTCCCCCTCCTGCAGGAGTTGTGATCATGAGCAAGAAAAAAATCCTGATGCTGGTCGGCGACTACGCCGAAGATTACGAAACTATGGTGCCGTTTCAGGCATTGCAGATGATCGGCCATTGGGTGGACGCCGTGTGCCCCGGCAAAGCCGTCGGCGACTACATCCAGACCGCGATCCACGACTTTGACGGCGCGCAGACCTACAGCGAGAAACCCGGTCATCGTTTCACCCTGAACGCCGACTTTGCCGCCGCCAAAGAAGAACACTATGACGCGCTGTTGATCCCCGGCGGTCGGGCGCCCGAATACCTGCGCCTGAATCCCGACGTGATCGCGCTGGTGCAGGCGTTCGACGCCGCCAAAAAACCGATCGCCGCCGTTTGCCACGGCCCGCAGCTGCTGGCGGCGGCCGGGGTGTTGAAGGGCCGCACCTGCAGCGCCTACCCGGCCTGCGCGCCGGAGGTACGGCTCGGCGGCGGCCATTATGCGGAGATCGGCATCGATCAGGCGCACGTCGACGGCAATCTGGTCACCGCCCCGGCCTGGCCGGCGCACCCGCAGTGGCTGGCGAAGTTCGCCGAGGTATTGGAGCAGTAATGCGGCGCTAGCGGAGCTGCTCGATCAGGAAGTGGATGTCGTACAGCCAGCGTTTGGCGCGCGCGGAGCGCACCAGCATCGACACGCACAGCGGCCGGGGGTGCTCTTTGCAGGCGGAGGGAGAAAACCAGCGCCCGGTGTTGGCCGGCGGCTGGAAATACAGCTCGTGGTTATAGTTGCCGCTGTCGACGCCGAAGGTATCGAAGTAGCGGCGCATCAGCGTATTGGAATCGCTGAACGACAGGTGAAGCGCGGTGTTGATCTCGGTTTCCGGGGTGATGGCCACGCCCTTCTTCAACCGCCCTGGCGTGTTGAATGCGGCGATAAGCGCGATGACCTGTTGCTGAATATCTTCTGCCATGACGACCTCGAGCCGATATGAATAAAAGATGAATGCGGTTCTCTGTCTGACTCTGCTCACCGCAGCGAGTTCTGCCCGCCGGCCGGGTTTTCTGTTTCTTTACACTTTCCATAAAAAAACCGCGCGCAGCCAAACACCTGGCGCGCGCGGTCCAGGGTTAGCGGCTGAGCGTCGCCTTATCGGCGATGACGCCGTCCCCCTGCCGCTCGGCGGTAACGCCGCCGCCCAACACTTTATACAGGGTGGCCTGATTGTCGTACGCGGTCTGCTGCGCGGCGATCAGCGACTGCTGCGCCGTGTACAGCGTGCGCTGCGCGTCCAGCAAGGTCAGATAACTGTCCACGCCCTGGCGGTAACGCAGCTCGGCCAGGCGATAATATTGCTGCGCCGCCGCCACATAGCCGGTTTGCGCCGCCAGCTGTTCCTGCAGCGTGGCTTTGCGCGCCAGCGCGTCGGCGGTTTCCTGAAATGCCGTCTGCACCGCTTTCTCATAGGTGGCGACATACAGGTCTTTCTGCGCCTGGGTGTAGTTGAGCTGAGCCGTGTTATAGCCGCCGCTGAAGATTGGCAGGCTGATGCTCGGTGCGAACGACCAGACGCCGGCGCCGTGGCTGAACAACGAGGAGAGTTCACCGCTGCCCACGCCGCCACTGGCGGTCAGGCTGATCGACGGGAAAAACGCCGCCCGCGCCGAGCCGATGTTGGCGTTGGCGGATTTCAGGTTATGCTCAGCCTGCAGCACGTCCGGCCGCGTCAGCAGCACCTGCGAAGACACCCCAGCCGGCAGATTGCGCATGATTTCGCCGAGCCCATCGATACCGCTCGGCAGCAGATTTTCCGGCACGCTTTGCCCCACCGCCAAATCCAGCGCGTTTTTCGCCTGCGCGGCGCTGGTCGCATAGCTGGCGGCGTCCGATCGCGCCTGTTGATAAACGGTCTCCGCCGACGCCACGTCAACCAGCGACGCAATGCCGTGCTGCTGGTTCTTACGCGTCACGTCCAGCGAACGTTTGGCGCTTTCCATCGTCTGCTGCGCCACCGCCAGATTGCTGCGCTCGGCCGCCACCGCCACCCAGTCGGTGACGATATCGGCGATCAGCGTCAGGCGAGTACTTTTCGCCGCCTCCGAATTGGCCAGGTAAGTTTCGAACGCCGCGCGCGACAGGCTGGCGTTTTTGCCGAACAGATCCAGCTCGAACGCGCTGACGCCGGCCTGCGCTTCATAACTCTGACTGATGGCGGTGGCATTGCCGCTACCGGTCAGCGAACGCCCGCGGCTGCCGTCGGCGGTGGCGTTGATCGTCGGGAACAGCGCCGAGCGCTGCTCACCGTACAGGGCGCGCGCCGAGGCGATATTGGCGATCGCCTCGCGCAGATCGCGGCTGCTGTCCAGCCCCAGCGCCACCACCTGCCGCAGCCTGGCGTCCTGCACATAGTCGCGCCAGGCGACGTCCGGGTAGCTCAACGCCTGCTTGCCGGCGGCTTCGCCCTGCGGCAGGTTGGCGGGCACCGGCGCCGCTGGGCGCTGGTAGTGTGGATCCAGCGACAGACAGCCGGTCAGCAGCAGCGGTAAAGTTAACATCATGACTCGTTGCAACACGTTATTCTCCTGCCTGTGACGGCGGGTTGGCGGGCCGGCGGGTAAACATGCGGCGCACCAACACATAAAACAGCGGGACGAAAAAGATGGCCAATGCGGTGGCGGTGACCGTACCGCCGATAATGCCGGTGCCGATGGCGATTCGGCTGTTGGCGCCAGCGCCGCTGGATACCGCCAGCGGCAGCACCCCGGCGGTGAACGCCAGCGAGGTCATCAGGATCGGCCGCAGGCGCATGCGTGCCGCGTGGACCGCCGCGCCAATCAGCGTTTCCCCCCGCTGGTGCATCTCCTCGGCGAACTCGACGATCAAAATGGCGTTCTTCGCCGACAGGCCGATGATGGTGAGCAGCGCCACTTGGAAGTAGATGTCGTTTTCCAGCCCGCGCAGCGTGATCGCCAGCAGCGAGCCCACCACACCCATCGGCACCACCAACATCACCGCGAATGGAATCGACCAGCTCTCATACAGCGCCGCCAGGCACAGGAACACCACGATGAGCGAAATGGCGTACAGCGACGACGCCTGGCCGCTGGTCAGCCGTTCCTGATAGGAGAGCCCGCTCCAGGAATAGCTGCTGCCGGCGGAGTATTTCGCCGCCAGTTTCTCCATCTCGCTCATCGCCGTACCGGAGCTGACGCCGGCGGCGCCCTGCCCGGTGATCTCGAACGACGACAGCCCGTTATAGCGCGACAGGTTCTCCGGCCCGTAGATCCAGTGCGAAGACGCAAAGGCGGAGAACGGCGTCATGCTGCTGGCGCCCGACGCATTGGTGCCGCGCACAAACCAGCGGTCGAGGTCTTCCGGCTTGGCGCGGTACTGCACGTCGCCCTGCATATAGACTTTTTTCACCCGGTTGCGGTCGATAAAGTCGTTGATGTAGGTGCTGCCGAACGCGCTGCTGAGGGTGCTGTTGACGTCACCGGCGCTCAGGCCGAGCGCCTGCAGCTTGCCGTTGTCGATCTCCACCTGCAGCTGCGGGGTGTCCGGCAAGGTGTTGGCGCGCACTGCCAGCAATGCCGGATTGTTGCCGGCGGCGGCGACGATCTGGTCGCGCATCGCCTGCAGCTCGGCGCGGGTGGTCGCCCCTTTGGCCTGCAGTTCGAAGGTGAAGCCGTCGGACTGACCGAAACCGTCGATCGCCGGTGGGCTCATGGAGAACACCTGGGCGTCGCGCAGCGAAGCGAAGTGCGCCATGGCGCGTTTGGCGATGGCGTCGGCGGTGTTCTCGCTGCCGCTGCGCTGGCTCCAGTCTTTGAGGCTGACGAACGCCATGCCGGCGTTTTGCCCGCTGCCGCTGAAACCGAAACCGTTGATGGTGAAAATGGTGCTGACGTTGGCCTTTTCCTGATCGAGGAAATAGGCGGTCACCGCCTCGCTCACCGCCGAGGTGCGCGCGTTGGTGGCGCCGGCCGGCAAGGTGTACTGCACCATCACCGAACCCTGATCCTCATTGGGCAGGAAACCGGTCGGCAAACGCAGGTACATCACGGCCGCGGCGATCAACAGCAGACCGTACAGCAGCAGATAGCGCGTTGGCCGGTGGATCACTGCGCCGACCTTGTCGGCGTACTTCTCCTGCAGCCGGTTATAACCGCGGTTGAATCTACCCAGCAGCCCTTTGTCGGTCTGTTCTTCATGCGTCGATTTCAGCAATGTGGCGCACAGCGCCGGCGCCAGCGTCAACGCCAGCACCACCGACAGCACCATCGAGGAAACGACGGTGATTGAAAACTGACGGTAGATCACCCCGGTGGAACCACCGAAGAACGCCATCGGCAGAAACACCGCCGACAGCACCAGCGCGATGCCGACCAGCGCGCCGGTGATCTCGCGCATCGATTTCTCCGTCGCCTCGCGCGGCGGCAGTTTATCTTCACGCATCACGCGTTCGACGTTTTCCACCACCACGATGGCGTCGTCCACCAACAGCCCGATCGCAAGCACCATGCCGAACAGCGTCAGGGTATTGATCGAATAGCCGAACGCCGCCAGCACGCCGAAGGTGCCCAGCAACACCACCGGCACGGTGATGGTCGGGATCAGCGTGGTGCGCAGGTTTTGCAGGAACACGAACATCACCACCACCACTAACACCACCGCTTCAAACAGCGTTTTCACCACCTCCTCGATCGAGATGTTGATGAAGTCGGTGCTGTCTTTCGGGTAGGCCACCTTGTAGCCCTGCGGCATCGCGCTTTGGTATTCCGCCACCTTGGCCTTAACCAGTTTGGCGGTGCTCAGGGCGTTGGCGCCCGCCGCCAGCTTGACCGCAATCCCCGCCGCCGGGTGGCCATTGAGGTGCGCGCTGGCGGAGTAGTCTTCGTTGCCCAGCTCAACCCGTGCCACGTCACCCAGCCGCACCAGCGCGCCGCTGCTGTCGCTTTTCAGGATGATATTGCGAAACTGTTCCGGCGTTTGCAGCCGCGACTGCGCCTTTACCGTGGCGGTCAGCTGCTGATCGGCCGCGGCCGGTAGATCGCCTACCTTGCCGGCAGACACCTGGGTGTTTTGCGCTTCGATCGCCGTCTGCACGTCGGAAGGCATCAGCGCATAGCTCGCCAGCTTGGTCGGATCCAGCCAGATACGCATCGCATATTCCGAGCCGAACACCTGCACGTCCCCCACGCCCTCGATGCGCGACAGCGGATCCTGCAGGTTGCTGACCAGATAGTCGGAGATATCGGCCATTGTCGCCTTGTCGCTTTCGTCATACAGCCCGACGATCAGCAGGAAGCTGCTCTGGGATTTCTTGACCGTCACGCCCTGCGCAGTGACCGCGCTCGGCAAACGGCTTTCCGCCTGCTGCACCTTGTTTTGCACCTGCACCTGAGCGATATCCGGATCGGTGCCCTGATCAAAGGTGACGTTGATGCTGACCGAGCCGCTGGAGCTGCTGGTCGAAGAGAAATACAGCAGGCCGTCCAGGCCGGTGAGCTGCTGCTCAATCACCTGCGTGACGCTGTTTTCCAGCGTTTCCGCGTCCGCGCCCGGGTAAGTGGCGGAGATGGAAATCTGCGGCGGTGAGACATCCGGGTACTGCGAGACGGGCAATGAATTGATCGACATCAGGCCGCACAGCATGATGATGATGGCAATCACCCAGGCGAATACCGGCCGCCGGATAAAGAACTGCGCCATATCACTGCTCCCCGCGTTGGGTTTTGTCGACTGAAACCTCAACCGGCTTCACCGCGGCGCCGATCGTGACCTTGCCGGTGCCTTCGACGATCAGACGATCGCCTTCGTTCAGCCCGCTGCCGGTCAGCCAGTTGCTGCCCACCACCCGTTCGGCGCTGACGGTGCGCTGCGCCACGTTGTTTTGCTCGTCCACCACCAACGCGGTGGCTTCCCCTTTGGCGTTGCGGGTGATGCCCTGCTGCGGCGCCAGAATGGCTTTGGGATCGACGCCGTTATCCACCGTGGCGTGGACGTACATGCCGGGCAGCAGCTCATGCTCGGGGTTGGGGAACACCGCACGCAGCGTGACCGAACCGGTGGCCTCATCCACCGCCACCTCGGTCAACTCCAGCTTGCCGGCGTGGGCATAAGGCGTGCCGTCCTCCAGCTTGATGGCGACCGGCGTGACCGCACCGCGCTGCAAAGCGGCCTGCTGACGGCGCAGTTTAAGCAACTGGGCGCTGGACTGGGTCAGATCGACATAGATCGGATCCAACGCGCGGATGGTGGCCAACGCATCGGTCTGGCTGGCGGTGACCAGCGCGCCCGGCGTCACCGATGAGATGCCGATGCGACCGTCGATCGGTGCCCGCACCTGGGTATAGGCGAGGTTGATGCGCGCCGTCTCCAGCGCTGCCTGATACTGGGACACCGACGCCACGGCCGCCAAATAGGCGGCTTTGGCATCGTCCGCATCCTGCTGAGAAACGCCGTTCTCTTTCACCAGCGCCGCATAGCGCTGTGATTTGAGCCGGGTGGATTGCACCGTGGCCTGGGCGTTTTTCAGCTGGGCGGCGGCCTGATCGTAGTTGGCCTGATAGCTGGCGGGGTCAATTTGGTACAATACCTGCCCGGCTTTCACCTCGGCCCCTTCGGTGAACAGCCGCTGCTTGATGATGCCGTCGACCTGCGGCCGCACGTCGGAAGTCATGGTGGCGTTGACCCGGCCGGTCAACTCGCTGCTCAGGGTCACTGACTGGCCGCGCAGCGTGACGACGCCGACCTCCTGCTCACCGCCTGCGCCCGTCGGCGCACCGGCGTTTTGCCCATCGCAGGCAGCCAGCAACAGCGACAGCCCAAGCACCCAAAGCGTTTTTCTCTGCATTGCAATACGATCCCATTGAGAATGACTATTCTCAATATATCGAATGCAGACATTCGCTTCTGAAAGGGTTGCGTAAGGATAGCGTAAAATCTTGTCGAAGCGGGAAACGGTGGAGCAATATCGTTCAGCGTGGTTTCAGCACATTGGCGCAGCGATTTTTTGCCAATGCAATAAAGCGTTCCACTTCAGCCGGCGGCTGCGTCGTTTCAGTCGCATCAGGCTCTTGCTCCCGATGAGCATCGCTCGCCGGCTGTTTGCAACGATAAACCAGACCATACAGGGGATGACGTCCGTCTTCGGTCTGATAATAGTGGGCCACGCGGGCGAATGAATAGTAATAATAAGGCGTTGAATGTTCTTCGCCCCGATAAACGTTTTGCGTACCGCCGTAGTCGAATGTCAAGTTGGCGGTCTTTTCCATCAACCGATCCAGGTCGTCGATGACCTGTTCGGTACAACGGTTCAATTGTCGCCGCGCTTGTTCATTCAATTTATCGGCATCGTCGTCGGCGCATCGGGTGATATAGCCTTCATACTGGAGATTGTCGGCGAGCTGAAGTACGAAATAACGGTATGACTGCCCGGCGATTTTCACCCCCTCGCGTTCTTGAATCAGCTTCGCGTCCGGAATGAGATACACCGCCGCCGGATCCTGATTATCGAGCGTAAGCGTAGCGGCACTGGCCCCAACAACGGGCGCCAAGAGCGAGACCATAAGCAGGGATAACCGGGTGTTCAAACGAAAGTCCATTGTTTTCGCATCCTCATCCATCATAAATCTCGCCATCTTATCTCGTCAGCGGCGGCGTACCGAGCGCCGCGTGGGGATTTTTAGGGTTTAACCAGTCTAAACACCGTTTTGGTGTGCCAATAGTAGTCGATCGCCGCCGCGATATTCGGCATCCAGCCGTCCGGCTCATAGGGCACGAAGCCGGAAAAGCCCAGCCGGCGGGCAGAGACCTGGAATCCCGCGGCGGAGAAAATGCGCGCATAGTCGTCCAGAGCGCGATCCTGCACCACGGTATGCGTCTGTTCAGCCACCCTTTCGCGCCATTGCGGCCACAGCGGGTTGTCGGTGTGGCAACCGGTCACCGCATAATAAACGCCGCCCGGCTTCAGCACCCGCAGCATATCGGCGGCATGCTGCGCGATATCTTCAATCAGGTAGATGACTTCATGACTGAAGGCGATATCGAAGTGGTTCTCATAACCCGTCAACCGCGTGTCGGTCTGATAACCGATCGGCAGGTTTCCTTTCAGGCGGTTGGCGTGTTCGACGGATTGGCGGGCGATATCAACGCCGAGCCCTTCACGAAATGGCCGGATTTGGTGCAACAGACGCAGAAAACCGCCCTGATTGCAGCCGAAGTCCAGCACCCTGACGCCGGACAATTCGTGTTCCGGCACCAGGCTCAGCAGATGCCGCCAGATGGGCGCATGGCCTTCGGCCATGGCCTGTTCTGCGTGCGGATCGCGATACCAGGTGGGAATGCTCAAGGGTGAGTCGTTCATTATGGCCTCCTTATGTTTCCACTCAGCCAATCACACCCTATGGCGACAAACAACCGCGTGCGCATTTTTTGAACATTCACTGGTCTGGCTTGCCATGCACCGGCAATTGGCTGGTCACGCAGTGAATGCCGCCGCCGCCGCCGGCGATGGCGTCGATCTCCAGCTGCACCACCTTGCGCTGCGGATAGAGCGCCGACAGCAGCGCAAACGCCGCCTTATCCGCCTGCGGATCGCCAAATTCAGGGGCGATCACCGCGCCGTTGATGACGAAATAGTTGATGTAGCCCGCCGCGAAATCGGGGTTGCGGCGACTGAATCGGCTTTCGCGCGGTGCCCGCGGCGGCGAAAGCGTATGTACCTGCAGCGTGCGGCCGTCGGCGTCGGTCGCTGCTCTGAGGATCGCCAGATGCGCTTGGGTAACCGCATGATCATAAGAGGCCGGATCGGTATCCAGGTTGGCCACCACCACGCCAGGCCGCACGAAACGGGCATAAAAATCGACGTGGGCATCGGTGATGTCTCGGCCTTTAATGCCCGGCAGCCAGATAATTTTGCGCAGGCCGAGCATCGCCTTCAGCTCTTGCTCAACCCGGTCTCGGCTCCAGCCCGGGTTGCGGTTCGCATTCACCCAACTGCTCTCGGTCATGATGCCGGTGCCGTGCCCATCCACCTCGATGCCGCCGCCTTCGCCTACCAGCGCGCTGCAGCGCGGTTGAGCGACGCCGTATCGCCTGGCGACAAACCCTGCCAGACGCGCATCCCTGGCATGTTGCTGCTTATCGCCCCAGCCGTTGAAGTTGAAATCCACCGCGCCCAGTTCGCCGGCGTCATTGACGACGAAATTGGCGCCGATGTCGCGCATCCAGATATCATCCAGCTCAGTGACAACATAGCTGACGTTGTGACTGCCGCAGGTGGCCTCAGCCAATTGCCGTTCATTGCCGCGGCAAAAAACCGTCAACGGCTGAAATTCGGCGATGGCGCGGGCGATGCGCCCCTGCGCTGCCTGCACGTCCGCGGTGAACCCGCCCCAAATCGCACGCTGCGCGCCGAAAGCGAGAAACGCCCGCTGTTGCGGTTCCCCTTCGTCGGGCATCCGCCAGGTCGGATTAAGCGCAGCTTTCGCGTGACCGCGTAACGGGATGCCCAATGATGCCGTCAAGCTCACACCGGCCACCGCCGAAAGCTGCTTGATAAAGGTGCGACGCGTTGACATAAATAGCCTCTTTAAATTGATTTAAATTCAAACTGTTAGCCGGATTTCTTGCGCTCCGGCGCTTGAATCTCATGCTAGTCTTCCCCTGCCGCTGCGACAAACGATATATTTAGCGGATATCTGATTAGACAGGCTTATCGATAATGTTAAAATACTGGCCCCTCTTGAGCGCCCTGCGCGGATTTGAAGCGGCGGCGCGCCTGGGCAGTTTTCATCAGGCTGCCGAAGAGCTGCACCTCACCCAGTCGGCCATCAGCCAGCAGATCCGCAGCCTCGAAGCGTTTCTGGAACAGCCGCTGTTCTTCCGCACCGGCCGCAGCGTAGTGCTGACCGACGCCGGCCACGATCTGTTCAGCACCGCACAGGTGATGCTGCAACAGCTGGCCGTCGGCATTCGCCGTTTGGATCAGTACCGCAAACCCAACCAACTGATCGTTAACACCACCCCGGCCTTTGCCCGCCACTGGCTAACGCCGCGGCTGGGCGACTTCAATCGGCAGCATCCGCAGATCGATCTGTGGCTGTTCACCAGCTTTGAACCGCCGGATATGGCGACGGACAGCATCGATCTGGCGATCCGTGACGATCTCAGCGCGCAGGCGGACTGCACCTTTAACGTTCTCTGTACCGACCGACTCTACCCCGCCTGCCACCCCAGCCTGCTGGCGTTGACGCCGGAGCAGCGCGTGACCTTGCACGGCGAACGCGAGATGGATTGGAGCCACTGGGCGGTGGCGGGCGGCGCGCACGTCGGCCAGCGAGACAGCGGGCTGAACTTCTCCGATCCTGGTCTGCTGCTGGACGCCGCCTGCAACGGCCTCGGCATCGCGTTGGTCAGCCAACTGCTGGCGCAACACGCGCGCGACGCCGGGCTGCTGCAACCGTTAACCGAGCAACGCGTGCGCGGCGCCAACTGGGCGTGGCTGCTGCACCGCGACAGCGAACACAATCCGCTCGCCCGGCACTTCTGCCAATGGCTGCAGTCGGCGCTGCCCGCCGGCGCATAACGCGCCACGTCACGATTTGCTACTCTGGTCAGGCGGCCCCGCCTGACCGCTGCTACTTTCAATAAAGCGTCGCAACAGCCCGAAGAAAACGCGCTAACCTGCTGTTTCAAAATAATTAGTTGAATTCACCTGATAACTGAACATCGCTAAAAGGATCTTCTATGTCTGCCGGTTTATTGAAAACGATAGCTCTGAGCGTGGCCCTTGCCTGCACCGTTCCCGCTGCCTTTGCCGCCGAACTGACCGCCGGCGCGGTCGCCGCCCCGGATCAGTATGGCGCCAAGGTCGCCGCGCACATTCTGCAGGCCGGCGGCAATGCGGTCGATGCGGCGGTCGCCACCGCCTTTACCCTGGCCGTTACCTACCCTGAAGCCGGCAATATCGGCGGCGGCGGCTTTATGACGCTGTACGTCGACGGCAAACCCTATTTCCTCGACTACCGCGAAGTGGCGCCCAAGGCCGCCGGCAAAACTATGTACCTGAACGAGAAAGGCGAAGTGATCGAGAATCTCAGCCTGGTGGGCAGCCGCGCCGCCGGCGTGCCGGGCACCGTGCTGGGATTGTGGGAAGCGCATAAACGCTTCGGCAAGTTGCCCTGGGCCGAGCTGCTGACGCCGGCGATCGGTTACGCCCGGCAAGGTTTCACCGTGGCGGATCAGCAGTATCAGTACCGCGAAGATGCCAACAAGCTGTTCGCCGGTAAAACCAACTTCGGCGACTATTTCGGCGCCATGAAGCCCGGCACGGTGTTCAAGCAGCCGGAGCTGGCCGCCACCCTTGAGCGCATCGCCAAATCGGGCGCCGACGATTTTTATCACGGCGAAACCGCTCGCCTGCTGGTGGCGCAAATGCAGCGCGACAACGGGCTGATCGGCGCGGCGGATTTGGCCGACTATCGGGTGAAATGGCGTGAACCGATGCGCATCAGCTGGCGCGGCAACACCGTGTATACCGCCCCGCTACCCAGCTCCGGCGGCATCGCGCTGGCGCAGCTGCTGGGGATCAAAGAAGATCGCGCCGCCGACTTCAAGGGCGTGCCGCTGAACTCGGCGCGCTACATCCACCTGCTGGCGGAAATCGAAAAGCGCGTGTTCGCCGATCGCGCCGACTACCTCGGCGATCCGGACTTCACCCAGGTGCCGGAAGCGCAGCTGATCGCCCCCGACTACCTGAAAAAACGCGCCGCCGAGATCAACCCGACGGCGATCTCGCCGACCGAAAAGGTGCGGCCGGGGCTGGAAACCCACCAAACCACCCACTTCTCGATCGTCGATGCCGCCGGCAACGCGGTCAGCAACACCTATACGCTCAACTGGGACTTCGGCAGCGGCGTGGTGGTCAAAGGCGCCGGCTTCCTGCTTAACGACGAGATGGACGACTTCAGCGCCAAACCCGGCGTCGCCAACGCCTTCGGCGTGGTGGGCAGCGACGCCAACGCCATCGAGCCGGGCAAGCGCATGCTCTCCTCGATGAGCCCGACCATCATCACCCGCGACGGCGACGTCACCCTGGTGATAGGCACGCCGGGCGGATCGCGCATCTTTACCTCGATCTTTCAGGTGATCAACAATCTCTACGATTACCATCTGCCGCTGGCGCAGGCGGTGGCCGCCCAGCGCGTGCACCATCAGCTGTTGCCGAAGGACACCGTCTACTATGACAGCTTTGCGCCGCTGACCGGCAAACCGGCAGACGAGCTGAAGGCCATGGGTTACACCCTCGAAGACCAGGGCTGGAACATGGGGGATATTCAGGCTATCCGCATCGATGGCCGCACGCCGGAAACCGCATCAGATCCGCGCGGCCGCGGCGTCGGACTGGTGGTGAAAAAGTAACGCGCCGGCGGCCCGCTTCAGCCACGCCGGGCCGCCGTTCTCCCCGCACAGACTGACGTTGCTCCCTTTTTCACTCATCTATACTGAATCGACAGGCTCGCGTTTAACGGCGACGGCGCTTGCGTTCCATCTTGGACGATAAAAATAATATTTTCAGTAAATCAATCACCTGCATTTATCGTAAGCGATGTCGGAGGCAATCAACAATGGCGAAAAGACGAGCAGTACCCGGGGTGCATCCCTACGATGGGCCCGCCGGCGGTTGGGGCGCACTAAAAGCGACGGCCATCGCCGTGCGCACGCAGATGGACACCTTAGAAGCGCCGGTGACGCTGATGCGCACCAATCAACCCGACGGTTTTGATTGTCCGGGGTGCGCATGGCCGGATAAAGAACATCGATCTACCTTCCAGTTCTGTGAAAACGGCGCCAAAGCCGTGACCTGGGAAGCGACCAGCAAGCGCGTGACGCCCGAATTTCTGGCGCAGAACACCGTAACGTCGCTGCTGCAGAAAACCGATTACCAGTTGGAAGACTATGGCCGCCTGACAACCCCTCTGTGCTATGACGCCGGGACGGACACCTTGCGCCCGCTGGCCTGGGATGAGGCGTTTCAACGCATCGCCGCCGTTTTGCAAACGCTGCCGCCGGAGCAGGTGGAGTTTTATACCTCCGGCCGGGCGTCCAATGAGGCGGCCTACCTGTTCCAGCTGTTTGCGCGGGAGTTCGGCAGCAATAACTTCCCCGACTGTTCCAACATGTGCCATGAGCCGACCAGCGTTGGCCTGCCCCAGTCGATCGGCATCGGTAAAGGCACCGTGTCGCTGGACGACTTTGACAGCGCGGAGCTGATTATCTCCATCGGGCACAATCCGGGCACCAATCACCCGCGCATGATGGGCACGCTGCATGAACTGGCGCGTAAAAAGGTGCCGATTATCGTGTTTAACCCGCTGCGCGAGCGGGCGCTCGAGCGTTTCACCGATCCGCAAAACGTCATCGAAATGGCGACCTACAGTTCGACCCCTATCGCCTCCACCTACTATCAGGTCAAGGCCGGCGGCGACGCCGCAGCGCTCAAAGGCATCGCCAAAGCGCTGCTGCAGTTGGATGACGAACATGGCAATGCGCTGGACCACGCCTTTATTGCCGAGCACACGGAAGGTTTTGCGGATTTCGCCGCCGATCTGAAGGCCACCGATTGGGATGCGATTGAGGCGGAGAGCGGCCTGGCGCGCAGTGATCTGCAACAGGTCGCCGCCGCTTACGCGAAATCCAACGCCACCATCGTGACCTACGGCATGGGCATTACGCAGCACAATAAAGGGACGGCCAATGTGCGCCTGATCGCCGATCTGCTGCTGCTACGCGGCAACATCGGCAAACCGGGCGCCGGCATCTGCCCGCTGCGCGGCCACTCCAATGTGCAGGGCAACCGCACCGTCGGCATCACCGAAAAACCGTCGGCCGATTTTTTGGCAAAGCTGGAAACGGTGTTTGGCTTCACGCCGCCCAAAGCCCATGGTCACGATGCCGTGAAATGCATGCAGGCGATGATCGATGGTGCCTCGAAGGCGTTGATCTGCCTGGGCGGCAACTTCGCCGTAGCATTGCCGGACCCCGAGCAGAGCTTCCCGGCGATGAAAGCCCTGGAGTTAAGCGTGCATATCGGCACCAAACTCAACCGCAGCCATCTGTTGGTGGCAAAAGAAACCCTCATTCTGCCCTGCCTGGGCCGCACTGAACTGGACATGCAGGCCGGCGGGCGGCAATCGGTGACGGTGGAGGATTCAATGTCGATGGTGCATGCGTCATCCGGCAAATTAAAACCGGCGTCGGAACTGCTGCGTTCGGAACCCGCCATTGTGGCCGGCATGGCCAAAGCGGTGATGCCCGCCAGCAAGGTGCCCTGGGATGAGCTGATCGAAGATTACGACGTGATCCGCGATTTGATCGAAAAAACCATTCCCGGCTTCGACGATTACAACGCGCGTATTCGCCAACCCGGCGGCTTCCGCATGCCGCTGCCGCCGACCGAACGCCAGTGGCCGACGGCGACGGGCAAGGCGATGTTTTCCGTGTTCAGCGGGCTGCATGAGGACGAGATAACGACAGACAAAGACACGTTGCGGCTCATAACGCTGCGCAGCCACGATCAGTACAACACCACCATCTATGCTCTGGACGATCGCTACCGCGGGGTCTTCGGCCGGCGCGACGTGCTGTTCATGAATGACAGCGATCTGCAACGTTTGGGGCTGGAACATGGCGACGTGGTCGATCTGGAAACGGCGCTGCCCGGCAGCACCCAGCGCCTGGAAGGCATCACGGTGATCGCCTACAACATCTCAGCCGGTTCGGTCGGCGCCTACTACCCGGAGGCCAACGTGCTGGTGCCGCTGCATTACATCGATGAGGAGAGCGGCACGCCGTCGTACAAATCGGTGCCGATCCGCGTGAAGTTGAGATCCAAAGAGGTGCGCGCGGTCGATATCGCCTGACGGAAGCGGTTTGAGCCTTTCTCCGCATGGAGAAAGGCTTCTCCCCCTTTAGACCTGCGCCACCAACACATTAACGTTGGCGGGGAAAACCAAGCCTTCTAATGCGTTACCGCTGTCGGAGGTCACCAGATAATCGACCTCGGGCCATTTGGCCACCAGCGTCATCGCATGCCCGCGCAGCTTGTTTTCGTCGGCCAGCACGATGCACTTGCGGCTCTGCGCCATCATTTTGCGCGCGATGGCCGCTTCATTGACGTTCTGATCCATTACGCCGGTCTGCACATTGACCGCGCCGGCACCGATAATGGCGTAATCGGCGAAAAACGCCTCAATGTTATTCAACGCGATTGCACCCAGGCACGCCATTTTGGAGTCGATGAACTGCCCGCCGATCAGCACCACGTCAATGGAGTCATTCTCCAGACAGACGTTGGCAATCAACGGCGAGTTGGTGATGACCGTTAACTGATCGACCGTCGCCAACTGCCGGGCAAACTCCAGCGTGGTGGAGCCGAAATCCACGAACACCGTATCGCCCGGTTGGATCAGCGTCACCGCTTTCTCTGCGATGGCGCGCTTCTCGGCCTCGGCGATTTTGGCCCGCTCGTTGAATTCATGCTCGAATTTAAACTGGCTGCTCACCGCGCCGCCGTGGATCTTCTTGATCAGCCGATAGTCTTCCAGCTTGTTCAGGTCGCGCCGAATGGTTTCCTGCGAAACCTGGAATTTATCCGCCAGCTCATTCACGTAAACCCGGCCGTTGGCCTGGATCAGCGCCAGTATTTCATTGCGCCTTTCCACGGAATTAGAGATATCCATTCACATTACACTCGCTGCCTTTAGTAAGAGTGACTGCCTCCGCCGAGACTTGCGGCGTTAACTGACGGAATACTACGGGTTTCAGGGCGTTAGACGCAAGCCGTTGCCGTCGTTCATCCTGCGGATTCGATGCTGATGTGCAGTGCATCACGCTCAGCCTCGGCCGGCAAGACGATATTGCGCAGCAGGATCCGCCGTTCCGGCAGGCAGCGGTGCGTTTTGCGGTACAGCACTTTCTCCCCCAGCCGCACCACCACCGAACCGGACACCGCCTGTTCCACGCGCATATTGATCGTGACCGTGGCGGGCTTGCCGATCAGCGCCACACGGGCGGGCGCAGTCAGGCGTATCCGTTCGTCGTGCCGCACCGGCAGGATTTGCTGCGCCGGCGGCAGCGTGCACTGCAGCGAATGGGCAACGGCCTCGCCGACGCGCAGCCCTTCCTGATAACACTGGTCGCCCATGTCCGCCGGATGCAGCATGTTGCCGACGGCGAAATAGGCGGCGTCGGAACAGCGGCCGAACT
The DNA here is from genome assembly GCF_052168635.1 of Serratia sp. CY47444. Taxonomy (NCBI): domain Bacteria; kingdom Pseudomonadati; phylum Pseudomonadota; class Gammaproteobacteria; order Enterobacterales; family Yersiniaceae; genus Serratia; species Serratia sp. CY47444. The sequence continues at coordinate 169,955 of NZ_JBJNMH010000001.1, forward strand.
GGTCTGTCAACGGGCAGCCGCTCTCCGGCCGCTGCGCCAGGTGGCTCTGGCGGATCAGCGTATACTCCCCGGTGAAGCGGCCGGTGAAGATCAGGCTGTCGCAGGCGATGCGCTGCTTCTCCCCCTGACGGTTTTCCACCTCGATGGACTCAACCCGATCGCGGCCGGCAATATCGGTCACGCGCGAATAGTAGTGGATCGGCACCCCCATCAGACGCGCATAGAGCGCGCTCAGACGCCAGGCGACGGGTCTGCCGCCGCTTTCAATCATGGCGACGGCGCGCACGCCAGCGTTACGCAGCGTCCATAGCGCGGAGAAACTGACCAGCTCGGTGCCGATCACCACCGGCGCCTTGCCCGGCTGCAGCCCGCGCAGATAGACGAACTGCTGCAGCGCACCGGCGGTGAGTACGCCCTGCGGCCGCAGGCCGCTCACCAGTCGCGGATGGCGCGGCGTCTCGCGCACGCCGGTCGCCAGGATCACCCGCTGCGCTTTCAAGGTGCTGACGCCGCGGCGATCCGTGATGGTCAGCTCGCCGTCCGGCTTGATGGCGAGCACCGTCACGCCGGTATGGATTTCCACCTGCCCGGTGCGCGCCAGTATCTTATCGACATAGGTGGAGCCCAACATCGGCCGGTAAAACGTTTGCAGCCCGAAGGTGGGGTGCCGACAGTGCCTGGGCACGCCGCCCGCTTGCTGCTCCCGTTCCAGGATCACCACATCCTCGATCCCCGCCTGCCGCAACGCGGTCGCCACCGCGATCCCGGCCGGCCCGGCGCCGACAATCGCCACCTGATACTCAGTTTTCATCAATGCTCCCTACGGCCAGCGTCTGGCCAAAACGATCGCCTACCATTTCCGCCACCCGGCTGCTGCAATAAAACCCGTTGCAGCGCCCCATCATCACGCGCGTGCGGCGCCGCAGCCCGCCGATGCACTCCGGTGGCACGGCGGAATCGAACGTCTCCTCAATCTCCCGCTGAGTCACCAGCTCACAATGGCAAACGATGCCGCCGTTATCCGGGCGCGCGTAATCGCGCAGCGCGTAGTCGGCGAGCATCGGCATCTGCGGCCAATGCACGGTTTGCGGCGCCGTCGGCGTGAAGCACGGCGTAAAATGGTCGCGGTAAAGCTGCTCCACGTATTGCGCGATGCCGAGCGCCGCCGTCAGGCCGGTGGAGCGAATGCCCGCCACGCAGATCCACTGCCGCTCGGGATAGTGCTGAATGCGGTAGTGTTTCTGTTCGGTCGCCGGGCGTAATCCGGCATAGCTAGCGGTCACGCTGTAATTCGCCAGCGAGGGCAGCAGCCGGGTGCCCTGTTCGATCAGTTCGCGCATTTTGGTTTCGTCTACCGTTGCCGTTTCTCGATCCTGCTGTTCTTCGGCGGTCGGCCCCAGCAGCAGATTGCCGAAGATGGTTTTCGACAGCAGCACCCCTTTGGTGATGGCCGTCGGCACCGGCAAGATAATGGCGTTGACCTGCCCGGCGGCGGCCTTGTCGAACACCAGAAACTGCCCTTTGCGCGGGCGAATTTCAAACTCGGGCTGATGGCAGAAACTTTCTACCCGGTCGCCCTGATTGCCGGCGCAGTTGATGACGATTTTGCCGTGAAACTCGCCCCGGTTGCTGGTTAGCCGCCAGCCGGTCGGCAAGCGTTCGGCGCCGGTCACCTCGGTATTGAAGCGATAGTTGCCGCCGTGTTTGACGCCCTGCGTCAGGTACGCCAGCGGTGTGCTCCAGGGATCGATCACGCTCTCTCCCGGCACCTCGACCGCCGCCAACGCGCCGGGCGCCAGCTGTGGCTCACGGCGATACAGCTCGGCGGCGTCGATCTGTGCCACGTCCAGCACGCCATTGTCGTGCGCCTGCTGCACGATCGCGGGCAGCGCCGCCAACTGCTGCTCATCCCAGGCCACAACCAAGGCGCCGGTGGGTAACAGCGGCAAATTCATCCGTTCGCGGATGGCGATAAATTCCCGGTACCCGGCCTGCATGCAATGCAGTTCCAGGCTGCCGCTGGGCGCATCGAAGCCGGTGTGCAGCAGCGCGCTGTTGGCTTTGCTGGCGCCAGACAGGATATCGCCTCCCTTTTCCAACAGCAGCGTTCGGGCGCCCATCAGGCAGAATTGGCGGAATACCGCACACCCGACCACACCGCCGCCAATCACGACAATGTCCCAATCCGTTTGTTCTTCCATCATGCTGATGTCCCGTTTTGATGTGATAACCACAATAAAACCACACAATAACCGCATTTGAAATGGTAAAAACAACACAACTCCCAAAAAAAAGCCGCAGAACGCGGTGATAAGCAAAAAGTATGAGGTCGATCACGCGGGGTTATTTTATCTTGTGATTTATGTTGCTTTAATGTGTGAAATTGAAGATAGATTATTAAAACAGTCACACAAACAACACCAGGCACAATAAAAAACAAAACCTATAAGAGAGCGAAGCAATGATGAATCAACGTTATGCCGCGATTGATCAGGGGACCACCGGCACCCGGGTCGTGGTGTTCGGCGAAGACGGCAGGCACCATTCGCCGGCCAGCATGCCGCACAAGCAGATCACCCCCAATCCGGGCTGGGTGGAACACGACGCCCTGGAGATTCTGGCGAATATCCGCCGCTGTCTCAGCCAGTGCGACATGGTGGACGCCATCGGTTTAGGGCATCAGGGCGAAAGTCTGCTGGCCTGGGACGCCGACAGCGGCCTGCCGCTGTACAACGCCATCGTTTGGCAAGATCAGCGCACCGAGCCGGAGATCCAGCGCCTGAAACGCGAAGGCGTCGAACCGCTGGTGATGGCGAAAACCGGCCTGCCGCTCGATACCTACTTCTCCGCCAGCAAGATGGGCTGGCTGATGAACAACGCGCCGGGGGCCAGGCAGCTGGCGCAACGCGGCCGCCTGCGGCTCGGCACCATGGACGCCTTCTTCCTGTTCCACCTGTGCGGCAGGCATCTCACCGACTATAACTCGGCCTCGCGCACCTCGTTGTTCAACATTCATACCCTGCAGTGGGACGAGGAGCTGTGCCGTTTGTTCGGCGTGCCGATCGACAGCCTGCCCGAGGTCAGAGACAACATCGGCCACTTCGGCGACGTCGTGCTCAACGGCAAACCGGTGCCGCTGACGGCCTGCATCGTCGACCAGTTTGCCGGTACATACGGCCACGGCTGCCATCAACCTGGGCAGATGAAGATCACCTTCGGTACCGGCGCTTTTTTACAGGCGATCACCGGGCCGCGTCCGATCGATGCCGGCGAGTCCGGCCTGTTGCCCACGCTGTGCTGGAAGCTGCCCGGCAGCGAGCCGGTGTATGGCCTGGACGGCGGCGTTTATAACGCGGCCTCCGCCATTAACTGGGCGAGAAAGATAGGCCTGTTCAACGATTTCGATGAATTCGGCGATTTCCCGGCCCATCCGGCCATCGCGCGCGGCCTGGCCTTTGTACCGGCGCTCTCCGGGCTGGCCTGCCCGTACTGGGATCGCTCCGCCGCCGGGATGTGGGCCGGGCTGTCGCTGGAAACCGAACGCAAGGATCTGCTGCAGTCAATACTCGAAGGCATCGCCATGCGTTCCGCCGAGGTGATCAACGCCATGGATAAGTTGAAACCGATCGGCGACAGCATTTCGGTGGACGGTGGTCTGTCCGCCAACCGCTATTTCACGCAGTTCCTCGCCAACCTGATCCAAAAGCGCATCGTTACGCCCGCCAATAAAGAGATCACCGCTCAGGGCGTGGCTCTGTTGGCGCGTAAAGGGCTGGGCGTGGAACAGCCGCTCAAGGTGCTCAACCGCTATGAAGTGACGGAGCCCACCGAGGTCGATATGGCGGTCTGGTTTGCCCGCTATCAGGAAATCATCGCGCGTTCGCGCGGCTTACGTTCATCGCAGGAGGAACACCATGGCTGAGTTCGGTAATTTCATCATCTATATCATCATGGCCGGCACTCTGATCGGGGCGTTGGCGTCGATCGTCAAACCGGAAGGCGAACTGGGACGTGAGTTCGTCAACGGCATTCACGCCATCGGCCCGGTGTTTCTCGCCCAGGCGGGCATCATGGCGGCGATCCCAATCATCTCTTACCTGATCATGTACAGCATCGGCCCCTTCTTCTCGGCGCTCGGCTCCGACGCCTCGATCGCGGCGCTGGCGGTGATCGCCGTGGACATGGGCGGCTATCAGTTGGCTGACGCCATCGCCGCCAACCGCGACATGTGGATCGTCGCCATGTTGGTGGGCTACACCTCCGGCGCCAGCATCGTGTACCTGATCCCGGTCGGGCTTATCATGCTGAACCGCGACGACCATAAATATCTGGCGCTGGGCGCCATGGCGGGCCTGATCAGCATTCCGTTCGCCGTGCTGATCGCCCTGGTGACCATCACCTTCAACAACCTGCCGGTCAGGGAGATTATCTCCACCACGTCACCTGCCGCGCACTATCTGCAGTTGGACTTGCTGCAGGCGCTGCGGCTGCTGTCCCCGCTGTTCGCCCTGTGCTTCCTGTTGGCGTTGGGGCTGAAGCTGCGGCCGGCGGCGATGGTGAAAGGGTTCCTGATCTTCGGCAAGGCGGCGGATGCCTTTATCAAGCTGGTGTTGGCGCTGTGCATCATCGAGCATTTCACCGGTGTGTTTAAAAAGGTGTTCGGCGGCTGGGTATTCGATCCGTTATTTGCCGACAAAGACGAATTATTCCGCGCTATCGAGATCGCCGGTTATATCGGCATTATGTTGGCGGGCACATTCCCCATTTGTTATTTATTCCAGCGCTATTGCCGCAAGCCGATGCATTTCATCGGTAAAAAGCTCGGTTTATCGGATACAGGCGCGCTGGGCTTTATTATGGTATTGGCCAATATCATCGCCGTTTATCACCTGTTCAAAGGCATGCGCGCCCGCGATAAGGTGCTGTGCGTGGCCTTCGGCATCTGCGCGCAAGCCACGCTGGGCGATCACCTGGCATTTACCGCCAACTTCCAACCTTCGCTGGTGCTGCCGATCATGATGGGTAAATTCCTCGGCGGCATGATTGCTGTCCTGATCGCCATCAAGATCTCGGTGCCGGAAGCCGAATTGCTGGAAAAAGAACAGACGCAAAGGCAGTCGACGGCCATCGCCGCCGCCGCTCGCTAAATTTATCCCTAAGCCATAAAAATAAACGGGGCGCCGCCTCACGGGGAAGCTGCGCCCTTTTTTCGCCCCGGACATCAATGATTGAGAGAACAAATGCTAATGAGAAAAATATTTTTAGCCTGCCCCTACAGCCACGCCGACGCCAACGTCGTGCAGCAACGCTTTATCGCGTGCAACGACGTCGCCGCCGCTATCGTACGCGCCGGCAGCGCCGTTTTTAGCCAGGTCAGCATGTCACATCCGATCAACCTGTGTTTGCAAGAGCTCGACAAAACCGCCATCGGCAAGCTGTGGGCGCCGATCGACGCCCTGTTCATGGCGGCGATGGATGAGTTGATCGTGCTCGATTTGCCGGGTTGGCAAGAGAGCGGCGGCATCAAGCGCGAGATGGACGCTTTCGCCGCACGCGGCTGCCGCGTCAGCCTGTGGTCTGAGGTCGCGGGCGAGTTCAACTGAGGCGTGCGCCCCGCCGCTAAGCGCGACGGGGCAGCGGCTTATTTGCCGTTGGCCAATTCGCCGTACACCACCTGGCCGCGGAAACCGCGCCGCACCTGCTGGAACAGCTCGCGGAACGCCGGGTAATCCTGCGCCTGGCACAGCGCTTCCTTGCCGCGAATGGCGTTCACCTGCAGGCGGTGATTGACGGTCACCTGCTGCCCGTCGCGCCGCCACGCCACGCGATAGTCGCCCGCCGCATTGCGGAACTGTCTGTCTTGCGGAATGGCGATGATCGGCACGTTGGCCGGCAGCTGCAGACGGTAGGTTTCGTCGTAGCGCTGTGCGCTGCAGTAGAACGGCGTTTCGTTGTCCGGTGCCGTCGTGGTGGTATACAGCGTGCGGAACGATTTGCCACCGGGCGGATTAGGCAGCGTCATGCCGCCCACCACGCCGAAATCGACGTAGTCGTCCGCCTTGAAGCGGAAGCGGTAACCGAACTGTTTTTTGAGATCCAGCGGATCGCTGTTCATCGCCACTTCGCCGCTGCCGTCGATACCGGAGGCGGACATGATCGACGCTTCGGCCTGCGCCCGGTTCTGCCGGTTGATCTGCGAGAAATAGCCCCGCAGGTCAATTTCTTCCACTTCGCTCAGCCGACGCTCGGTTTGTCCGTGCAGATTGCCCGCTTTGTCAAACACGAAATCGACGCTCAGCGCGCTCTTGACCGGCTGCTCATCGCTGCCCGGCGTGCGCGCCAGCTTGGCGTCGCGCGTCAGCAGCACCGGCGCCCCCAGATCGCCTTGCGGCAGTTGCCCGAACCGCGCCCAGGGGTTGGTGGAGTCCAGGTACAGTTTGAACTCCGGCACATAGGTGATGGCGTGATTAAAGCGGCTGAGCAGCGGCACTTTAGGCAGTAACGGGCCTTCATCCATACCGATCAGCACCGGTGAGCTTTCAATACCCTTGGCAGCGAGCAGCGCCTCCAGGATCACCACGTGGTCCTTACAGTCGCCGTAGTGGTTGTCGAGAATGCTCTGCGCCGAATTCGGCTCCAGCCCACCGTTGCCAAGATACACCGCCACGTAGCGAATGTTTTGCGCCACCCAGCGATAGAGGGCCTCCGCCTGCTCGCGCCGATCGCTGATGCCGGCGGTGATGTTGTCTGCCAGTGCCTGGATGCCCGGCGTCACCTTCGCCGCCGCACCGGCCTTCAGCTGATAGGCCTTGGCCAACTGCGGCCACTCGCGGTAGGTGCTCGCCATGATGGTCGGGCTGAAGGTCCAGCTGTCCGCTGCCCAGTTTTGTGATTTCATCGGCGCGCTGCGCGAATAATGCCAGCGCCAGTGCGCTTGGCCGTTGCGGATCTGCGGCTTGTCCCCGCCTTCCACGCCACGCGTGAAGATATGCATCGGCAGCTTGGCCGGTGCCTGCAGGGTCACTTCGGCGTCGTCGAACTGATCGAAAACGCTGAACGTCTCCCACAGGCCGAAGTAGTCGGGGAAATACGGGGTGTTTTGCGTGCGGCGCAGCTCATACACCACCCGCGAGCCCGGCGCCAGGTTGGAGAACACGATGACGCGCACTTTGCGGTCGGCATACAGCGGGGCCGTGGCGCTGGAATAACTCTCCTGGGTATAGATGCGATCGGGCGCCACGTCGTGCCGCTGGCCGTCGGCAGTCAGCGTGTAGGCGGCGACCACCTCCAGCGTTTCCATTTTTTCGCTGTAGCTCAGGCGGATCTGGCTGAATTTTTCGACCGCCGCCTTGGTCTTCAGCAGCACTTCGTAGCTTTCCGTCTTCACGTTGGTGGCGTTGGCGTTGACGCGGTAATCCGCGCGATAGCGCACGAAGCTGAAATCGTTGTTGGCCGTGTCGTTCTGGCCCTGATCCGCCGCGACGGGCGGTGTAGCGGCCAACACGGTGGCCGGGTGCGTTGCCGTCAAACCGGCGAATAACAGCAGGGAAGGAATAGCGATTTTCATCTTCGGTCCTTGAAGGGCAATAAACGGCGACGCCGGGCTACGCGCCCGTCCCGGCGTCAAAACAGGCGGGCACACTAATATAATTGAGAATCATTTTCAATAAACGGACCTTCAACGCCCGGGCTAACCCTGTTCTATCAACATCACGGCGGTGGTCTCCGGCTCCAGCGCTTCGAAAACGTGCTCGCGATCGGCGGAGTAGCTGATGTAATCGCCGGCGCTCAGCTCCAGCGGCTGCTCCGCCGGCCCGAGGCGCGCTCGCCCGCTGCTGATGATCACATGCTCGACGGTGCCGGGGGGATGTGGCCGGGAAAGTTTCGCCTCTCCGGGTTGCACCCGCAGCCGGTAAATGTCGCGCTGCGCGCCCGGCGGGCAGGTGGCCAGCAGCGTGGCGGCGTAGTTGCCCTGCTCCGACAGCGCCGGCGTTCCCTCATGGGCGCGGATCACTTGCACCGGCCTGCTGGGTTGCGAAATCAGTCGGCTGACCGGCACGTCCAGCGCCATCGCCAACGCCCACAGCGTTTCCAGGCTGGGATTACCGCTGCCGGCTTCGAGCTGCGACAGCGTGGACTTGGCGATGCCCGCGCGCTTCGCCAGCTCGGTCACCGACAGGTTCAATCGCTCACGCTCGCGGCGGATCGCCGCCGACAAGAGGCCGATCGGCGTGATGTTCTGCATCAGGTTATTGCTCATCGTTCGTTATATCATCCGTTTGTTCGACTTGACGAACAGCTGCATGTGTATTCATCATAATGTCCAATTGTTCATTTTAATGATTAAGCGGCTTCACCACAAGCATGGTCAGGCAGCGAGGGCAACAACATGAAAACAAAGACGCGCGGCGCAGTGCAAATGATCCTCGCCATGACCATCTCAGGCACCGTCGGTTGGCCGGTACTCGTTTTAGGGCAGCCGCCCACAACGGTGGTGTTTTGGCGCTGCGCGTTCGGCGCGCTGGCGATGCTGGCGACCTGCGCCGCACTCGGTCAGTTGAAGCTCGGCGCGATCAACCGGCGGCAGCTGGCTGTCGCCATCCTCGGGGGTATCGCGCTGGTGCTCAACTGGACGCTATTGTTTGCTGCCTACCAGCATGCTTCGATCGCTGTCGCCACCGTGACCTACCATGTTCAGCCGTTTATGTTGGTGGCGCTAGGGGCGCTGCTGTTCGGCGAAAAACTAACGGCTAACCGGCTGGGCTGGCTTCTGCTGGCGTTCGCGGGGATGGTGTTGATCGTCGCCGGCCGGCAAAGCGGCGGCAGCGGCGATGACTACCTGCTCGGCGTGGTACTGGCGCTCGGTGCGGCCCTGATGTACGCCATTGCGGCGGCGATCGTCAAACGGCTGGCCGCGTTGCCGCCGCAGCTCATCGTGTTGATTCAACTGACCGTTGGCACGTTGGCACTGGCACCGTTCGCCGGCCTGGCCACGCCGCCTGCGGCCCCCATCGACTGGCTGCTGCTGGCAACCCTCGGCCTGGTGCATACCGGTTTGATGTCCACGTTGCTCTATGGCGCCATTCAGAAGATCCCCACGGCCCTGGTCGGCGCCCTGTCGTTCATCTACCCGGCGGTGGCGATCGTGGTGGACTGGGCAGTGTTCGGGCACCGTCTCAGCCTGCTGCAGCTGCTGGGCACGCTGGCCATTCTCGGCGCGGCAGCGGGCATGAACTTCGGCTGGCGATGGACGCTCGCCGCGCACCGGGCCGGTAAAATCGGTTAATCCCGCCCGACGGGCAAGCTATGCACAATAAGGCATTCGCCTTGTGTCCGGCGCGGTGCTATTTATTTAAACCGTGTAGGGTAGAAGGAGTTTTCTATGTGGCATCACCGCCTGCAACGGCGCATCCGTTTCAGCTACTGGAACGAACTGTGCGTCACCAAAAAATAAGGGAAGGCGCAAGCCTTCCCTTTTGTCATTCACCGCTCAGATCAGAAACGGTCGGTTTTCACCACGTCGTCGAACGGCAGTTTGCCGATGCGCGGATAAGGTTGCCCCGCCGCCTTGCCGATGGCGACCATCAGCGCGATCTGATAGTGCGCCGGCTTATTGATAATCTCACCCACCGCGTCGAAATCAAATCCGTCCATCGGGCAAGAGTCGTAGCCCTGCGCCTTGGCCGCCAGCATCAGCGTCTGGGCGAAGATGCCGCTGCTGCGCATCACTTCGTCGCGCTGCACCTGCGGCTTACCGCGATAATACTGATCGACGGCCGGGATCATGAACTGCTGTACCGGCTCCGCCGCCTCGGCCCAGACGTTTTTAACCTGTGACTCCCAGCTCGACAGATCGCCGCACAGCACGACCAGCATCGATGCGTCGGTCACCTGCGCCTGCCCCCACGCCGCTTCGCGAATTTTCTCGCGCTGCGCGCGATCTTCGATCAGCAGCGGGCGCCAGTGCTGCAGGTTAAACGCGCTGGGTGCGCCCTGCAGCGCAATGTTCAACAGCGCTTTTTTCTCTTCGAGCGTCATCACGTACTGCGTATCGAACTGCTTGGTGGCGCGGCGTTGGCGGATCGCGTCTAACGTATTCATTTTACTGCCTCTGTCCATGTGAAAAGGTCTATTGTCGTCACCGCGGCGCGGCTGTCCAGCCCCAGGCGGCTATTTCTGCGCGGTTTCGGCGCGCAAACGGCTGACCTGCGCCGCCAAGTCCGGCCACGGCGCCTGACCGGCGTAATGTTGCCGCAGGTAGTTGAGCAGAATGGCGATCTGCGCGTCATTCAGGTTATGGCGAAAACCCGGCATATAGCCCAGCTCGGCGTTCGCCGGCCGCTGTATGCCGTCCAGCACCACACGAATGGCGTTGTCCGGCGCATCGGCGAACAGGTTGGTGTTCAGCGCCAGAGACGGCCGCACCCCCGCCATCTGCGCGCCTTTTTCCTGCGCATGGCAAGCCATGCAGGCGCCGGAAAACAGCCGTGCCCCTTCCGAACTCAGAGGCTCCACCTGCCGTTCCGCCTGAGCGTTTAACGTTGCCGCCGTAGCGCCCGCCGCCGTTTCAGGATGATAGCTGCGCAGATAGACGGCGATCGCCTGCAGATCGGCCTGCGGCAAGCGCGACAGCCCTTCTTCGATCACCGGCGCCATCGGGCCGGCGGCGACGCCGTGGTTGGCCGAGTAGCCGGTGCGCATGAAATCGACCAGATCCTGCTGCGTCCAGGCGAGCGGCGCGGGTGAGCGGCCGGTCAACGCTGGCGCCGTCCAGCCTTCCGCCACGCCGCCGGCCAGGTGCTCGTCACCGGTTTTCTCGCCGAACAGCACGTTGCGCGGCGAATGGCAGGCGCTGCAGTGCCCCAGCCCTTCGACCAGGTACGCGCCGCGGTTCCAGTCGGCGCTTTGGGCCGCCTGTTCCAGCATCGCGCCCGGCGTCAGGAACAGCAGGTTCCAGGCAAAGATGCCCTGGCGAATATTGAACGGAAAGTGCAAATCGGTGGCCGGCGGCCGGTACTTGACCGGCGGCTGCGACATCAGATAGGCATACAGCGCCTGCAGATCCTCGTCGCGAGTGCGGGTAAAGGCGGTATAGGGAAACGCCGGATAGAGATAGCGGCCCTGGCGATCGACGCCGTGGCGCATGGCGCGTTCGAACGCCGCGTAACTCCAGCTGCCGATGCCGGTTTCCACGTCCGGCGTGATGTTGGTGGTGTAAATGGTGCCGAAGGGGATCTCCATCGCCAGCCCGCCGGTGTTGCGCTCACCACCCGCACGGGTGTGGCACACGGCGCAGTCGCCGAGGTCGGCCAGCGTTTTGCCGCGCGCGATCTGCGCCTCGCTGAAACGGTGGGTCGCATCGGCGGCGAGCGGCGCGATTTCCGGCTGCCTACTGGCGACCACGCCGGCCACCACAACGGCGATCGCCGTGACGCCGCCCCACCCGACGATTTTTTTCATCTTACTCATCTTTGCTGTCCTTGTTCGTTACGGGGGATTAATGGCCGGCCTGGGCGCGCAGCGCGGCGAGCACCCGCGCCGGCGTAAACGGCACCTCGCGCAGACGCACGCCGAGCGCGTCAAACAGCGCGTTGCCGATCGCCGCCGCACTCGGTACCGAGGCGGACTCGCCGGCACCCATCGGCGCTTCGTCCGGGCGGTCAATCAGCTGGATATCGATCTGCGGCAATTCGTCGAAGCGCAGGATCGGATAGCCACCCCAGTCCAATGACGTCACCCCCGTCTCGTTAAAGGTCACAAACTCTTTCAGTACCCGGCTGGCGGATTGGATAATGTTGCCGTGCACCTGATGGCGCACCCCGGCCGGGTTGATCATGCGCCCGCAGTCATGCGCCACGAAGATTTTATCGAGCGTGATCTGCCCGGAAAGGCGGTTGACGCTGAGATCGCACACCCAGGCCGCCCAGGCGGCGCCAAAGCCGGGGAATTTGCTGTGGAAGTAGCGGGCATAGGCGAAGCCGCGGCCGCTCACCACTTCGGCGCCGGCGGCGTGCGACCGGTACGCCGGGCCGTCTTGCCAGTTGGCTTGCCGCTTCAGGGCCTCAATCAAGGCCACCGCGCGCGGATCGCTCAGGTAACGCAGGCGAAACGCGATCGGGTCCTCGCCGGCGTGCCAGGCCAGTTCGTCGATCCAGGATTCATGGGCGAACACGTTGGGCAGCGCCGAAACGCCGCGCATCCACGACGCCCGCACGATCGGCGCGGCGTCCTGACAGATCACCCGCATGTGCGGATACGCGTATTGCGGAATGGCGGTGCGATCGCCCATCTGTTGCACGTCGGCCCGGTTGGCCACCTTGCCGGTCAACACCAGCGGCAAGGTCACCGCATTGTTGGAGGGATAGCTGGTTTTCAATTCGTAGGCCGCCACCCGGTTTTGCGCGTCGAGGCCGCCGCGTACCCGGATCAGCTGGCCGGTGCCCTTCGGCTCCCAGCCAGATTCCTGTTCGCGCATCAGCTGCACCCGCACCGGGCGGCCGGTGGCCCGAGCCAACAGCGCCGCGTCCGCCGAGACGTCGTCGGCGCAGTTGCGGCCATAGCAGCCGGAGGCCTCCATGCGGGTGATGTGCACCTGCTCAGGCGGCAATTCCAGCAGCGTGGCGATGTCTTTGCGCAGATCGTGCGGGTTTTGCGTGCCGGACCACACCTGCGCCCGCCCGTCTTTAACCTCCGCCACCGCGCAGGAAGGGCCGATCGAGGCGTGCTGATGGTAGGGCCAGACATAGTCGGCCTGCACTTCGGTATGCAGCGCCGCCAGCGCGGCGTCCGTTCCCGCATCGTCGCGCAGGACGCGGTCGGTTTTCGGGTTGGCTTCCAGCGCGGCGGGCAGCGCTTCCGGCGACAGATCCGGCAACCCGGCCCAGGGTTGCCATTTGGTTTTCAGCTGGCGCATGGCGGCGATCGCCTGCTCCTCGCGCTCGGCCACGATGCCGATGAAATCGTTGATCACCACCAGTTTCACGATGCCCGGCAGGTGCGCGATCGAATTTTCATCCACCGACAGCAGGCCGCCGCCCAGCGGGGCGCTGCTGTCGGCGCCTACGTAAGGCGGGCGCACCACCCGGCCATGCAGCATGCCGGGCAAGCGCAGGTCGTGCACGTAGGTCAGCCCACCGCTCACTTTGGCCGGAATGTCGACCCGGGCAACGGCGCGGCCGACGTAGCGATTCTGGTGTTCGCTGTTCAACTGAACGTTTTTATCCAGCATCACGTGCAGATTCTGCCCACTCGCCAGCTGTGCATAGCTCAGTGAGCGCCCCGGGTTTTTGGTCACAAATACCTGCCCCGCCGCCGCCGTCAGCTGGTCGGCCGGCAGTTCGAAGGCTTTGGCCGCCAACGCCGTCAGCATGTGCCGCACCTGCGCCGCCGCCTGTCGCAGCGGCACCGACGTGACCTGAATGGTGGCGCTGGCGATGGTCGGCCCCTGATCCGGCGTGCGCTGCGTATCGCCAAGGATCATCGTGACGTGCTCGAACGGCACGCAAATTTCTTCGGCGACGATCTGCGCCAGCGCGGTGCGAATGCCGGTACCCAGATCGACGTGACCATTGAAGGCCGTTACCCGGCCGTCGGCGGTGAGGCTGATAAAGCTGTCCACCCGATCCAGCGGCAGATCGGCAGGCGCTACAACCGCCTCGGCGGCGAAGGCGTTAAACGGCGCGGGCAGCAGGCTGCTGACCATCACCACCCCGCCGGCCTGCAACAACTGGCGGCGAGTCAGTTCGAGGCGGCTCATGCTTGCCTCCGTGCTGCCAACAGATCGCGGGCGCGCTCGGCGGCGTGCAAGATCTCAAGGTGAGTGCCGCAGCGGCACAGGTTGTAGGCCAGCGCTTTCTTGATCGTTTGCTCGTCCGCCTCCGGCTCGCGTTCGAACAACGCGACCAGCGTCATGATCATGCCGTTGGTGCAGTAACCGCACTGCGCCGCCTGCTCATCGACAAACCCCTGCTGCACTGGATGCAGCGCGTCCGGTGTGCCCAAGCCTTCCAGGGTAGTGACGGATTTGCTTCCTACGGCGGACAGCGGCATTGAACAAGAGCGCGCGGCGACGCCGTCGATCAGCACCGTGCAGGCGCCGCATTCCCCCAGGCCGCAGCCGTATTTGGGGCCATTCAATTGCAGATCGTTGCGTAAAACGTACAGCAGCGGCGTGTCGGGCGCGAGATTGCCGAGTGGAACCACCCGGCCATTAACATTGATTTCCATGGTGAAACTATCCCTTAAACAAACGGATTTAATCCGTAACATCACTGCGAAGAACAATTGAGCAGCGTGCTAATAATTATCATCAAAAGACATGATGATGTTAAGGGAATGTAGCCGCCATGGCTTTAACGAAAAGTGGGTATTTCCTATAAATTTCCTATAGATAAGCTCGGTTTTATGATTGCTGGCCGTGATTATTGTCGATCGTCAATTCGGCCTCGGCGCCGTCAACCAACAGCCGCACGCTGGCTTCGAACAGCGCGTCTGCGCCCTTATCCTGCAATGTTTCCCAGCCTTCGCACAGCAGCGGGTAACGCCGGCGATCGGCGTCATTCAGCGCATCGTCCGACTGCATTTGTTGCTCTTCCAGCACCCAGCCCACCACGAAACGTCCGACGGCGAACAGCAGATTAACGGCGCGTTCCGGCGTCAACCCCGCCCGACACAGCAGCGCCACCTTGGCCTCAATGATGGCGAATTGCGGTTCCTGCGGCCGGGTGCCGGCATGCAGACGCGCGCCGTCGCGGTAAGCCAGCAGCGCCCGACGGAAATGGCTCGCATTGGTAACGACCCAATCCTGCCAGGGCATGTCGGCGGGCACCTCTTCACGGTGATCCAACATGATGGTTTCCGCCATCGCCTTCAGCAGTTCGGCCTTGTTCTTGAAATGCCAATAGAGCGTGGGAGATTGCACCCCCAAATGTTGTGCCAGGCGACGGGTGCTCAGGGCATCGATGCCGATGTCATTCAACAACGCCAGCGCCCCGCGCAGGACGGTCTCTCGCGTTAAACGCGTCGCGGTATTTTTTTCGCTCATCTCTCTATCACTGATAGGGTTACTATGGAATACTCAATACTCTATCACTGTTAGAGTCGCAATTTTGAAAAAACCTATGCTGGTTATTTTGTTGACGGTATTGCTGGATGCGGTAGGCATCGGCCTGATCATGCCTATCCTGCCGGCGCTGTTGCGCTCACTGGGCGGCCTCGACGCCGGCAGCGTGCATTACGGCGCGCTGCTGGCGGCGTATGCGTTGATGCAATTCCTGTTTTCACCGATCCTCGGCGCACTGAGCGATCGTTTCGGCCGGCGTCCGGTGCTGTTGATTTCGCTCGCCGGCGCGGCGGCCGACTATCTGCTGATGGCGTTCGCGCCGACGCTGGCCTGGCTCTATCTGGGCCGGTTGCTGGCGGGCATCACCGGCGCCAACATGGCGGTCGCCACCGCTTACGTCACCGATATTACCCCCGCCGGCCAGCGCGCGCGGCGTTTTGGCCTGGTGGGCGCGGTGTTCGGCGTCGGTTTTATCGTCGGTCCGCTGCTCGGTGGATCGCTGGGCGAATGGCATCTGCATGCCCCCTTCCTGGCGGCGGCGGCGATGAATGCCCTCAACCTGATCATGGCGTTTTTCCTGCTGCCGGAATCGCGTAAACCCCGCGCCCGCGCCGCCGAGAAAATCCGCCTTAATCCGTTTTCGTCATTGCGTCGGCTGCACGGCAAACCGGGCCTGCTGCCGCTGGCCGGTATTTACCTGATCATGGCGCTGGTTTCACAGGCGCCGGCCACGCTGTGGATTTTATACGGTCAGGATCGTTTCGGCTGGAGCATGATGGTGGCGGGCCTGTCGCTGGCCGGTTACGGCGCCTGCCACGCGCTGTCGCAGGCCTTCGCCATCGGCCCGCTGGTCGCACGGCTCGGCGAGCGCAAGGCACTGCTGATCGGCCTGGCGGCCGACGCGCTGGGTCTGGTGCTGTTATCGATCGCCACCCGCGGCTGGGCGCCCTTTGCGCTGCTGCCGTTCTTCGCCGCGGGCGGTATGGCGCTGCCGGCGCTGCAGGCGTTGATGGCGCACAAGGTGGACGACGATCATCAGGGCGAGCTGCAAGGGACGCTGGCCAGCATGGGCAGCCTGATCGGCGTCGCGGGGCCGCTGGTCGCGACGGCGCTGTACGCCGCCACGCGCGATGTCTGGCCCGGCCTGGTCTGGGCGTTGGCCGCCGCCCTGTATCTGTTGGTTCCGCTGTTGCTGGCGCGTTCGCGTGAGCGTGACGCGGCGTAGCGTCGAGCTCACCCTCTCCCGATTAAGCTGATTTATGGCTAAGCAAGGCATTATTCAGCATAAGCGGGCGCTTTACACGCCACTGCGCCGCTCATTATCATCGCCCTTATCCCGCCGCAGGAAAATTTAAATGCCGTTTCATGGCGTTACGCCCAGCGCGTCATCGCTACCGTTCACTTCGCCTATCGGAAGATCATGATGAGAAAACTCACAACGCCGCTGATCGCCGCCCTGCTGCTCGGGCTGTTTAGCCTGCCGGCCGGCGCGCAGGAGAAACTGCAGCAAATCACCATCGGTTACCAAAAAGCCAACATTTTTGCGCTGCTGAAATACCGCGGTACGCTGGAAAAAACCCTGGAGCCGCAGGGTATCAAGGTTCGCTGGATAGAATTCCCCGCCGGCCCACAGATGTTGGAAGGGTTGAACGTCGGCAGCATCGATCTGGCGGCGACCGGCGACGCTCCGCCGGCCTTCGCGCAAGCCGCCAAGGCCGATCTGGTTTATTTGGCGCATTCGCCGCCCAGCCCGAAAACCGAAGCCATCGTGGTGCCGCAGGATTCGGCGATCCGCTCCGTGGCCGATCTGAAACGGAAACGCGTGGCGTTGAACAAAGGGTCTGACGTCAATTACCTGCTGGTGAGCGCGCTGGAACAGGCCGGCTTGAGCTACAAGGACATCACGCCGGTCTATCTGCCGCCGAGCGATGCCCGCGCCGCCTTCCAGCGCGGCAGCGTCGACGCCTGGGTGATTTGGGATCCCTACTACGCCGAGGTGGAAACCCATGCCAACGCCCGTCGGCTGAAAGACGCGGAAGGCCTCGTGCCGCACTACACCTTCTATCTCGCCAGCCGCCGCTTTGCCGAAACCTACCCGGACAGCGCCAAGCAGGTGATTCAACAGCTCGGCGTGCTGAGCGACTGGGCCAACGGCCATCCGCAGGAAGCGGCGGCGATCCTCGCTCAGAGCACCGGCCTGGATCAGGCCATTTGGGCCAGAGCCATCGCCCGCATGCCGTTCGGCAGCCAGCGCATGTCGCCGGAGGTGTTCAGGCAGCAACAGCAGTTGGCGGATAAATTCACCGCCATCGGGCTGCTGCCGGTTAAGGTGGACGTCAACGCCGCCCGCTGGTCCGAAGATAAACCCGAGACGCCATAGCCTTTGCCGCGCTTTGGCTTTAGAAAGCAGAAACCGGCATTTTGCCACCGGAATAAGCTGACCTATGCTAACCCTGTGTGATGAAACGCGTTTTCATGGCATGTCTTCCGGAACGTTTTGCTTTAATTTGTTCGTCGTGAACCCTGGGCCGCGCCTGACTGGTGCGGCTTTTCTTTTTGCCCGGCAGTGCCAGCGGCGGTGAATTTTGCTATGTTAACCCGCAGATAAGCTTCCCGTTTTCAGCCGCCGGACCGACTCATGTTTACCCATAAAGCAATCGCCGAGCTCAACGCCCTGGAGCTGATGGTTTATACCTACGTCAGCAAACACAAGAATCAAGTGATGTACATGACCATCCGCGAGCTGGCCGAGGCCGCCGGCGTCTCCACCACCACCGTGCTGCGGTTTTGCAAGAAAATGGGCTGTGACGGCTATTCGGAATTTCGCATTCGTTTCAAGCTGTATCTGGAACAAACCGATGCGCCACCGGTCGATTCTGGCATCGGCGAAATCCTCAGCTTTTTTAAAAGCATCAGCAACGAAGAATTTAATCAGCTGATCGATCAGGCGGTGCAACATATCGCCGCCGCCGAGCGAATTATTTTCGTCGGCATCAGTACGTCGGGCGCATTGGGGAAATATGGCGCGCGTTTCTTTTCCAACGTCGGGAAATTCAGCACCCATATCGACGATCCTTATTATCCCGTCAACAGCGATATGTATAAAAACGCGGTGGCGATCATGCTGTCGGTTTCTGGTGAGACCGAAGAGATCCTGCGTTTGGCCAGCCAGTTCAGCCTGCACCACTGCAAGATCATCAGCATCACCAACAACGAAACCTCTTCGCTGGCGCGGCTGGCGGACTTCAACCTCTCCTACCACGTTCCGCAGCATTTGATCGGCGGGCATCACAATATTACCACGCAGATCCCCGTACTTTACATTATTGAAACCATCGGCAAACGGCTCGGGCATATTAATTCGGAAAAATAAAACAGGCTGTTTTTTTATTGTGACAAATCACTTTTCACGGTGATTTGTTATATCGTGACATTTCTTTCGGTCTTGCTACTCTGTTCTCAACGCAGCGTTATTACCCTTCATTAAATAAACCGATGAGACATTGACGATGAAACAGTTGCCGAAGGATTTTCTGTGGGGGGGCGCGGTCGCCGCGCACCAGGTTGAAGGCGGTTGGGATCGGGGCGGCAAAGGGCCAAGCATCGCCGACGTGCTGTCCGGCGGCTCGCACGGCGTGGATCGCGTGATGACCGACGGCGTGCTCGACGGCTATCGTTACCCCAACCACGAAGCGGTGGACTTCTACGGCCGCTACAAGCAGGACGTGGCACTGTTCGCCGAGATGGGCTTCAAGTGTTTTCGCACCTCGATCGCCTGGACGCGCATTTTCCCGAACGGCGACGAAGCGACGCCGAACGAGGCCGGCCTGCAGTTTTACGACGACCTGTTCGACGAACTGCTGAAATACGGTATTCAGCCGGTGATCACCCTGTCCCACTTCGAAATGCCTTACCATTTGGTGAAAGCTTACGGCGGCTGGAAAAATCGCCGGGTGGTGGAGTTCTTCGTGCGCTTTAGCGAGGTGGTGATGCGTCGCTACCGCGAAAAAGTGAAGTACTGGATGACCTTCAACGAGATCAACAACCAGAGCAACTACCGCTACCCGCTGTTCGGCTACTGCTGTTCCGGCGTGGATTACACCCAGGAAGACAACCCGGAACAGGCGCTGTACCAGGTGTTGCACCACCAGTTCGTCGCCAGCGCGCAGGTGGTCAAACTCGGCCATCAGATCAACCCGGAATTCAAAATCGGCTGCATGCTGGCCTGCGTGCCGTTCTATCCTTATTCCTGTAAACCGGACGACGTGATGTACGCCGTGGAAGCGATGCACCAGCGCTATCTGTATACCGACGTGCAGATGCGCGGCTACTACCCAAGCTACCTGCTGCGCGATTGGGAACGCAAAGGGCTGAAGATCGAGATGCAGCCGCAGGACGCGCAGATCCTGCGCGAGGGCTGTACTGACTACATCGGTTTCAGCTATTACATGAGCAACGCGCTGCAGGCCAACGCGGTGGACGGCAGCGGCGGCATGTTCGGCTTCCCGGGCAACGTGCCGAACCCGCACGTCAAGGCCTCCGACTGGGGCTGGCAGATCGATCCGGTCGGGCTGCGCTATTCGCTGAACGTGCTGTATGAACGTTACCAGAAGCCGCTGTTTATCGTGGAAAACGGCTTCGGCGCCTTCGACAAGGTGGAGGCGGACGGCCAGATCAACGATGACTATCGCATCGACTATCTGCGCGCCCATATCGAAGAGATGAAGAAAGCGGTGATTGAAGACGGTGTAGATCTGATCGGCTACACGCCGTGGGGCTGCATCGACTGCGTGTCGTTCACCACCGGTGAGTACAGCAAACGCTACGGGTTCATCTACGTCGACAAACACGACGACGGTACCGGCACGCTCGAACGTTCGCGCAAGAAAAGCTTCGACTGGTATCGCCAGGTGATCGCCAGCAACGGCGAACAGCTGTAACCGCACGACAGACAATCAGGGGCGATTTTCGCCCCTTTTTACTGTGCCTTACTCCGCCGCCTGCCCGGCGGCGAGGTACGTCGCCATTTCCGCCGACGGCACCATGCCGCCGCCGGTCGCCCACACCAGATGCGTCGCCTGCGCCAGGTGCTCGGCGCTGATGCCTTGCTCGCTGAGCGCCTTCGCATGGGCGGCAACGCGCCACGGTCCGGCCATGCCCGCCAACGCGGACGGCTCCAGTTGGATATGCTCGTACCGGTCCAACAACCCGAGCAGCGCAAACATCTCTTCATCGCTGAGAGTGTAAAACGCGTTCAGCAGACGTTCCATCGCCCGGCCGACAAAGCCGGAGGCGCGCCCCACCGCCAGCCCGTCCGCCGCCGTGCGGTTGTCGATGCCGAGATCTTGCACCGCAATGCCGTCATGCAACCCGCTGTAGACGCCGAGCAGCATGCAGGGCGAATGGGTCGGTTCGGCAAAAATGCAGTGAACGTGATCGCCGAACGCCAGCTTGAGGCCAAAGGCCACACCGCCCGGCCCGCCGCCAACGCCGCACGGCAGATACACGAACAGCGGATGCTGCGCGTCCACCACAATGCCCTGTTCGGCAAATTGCCGCTTCAGGCGACCGCCGGCCACCGCGTAGCCGAGGAACAGGGTTTGCGAGTTTTCATCATCGATAAAGAAGCAACTCGGATCGTCCGCCGCCTGTTTGCGCCCTTGTTCGACCGCCACGCCGTAATCGTCGGCGTACTCCACCACCGTCACGCCATTTTCGCGCAGCTTCTGTTTTTTCCACTCTCGCGCATCCGCCGACATGTGCACGCTGACGTCAAACCCCAACCGGGCGCTGATGATGCCGATGGATAATCCCAGATTGCCGGTCGATCCGACGGCGATGCGGTACTGGCTGAAGAATTGACGGAACTCGTCGGAAAACAGCCGGGCGTAGTCGTCGCCGGTGTGCAGCAGCCCCGCCTCCAGCGCCAGCTTTTCCGCGTGCTTCAGCACCTCATAGATGCCGCCGCGCGCCTTGATTGAACCGGAAATCGGCAGATGGCTGTCCTTTTTCAACAGCAGGCGTCCGCCCAACGTCTGCCCATAGCGCCGATCCAACGCGAGCTGCATGGCAGGGATCGCCACCAGCTCGGATTCGATGATCCCCTTTGTGGGTTGGGTTTCCGGGAAGGCCGCGGCGAGATAAGGCGCGAAGCGCGCCAGGCGCTGCTCCGCGTCGGCGACGTCGGCGGCGGTCAACCCGACGTGGGGCAAGCCTGCGGCCAGCGTTGTCGCGCGTGGATTGAACCAGGTGATCGGCTCTAGCGCGACCATGCGTTGCAACAGCGGATGCTGGGCGACCCACGATAGGATCTGTGATTTCTGCATAAGTGTCCCTGACTGAGGTTGGCGTTGCCGTCACCTTGCCGCGAACGCCGGCGGCTGACAAATGATAAATTCTGAGCTTGAGGTGCAATAGATTGATGCAAGTGCGACGTTAGCCGGCCGTCACGCCAAACAGCAGGCCGACGCCGGAAGAAACCGCCATCGCCAGTGCGCTCCAGATGAGGATGCGCGCCACGCCCGGCAAGATCGGCGCCCCGCCGGTTTTCGCGGCGATGCCGCCGAGAATGCCGAGGGAAATCAGCGCCGACGCCACCAGCGCCGGCCGCGTCCAGGCGACCGGTACCCGCAGCGCCACCAGCAGAGGCAACAGCGCGCCGAGAGAGAAACTGAGGGCCGACGCCAACGCGGCCTGCAGCGGCCGGGCGCGGGTGGCAGAGGAAATGCCCAGCTCGTCGCGCGCGTGGGCCTCCAGCGCATCATGCGCCATCAGCTTTTCCGCCACCTGCCGGGCCAACGCCGGATCCAGACCGCGATGCACGTAGATTGACGTCAGTTCGCGAAACTCCCCCGGGTAGTCTTCAAGCAGTTCCGCCTGTTCCTCCGCCAGCGCGGCCTTTTCGGTATCCGCCTGCGATGAGACCGACACATACTCGCCGGTGGCCATCGACATTGCGCCGGCCACCCACCCGGCGACACCGGCGATCATCAGCGCGGAATGCGAGGCGCTGGCCGCCGCGACGCCCAGCAGCAGGCTGGCCGTTGAAACGATGCCGTCGTTGGCGCCGAGCACCGCCGCCCGCAGCCAGCCGATGCGTTCAATACTGTGCCGTTCTCGGTGCATCCGTTCTCTCCCTCAGTGAGCGTTGCACTACTCGCGCGCCGCCGCTTCCAACCCGGCGATGTCGATTTTGCCCATCAACAGCATCGCTTCCGTGACACGCCGCACGCGGGCGGCGTCGGGATCGTTCATCAACTCCGTCAGGCGCCGCGGCACAATTTGCCAGCACAGCCCCCAGCGATCGCGCAGCCAGCCGCACTGCTCCGCCTCGCCGCCCTCGCTCAACGCGCCCCACAGCCTGTCGACCTCCGCCTGATCGTCACATTCCACCATCACGGAGAAGCTGTGATTGAACGGATCCAACGGCCCGGCTTCGATCGCCGCATAGCGCTGGTCGCCCAACGTGAAGGAAGCCAGCTTCACGCTGCCGGCCGGGCCGCTCGGCGTATCCGCCGGCAGCTCGGAAAACCAGTTCACGGACGAACCGGGGATCAACGCGACATAGCAATTCAGCGCCGCTTCCATGTCTTTTTCAAACCACAGATGTTGCGTAATTCTGGCCATCTGTGCCTCCTTTACGCATCGAGGATCGGAGCGAAACCGCCGAAGATCATGCGTTTGCCGTCGAACGGCATCTCGCCCAGCGCTTTCATGCGCGGGTCGTTCATCATTTTTTCGTTGGCGGCGTCGCGTACCGTCTTGGAGGGGTACTCTATCCAACTGAACACCACCACTTCGTCTTCCTGGGCTTTCACCGCGCCGCGAAAGTCGGTAAGTTTGCCGTCGGGCACGTCATCGCCCCAACATTCCACGATGCGCGTGGCGCCAAACTCTTTGAACAGCGGCGCCGCTGCGGCCGCCAACCGGTGATAGGCCTCCTTATTGGCGGCCGGTACCGCCACCACAAACCCGTCTACGTATTTCATTCTGGCATCCTCTTGTCTGATTAAGGACCGTCGGTTCAGCACGGGCGACGTTGCCCGTGCCTCCTACCAGTTTAGACGGCGGGCGTGTGGCTCGGATCGTTGGGCGGATAAGATTCCGGCGTGGCAACCCGGTTACGGCCGGCATTTTTCGCTTTGTATACCGCCAGGTCCGCCAGTTTGAGCAGGTCAGCCAGGCTATGGCCGGAACCGCCTGGGCAGGTCACCATGCCGATGCTGACGGTGATCTGCAGCGGATGCCCGGCCGGCATGAGGATAGACTCCGTTTCGATGCGTTGCCGCAGGCGTTCGGCCAATTGCCATCCTTGCTGCGGCTGGCCGAGCGTCGAGACGATGGCGAACTCTTCGCCGCCCATGCGGCCGAACAGATCGTTGACGTTCAGATCGGTGGCGATGGCGCGGGTAAACGCCATCAGCGCCTGATCGCCACCGTCGTGGCCGAAACGATCATTAATCGATTTGAAATAGTCGATGTCGAGCATCATGACGCACACCAGCTCGCCTTTCTGGTCGATCACCCGCTCGCCGCGCTGCATAAACGCATTGCGCGTCAACACGTGGGTCAGCGCATCGTGATTCGCCACGTGCTCCAACGTGCGCAGCAGCGCGTTGCGCGCATAGTTCATGCTGGCCACCGCGATGGGCCCCAGCGCCAGCAACGCGATGCCCAAGCGCATCGATACCGCGTTCTGCGGCACCTTCATGTCGAGCGTGGTGCTAAGCAACCCGAAATCGATCGCCAGATGGCACCACAGCACATAGGCCAGCACCGCGATCATAGTGCTGAAGAGCGAAAAGGACATCGCCAGCCACAGCAGCACCGGCATTGGAAAAATCACCGCGCCGGGGCCGCCGATCAGCACGCTGCAAACCGCCGCCAGCACCAGCAGCGCTAACACCACCAGTTTTTGCCCCGCAATCGGCCACTGGCTGCGCTGCGTCACCATGTTGCAGGACGCGCGCAGCCTATGCCGCCAATCGGCGGGAAACGCCAGAATGAACGGCATCAGCGTGACGTAGTTGGTAAATTCAGAAGAGAACCACAGCACCAGCGAGGTCAAATAGGGCCGGCCGAACAGCCACTGCGAGGCCCCCGCGCCCACAACGCCGGTAGCGGCAGCAGCGGCCAGGCAGATACCGAACAAATACATGCTGGAAGCGCCACGCTGCAGCGTACGCGCCGGCGGCGGCAGGCGCATGAACAACAGATACCCTACCACTACGCCGATCAGATTGGCGGCGTTCAGCAACAGCGCCTTTTCCAGCAAGCTGCCAGTCAGCAGATCCGCCGCCAGATACCCCAACACCGCCATGCTCCAACCGGCGCGCGTGGCCCACTGCGGGCGGCGCACCAGAACGGCCAGCAGTACGGCGTTTGCCGGCCAGAATACCGCCAAAAATCCGACGGGACGGCTCACGATGCCCAACAAGCAAACCGCGAACACCAACAAAAAAACGGTGAGTGCGGGCCAGATTTTACGGGTATCGGACAACGAAGTGGTTTGCATCTTGGATCCAGAGACTTGCGCCAGCATAAAGTGACCGTCTTTTCGTGTCACAACCATCGACGGTGAGGAGAGTATAAACGGCCGATCCGCCTATTATTGCCAGTTTTGCCGGCCCAGACACCTGTTTATTCATCTAGGAAAAATATATTTGTGTATCAATATATTGACGACACCACCCTTCTAACGCAGAAACTGCTGAATTGGGCGCCTCACTTTTAACATCCCGAGCTCCGGGTGGCCCGTTACCCGCAATAAACGCCGCCTTTTCCCTAAAAAGCAAAATAAGATTGGGCAATTCACCCCACGTCAAAGCGCCTTGCGGTACATCACAAAACCGGGGCGCTCTGCCACCCGATCATACAGCCGCATGGCGGTCTGGTTGGTTTCGTGGGTATTCCAGTAAACTCGCGGCAACCCCAACTGCTGCGCACGCTCATAGACCGCCGCGATCAGCGCCCTCGCCACCCCTTTGCCGCGCATCGCCTCCGCGGTAAACAGATCCTGCAGATAGCAATTTGGCTGAAGTTGAGAGGTGCTGCGGTGGAGGATATAGTGCGTCAACCCCACCACCTGGCCCTGATGTTCCGCGACCAGCGCAAACATCGGTTCGTAGGCGTCGAGAAAGCGTCGCCAGGTGGCCTGCGTCACGTCGTCCGGCAGCGCCGTTCCCCCCTCACGGCCGTAAAATGCGTTATACCCTTGCCACAGCGCCAGCCAGGCGGTGTAATCCCGCGCTTCCAGCGACCTGACCACGATGCTTTCGCTCATGATGTCCTCTTCGATGATGTCAAAATGCCCCGCCTCCAGCATAGAACAGCGAACGTCAGCGTGCAGGCGGCGGCATCACACCGGCGAGAAAATCCAGCCGCGCGCGGTTGAACAACACCGGCCACTGCAGCGGCACGAAGTGGCTGACGCCCGGCAGCGTAACCAGACGGGCGCCGGGGATGCTGTCGCTCAGGTAGGCGGCATGCCCTGCGCGGCAAAGTGGGTCAAATCGTCGTCGGTTTGCATCTTTCCCTCCTCGTTCGCCGCCGTTGTGCGCCGAAACGTTATCAAAGGAGTATAGATTGCACCGGTGAGCGGTGCCGTTCGCTTTCCCGACATATACTTAAGGGAGGAATCGCAATGGAGGACGGTGAGATGAAGAAGATAATTCTCGTGTTTTTGATGCTGATGCTGAGCGGTTGTATCGGCGGAGGCGGCGGCCCATCGAATGCGCCTTCGGCATCGCCGAATGAACCTTACACCTGCACCAAATCCAGCGCCAACAGCGACTGCTCGCAATCGGTGGAACCGTCGATGTACTAGCCACGTTCGGCGGGCCGTCACTTAACGGCCCGCCGCCTCAGGGCTGGATTAGGAGGAATGTTCCTCTTCGTTGGCCTGATACCGCGTCGCCTGCTGTTTCATAAACACCACTTCTTGCGGGCTGGACAGGCTCACTTCCTGCGCGCGCAGCAGCTTGAGGATATTGAACAGCAATTCGCTCTTGGTGGCGCCGACCATGCGCGGGCTCGGCACGTAGCCAGTCACGCTCAGGATAATACCGTCCGGCCCCAGCTGGCTAAAGCGCACATAAGGTGCCGGCGTCTCCAGAATGGTTTCGTACTCGTTATAGGCGCTGAGCAAGATATTGCGCACCTGCTCCGGATCGATCGAGGTCGGGAACGTCAGCGCGATGGTCACTACCCCTTGCGCGTTGCCCATGGTGGCGTTGCGCACGTTCTGCGAGATCAGCTGCGAGTTCGGTACGATCATGGTGGAACGGTCGCTGAGCTGGATTTCGGTGGCGCGCACGTTGATGCGCCGCACGTCGCCTTCCACGCCGCCGATGCCGATCATATCCCCGACCTTCACCGGGCGCTCGGTTAGCAGGATCAGGCCGGAAATAAAGTTCTTCACGATCTCCTGTAAACCGAAACCGATACCGACCGACAAGGCGCTGACGATCCACGCCAGGTTGCTCCACTGGATGCCGAGCGCCGCCAGGGTGATCAGAATCACCAGCACATAACCGATATTGCTGAACAGCGTCACCAGCGAGGCCCGGATGCCGACGTCCGAAATGGTTTTCGGCAGCAGCTCAGAGCCCAGCCAGCGCCGCACCGCGCGCAGAATGTAGATACCGATCGCCAGACAGATCACGGCGTTGAGCAGGTTGCCGGGCACGATGTTGAAACGCTGCAAGCCTTCGCCGGTCAGGATCGAGACGATTTTCTCCATCAGCGAGCCTGGCGTGGTGCTGCCGAACGAGCCGTTGAACAACGCGACGATCATCAACAGCAACAGCGAACATTTGGCCAGCGCGGTGGTGATGATCGCCACCTGCTCCAGATGGCGATCCTTGAAGCTGAGCGTTTTCTTCAGCATCTTGCCGCTGACGGTCTGCGGCGAAAACAGCGCGGCGCACAGGTCAGTGGCGAACAACACCATGAAGTAGAACGCCATCAGCACCAGCACCACCCAGATCAGCTGGTAGGTCAGGAAGCGGGCGAAGGCGATGTAACCCACAAGCAAGGAAAGCAGGATCACCACCGAACACACCAGGGTGACGATATGCACCAGCCCGCCGACCAGCGTGCGTTTTTCCAGGTGCGCGCCCTGCTGCTCCAGACGGCGACGAATGCGCTGGCCGCGCAGCGGCGCCGCCAGCAGCACCATGCCGATCAATCCCGCTACCAGGCCGTTGCCGAAGATGGTGGTGGCCAATGAGGCGCTGACGACGTTGTTGATCAGCTCAACGGTGCCGAACGCCAGCGCCAGACCGGCCAGCAGCGGCGAGAAGTAACGCAGCCCGGCGGCCACTTCATTGTCCAGCGAAGCCAAACGCCACGACGGACGATTCAGCGACAGCGCCGCACGCCCCAGCCCGGCGATCAGCGCGCAGAAAATCCCCAGACGGTTAAAGCCTTCGGCGAAGTCTTCCAGCATCACCGGCAGCGGCTGCACGCGGATAAAAACGTAATACAGCAAATTCAGCGCGATCGAGGTAGTGAACACCGTCACGGCCACGGTGATGATCGCCATAAAGCTGCGGCGCAGGCGCCCGTCCGGCAGGAAGCGAATGCTGACCCAGGCGAGGAAACGCTCGGACAAATAGCGCCCCCAGGACCAGACGATCACCGCCAGCGCCAGCAACGCCAGCGTGCCGTAACGCCATTCGTCCTGCCAACTGGCGTCCCAGGCCGCTTTCATCTCGGCGTTGAACTGGTCCAGCCGCTGCACGTCATCCGCTGACGGCTGCACCACCGGCGTCCAGAATTTGACGCCCAAAATGCTGCCGGTGTTCAGCGCCAGTTGGGTTTTAAACGCTACCCGGCGCAGATCGCTGATCTGCTGCCCCAGGTCGAAAGCGCTGGTCTTGATGGCCTGCGCGCGTTTTACCGCATCGTCCAGCTGCTTCTTGCTGCTGTTCAGCGCATTACGCTGCTGGGCGACAGCCGGGGTTTCCGGCAGCGCGCCGGCCGCCGGGGCCGGCCCCAGCACGTCCAGCTGTGCCTGCAGTTTTTCCTGCAGCGGCTGCAGATCGGCAGACAATTTATCCATGCTGGCGACCAGATCGTCGGTCGCCAGCCGCAGCTTGCTGAGCTGGGTGTCGGTGGTAGCCTTTGAAACCAGCTGCTTCATGCTGTCCAACTGCTTTTGCGCGGCTTTCAGCTGCGTAGCGGGATCGGGCGCGCTTTCGGCGGTGGGATCATCCTGGGGGGCGGCGACGGCGCCGAGCGGCGTCAGCTGCAAACCCAACAGCAATAACAACAACAGCAGGAACGAACGGGGCTTTAACATAAATTCAGTGCTCAGCATCATTATCTGATAGACAGACGAAAAGGCGGCGGATGAACCGTCGCTTAACCATAAACGCTAATTATAATAGCTGCTTAATGTCGGCCGAAATACAGTAATTATTCCCATTGTGTGCCACGCGCCCGTGCTCGCCTTAGCCTGCTGATTATTCAGGCGCTTTTACACTGGCGATACGGCATAAAGCGCTCTATACTCCAGCCACCGATTAACCTGCAACCAATAAAAGGAGACTTACTATGCTGACGTGTGAATTGGTTTTTCACTCACACTTCTTTGGTAATCGTCGCCGCTCAAGCATTACCGGTATCGCGCTGCGATAACCCAGCTTGAGCGAAGCTTACTAAAATCCAGGATCTTCCCTCCGGCTTACCGGGTTATCGTCAGCGATGTTTGACGATAGGCATTGTCATGCCTGTAACTCTTGAGTAAGCAATGAGCACATTACTGTCTGCACAATCTGTCGGTTACGACAACGCGTTCGGCGTCCTGCTGAGCGAGATTTCCTTCAGCCTGAAAAAAGGCGACCGCATCGGTTTGATCGGCGATAACGGCTGCGGCAAAAGCACCCTGCTGCAAATTCTCAGCGGCGACCTACCTGCGCACACCGGAACGGTGACATTGTCACACCAATGTCTGATGGCGCGCATCGAGCAGCACCTGCCGCCGGAGCTGCACGCCAGCACCCTGCTGGATGCGGTGCTGGCGCGGCTGCCTGCGGGCCAACACCTCAGTGAACGCTGGCGCTGTGAAGCGTTACTGGCCGAGCTGGGGTTTGAACCGGCGAGCTGGACGTTGACCGCCGGCACCCTCAGCGGCGGCCAGCATACGCGGCTGCTGTTGGCGCGCGCGTTGATCCGCCAACCCGATCTGCTGTTGCTCGACGAACCCAGCAACCACCTGGACCTGCCCACGCTGCTGTGGCTGGAACAGTTCTTGCGCAGCTGGGCCGGCAGCTTCGTGCTGGTGTCGCACGATCGCTACCTGCTCGATCAGGTGACTAACTGCACCTGGATCCTGCGCGACAAAACGGTGCAGTTCTTCCGTTTGCCCTGCTCTGCGGCGCGCACCGCGCTGGCGGAACAGGACGCCGCGGACGAACAGCGGCGCTACGCCGAGCAGAAAGAGATAGACCGGGTGGAAAAAAGCGCCAAACGCCTGGCGACCTGGGGCAAGGTCTACGACAACGAAGATCTGGCGCGCAAGGCCAAGCAAATGGAGAAGCGCGTCGATCGGTTGAAGGAAGAACAGACCACCCTGACCGCCGGCAGCCCGTGGCGGCTGCGGCTGCAGGGAGAAGCGCTGGACGCCGATCGCCTGCTGGCGCTGCCGCACTGGGCGGTGCGCCCGGCGCCGGATGCGCCGGTGCTGTTCAGCCTCGAACATCTGCGCGTGAAAAGCGGCGATCGCATCGCCATCGTCGGGCGCAACGGCTGCGGTAAATCGTCGCTGCTGCGCCTGTTGTGGCGTGAGTATCAGCAACAAACGGAGCGCCCGGCGCTGTTCCATCCGCGCGTGCGCATCGGCTATTACGATCAGAGCCTGCAACAGCTGCGCGATGAAGACACGTTGAGCGACGCGTTGGCGCAGTTTGCACCGCTGACCGAGGAACAGCGGAAACTGGCGCTGATCGGCGCCGGTTTTCCTTACCTGCGCCACCATCAGCAGATCCGTTCGCTGAGCGGTGGCGAGCGTTCGCGGCTGCTGTTCGTCGGTCTGACGCTGGCCAACCATTCGCTGCTGCTGCTGGACGAGCCCACCAACCACCTGGACATGGCGGGCAAAGAGGAGCTGGCGGAAACACTGCGCCAGTTCCCCGGCGCCGTCATGCTGGTTACCCACGACAGGATGCTGATCGAACAGAGCTGCAACCGCTTTTGGCTGATCGACCAGCAAAAACTGGAGGAGTGGCACGATCTGGCGCCGGTGTATCAGCGCCTGGCGGGCGAAGCGCCGGCACTGCCGACGGCGGACAGGGCTAATGCTGATGGCCCGACGCCGGACGATCGATTGGAAGGCGAAGAAGCGCTGTTGACCGCCCTGTTTGCCCTCGAAAGCAAATTGGAGGCCGACCAGGCGCGCAAGCCGAAGCACCAGAAACCGGAGCTTCAGGCGCGCTGGCGCCGCGAGATTGCCGACATCACCGCCCGGTTGCATCTGGGCTAACCTTGACAGGCCGCCATCCGGCGGCCTGTTTTTTGATGGAGTGCGACATGGCATTTTCCCTTGAGCAAGCCTCACTCTCGCAGCGGCCACTGCTGGCGGCCATGCTGTCCGATTGCCTTCGCGAGTTGGGCGCCGATGGAGATTACCCCTATCTGCCGCTCTACTGGCGCGAGGTCGGCCGCTACCCTTATTTGATGTTGAGCGATCGGCAAACCGCCGGTTTCGCGTTGGTCAGGCGTCTGGATAGCGCCACCGTCGAAATGGCGGAGTTCTACATCAAACCCGAATGGCGACGCAACGGGCTGGGACAACGGGCCGCTCATTCCTTGTTCGCGCAGCATCCCGGCGGTTGGTCGCTGTCGGTCAGCCAGGATAATCCGCGCGGGCTGGCGTTTTGGCGCTCGGTAATACCGGCCGAGGCCAAGACCGAACCGCTTTCAGCCCACGACGCCCTGATACTGCTACGTTTTTATTATCCGCCGCGTTGAACGACACATTACGTTCATTCTTTTATGGCAGAGTAAGTCGATTCATTCTTTGTTATCGAGCCTGCCATGCCGTTACTTTCCCCACAGGATATCGAAACGCGCTACCGCTTCGCGCGTGAGATCGCCCGCGCCGCCGCCGATCTCGCTTTCAGTTTTTATCAACGGCGGCAAAGCCTGGCGGTCGAGTTTAAACAGGGGCTGCAGGACGTGGTCAGCGAAGCCGACCGCCGCGTCGAAGCGCTGATCCGCCGCATGATCAATCGCCGGTTTCCCCAGGATGGCTTTCTCGGCGAAGAGAGCGGCAGCAGCGGCGAGCACGCCGCCTGCGTTTGGGTCGTCGATCCTATCGATGGCACCGCCTGCTTCCTGAACGGATTGCATACCTGGTGTATCGCGATAGGCGTGGTGATCGACGGCGAGCCGACGATCGGTGTGGTCTACGATCCCAACCACCGCGAGATGTTCCGCGCCTGCCGCGGCGGCGGCGCCTTCCTCAACGGGGAACCGATAGGCGTGCATGCCGGGCGCAGCGTTGCGGATGGCGTGATGGGCGTCGGGATATCATCGCGCGCCTCGGCGGCGGAATTCAGCGGCTTTCTCTGTCGCCTGCTGCAGGCGGGAGGAATGTTTGTGCGCAGCGGCTCCGGCGCGTTGATGACCGCCCAGGTGGCCGCCGGACGGCTGCTGGGCTATTACGAACCGCACATGAATGCCTGGGACAGTCTGCCTGGACTGGTGCTGACGCGCGAAGCCGGCGGCGTGGCGAATGACTTTATGCACAACAACGGGCTGCGGCGCGGCAACCCGCTGCTGCTGGCCAACGCGGTGCTCTATCCGCAGTTGGCCGCGCTGATTCAAATGCCGGGCTTGATCGGCTCGACGTGCCCTATCGCGCGCGTGATGGCCGGATAAAGCGCGCGCAGCCGCCGCTCGACCCGATCGACCGCATCGTGCGCGGCGGCGATGGTGACCACCGGCGACACGCGGCAGTGGAAGTTGACGATGATGCCGCCGTCGGTCTTGCGCGCACGGATGTTGTGTACGTCTTGCACATTCTCCCCCTGCTCCAGCGCCGATTGCAGGATACGGCGAATAGCGGCCAGCTCCACCGCATCGACATCCTCGCTGGTCAGCCAGTGCGGCGTCTGCGGCTCCAGGTGCGTCTCTATTTCAGTGTCTTCGCCGATCGCCTGGCGCAGGATCCCTTCTATCTCCGTGGCGATGTCATGCGCCTGCGCCACGCTGACGTGGGCCGGCACCGCCAAATCCATGCCGATCGCCATACGCGTCGGCAACTGCTGCAAGGTCACATTCTGCACCTGCGCGCCGTGGTTGGCGGCAATCGCCCGAATGCGCGTCGCCATGTCTTCGTCGCTGCGGGTCTGCGGCACCGCGATGACAGTGAATTCCGCCCTGGCGTACTGCTCCCGCAGCCGTTCGATGATTTCTCGCTTCAACGTATCGATGCGCTCCAGCGGCAAGGTGCGGCACACCGCCACCGTGATCTCGACAAACATTACGGCGCCGGCGTTGCGAATGCGCACGCTGTCGCAGGCCAGCACCGCCGGAAAGCTGTCCAGCGTGGCGCGAATCGCTTCGGTGGCTCCGGCGGGCGCAGTATCCATCAACGAGTCGAAGGAGCGTTTACCGAGCTTGATTGCGGCGACAAAGATAAAACCGGCGACGATCAGCGCGGCGATGGCGTCCGCACGGCCAAAGCCTAGCAGCACAAACACCATGCCCAGCAGCACCACGCCGGATGAAAGCATGTCGGAGAAGAAATGCAGCGCATCCGCCTCCAGCGCCGCGCTGTCGGTGGCTTTGGCGACGCGGTTGAGCGCCCGCACGCGGAAGAAATCGACGCAGATGGAGATCAGCAACACCGCGATCACCACCGGCGCCGCGACGATCTCATGCGGTTGCCCGAGCAGGCTGCTGCCCGCCTCATAGACAATCCAACCGGCGGCGCCCAGCAACAACAGCACTTCGAACAGCGCCGCCAGGTTTTCCACTTTGCCGTGGCCGAAGTGGTGATCGTCATCGGCGGGTTTATCGCTGATGCGCACCGCCAGCCAAGTGATGCTGGTGGCGATAAAATCGGTGAAAGAGTGGATCCCTTCGGATATCAGGCCAATACTGCCGGTAAAAATGCCGGCGACGAATTTGCCCGTGGCCAGCACCCCGCTGGCAATCATCGAGTTTCTGGCCACGGCCTGTTTTTCATTCTGCATGATGCTGCTCACATTCAGACGGTGATTTATTTTTTTACTTTAGCGGATAATTGCCAGACAAAGGCGATCAGCAGCATACTGCCAGAGAATGTCAGCATGAGGCTAGTAAGAAAATTGGATTTTCCGGTGGAATAAAAATAAATCTCATTAACGCCCACCGAGATCATTAAAATGGCGTAGAGCAATCCCAAAATAAGAATCGTCATTATTATCAACTCCCGTATCAGGCCGCGCGTTCAGCGCGCCACTAAATCCTCCCCATAATAAATAGCGGTTACGGGGAGGATGCATCTAGGCGGATCTTTAGCGTTCATCAATCATCCCATTTGGTGCTCATATAGGCCGCCAACAGGCCCAGCGAGCTGATCATTGCCAGGAATCCCATAAAAATAGTCATGTTTCCCATTATTTTGTCCTCAGGTTAAATGTTATCGATAAAAGCCCCTTGCGTTAAATATCGGGGTTGGTCGGTATCCATGGTTTTTTAACGTCCTCCTCTTTTTGGCAACATTCCCGCGCTTTCAAGCGCGGGACCCGTTTAAATTCCCAGGACGTGCTGGGCGATTTTGAAATAAATAATCAGGCCGGTGCCGTCGATAAAGGTGGCGATAAACGGCGCCGACACCACCGCCGGATCGATACCGAGCCGTTTCAGCAGCATCGGAATGATCGACGAAACAATGGCGCTCCACACGGTGATCGCCACCAGCGACAGGCTGACCACCAGCGTCACCTCCATGCCGACGCCCATGATCCAGGCGCGCACCCAGGCCGCCAGACCGATGGTGACGGCGATCAGCAGCGAGGTCGTGACCTCTTTGCGGATCACCGCGCCCAGATTGCGCAGGCTGACCTCGCCCAGCGCCATAGCACGCACCAGCGTCGAGGTGATCTGGGTGCCGCTGTTGCCGCCGGTGCCGATCAGCAACGGGATGAAGAACGCCAGCGCAATCGCCGCTTCGAGCTGATCTTCAAACGCTTTCAGCACGTTGCCGGTGTAAGCTTCGGCCACGAACAACATCAGCAGCCACACCGAGCGTTTGCGCCACAGCGCCCACGGGCTGGTCTCCAGATAAGGCTTGTCCAGCGGCAGGCTCGCGCCCTGACGCTGCGCGTCTTCGGTGTTTTCATCTTCGACCAGCCGAGCGATCTCGCGCTCGCCCAGCACGCCGACCAGCGTGTTGTTCGCCACGACCGGCACCACGTCCAAACCGCCTTTGCCCAGCAGATGCGCCACGTCATTGCGATCGTCGTCGGGTGAAACCTGGAAATAGCTGTAATCCATCATTACGCCGACCGCTTTATCCTCATCGTCGCACTGCAGCAGTTTTTTCACCGACAGCGTGCCGCGCAAATGATAGTCGTCCGCGGTAATAAAGACCCGGGTGGGAATTTCGTCCGTTTTTAGCTGCGAAAGTAAATATTCCCGGGCATGCGTGACCGTCATCGTCGCGGGAACGGTAATAAAATCGGCGTTCATATAACCGGCAACTGAAGTTTCATCGAGAGTTTCAGTCGCGCGCAGCGCCGGAGAAGAAGAGTATTGATGTGACTTGATCATTTTGTCAGTCCCTATTTCTGTTGTGAACTTCAACAGCGAATCGCATAGGGGCGTAACCACAGAGGGAGTGCAGACTGCCTATCTCCGCGTCCAGGTTTTAGCACTATACAACGTATCCGAATTGTTGCTCGGAAGTTACTTTGGGCTGAACCTTAATCCGATAAAGCCTGTCTTAACCTTGGGCATCTCTCGATGTCGTCAGATCAGTAACCTGTGTTTGTATAGGAGCCTCGCCAAACGAGATACTGCATATAAACTACCGGCGCAGTATAGGCGTTGTTTTATCCGGCGGGAAGAAAAGATTGCCCGTCGTTTATGGAGTATTTAGGATAATTTTATTAAATGTGAATCTATAAAAACGGCTGATATAAATCAGCCGTTTTTTTATTTCTCAGTGCGCGAGAATGTAGACGTTTTTATCGTATAGCGCGCCCTGACGGGTAAAGTCGATCCCCTTCACGTAAGGTTTGACCAGCGTGGCGTTGGCTTCGTAGTACACCGGCGCGACCGGCGTATCGACGGCCAGCACCGCCTCGGCCTGCTGGAAATACTGCTGCACCTGCTGCGGTGTCGGCGCCGCCGTCGCCTGATGCAGAATGCGGTCGTACTCCGGATTGCGGTATTTGGGGCTGTTTTCGCTGCTGTCGGAACGGAACACGTTCAGGAAAGTAGACGGATCGTTGTAATCCGCCAGCCATCGAGTAAAGGCCACGCCGTACTGCCCGCGGTTGATATTATCCAGCGTCACTTTACGCTCCTGGCTTTGCAAGGTGGCCTCTACCCCGAGGTTCTTTTTCCACATGGCGGCGGCGGCAATGACGATCTTCTTGATGGTGGCGTCGTTACTGTACAGCACGGTAAAGCGCAGCGGATGCTCGGCGTTGAAACCGGCCTGCGCCAGCAGTTGCTTCGCCTGGGCGTGCCGTTGTTCCGGCGTCCAGCCGGCCGCGGCGCCGGGCTGCAGGCGATAGCCGCCCGCCCCCGTTGGGGTAAAGGTCCAGGCCGGCTGCTGGCCATATCCCAGCACCTTGCCGGCGATGATCTCTTTATCCAGCGCCAGATTCAGCGCCTGACGCACCCGCACGTCGTTGAACGGCGCCTGGCGGTTGTTGAAGGCGAAATAGCTGGTGGAGAGCAGCGGATAGGTCACCAGCTGTTGCTCACCGAGCGTTTTTTTCAGCTGCTGATACAGCTCCGGCGGCGTGGTATACCCCAATTCCACCTCGCCGGCGCGAAAACGCGCCACTTCCGGGAATCCCTGTATCGGCAAGAACGTCACCTTGTTGAGCACGGTGTTGGCGTTGTCCCAATACTGCGGATTGCGTTCCACCACCACCTTTTCGTTCACCACCCACTGGCTGAGGCGGAACGCGCCGTTGCCGACAAAATGCGCCGGTTGAGTCCAGTTTTTGCCGTACTGCTCCACCACCTTGCGGTTAACCGGCAAGACCGGAAAATGCACCAGTTGTTTGAGCAGATAGGAGTTGGGCTCCGACAGCGTCACCTGCAGGGTGTGCGCATCCAGCGCCTTGACGCCCAGCTCGCTCGGTGGCTTGCTGCCGGCGTTGATCGCCGCCGCGTTCAGCACGTAGGCCGAAGCCAGATAGCTGCCGTACGGCGACGCGGTTTTCGGATCGGTGAGACGCTGCCAACTGTAGACGAAATCGTCGGCGGTGACCGGATCGCCGTTCGACCACTTGGCCTGCGGCCGCAGATGGAAAGTCCAGACGTTGCCCTGGTGCTCCCACTTCTGTGCCAGCGCCGGGATCACTTCGCCGTCTTTTCCGACGCGCAGCAAGCCTTCGAACAGATCGTTGAAGATGTAGAACTCCACATTGCTCTCGGCCAGGTTTGGATCCAGCGTCGCCGGTTCATACCCGTTGGCGCGCACCAGTTCTTGCGCCGCCGCCAGTTTAGCGCCCGCCGGCACCTCGGCCGCCTGTGCGACCGTCGCGTTAAAAGCCAGGATGATTAAACCAGCCAATTTCTTGCCATTGAATGAATATTTCACGTCGATATCCCTGATGAGTGTTTTATCGCGTTCAATATGCAATGAGGCAGTGGAATAAATTAAATCATTAATCGCTATGAGTCATAACCAAAAGCGGTGTTGAATTTCTTTCATTATCAACGAAATAGTGGCGAAAGAACGGAGGTAAACAAGAAAAGAGGCCGGGCTGCCCCCGGCCTCCTCAGCGGCAAACCTTGTCGCGGCGCGGCTTTTTCGGCGCCAGCAGATACTCCACCACGCTTTCGTCAACGCAGCTGTCGATGCCGTTCAGCGCCAGCGTATGTCCGTCGCGTTCGCGGGTGATCAGCGGGCTTTTAAAGGCGGCGGCCATCACCTGGGCGTTGCGGTACGGCGTGGTCGGATCGTAGCGCTGGGCGACGAACAGCAGCGGCGGCAGCGCGGCGGACGCCACCGGGGTGTGCGGCCGATCTTTGCCGCGGTACGGCCATAGATCGCACATTTCCAGCGGATACTCGTGTAGCGGCAGGTAGTGAGCGTACAAAGCGGCGGTATTGATCTCCTGCCGCTGCCTGCGCAACTGCTGCGGATCGGCCGTCGGGTTGGCGACGTCGGCGCAAGTGATGACGTTCAGGGCATCATCGGCATCCGGCGAATAGCTTTCGTCAATCAGATCGGAAACCTGCTGCCCGGCGATGCCGGCATCGAGTTGACGCAGCACGGTCGCCAGCTCATGCCAGCGCTCCGGCCACAGCAGCAGCGAACGCGTGACCGTCAGCACATCGTCGGCGGAGATTTCATAGCCCGCGGCGGTAACGAACGGTTGATCGTGCAGCTTGCGCAGTAAGGCATGATAGCGCTGCAGCGCCTGATTAGCGCCGCCGCCCAGCTGGCAGCTGTCGGTTTTGCCGCAGTAGGCGGCGAAGCGCAGGAAGCTTTGCTGGAAGCCCCGCTCCTGGTTCATGCGCTGGGTGAAATCGTCCTCCGCCAGATCCACCACCCCGTCCAGCACCAGCGCGCGCGTCTTCTTCGGAAAACGTTCGGCATACAGCGCCGCCACCTTGGTGCCGTAAGAGTATGCCACCGCCGTCAGCCCCGGTTCGCCCAGCGCGTGGCGGATTGCGTTCAGATCGTTGACCGCCTCGTCGGTGCCGA
Source organism: Serratia sp. CY47444 (assembly GCF_052168635.1). Lineage (NCBI taxonomy): Bacteria > Pseudomonadati > Pseudomonadota > Gammaproteobacteria > Enterobacterales > Yersiniaceae > Serratia > Serratia sp. CY47444. The sequence goes on from NZ_JBJNMH010000001.1 coordinate 207,904, forward strand.
TGTGTTGCAACACGTCCGCGCCGGTCTGTTTGATGCAGGCGGCAATCAGGGTGCGCGTCTGATTCTCCGCGCCGGCCACGTCGTTATCGTCCGGCGTCGGGGTTTCGTCGCCTTCGGCCAGCTGGCAGGAGATTTTCGGCGTCGACTGACCGACGCCGCGCGGATCGTAACCGATGATGTCGTAGGATTTTCGCAGCTTGGCGACGTGGGCGTCGTTGCCCAGATAGGGGTTGATGCCCGGCAGGCCTGGGCCCCCGCTGATCATTACTACGCTGCCCTTTTTCGGCCCGGTGGCGGGCTGCAGGGTCAGTGCCAGACGCACGGTCTGTTCGCCCGCCTGCGCCGCATGGGCGGGCGGCGTGGCGTAGGCTAACGGCACCTCGAGGTAACCGCAGCGCAGCCCCGGCGGTGGCGCCTCATCGAACCAGCGCTGAAAACCGCTGTTGAGACAAGATTGCCAACGAATGCCGTTCTCGACCGCCATGCCGTGAGCCGCCGGCTTGGCCAGGGCGGGCAACGCGGCGGCGGTCGCGGCGAACAGCGCCAGAATACGCAGTACTGACATGGGGAGTCCTTTCAACTCAACGAATCGGTCAAAGGGTAAAAGGGTAAAGATACTCGGTTAAACCGCTAGCCAATAGAACATAAAAAAACGCGCGGGTGAAGCCGACGCCGTGCGTATGGAAAGACTTTTCTTTGCTCAGATTGATCTTATAACGCACAGAATGCTGCAAAAAATGCCATTCACCTGCTAGGCTTAGTGTTCGTTAACCCACAAGGAACAGGAGAGCAGCATGTTTGGTAAAGCGGAAGACAAAGCCAATGAAGCCGCAGGCGCGGTACAAGAAGCGTTCGGCAAAGCCGTTGATTCGCCGGAGCATCAGGTGCGCGGCGCGGCGCGCAAATACGCCTCCCAGGCCAGCTATGCCGCCCGTGACGCAGCGGACAGCGTAAGAACGCAGGTGGAAGCCAACCCGCTGGCCGGCGTAGCCGTTGCGGCAGCGGTCGGCATCGTTTTCGGCTTCCTGCTGGGCCGCAAATAAGCGGCGAATGCGCCCTACGACAACAGGCCCGTTACGGGCCTTTTTTTTCGCCCTTTTCTGCACCGGCGCCGTTATGCGCGCAAACTTTCATCTATCACAGCCATCGCTTAAAAAAACTAACGCCTTCAACTACGATTAGTTTGTGACCAGAGCGAGGCTCTGCAATCCGGCGGATAACCCTATGAGGATTATCATCATTATCCATGCTGTTTAAGCCGCTCTCCTTCATGCGGCTAAGAAAGGTTAATTATGGCTCGCACCACCCCTATCGAACGTTACCGCAATATCGGCATCTCCGCGCATATCGATGCCGGCAAGACCACCACCACCGAGCGGATTCTGTTTTACACCGGGGTCAGCCACAAGCTGGGTGAAGTGCATGACGGCGCGGCGACCATGGACTGGATGGCGCAGGAACAAGAGCGTGGCATCACCATCACCTCGGCGGCCACCACCTGCTTCTGGAACGGCATGCAGCATAATTATCCGCAGCATCGCATCAATATCATCGACACCCCCGGGCACGTCGATTTCACCATTGAAGTGGAGCGTTCGATGCGCGTGCTGGACGGCGCCGTGATGGTCTATGACTCGGTGGGCGGCGTGCAGCCGCAGTCGGAAACCGTCTGGCGCCAGGCCAACAAGTACAAAGTGCCGCGGCTGGCGTTCGTCAACAAGATGGACCGCATCGGCGCGGATTTTTTCCGCGTGCGCAAAATGATGATCGAGCGCCTGAAAGCCAACCCGGTGCCTATCGTTATCCCTATCGGCGCCGAAGATCACTTCAGCGGCGTGGTGGATCTGGTGCGGATGAAAGCCATTCTGTGGGACGAGGCCTCGCAGGGCATGAACTTCAGCTTCGAAGAGATCCCGGCAGAGCTGCGCGACTCGGCACAGGAGTGGCGTGAAAACATGATTGAGGCCGCCGCCGAAGCGTCGGAAGAACTGATGGAGAAATACCTCAACCAGGTGCCGCTGAGCGAAGAGGAGATCGTTCACGGGCTGCGGGTGCGCACCGTCGCCGGCGAAATCCAGCCGATGCTGTGCGGGTCGGCGTTCCGCAACAAAGGGGTGCAGCGCATGCTGGACGCGGTAATTGAACTGATGCCCTCGCCGCTCGACGTGCCGCCGATGGAAGGCCACGGTGAACATGATGAAATCATCACTCGCAAAGCCGACGACAACGAAAAATTCTCGGCGCTGGCGTTCAAACTGATGACCGATCCGTTCGTCGGCCAACTCACCTTCGTGCGCGTCTACTCCGGGGTGCTGGCCAAAGGCAGCAGCGTTTACAACCCAATCAAGGGCAAAAAGGAGCGCATCGGCCGCATCGTGCAGATGCACGCCAACGATCGTAAGGACATCGACGAACTGCACGCCGGCGACATCGCCGCCTGCGTCGGCCTGAAGGACGTCACCACCGGCGATACGCTGTGCGACCCTGGCGCCATCATCACGCTGGAGCGCATGACCTTCCCCGAGCCGGTGATAGCCCAAGCGATCGAGCCGAAGACCAAGGGCGACCAGGAGAAAATGGGCATTGCGCTGCAGCGGCTCTCTTCGGAAGATCCGTCGTTCCGCGTGCGCACCGATGAAGAATCCGGCCAGACCATTATCTACGGCATGGGCGAGCTGCACCTGGAGATCATCGTCGATCGCATGCGCCGCGAGTTCGGGGTGGAGACTACCACCGGCAAGCCGCAGGTGTCGTACCGCGAAACCATCCGCAAACGGGTAACCGACGTGGAAGGCAAGTTCGTGCGCCAGTCCGGCGGTAAAGGGCAATACGGCCACGTGGTGCTGACCGTCGAACCCAACGACCCCGGCAAAGGCTTCGAATTCTTCGATGAGATCAAGGGCGGCGTCATTCCGGGCGAATTTATCCCGGCGGTGAAAAAAGGCGTGCTCGAGGCGCTCAATAACGGCGTGCTGGCCGGTTATCAGGTGGTGGACGTCAAGGTACACCTGACCTTCGGTTCTTACCATGACGTCGACTCGTCGGAACAGGCGTTCCGCATGGCGGCGATCTTCGGCTTCAAGGAGGCCTGCCGCCTGGCGGATCCGGTGATCCTTGAGCCGATCATGTCGGTAGAAGTGGAAACGCCGGAAGATTACGCCGGCAACGTGATGGGCGACCTCTCCTCACGCCGCGGTCTGGTGCAAGGCATGGAAGAGATCCCGGGCGGCGGCGGCAAGGAAATTCGCGCCAAGGTGCCGCTGTCCGAGATGTTCGGCTACTCGACGACCCTGCGATCGATGTCGCAGGGCCGCGCCACCTACACCATGGAGTTCAGCCACTACGCCGAAGCGCCGCGCAACGTGGCCGAAGAGATCATTCACCACAGCAAGCGTTAACCCCCATGCCCGCCTTCGCGGCGGGCGTCACCCCAGCTTGTCCTCCAACGCCACCACCACCGGCTGCGGCTTGATACGCATGGCATACACCACGCCGGCGATCAGGCAGACGATGCCGGCCAATGTCAGCAGCGGCGGCCAGGCCTGGCGCAGCAGAAAGGTATAGGCCAACCCCGCCAGAATTTCGAACACGATAAGCGGCCCCACCAACACCGTCGGCAGCCGCTGGCTGGCTTCGTTCCAGCACAGCGCCCCCAGCCAGGAGCAGAACACGCCGATAACCAGCATCAGGGGGATAAATACCTCGGGGCGCGGGCCGAACGGCAAGGCAAACGCCGGTTCGCTCAGCGCCAATTGGCCGCAGACCGCCAGATAGCCCAGCAGCGCCAGCGGCAGCGTCACCAGCCCCTGCGCCGTGGCCCAGGTGGCCGGCCGCTGCGTCGGGTTCTCCCGCAGCCAACGCGAATTGCGCAGCGGGAACCAGGTCCAGCACGCCACCGCCAACGCGGCCAGCCCAAGGCCGCTGAGATAGCGCCAGCCGTCGATCGGCAGCGCGTTGCCGCGCAGTTCGGCGATGTTTACGCACGCTAACCCGCAGACGATCAGCAGCAGCGCCGGCGCCAGCTTGCTCCAGGCCAGGCGCCCGTCGTGCCGGCCGTAAAACAGATTGGCGCAGATGGCGATCACCACCGGCAAGGTGCCGATGATCATGGTCGATACCGGTGCGCCGGTACGCTGAATGGCGCTGGCAAGGCACAGGTAGTACAGCAGATTGCCGATGGCCGTCAGCTTGAGCGCTTCCAGCCAATCCTGGCGCCGCAGCTTGCGCAGGCGGCGGCGATCGAACCACGCCAGCGGCAAGGTGATCAGCCCGAAGGCCAGATAGCGCCCGGTGGACTGCAGCGCGGCGGGATAATCCGGCACCAGCAGCGGGCCGACGAAAATCAGTCCCCACATCAGCCCGGCGGCCAGGGCAAACACAACGCCAATGAACATAACGACTCCGACAAACGGCCGGCGCGGCCAACCCGCCCGACAAGACAGCGGCAGAATAACGAAAACGCGGGGAGGAATTATTGTAGCAGGTTGCTGTTTTAGCCCAATTTCACCTGTTTCTGGAAACGCACTGGCGTGACGCCGTAACGATTGGCGAAGGCGCGCGTCAGGTGCGCCTGATCGGTCAGCCCCGCCGCCGCCGCCACCTGTGCGGCGGGCATGCCGCGCTCCAGCATGCGTTTGGCCTGCGACAGCCGGATCGCCATCAGCATCTGCTGCGGCGAAACGTGATATTCGGCCTTGAACTTGCGCAGGAAATGGTACGGGCTGAGCGATACCAGCTCGGCCAGTTGGCTGAGGGTCACCGCCTCAGCGAAGTTATCGTGCAGGTAGCTTTTCACCACCTCGAAACGATGCGCCGCTTCGGCTTTTTCCCGCTGCCCGGTGCGGATGTGCGGGTGCAACAGCTCGACCGCCTCAAGCAGCAGGCCGTCGAGCGTGAGCGGATCGTCGGTTTGCCACAGCGTGGCGAGAATGGCGGACAGGCGCTGCGCCGCCCGCGGATCGTGGCGCACTGCATCGGTAAACCACTGGCTCCGATCGCCGGACAGCTGCTCCAGCGCCTCGGGCGCCAGATAGAGCATGCGGTAACACCAGCCGCCCGGCGTTTCGGCTTCGCCGGTATGCAGTTCGTCCGGGTTCATCAGCACCAGCGCGCCCGGCGCCGCCAGATGCTGCGCGCCGCGATAGCGGAAACGCTCCGCCCCGGTGTCTACGGTGCCGATGGCGAAGGCGTCGTGGGTATGCGGCTCGAAGGCATAGCGCTCGATGTGCGCCTGATAGAGTTCGACGCCCGGCAGATGTGACAAATGCCGGAACTGTGCGCAATCCTTCTCGAACGGAAACTGTTGTGGTACCCCTTGCACCCGACCTCCTCGTCCGTGCTGACAATCTGCTCAGCATAGCCAAAACATCGCCGGTTGAGTAGCCGCCCTGGCGCTTTCGTGCCCCTCGCCTGGACGATCGCCGCCATTCGGCGTAGGGTTAAGGTCCCTGTCCCTTTCAGGCGCGCCGCATCGCGAAGCTCATCGGCCCCTGACACTCCGCAAACAAGAGGCAACAATGTATCCGGATACTCAACTGTATATCGATGGACACTGGCGCAACGCACTGGCCGGGAAAACCCTGCCGGTCACCAACCCCGCCACCGACGAGATAATCGGTCAAGTGGCGCACGCCGCCACAGAGGATCTCGATCTGGCGCTGGCCGCCACCGAGCGCGGATTTAACGTCTGGCGCGACACCGCCGCGCACCAGCGCGCCAATCTGATGCGCAAAGCCGCGGCGTTGCTGCGCGAACGCGCCAACGCCATCGCCGCCGTCATGACGCAGGAACAGGGCAAACCGGTGGCGCAGGCCAAAGTCGAAATTCTCAACGCCGCCGACGTTATCGACTGGTTCGCCGGCGAAGCCACCCGCACCTACGGGCAGATCATTCCGTCCCGCGCCCGCGATGTACAGCAGCAAACCCTCAAGCTGCCGGTTGGCCCGGTGGCCGCCTTCACGCCGTGGAACTTCCCGATCAACCAGATCGTGCGCAAGCTGTCCGCCGCGCTGGCGGCGGGCTGTTCCATCATCGTCAAAGGTCCGGAAGAAACGCCGGCCTCACCGGCTGAACTGATCAAAGCCTTCGCCGACGCCGGTATTCCGGCCGGGGTGATCGCGCTGGTGTATGGCACCCCGGCGGACATTTCGGAATACCTGATCCCCCATCCGACCATTCGCAAGATCTCCTTCACCGGCTCCACTCGCGTGGGCAAGCATTTGGCGGCGCTGGCCGGCCAGCATATGAAAAAGGCCACCATGGAGCTGGGCGGCCACGCGCCGGTGCTGATCTTCGACGATGCCGATCTCGACGCGGCGGCCAAAGAGCTGGCGCAGTCCAAGTTCCGCAACGCCGGCCAGGTCTGTATCGCCCCGACCCGCTTCCTGATCCAACAAGGCGTTTATGAGGCCTTCGTGGAGAAATTCACCGCCGCGGTGCGTGAGCTCAAGCTCGGCAACGGGCTGGAAGACGGCGTGACGATGGGGCCGATGGTGTTGGGCCGCAGCGTCGACAATATCGAGGCGCTGGTGCAGGATGCCGTCGCCCACGGGGCGAAGGCCAGCACCGGCGGCAAACGCGTGGCGGGCAAAGGCAACTTCTTCGAGCCGACGGTGCTGCGCGACGTGCCGCTGACCGCGCGCGCCATGTCGGAAGAGCCGTTTGGCCCGGTCGCCCTGCTGCGCCCATTCGCCACCTATGACGAGGCGATCGCCGAAGCCAACCGCCTGCCGTACGGCCTGGCCGCCTACGCTTACAGCCGCAACATCGCCACGGTCAATGCGCTAGGGCGCGACGTGGAGAGCGGCATGCTGAGCATCAACCACATCGGTTTCGGCCTGCCGGAAACACCGTTTGGCGGCGTGAAAGACTCCGGTCACGGCACCGAAGGCGGCAGCGAAGCGATCGAATCCTATCTGGAAACGCGCTTTGTCACCGTCGCCGGCCGATAATCGCCCGGCAGATGAATAGCCAGAAGCCCCGCAATGCGGGGCTTTTTTTTACTCACCGGCCAGTTCGAACAGCTGCCGCGCCGCCGGGGTCAGCCCCAGCATGTGAATACAGGCATGCACCATGCCCGGCAACCGTTCGCAGCGCACCGACACGCCCGCCTCACGCAGCCGCTGCGCATACTGTTCGGCCTCATCGCGCAGCGGATCGTATTCGCAGCTCAGGATGGTGGCCGGCGGTAACCCGCGCAGCGTGGCGGCATACAACGGTTCCGCGCCGGGATCGCGCCGCTGGCCCAGATACTGCTGCCAACAAAACCCCATCGCGTCGCGCGTCAGAAAGTGCCCCTCGGCAAACTCGTGATAGCTCGTCGTCGTCATCTCGCGGCTGAGCGCCGGGTACAGCAGCAGCTGACGTTCGATGTACGGGCCGCTGCGATCCCGCGCCAACAGTGCGACCGCCGCCGCCAGATTGCCCCCTGCGCTATCACCGCCCACTGCCAGGCGCTGCGCGTCAATCCCCAACTGCGGCGCCCGTTGCGCCACCCAGCAGAGCGCCTGATAGACATCTTCCAGCGGCTGTGGAAACGGGTATTCCGGCGCCAGACGATAGTCAACCGACAGGATCACCCGGCCGGTGGCGTTAGCCAACGCCTGACAGGGCCGATCGTACAACGCCAGTGAGCCGAGGCACCAGCCGCCGCCGTGGGCGAACAGCATCGCCGGCTGCGCGGTCGTGCCGTTTTCCCCCGCCGGTAGATAGGCGCGCAGTGCAATCCGGTGTCCATCGGCGGCGACCACCGTATGGTCCCTGACGCCGCCGCTCGGTTCCGCCTCGCCCTGCAGCTGGCGTAAACCGGTTTCCGTGGCCGCGCGCATTGCCGCCAGCGAAGCGGGCGGTGGCACGTCGGCCGATGCCGTCAAAAAGGCGGCGATGCGTTCATCAAGCGGCATACGGCTCTCCCGCCAGGAATGACGTAATCAGTGCAATAAATTCCTCATGACACTCCTCGGTGATGAAATGGCCGCAGCCGGCGACGGTTTCGCCCCGCAGATCGTGCGCATTGCCCTGTAGCGTCGTCAGCGGCGCGTCGCCGGTGGCGTGCTCCGCTCCCACCGTCAACACCGGCATCGTCAAGGGCGTAGCGGTGCGCAGCCGGTTCTGCCGCACGGTCTCCGGGATCGCCCGGTAATAGTCGAATCCGGCGCGCAGGCCGCCCGGTGCCGAATAGGCGGCGATATACACCTCCGCCGCCACCCGATCGCGCCGATAGGACCAGCGGTTGAAGATATAGCCAAGATACTCCCGTTCGCGCCCCTGGGTCAGGGTCTCCGGCAAATCCGCCAGCTGGTTGAACATGAAATGCCACAGGAAGATGTTCTCCTCCGGCGCAACGAAAATCGGCGGCGGCGGCGCCAGCCCGGGGATCACGGCCTCCGTCAGCACCAGACGCTCCACCGCCTGCGGGAAATCGCTCGCCATGGCGTAACCGATCCACATGCCGATGTCGTGGCCAACCAGTTGGTAACGTTCATGGCCCAGTTGCGCCATCATTGTGTGCAGCGCCGCACCGACGCTGCCGGTGTCGTAGCCGCCAGCGGGCTTGTCAGAATCGCCGATGCCCGGCGGATCGACGGCGATCGCCTGAAAACCGGCCGCCGCCAGCGCTTGCATCACATGGCGCCAGGTGTACCAGGTTTGCGGCCAGCCGGGGATCAGCAGCACCGGCCGCCCTTCACCGGCCACCACGCAGTGAAGGCGCCGGCCGTTGACCTGGAGATAGACGTGTTCCGCCGCGAGATCCGCCAACGGGACCTCGTTCTGTCGATATTGCATGGGGTGACTCCCTTAAGGATTGGGCTCAGCGAATGCCGAGCAAGGCGTTGATCTGCTGCGGGCTGACCGGCGCACCGGCGAAGTCATCGAACACTTTGTCGGTGACGCGGATAATGCGATCGCGAATGAAGGCTGCGCCTTCGCGCGCGCCGTCCTGCGGGTTTTTCAGGCAACATTCCCACTCCAATGCCGCCCAGCCCGAATAGCCGTACTGCGTCAGGCGCGAAAAGATGCCGTTGAAATCAACCTGGCCGTCGCCCAGCGAGCGGAAGCGGCCGGCGCGATCGATCCAGGATTGATAGCCGCCGTAAATGCCCTGGCGACCGGTCGGATTGAACTCGGCGTCCTTGACGTGGAACATGCCGATAACGTCCTTATAGATATCGATAAACTCCAGATAGTTAAGCTGCTGCAGCACCATATGGCTCGGATCGAACAGCACCCGACAACGCGGGTGGTTACCGACGCGCTCAAGAAACCTCTCGAACGTCACGCCGTCGTGCAGATCCTCACTCGGGTGAATTTCATAACACAGGTTGATGCCCTGTTCTTCGCAGGCGTCGAGCACCGGCAGCCAGCGTTTGGCGAGTTCGTCGAACGCGGTGTCGATCAATCCTTCCGGGCGCTGTGGGAACGGGAACAGATAGGGCCAGGCCAGCGAACCGGAAAAGGTGCCCAGCTCGCTGAGCCCGAGCCGCGCCGACGCCTTCACCGCCAGCAGCATTTGCTGCCGCGCCCACTCGCCGCGCGCCTGCGGATTGCCCTGCAGCGCCGGCGGCGCGAAGCTGTCAAACAGCGCATCGTAAGCCGGGTGTACCGCCATCAGCTGGCCGAAGATATGGCTGGTCAATTCACTGACCACCAACCCCTGCTCCGCCAACATCCCGGTCAGATCGTCGCAGTATGTTTGGCTTTCCGCGGCGGTGGCCACGTCGAATAAACGCCGATCCCAGGCCGGGATCTGCAAGGCGGTAAAACCGGTTTGCGCCGCCCACTCGGCGATGGCCGGCAGGCTGTTGAACGGCGCTGTCTCATCGCTGAACTGCGCGAGATGCAGGCTTGGACCTTTGAGGGTTTTCATCGTAAACTCCTATTAGTTGTCGATTGACAAACAATAGAGGCAAGGAGCGATGACCGCAAGCGAAATTTATAAAGACATTGGTATTCCCGCCGATTTAAGCGATCCTATGTCGCTGAATGGCAGGTAAATTGGAGCAGAGAATGGCTGGCAGACCGCGTGAGTTCGACCGCGAACAGGCGCTCTTGAAGGCGCGAAACTTATTTTGGCGGCAAGGTTACGAAGGCACCTCGATGTCGGATCTGGTGGCGGAATTGGGCATTGCTTCCGCGCGCATCTACAAGGCGTTCGGCTCCAAAGAGCAGCTGTTCCGCGAGGCAATCGCCAGTTACGAAACCGAGGAAGGCGGCTTCGCCGATCGCGCCTTCGCGCAGGAAAGCGGCATTCGCCCGGCGATCCAACGTATGCTGGAAGATGCCGTGCGTCTCTACAGCCGGCCAGATCTGCCGCAGGGCTGCATGGTGGTCTCCGCCGCCGCCAGCGTCAGTGCGGAAAACGATGGGCTCAAAACCTGGCTGGCAGAGCATCGGTTGCAGCGTACGCAGCAGATCATCGAACGGCTGCGGCAGGCGGTGCAAACCGGCGAATTGCCGGCCGATACCGACGCCGACAGCCTGGGTGACTATTTCGCCGTCTTCCTGCACGGCCTGTCGATTCAGGCACGTGACGGCGTCACTGAAGAGCGGCTATTGGCAGCGGTAAAGGTGGCGCTGGCGGTCCTGGGCGCCGCTTAATCCTCCGGCAGATCGACAATCACCAGCGTGCCTTCGCTGCCCGGCAACACGCGATGCGGCACGCCGGCCGCGGCCTGATACAGCTGGCCGGCGCGCACCACCACCACTTCCCCCGCCACCTGCAGCCGCAGGTGGCCGCTGATCACCAGCAATCCTTCGCTGTAATCATGCACTTCATCCGCAATGCTGCGCGCGTCCATGCGCAGCACTTTGATATTGGCCGCACCGACGCGGCCCAGCACGGCAGAACGCCAGGCCTCGGGCAGTTCGGCCGCCTGCTGGTTTAAATCGAACAGCATCGTCATACCTTATCGCGACACAGGAACCCGCACTCTACTGCAAGCCGCCAGGTGCTGAAAGACGCGTTGGTTGTAGATTATGCCCCGACGTTCTGAGCCGCCGCCTCACGCCGCAGCCATTGCCGCAGATTTTCGCCTTCCTGCGACAGCTCGCTATCCAGTCGAGCGCACAGGTAATAATCGCGGCCGTCGTCGATCGGCAGATCGAACATTTTGATCAACTCACCGCTCTCAAGGTACTGGGCGATTAACGGTTCACGCATCAACGCGCACCCTAGCCCCGCCTGCACCGCCGCCAGTGTCAACAATCCGTCTTCAAACATCGGCCCGATGCTGCGCAGCGGGCGTTTAACGCCGGCCTGCTGAAACCATTGCATCCAGGTATTGCGCTCCTCGTCGTGCAGCAGCGGCAGCGTCGCCAGCTGATCCGGCGTATCCAGCAAACCGTGCAGTTTACTGAATGCCCGGCTGCACACCGGCACCATTTGGCCAGACATCAGCTTTTCGCTGCGATAGCCGGTCCACTGCCCAACCCCGAAGCGAATCGACAGATCGGCGGCGTCGCTCAGGTAATTGCGGTGGTTGGCGTAAACCACATTGATGTCGATATCCGGATTTTCGCGCAAAAAGCCACGCAGCCGCGGAATGAACCAGCCCATGCCGAACAGCGGGATCAGGCTGATGGTGACCTGCCGCGATGCGGACTGCTCGCGCACGTGTTCGGTCGCCTGGCGCAGCACGTTGAACGCCGAGCGAATCGAACGGTAATACTCCCGCCCCTCGCTGCGCAGCACCAGGTTACGCCCCTGCCGTTCGGTCAACGGCATCTGCAAAAATGCCTCCAGCGTTTTGAGTTGATGACTGACCGCCGAAGGCGAAATCATCAGCTCGTTAGCCGCCGCGCTGATGCCCCCCAGGCGCGCGATGGCTTCGAACGCCCGCACGGCGCGCAGCGGCGGATCGTTCGGCAGCATCGGCAATGGCTCATCGTACTGTTCTGTTTTTTTCATATATTGACTATTTTTGGGAAATCGACACTGAAGGGATGGGTTTAATATACATAAAAATCAACGTATTAAAATCACTCGTTTTTTGTATAAGAAAGTATTTTTCCGTATTTTACAATTTTTTTAAATTCTCTACTGTGAGCCTCCTGACTCATTATCTCCGGACTCTCCTTATGGATACGCTGGTACAGCAAACCGTCAACGGTTTGATGCTCGGCAGCATCTATGCGCTGATCGCGCTCGGTTACACCATGGTGTACGGCATCCTGCGCATCATCAATTTCGCGCACGGCGACGTGCTGATGGTCGGTGCGCTGAGCGCGTTGTCGGCGATCGGCGTGTTGCAACACCACTTTCCCGCGTTATCACCGTACGCCACGCTGCTGCTGGCGGCCCTGTTCGCCATGGCGGTCTGCGCCATTACCTCGATGGCGATCGAGCGTCTCGCCTACCGCCGGTTGCGCACTGCGCCGCGCCTGGCTCCGCTGATCAGCGGCATCGGCGTCTCGCTGCTGCTGCAAACCCTGGCGATGCTGATCTGGTCACGTAATCCCCTGATGTTTCCGCAGCTGCTGCCAATGACCCCCATCGCCCTGACCGCAGGCAGCGGCGGGCATGCGCCGGCGGTGATCACCGGCACGGCGATCGTCACGCTGGCGGTGGCCGTGGCGGTCATGGCCGGCCTCTGGCTGCTGGTCGAACACAGCCGTTTCGGCCGCGCCATGCGCGCCACGGCGGAAAACCCGCAGGTCGCCGGCCTGATGGGCATCAGTCCTGACCGCATCATCGTTCTGACCTTTGCGCTCGGCGGCGCGCTGGCGGCGGTGGCCGGCATCATGATGGCCAGCAACTACGGCAACGCCGGTTTCTCGATGGGCTTTCTGCCGGGCATCAAGGCGTTTACCGCCGCCGTGCTCGGCGGCATCGGCAACCTGCGCGGCGCGATGCTCGGCGGATTGCTGCTGGGCCTGTTCGAATCGCTGGGCACCGGCTATCTCGGCGAGCTGACCGGCGGCGTGTTCGGCAGCAACTACCAGGACGTGTTCGCGTTTCTGGTGCTGATCGCCGTGCTGGTCTTCCGCCCCTCCGGGCTCTTGGGCGAACGCATCGCCACGCGCGCATAAGGACATCACCATGACCGTTTTGACTCCCCCCGTTCCTCTGGCCACGCCGCGTCGCGCCAGGCTGGGGCTGACGCTGTTCATTCTCGCGCTGCTGCTGGCGCCCTGGGTGGCGGGCGCCGCCGGCGGCAACTACTGGGTGCGGGTCGTCGACTTCGCCCTGCTGTACCTGATGCTGGCGCTCGGGCTGAACATCGTAGTGGGCATGACCGGGTTGCTGGACATGGGCTTTATCGCCTTTTACGCCGTCGGCGCCTATTTGGCCGCGCTGCTGTCATCACCGCATCTGACGCAGCAATTCCCGCTGCTGCTGCAGTGGTTCCCCGACGGGCTGCACCTGTCGATGCTGTGGCTGATCCCGCTGGCGGCGCTGCTGGCGGCGGCGTGCGGCATCCTGCTTGGCGCGCCGACGCTGCGGCTGCGCGGCGACTATCTGGCGATCGTCACGCTCGGTTTCGGCGAGATCGTGCGCATTCTGATGCGTAACCTCGATCGCCCGGTCAACCTCACCAACGGCCCTAAAGGCATTTCCGGCATCGACCCGGTCAGCCTGTTCGGCCTGAAGTTCTCCGGCATGCATGAGTGGTTCGGCGTGCGTTTCTCCGGGCTGTATCTCTATTACTACCTGTTCGCCGCGCTGCTGCTGGCGATCCTGTTTATCAGCCTGCGGCTGCAAAACTCGCGCATTGGCCGCGCATGGACAGCGATCCGCGAAGACGAAGACGCCGCGCGGGCGATGGGCATCAATACCCGCAACTTCAAGCTGCTGGCCTTCGCCATCGGCGCCACCTTTGGCGGTGTGGCCGGCGCGTTGTTTGCCGCGTTTCAGGGCTTCGTGTCGCCGGAATCGTTCACTCTGCAGGAATCGATCGCCGTACTGGCGATGGTGGTGCTCGGCGGCATGGGGCATATCCCCGGCGTGATCCTGGGCGCGCTGCTGCTGGCCGCCCTGCCGGAGCTGCTGCGCAGCAGCATGGGGCCGCTGCAGCAGGCGCTGTTCGGCCAGGTGCTGATCGACCCGGAAATCATTCGCCAACTGTTTTACGGCCTGGCGTTGATCCTGGTGATGCTGTATCGCCCGGCGGGCCTGTGGCCGGCTCGCCATGCTGGGAGGACCGCCGCATGACGCCACTGCTCGCTTTAAATCACGTCAGCAAACGTTTCGGCGGCCTGACGGCGGTGGATGACGTCAGCATGAGCATCCGCCAGGGGGAAATCTACGGCCTGATCGGGCCGAACGGCGCCGGTAAGACCACCTGCTTCAACCTGATCACCGGCCTGTATCGCGCCGACGCGGGCGAGTTCCGCCTGGCGGGCCAGCGCTATAAACCCCAGGCGATCGACAAAGTGGCGCAGGCCGGCATTGCCCGCACCTTCCAAAACCTGCGGTTGTTCAATGAAATGAGCGTGCTGGAAAACGTGATGGTCGGCTGCCACGTGCGCACCCGCAACGGCCTGTGGGCGGCGATCGCCCGGCACCGTCGCGCCAGGGAGGAGGAACAGGCGGTGCGCGATAAATCTCATGCGCTGCTGGAGTACGTCGGCATCAGCCAATTCGCTCATTACCGCGCCGGCGATCTCGCCTACGGCCATCAGCGGCGGCTGGAGATCGCCCGCGCGCTGGCGACCGAGCCCCGGTTGCTGGCGCTGGACGAACCGGCGGCCGGCATGAACGCCGGAGAAAAAGTGGCGCTGCGCGAACTGCTGCTGCGCATCCGCGACAGCGGCAAAACGCTGCTGTTGATCGAACACGACGTCAAGCTGGTGATGGGCCTGTGCGATCGGCTGACGGTGCTGGATTACGGCAAAGCGATCGCCGAAGGCGAACCGGCGCAGGTGCGACGCGAACCGGCGGTCATTCAAGCCTATCTGGGAGGCGGCGCGCATGTCTGAAGCCCTGCTGAGCGTTAAACGACTCAAAGTGTCTTATGGCGGTATTCATGCGGTCAAAGGCATCGATTTCACGGTGAACGCCGGCGAACAGGTGACGCTGATCGGCGCCAATGGCGCGGGAAAAACCTCGAGCCTGCGGGCGCTGACCGGCCTGCAGCCGTTTGAGGGTGACATCCTGTTCGACGGCCGTTCGATTCGCGGCATGCCGCCGCACCGCTTGCTGCAACAGGGGCTGGTGATGGTGCCGGAGGGACGCGGCATTTTCACCCGCCTGACGGTGCGAGAAAACCTGCAGCTGGGTGCCTATGCGCGGCGTGACGCATCGGCGGTGCGGCAAGATTTCGAACGCGTGTGCGCCACCTTCCCACGGCTGAGCGAGCGCCTGCATCAACCGGCCGGGCTGCTTTCCGGCGGTGAACAACAGATGGTGGCGATGGGCCGCGCGCTGCTCAGCCGCCCGCGGCTGCTGATATTGGACGAACCGTCGATGGGGCTGGCGCCGATTGTGGTGGAGGCCATTTTCTCGGTCATCAAGCAGTTAGCCCGTGACGGCGTCACGCTGCTGTTGGTCGAGCAGAACGCCCGCCTGGCGCTGGCGTCCACCGATCGCGCCTACGTATTGGACAGCGGCAGCCTGAGCCACAGCGGCCGCTCCGCCGACATGCTGGACGATGAAAAAATCAAACAGATCTATTTGGGTGAATAACCGTTGTTACCTTTAACCGCACCAGGAGTATGACATGCAGCAGAACATTCGCATCAAGCCGTTGGCGCTGGCCGCCATGACAATGATCCTGAGCCTCCCGGCGCTGGCGGACGACACCGTGCTGATCGGCCTGGCCGGGCCGCTGACCGGCCCTTCCGCGCGCATCGGCAAAGATCTCGAAAACGGCGCACGGCTGGCGATCGCCGACGCTAACGCACAGAAACCGACGCTGAACGGCAAACCGGTCACCTTCAAATTACTGTCCGAGGACGATCAGTCCGACCCGCGCACCGCCGTGGCCGTGGCGCAGCGCTTGGTCGACGAAGGCGTCGCCGGCGTGGTCGGCCACTGGAACACCGGCACCAGCATCCCGGCGGCGCGCATCTACCACGACGCCGGCATCGCTCAGGTGGCGCCGGTGGCGACCGGTCACGGCTACACGCAGCAAGGCTTTGACACCAGCTTCCGCGTGATGGGCCACGACGACGACGGCGGCAACTACGCCGGGCAATATGCGGTGAAAACGCTGAAAGCCAAGCGTATCGCGGTAATCGACGATCGCACCGCTTTCGGCCAGGGGCTGGCGGACGAGTTTATCAAATCGCTGCAGGCCCAGGGCGTGCAGCCGGTCACCCGCGAGTATGTGGATGACAAGACCGTCGATTTCAGCGCCGTGCTGACCACCGTGCGCAGTAAAAACGCCGATCTGATTTTCTTCGGCGGCGTGGATTCTCAAGCGGCGCCGTTGGCACGCAAGCTGAAACAGCTGGGCATGAACGCGCAGCTGATGGGCGCCGGCGGCTTCGTCAGCCAAACCTTCCTGACGCTGGCGCAGCGGGAAGGCGAAGGCGTCGTCGCGCTGGAGCCGGGGCTGCCGCTGGAGCAGATGCCGGGCGGCAAGGCGTTTGAACAAGCCTACCGCGATCGTTATCACACCCACATCGAACTGCATGCGCCCTTCGCCTACGACGCCACCCGGGTGCTGATCGCCGCCATTGAGCAAGCCGATTCGGCCAATCCGGCCGATTATCTGCCGAAACTGCGCGCCATACATTACCAGGGCGTGACCGGCGCCATTGCCTTCGATGCGCAAGGCAACCTGCAACAGCCGAGCTTCACCCTGTACCGGGTGGTTGACGGCAAATGGCAGCCGCAAACCGTGTTGGGCGGCGCCAAGTCACAATAAATCAAGAGGAGCAAGGCGATGAGCTGTGCAAAAAACGAATTGGGCATTTTGGCCCGCAGAAAGATTGAGGCGGAAATCATCAAACCGATCTACCAGATCCTGGTGCGTGAAATCGGCAAGGCGCGCGCCCAGGCGGTGATCGGCGAAGCCATCGAGAATGCCGCCATCGAGGCGGGCAAACAGTTCGCCGCCCAGGAACCGAACGGCGCGGATCTGCGCAGCTTCGCCGCCTTGCAGTACCTGTGGGAAAAAGACGATGCGCTGCGCGTCGAGGTGATCAATCAGGACGCGCAGCACTTCGACTATAACGTCACCCGCTGCCGCTACGCCGAGATGTATCACGAGATGGGGCTGGGGGAGATCGGCCACCTGCTCTCCTGCGCCCGCGACAGCCAGTTCATCGTCGGCTATGCCCCAGAGGTTGACCTGCAGCGCAGCCAAACCATCATGTCCGGCGCTCCCTGCTGCGATTTTCGCTACACCGCCAAAACGTCGGGAGAAGAACAATGACGTATCGGGTCAACGGCGAGCGCCTGTGGCAAAGCCTGCACGCGATGGCGCAGTTCGGCGCCATCGCCGATAACGGCGTCACCCGGCTGGCGCTGAGTGAAGAAGATCGCCAAGCGCGCGAGCAGCTGCGCGCCTGGGCGCTGGAGGCAGGTTGTAACGTGCGCGTCGATCGGATGGGCAACATGTTCCTGCGCCGTGAAGGCGCTCGCCCCGAGCTGGCGCCGGTCGTCACCGGCTCGCACGGCGACTCGCAGCCCCGCGGCGGCCGTTTCGACGGCATCTACGGCGTGCTGGCCGGATTAGAGGTTATTCGTACCCTTAACGATCGGCAGATCGTCACCGAACGCCCGATTGAAGTGATCAACTGGACTAACGAAGAAGGCGCACGCTTTGCGCCGGCGATGATCGCCTCCGGGGTGTTCGCCGGGGTATTCGACCTGGAATACGGCCTGACGCGCCGCGACGAGCACGGCGTCAGCCTTGGCGACGCACTGGAACGCATTGGTTACGCCGGCGAGCACCCGGTGGGCGGCACGCCGATCCACGCCGCCTTCGAACTGCACATCGAACAGGGGCCGATTCTGGAAGCGGAACATCTCGACATCGGCGTGGTGACCGCCGCACAAGGGCAGCGCTGGTATGAGCTGGAGGTCGTCGGCTTCAGCGCCCATGCCGGCACCACGCCAATGGATCGGCGCCGCGATGCCCTGCTGGGCTTTACAGAGCTGGTCACGGCGGTCAACCGCATCGGTTGGGATTTTGCGCCCGATGCGCGCGCCACGGTAGGCATGGCGCAAATTACCCCCAATTCACGCAACGTGGTGCCGGGACGCGTCTTTTTCAGCGTCGAATTCCGCCATCCGCAAGAGTCTACCCTGGAGCAGATGGAGCAGCGTCTGCTGACGGCGGTAAACCACGTCAACGGCGACGGTCTGACCGCCCGCGCCGACCGCATCTTCCAGTATCCCCCTATCGCTTTTGATCGGGGCTGCATCGACAGCGTACGCCACGCCGCGCAAGCATTGGGCTATCGCCATCGCGACATGATTTCCGGCGCCGGCCACGATGCCTGTTACCTTAACCGCGTCGCCCCGACCGCCATGATTTTCATTCCCTGCGTGGACGGCATCAGCCACAACGAGCGGGAAGATATCACCCCCGCCTGGGCCGCCGCAGGCGCCGACGTGTTGCTCAACGCCCTGCTGGCGCACACCTGCGCCTGATCCTCGCCCCGGTTTCTCGCCGGGGCAAAAAAATATTCAACAAAACGGTTGAATATTAGCCCACCTGTTCTATATTCAACCATATGGTTGAATTATCTTCCTCACAGCTGGACGCCATTTTTCATGCGCTGGCCGACCCGACCCGCCGTTCGATGTTACGCGCGCTGGCCGGCGGTGAGCGCAGCATCGGCGAACTGGCCGCGCCGTTGCAGATGTCGTTCGCCGGCGCCTCCAAGCACGTGAAAGCACTGGAACATGCGGGCCTGGTGCAACGCACCGTGCAAGGAAGAAACCATATCTGCCGGCTCGAACCCGAGCCTATGGCGCAGGCCATGCACTGGCTGCAAACCTATGAACATTTTTGGACTGAACGGCTGGATGCGCTCGAACAGGCGCTGCTGCAGCCCGAACAGCTTCCTCCCAAGGAGTGAACCATGAATGATTACGGCATGATTATCGAACCCGGCACGCTGCGCATCCAGCGCTTGCTGCCTGGGCCCATCGAGCGGGTGTGGGCTTACCTGACCGAATCCGACAAGCGCGCCACCTGGCTGGCGTCCGGCGCCATGAAGTTGGAAAACGGCGCGCCGCTGGAGCTGGAGTTTCGCAACTCCGATCTGGCAGGCGAGCACGAGCAACCGCCGGCCAAGTACAAACAGCACGGCGGCTGTGTCAGCAACCGCGGCCACATCACCTGCCTGTTCCCGCCGCGCCTGCTGAGCTTTACCTGGGCCGAACAGGATCAGGGGCGCCCTTCCGAAGTGACCTTCGAACTGACGGAGCAGGGAAACGCGGTGCTGCTGACGGTCACCCACCGGCGCTTGGCCAACCGCGACGAGATGCTCAGCGTCGCCGGCGGCTGGCACACTCATCTGGATATCCTGCTGGATCGCCTGCACGACCGGGCGCCGCAGCCGTTCTGGAGCACCCATGCCCGGCTGGAAGAAGAGTACCGCGCCCGCCTGTAATTACGTCTCGTCCCTGCGCCTGAACGCCAAATAACCGGCGATCAGCGTAAAACTGCCGACCAGCAACACCAGCAGGATAAAACCGTGGTGATTGCTGGCCAGCGGGATCCCCCCCACGTTCATGCCGAAGAAACCGGCGACGATATTGATCGGCAATGCCAGCACGGTGATCACCGTCAGCGTATAAAGCGTGCGGTTATTCTGCTCCATCAGCTTGGCGCTCAGCTCCTCCTGCAGCAGCCGAATGCGTTCGGTCAAACTGGCCAGATCGTTCAACACCACGGTGAACTCTTCGGTAAACTGCCGCAGATCCTGCACCACCTCACGGCTCAGCCAGGTCGGCGGCCGGTTCAACAGGCGAAACAGCGCGGCCGGTTCCGGCGCCAGCAGACGTTGAAAGCGCAATAACATGCGGCGCATGCGCCCCAGCTCGGCGCGGTTGCGTTTAACGCGTCGAGTCAACAGACGATCCTCGATGGTATCGACATACTGGTTGGCCTGCCGCACCACCTGTTCCAGTACGTCTTCCTGCTCTTCCAGCAGGTGCGCCAGCAGCTCGGTAGACGACGCCAGCTGCAGCGCCGTCAGGCGGCCGAGCAGCCGTTCAATCAGTCGCACCGGTTTGTGACGCACGGTGACCACCAGCCCACGGCAGCAATAGAGCCACAGCGTCGCCGTTTCCGGGTTACTGTCCTCGGGGTGGAAAATCACGTCGTTGAGTACGGCGAACAGATCGTCGCCCTGGCGCTCGATGCGCGTGGTGTGGGAGCCGTGGCGGATCTCGTGAAAGAAAAAATCGGAAATGGCGAAATGGTTTTTCAACCACTTCTCCGCCGCCGCGTGGTTGAGATTGAGGTGCAGCCAGACAAAACCGTCGCCGGGCGGCAACGCTTGGTAGGCCTGACAAACCTGCTGCGAGTTCAGGCGCGCCGGCACCTCACCGGAGCGGAACACATGGCCGTAGATCAGCCCGGTCACCTCATCATCAAAATCCAGCTTGTGCATCTTTTCCGCTAACCGTTGCACCATAACGCCATATCCTGCCTGTTGCCGTTAACCCAAGACCTTCCCCGCTGTTATAACAATCTTTATTTATCGGCGTTAATGATTTTCGCCGTTCCCGATGATTAATATTTTCGTCATAAAAAGGCCACATTCATTCAGAATACTTTTCAGGCGACAGCTACCGCATTCAATCCTTTCAGGAAGGTCATTATGAGCGATAACAGCGCCGTTCAAACGGGTGTGCCGGCCGCATCCAGCCTGCCCAAACTGCATCAAAAGAACAGTCGACTCACTGTTCTTTTTTTTGTTTTCTTATTAATTCTGGGGATCGCGTTTGCCGGGGTGAACTTATTTAACGACGTCAGCGATGCCGGCGCCGTCTATACCAGTTACATTCCGTTTTTATTATTGGGGCTGGCGCTGCTGATCGCGCTGGGCTTTGAATTCGTCAACGGCTTCCACGATACCGCCAATGCGGTCGCGACGGTGATTTACACCCACTCGCTGTCGCCGATGGTCGCCGTGGTGTGGTCCGGTTTCTTCAACTTTCTCGGCGTGTTGCTCTCCAGCGGCGTGGTGGCCTTCGGCATCATTTCACTGCTGCCGGTCGAGCTGATCCTGCAAGCCGGCACCGGCAACGGTTTCGCCATGGTGTACGCCCTGCTGTTCTCCGCCATCATCTGGAACCTCGGCACCTGGTGGCTCGGGCTGCCCGCCTCGTCGTCGCATACGCTCATCGGCTCGATTATCGGCGTCGGCGTGGCCAATGCCCTGATCCACGGGCGCACCGGCACCAGCGGCGTGGACTGGGGCCAGGCGATCAAGGTGGGCTATGCGCTGCTGCTGTCGCCGGTGATCGGCTTCGTGTTCGCCGGCCTGCTGCTGCTGGTGCTAAAGCTGTTCGTCAAGAACCGCCAGTTGTACAGCGCGCCTAAAGGCAATACCCCGCCGCCGCTGTGGATCCGCGGGCTGCTGATCCTCACCTGCACCGGCGTTTCCTTTGCCCACGGATCCAACGACGGGCAGAAAGGCATGGGCCTTATCATGCTGATCCTGGTGGGCACCATGCCGATCGCCTACGCCCTGAACCGTTCGATGCCGCCGGAGCAGATCCCCCGGGTGGCGGCGCTGGCGGAGGTGACCAAAAACGAGCTGCTGCGCCAGTTCCCGGCCGGCGGCCAAACCCCGCCGCGTGAGGTGTTGACC
Source organism: Serratia sp. CY47444 (assembly GCF_052168635.1). Classification (NCBI taxonomy): domain Bacteria; kingdom Pseudomonadati; phylum Pseudomonadota; class Gammaproteobacteria; order Enterobacterales; family Yersiniaceae; genus Serratia; species Serratia sp. CY47444. Next base: position 229,624 of record NZ_JBJNMH010000001.1, read on the forward strand.
GGCTATGTGCGCACCAGCGAACTGACGCCGGAAGTCGTACCGGCGCTGGCGCAGCTGGCCGGCGCGATCGGCGATCAAATCCGTCAGTACGGCTCGGTCGACAAGATCCCGGCGCAGGCGGTGTCGAACACCCGCAACGACATGTACCTGGCGTCCGAGACCATCAAGCACCTCAAAGCAGAGCGTCAGCTGCAGATCAATCCCGATGCGCAGCGCAACCTCGACGCGCTGAAGGGTGAACTCGATAACGCCACCCGCTTCATTCCCTTCTGGGTGAAAGTGGTGGTGGCGATTGCACTGGGGCTCGGCACCATGGTCGGCTGGCGCCGTATCGTGGTGACGGTGGGCGAAAAGATCGGTAAATCGCACCTGACCTACGCCCAGGGCGCCAGCGCCGAACTGGTGGCGATGACCACCATCGGCGCGGCCGACGCCTTCGGTTTGCCGGTTTCGACCACTCACGTACTCTCGTCCGGCATCGCCGGCACCATGGCCGCCAACCGCTCCGGCCTGCAGATGGCCACCCTGCGTAATCTACTGATGGCCTGGGTGCTGACGCTGCCGGCCTCGGTGCTGCTGTCGGCGGTGCTGTACTGGATCTTCAACCATTTCTAACACCGGGCTGATACGGAGAAAATCTGATGACCATGCATGAATTCAACCGCGATGACGGTTTCAACCAGCGCCTGCTGCAAGAATTTTACGACAGCTACGATGAAGAGCTGGAAATGGAGCTGGACGACCTGCGCTTCGACACGGCAGAAGTCGACAGCGACGCGAAAAAAGCCTGGCGCAAACAATACTTCCGCGAACTGCTGCGCCTGCAGGGCGAACTGGTGAAGCTGCAGGATTGGGTGATGCGCACCGGCCACCGGCTGGTGATCATCTTCGAAGGCCGCGACGCCGCCGGCAAGGGTGGCGTGATCAAACGCATCACCCAGCGCCTCAACCCGCGCACTTGCCGCGTGGCGGCGCTGCCGGCGCCAAACGATCGCGAACGCACCCAGTGGTATTTTCAGCGTTACATCGCGCATCTGCCCGCCGCCGGCGAAATGGTGCTGTTCGACCGCAGCTGGTATAACCGCGCCGGCGTGGAACGCGTGATGGGCTTTTGCAACGACGAAGAGTATGAGGAGTTTTTCCGCAGCGTGCCGGAATTCGAAAAAATGCTGACGCGCAGCGGCATCCAAATCGTCAAATATTGGTTTTCGATCACCGATGACGAGCAGGAGCTGCGGTTCCTCAGCCGCATTCACGATCCGCTCAAACAGTGGAAGCTCAGCCCAATGGATCTGGAAAGCCGCCGCCGCTGGGAAGACTACACCGAAGCCAAAGAGGTCATGTTAGCGCGCACTAACATTGCCGAGGCACCCTGGTGGGTAGTTCAGGGCGTCGACAAGAAAAAGGCCCGCTTGAACTGCATCACTCACCTGCTGCAGCAGGTGCCTTATGAGGAGGCCGAAGGCAACGTCATCACGCTGCCGCAGCGCAAACGCAGCCCGGAATACCACCGTAGTCCGGTGCCGGACAACATGGTGGTGCCGGAAATCTACTGACCTTAGCGCAGAGAAGCGGTTGCCGCTTCTCTGTACGAGGACAACGCTTTGATTTCTCTCACGCTACTGTGCCAAACCCCATGTTAAAGTGGTTGTTTTCCATTTTGACAGGAGTCTTCCATGCGCCAACGCATCATTGTTTGCCCACTGATTGAAAACGATAACGCCTTACTGCTGTGCAAAATGGCGGCGCACAAAGGCGTGTTTCCCGGCCAGTGTGCGCTGTCCGGCGGCGGCGTCGAGCCGGGTGAACAGATAGAGCAAGCGCTGCGGCGCGAAGTACGCGAAGAGCTGGGCGCCGCGCTGATCCTCGACAACATCACGCCCTGGACCTTCCGCGACGACGTGCGCATGAAAACCTACGCCGACGGCCGCCAGGAGCAAATCTACATGATTTACCTGATTTTCGACTGCCATGCCGCCAACCGCGACGTAACGATCAACGACGAGTTCGACGACTACGCCTGGGTGCCGCGCGAGCGCCTGGGGGACTACGATTTGAACGAGGCTACCCGCTTCACGCTGCAGCAAAAGGGATTGTTGTAACAGTTTGAGCGATTATCGCCCTATTTCCTTCACATTTGCCGGGCAGACTCTTTTGATATTTTTTAATCACTTAGGGTCACTATTTCCGCCGTTATGCTTTTATCTCACGCTTTTCTCCGTCTGCCTGTCCGGCGCTTCGGCGCCGCCCTTCTGTTCAGCCTGCTGTTCGTTTTGGCGCCCGTGTATGCCGCTGCGCCACCGCTGGTGCTGAATGCCAAATCGGTGCTGGTCGTCAATCAACGCACCGGAAAGACCCTCTATCAGAAGCAGCCGAACCGCGTACTGCCGATCGCCTCGCTCACCAAGCTGATGACCGCCATGGTCGCCCTGGACAGCAAACGTCCGATGGGCGGCAAGCTCAAAGTCACCGCCGCCGATCGCGATCTGCTGAAGAAAACCCATTCGCGGCTGACCATCGGCTCGGTGCTCAGCCGCCGCGACATGCTGCACATCGCCCTGATGTCTTCGGAGAACCGCGCTGCCGCGGCGCTGAGCCGCAGCTATCCCGGCGGGCGCAAGGCCTTCGTGGCGAAAATGAATCAGAAAGCGCGCGCCATCGGCATGAAACGCGCCCGCTTCTACGATCCGACCGGGCTGACGCCGCGCAACGTGGCGAGCGCCAACGATCTGCTGAAGATGGTCAATCACGCCTATCGCTATCAGTCGATCCGCCGCTTCAGCACCGACAAGCAGCAGATCGTACGCCCCGGCCGCGGCCAACTGGTCTACCGCAGCTCCAATGGCTTAATCAATAACCCGGCCTGGAAGATCCAGCTGCAGAAAACCGGCTTTACCGACGAGGCCGGTCACTGCCTGGTGATGCGCACCACCATCAAAGGCCAACCGGTGGTGATGATCCTGCTCGGCGCGCAGCCGCGCTACGGCCACTACCGTGACGCCATTCGCCTGAAGGCCTGGCTCGAGGGGTAACACCGTGGCGCTTTACCGTCCCACGCATATCCAAATCCGTTTTGGATCAATGGAATATCCTATCGCCAATCAGTATTAAGCCTCACGCCGCCCGCATGGTATTTGTCAGGCATATCTGATGATCAAAGGAGCGGGAAAATGGCTTATGCCTTGAGCATATTGGAAAAAAGTCCGATCGCCGACGGGGAAAGCGCCGCGCAGGCGTTGGCGCGCACGCTGCATCTGGCGCAACAGGCGGAACGCTGGGGCTATCGGCGTTTCTGGCTGGCGGAACACCACAACACGCCGCAGCTCGCCTGCCCGTCGCCGGAAATACTGATCGGCTACCTGCTCGGCCAGACGTCGCGCATTCGCATCGGCTCTGGCGGCGTGATGCTGCAACACTACAGCGCCTACAAGGTAGCCGAAAACTTTAACCTGCTGGCGGCGCTGGCGCCGGGGCGCGTCGATCTCGGGGTAGGCAAAGCGCCCGGCGGGCTGCCGCTCGCCACCCAGGCGCTGCAGGCCGTCCATGACCGACAAAACAAACCGGCATTCCCGCAGCAGCTGTCGCAGCTGACCGCCTACCTGAACGACGACGCCGAACCGGGCCTGAGCGCCACACCGCTGCCGCCGCACGCCGCCCAGCGCTTTCTGCTCGGCGCCAGTAAAGAGAGCGCGACGCTGGCGGCCGAATCCGGCTGGGCCTTCGTGTTTGCCGCGCATCTGAACGGCAATCCGCAAGATATCCGCGAGGCGCTGGCGCACTACACCGCACTGAGCGGCGGCCGCAAGGCGCTGCTGGCGGTGGCGGCGATCGTGGCGCAGAGCCCAGAGCAGGCCGCGACGCTGGCGGCGGATATTCAGCAATACCGCGTGCACGTCGCCGGTGAGCAGAGCGTGACCGTCGGTAGCCTGGCGCAGGCAGAGAGTTTCGTGCAGCAGGCCGGCGCCACCGACTACCGCATCGAGCCGCGGGAAAGCCATATCCTGCTTGGTACCGCGCCGCAGGTACATCAGCAACTGGCGCAGCTGCAGCAGCGGTACGACGTGGACGAGTTCATCATCGACACGCCGATCGGCGAACCGAGCGCCCGGCTCACTTCGCTACAGCTGCTGGCGGAGGAGAGCCTGACGCCGGCCTAGTTGATCGCCGCGCTGGCCCGCATGGCGTCGGTCAGATCCTGCGCCAGCGGCGCCAACTGCGCCGGCGTGACGTTAGCCAGGCTGACGCGGAGCGCCGGGCCGCCCTTCAGGCGGAAAGGTTCACCGCCCTGCACCAACCACCCCCGCTGCGCCATCAGCTGCGCGGCGGCAGTTTCTGATCTCACCGGCAACCACAGATGCAGCCCTTCACCCGCCGCCAGCGCCGTGTGATTCAACGTATTGAGCCGCTGTACCAGTTCATCCCTTCTGGCCTGATACGCCTGTTGAGCCCGCTGCAGTTGCCCTTCCTGCAACGCCTGTCCCCACAGTCTGGCGGCGATCTGCTGCAAGATATGGCTGACCCAGCGTTCGCTGATGTACTGATCGGCGCGCATCGCCTGCAGCAACGTCGGGTCGCCGCAGGCCAGCGCGATACGCAGATCCGGGCTGAGAAACTTGCTCAGCGACAGCACGTACAGGCCGCGATCGCCGTCGAACGGCAGATGCAGCGGCTGCTGCGACAGCGGCCCCCAGAAATCGTCGACGATCGCCAGACACTGCGGGTTGTCGTGCAGAAAACGCCGCCACTGCTGCGCGCGTTGCGCAGAGAGCGAGGCGCCGGTCGGATTGTGGGCGCGCGGCGTCAGGATCACCGCAGCGGCCGCCCCGCTTTCCGGCAACCGACAGCCCTGTTCATCTACCGCCAGCGGCAGCGGCCGCAGGCGCAGGTGGCGCAACAGCGTCAATAGCGGCGGCCAGCAGGGATCTTCCACCCACACCGCCGCGCCCGGCTGCACATGGCAGCGCAGCGCCTTTTCCATCGCATCCAGCGCGCCGGAGAACACCGCCGGCTCCCCCAGCGCGACGCCCTGGCGGCCGAGCCACTCGCGACCCAGACCGGTCAATATCGGCAGATCACCGCTGATGTCATAGCCGTTTTGCTGCGGGAACACCTCCGCCGTGCCAAGCGCCAGCACCGGCAACAATGCGGCATCCAGGTTACCGCTGGCCAGATCGCACATCCCTGCAGGCACCTGACGCGGCACATAGGCCGCACTCACCGCCGCCAGCGGCGGCTCCAGCACCACCGTTCCGGCCCGCCCGCGCGTCGCCACCAGACCGGCGTCACGCAATCGGGCGTAAGCGCTGGCGACGGTATTCGGATTGACCTCCAGCTCCGCCGCCAGTTGGCGTACCGGCGGCAACAGCTCACCTGGCCGCAGCGCGCCGTCTTTGATGCGTGCGGCAATCTGCTCGGCAATCTGGACAGCGCCGCCGCCTTTTGCATACAATGAATTCATACATAAATCCTTTTGTACTAGTTCAAAATAGATTACCCGTTTCCGCGGCCAAAAGTAAGGGGTTCCATGGATAAACATTACGTGCTCGACATTCAGTATGCAGGAAAAGCCTTTGCCCGCCTGCAGATGTTCACTCCCTGGGCAGCCGATCAGCTGGAACAGGCGTGCGCGCTGTTCCCGGCCGCTCAGGGTTATCAGGTGCAGCTCAGCCAGGTCAGCGAACGTCGCATCGTCTACCAGAGCGGTGCGCAAGGCATCACTGTGCTGGGCGAGTCGCTGGCGCTGACCCCTTTCACTCACGCTAGCGAGGTTGAACAATGAAAAAAGCCGTCGCCATTCGACACGTCAATTTTGAAAACCTGGGTATCCTCGGTTCTCTGCTCTCGCTGCGCGGCTATCAGATCGACTATTACGATGCCGGCCGCGATGATATTCGTGCTATCAATAATGAAGAGACCGATCTGTTGGTAGTGCTCGGCGGGCCGATCAGCGCCGCCCAACACTTTTCCGGTGAGCAGCGCTATGATTTTCTCGACCATGAATTAGCGCTGGTCAAACAGCGCCTGGCGCAGCGGCGACCGACCCTCGGGGTTTGTCTCGGCGCGCAGGTGATCGCCCAGGCACTGGGCGCCGACGTGATCTCGCTCGGCGTCAAAGAGATCGGCTTCGCCCCGCTGAGCACGCTCGCGGCGGAAGACGACTCGGTGCTGGCCCCGCTGGCCGATACGCCGGTGCTGCATTGGCACGGCGATATGTTCATGATCCCGGACGGTGCCCGCTGCCTGGCCGGCACGGCGATTTGCCCACATCAGGCTTTCGACTATCAGGGGTTCGCGCTCGGCCTGCAGTTCCATCTGGAGGCGGATCATCGCGATATCGAACGCTGGCTGATTGGCCATGCCTGCGAGCTGGAACTGGCCGGCGTTGCGCCACAGAGCCTGCGCGAACAGGCGGCGTGCCACGGCGCACAGCTGGAACAACGCGCGCGGCAGGTGTTCGCACGCTGGCTGGATAATAACGAACCAAGGATGTAACTCATGCAACAGTCTTCACCCTTGCGGTCACCGTCCATCGACGTGATCAGCATTCAATCTCAGGTGGTCTACGGCAGCGTCGGCAACGGCATCGCCTACCGCGCACTGCTGAAAAAGGGGCTGGAAGCGCTGCAGGTGCCGAGCGTGCTGTTCGGCTGCCCGCCCTATTACGGCAAGCCGCACGGCGGCGTCATTTCCGGCGAGTGGTTCGGCGGCTTTCTCGACGATCTGATTGCCCGCGGCGTGATGAAGCGCACCCGGGCGGTGATTGTCGGCTACCTGGGCGATGTGATGCAGTGCCATATTCTGGCCAACTGGCTGCAGCGGGTGCGCTCGCTCAATCCTCAGATAAAAATCTATATCGATCCGGTGATGGGCGATTACGGTGAAGGGATCTACGTGGATGAGCGCATCGTCAACTGCTATCGATCGCCGTTCCTGCGGCTGGCCAACGGCCTGACGCCGAACGGCTTTGAACTGGAACAGCTGTGCGGCCGACAACTGAGCAGCCGGGAGCAGACGCAGCACGCCGCGCAGGCGCTGTTGAACAACACCACCGAATGGGTGCTGGTCACCAGCGCGCCGGGCGTCGCACAGCACGAAGACGAAGTCGGCTTAATGCTGGTCACCCGGCAGGAAACACAGTGCTTTACCCATCCGAAGGTTAAATCGGCGGTCAAAGGCACCGGCGATCTGTTCGCCGCATTGCTGGTCAGCCATCTGCTGCACGGCGCTGCGCTCGACGCGGCCGTGGTCGCCGCCGGGGGTGAAGTGTGCGACGTGCTGGCCGAAGCGGCACATTTCGGTTGGGAGGAAATCGGCAGCCTGCGGGCGTTAAAGCCGTAAGGCCGGTGGAGAGTCAGGGGCAGCGTGCCGCCCCTGATCACTATCAGCGTTTTTTCTTTTTGTTGAAATCCAGCTCGAAGGCGAACACGGCGCTCTGAATTTTGCGCTCCATCGCCAACCCCAGCTTGAGGAAACGGCATGACAGGCGCGAGAAGTGCACCACCTGATCGTTATCGTCGGTTTCCTGATCGTCGTTGACCACCACCAGCTCCATGTTGACCTTGAAGCTGCCGTAGCTGCCCAGATCCAACTCCGCTTTCTTGAACTGCAGGCCCGGCTGGAAGAAATCCGGTAGCGGCCCGTCGAAGCGCAAACCGACGCCGCCGGCAGACAGATCGTGGATCCGCAGCTCATAAGGCGTGCCGTCCGGGTATTCGCCGGTACAGAAGAATTGGCGCCAGTGTGGCGTGGTGATGCGGAACTGACGGCGGCGCTGGATGTAGACCAACTCCTGCGGCAGCCGGGTCGAGCAGGCCTGGACGCCTTGATGTTCGGTCAGTTCCGCCTGGCCGACGGAAAACTCGATTTTAGCGTCGTTGCTTTCAATCACGATGGTGCAGGCGCCGTCGATGGCATTTTCCGCTTCCTCACCGCTAAACACGATATTGTCCGGCCCGACGCTCAATAACAGACTTTGAAACCGGTGCTGCTGATTTTCTACGCGCAGCGGCGTGCGTTGTTTGCAAATTTCACGCAGAATCGCCAGAACTTCAAAACGCTCCCGTTTGATAAACAGTCCGTTATCGCTGTGCTCCACACGTCTCTCCTGACTTTTTTTCTAATGACGTATTACGTATTCCTTACGGTTATCATCTCTGGGAATATTCCTAAAGTCAAATTTGCCAACGCTGCCAGGCCTGCGGCAGCAGGCGTGCGAAACGTTTCGCCCACGCCTGCTGCCCGCGTTCATCGGCAATCAGATCCTGGCGGATTTCGATGCCGACATAAGGCAAACCGCGACGTTCCGCATGCACCGGCAACGTGTAGTCGGTGGCGTCGGTCATCGCATAGGGTTCGTTGATCCCCACCTGCAAATCCCCCTCTTCGCGCAGCAGTTCGGCCAGCAGCAGCGCAAATTCCGGGTAGCGGTTAAACAGCAGGCCCACCTGCCAGGGGCGCGATTCGCCCTTGAACACCGGCGTGAAGCTGTGCATGGCGATCACCGCCGTCGGCAGTTCGCGCAGTTGGCGTTGCCCCAGATGATCGTCGATGGCGTGGTGATACGGCAAAAACACCTCGCGTTCGCGCGCCAGCGCGTGCTCGGCGTCGATACCGATATTGCCGGGGATGGGCGTCAGTTCGGACAAAGGCGGGATCGAGCTGGCGATGCCGGGCGCCCGATTGCAGTCGATCACCAGCCGTGAGTAACGCTGATGGATCAGCGTGGCGTCCAGTTGGCGGCTCAGATGGCGCGACACGCTCAGCGCGCCGATATCCCAGCCGATGTGGCGTTCAATCTCCCCCGGCGGCAAACCGAGGTCGCCAAGGGACTGCGGTATCGCCTTGCCGGCGTGATCGCACAGCAGCAAAAAAGGCGCTTTGCCGCGCGGGATTTCAACGGCAGCTGCGGGCGGTTCATCGGCGGACAATAACGGCGGGATAAACGAATGGGGCATGACGGGCTCCGGCGGTGGAAAGCAAAACGTTTATCGTAGCGCTATCCCGTCGCCGGCCCCAAGGTCGTGCTTAGATCAAAAAGGCATGAGTCAGACTGTAGTCATGCCGTCTCGGCTGGCTGTGGCTGGTGCACCGCGATATAACGCTGATAGCGCGACGGCTTGAGCCGCGTGGTATCCACCAGCACCAGTCCGTCGATACAGTTGTTGAACGCCGGATCGGTGCCGAAGTCGATGAACTGCACCCCACCCGGTTCGCACAGCTCGGTGTATTGCTTGTACAGCGTCGGGATCGAGCAGCCGATGTTGCTGAGCAGGCTCTTCAGCCGTACCAGATCTTCCTGGTAGTTGTCTCCGGCAAACTGCGCCAACACCTGCGGCAGCGACGCCGGATAAGGCCGGCGCGACTGCGCGAAGGCGTGATCCGGCGAGAAATAGAGCCGGTAGAAGGCGATCAGCAAATCGCGCGCCGCCAGCGGCATGCCGCCGGAGATCGACACCGGGCCGAACAGATAGCGATATTGCGGGTATTTCGACAGATAGGCGCCGATGCCCAGCCACAAATAGTCCAGCCCGCGCTTGCCCCAATAGGCCGGCTGAATGAAGCTGCGCCCCAGTTCGATGCCCTGCGCCAGGATCGGTTCCATATCGCGGTCGTAATGGAACAGGCTGTTGCTATAGATGCTTTCCAGCCCTTTGCGTTCGATTTGTTCGGCGGTGGGAATAAAACGATAGGCGCCGACGATCTCCAGCTCTTCCTCATCCCACAGCACCAGGTGGTAGTAATCGTCGTCGTAGCTATCCAGATCGCGGCGGCGGCCGGATCCTTCCCCCACCGCGCGGAAGGCGATCTCGCGCAGGCGCCCCAGCTCGCGCAGGATTGGCGTACGCGCTTCGTCACGGCGGCGATAGAGGTAGATGGTTTTACCGTCCGGCGTTACCCCCAACCGTTCGCAGTTCGCCAACGCCTTTTTCAGCTCCAGACGCTCTTCCGGCAGCGCGATCGGCGACTCGCTGGCGAACAGCCCCGGTTTGCCCTGGCCCAGGCGATAGACGTGGCGGCGAAAGCGCTCCGCCAGATCCTTGGCGCTGGTGTGGCCGTCGTGCCAGCTGGCGAACGGCACACGGCCGCCGACGCGGATCTTGATGCGCCCGCCCCGCTGCTGGAACATTTCACGCACCAGCAGCAGCGTCGACAGCGGCCGATAAACCAGCGAGGTAAAGTAGAACAGGTTGCTGTTGCGCGCGCTGATGTGGATTGGCACGATCGGCGCGCGCGCCTTGGCGGCCAGGCGCAGAAAGCCGGTATGCCAGTGGCCATCGCGGATGCCTTTCGGGCTCATGCGCGACACTTCGCCAGCCGGGAACAGGATCAGCGCGCCCTGATTGTCCAGTTGCTGCTGCATCCCTTCAATCTGTTTGCGGCTGGTTTTATAAGCGACGTTATCCACCGGCACGAACAGGTTGCGCAGCGGTTCGATATAGGTCAGCAGCTGGCTGGCCACCACTTTCACATCCGGGCGCACCGCCGCGACGGCGCGCAGCAGCACCAGGCCGTCGAGTGAGCCGATCGGGTGATTGGCGACGAGCACCACCGGCCCCTGGCTCGGGATGTTTTCCAGATCGCCGTCCACCAGCTCGCAGCTGAGGTTGAAGTAGTCCACCACCTGCTCGATCAGATCGAGCCCTTTCAGGTGGGGATAGTCGGCAGCGAACTGTTTGAATTCTTTTTCGAAGAGAAGGGTTCTTAGCAGGCTGCGCTGCCAGGCAGGGGTATTGCGGTGTGGAAATGCATCTTGCAACAGAGAATCCAGGCTGAACATCGCGTTATCTCCTGACGTAGTCGCTGCAAACTTAAGCCAGAGCCGTGACTCTGACGTGTCAGTTACATGACAATAAAATGAATCCATCGACTATCAGGTATAGCAAAGTAATGACGAATTGGGAGCGAAAGACGCATTTTCGCCCCCACTTGCCCTCACATCGGCGCCAGCAGCGCTTCGATGCGGCGGTTCACCGCTTCGCGCAAGCGCAGCAGCGGCCCGGCCTGGTGCGGATAACGTTTGAAGGTAATGCGCATGCCCAGTTCGCGTTCGATCAGCCCCTCCACCGTCGCCCGGTCGGTCAGACTCTCCAGCAGCTGCAGCGCGCGCATGTCCTGCAGCCCCTGATGCAGCACCCGCAGGCGCAGCGACTCCACCGGCTGCAGATCCTCACCCGGATAGACCACGAACGGATCGCCGGAGGGAAACGCATGGCCGCTGTCGGTCACGGCGTAAGGGTTGATGCGCTCGCGCGAATGGGCGCTGTTATAGAAGTTGAATCCCCAATGCAGGAAGCCGGCGATGCGGTACAGATAGAGCTGCACGCCCAATATGCGGTTGCGCGCCGAAGGCTGGGCGAAGAACCGGTTGGCGACCTCGGTCTTCTGTACGCAGCAATAATAGGCCCACAGGCCAGGCACCCGGTGTTCGATAAAGGGTTCGATATGATCGGTGGCAGCGACCGGGATTTCCACCAGGCCTCGCTGATAGAAAGCGAAATCCGACAGCGCATCGAAGGTGCGAAAGCCATCCAGCAATGGGCGTAGCGCGGCGCTGGCGCGCTGGTAGGCCGCCAGGTTGTCCAGCGTCGGCTCATCGGAAACATGGAACCACACCTGCCGTTCCAGCCCCCGTTCGCGGAACCAGGCGGTCAACGCCGGCAGCAGCGCCTGCAGAAAACGCTGGTACGCTTCGCCCTGCGCATCGGTGTGCCAGCCGAAAAGCGGTCGCGCCTCGCCCTGCTCCTCCACCACGATCTTCGGCGCATGCGCCGCGCCCCATTGGGTAAACAGCGGCGCGATTTCGAAGTGCTCGATGCCCTCTTCCTGCGCCAACGCCACCCACTGCGCCAGGCGGCTGAAATCGAAGCCATACCCCTGCGCCGAACGCATCACCCTCACCAGCTGCACCGTGGTGCGTTCGCCGCCGACGGCGGTATCCAGCGGTGGCGTAAACAGCGGCGTTAGCAGCATATTGACGCCGGCCTGCACCGCACAGCGCACAAAGTTGCGCACCGCGCGCCAGTAATCCGGGCTGAACACCGCCAGGCGATAGTAATCCGCCAGGCAGTCGGTATGCAGCCACTCGGTATGCAACAGCGTTTGCGGCGGCAACGCCGCCGGCACCAGATGCAGCGTCAGCGTGGCCTCGGCCAGCGCTTCTCCGGTTTGCGCATCCAGCAGCCGCAGGGTCAACGGAAAGTCGCCCGCCAGTTTCGCTGCGGCCGGCGGCGTCAGGGTCAGCCACAGGCTGCCATAATAGCGGCAGGCGGCAAAAAAACGCCGTTGCGGCAGCGGCATCAGCGGATCGGGAAATAAGCCCGGCTCGGTCGTCAGGTAATTCTCATCGATCTCGCGATAACAGGGAAAACCGCTCGGTACCGATTGCACCTGGCGCACGCTGATATACGCCGCCAGCGGTCCGTCAAGTTGATAACTGAGCTCATGGCGAGTCTCGTTGCCCGGGGTTTGCAAACAGTACACCGCCTGCCAGGAAAGCACCTCGTTATTTAACCCGCTCAGCCGATTTTCTACGGCAACGGGCGGCATATTTTGGCGATGAAATACTTTCTCCAGGCAATGCGTAAATACCAGAGACAGGCGCATGATAATCGGCCCTCTTTATTTTGGATAAATCAATATTGTGAAATCCAGGCTAACGTCTTTTATCGCCACAGACAATAGCCGGCAATAAAAAACGTTCCTGCACCCTCCTCTGACAGCCACAGCAAGATTTTTTTGTTTATTTGCATCACAAAAATGAAAGAAGCAGAAGCTTGCACAATAAAAATGTTTTTAATCCCCATTATGGTGCAAGGGTTATCAGTTATTCCTATGCCTGCGAAGGCCGCTAAATGCCGCGCCACCGGGGAAAAAACCCGTCAAAAGGTTAACAAATTGTGAATAAACACACCTTTCACTTGGCCGTCAAAGCCTTTCGATTTTAACAACAATGAAACATTAACGCCCCATTTTTGGGCGTTTGGGGGTGTATTGACACATTGAAAGTTAAGGGATAGAAAGAATTTACGTTGCGAAAAACGCTATTCGTCGCTCACCGAGGGGAAAGCAATGTCACCGATAAAAAATACCGGCCGCCTGCTGGCGCATTCTATTCTTGCCAGCGCATTATTATTACCCACGCTGCTCCACGCCGCAGATAAAATAACATTGCGCTATGCCGTTTGGGACAGAAATCAATTATCATCCGAACAGGAGATTGCTAAGCGATTTGAGCAGGCCAACCCGGATATAAAAATAGAAATAGAATTAACCCCCTCGGCACAATATTTCGTTAAATTAGATTCCGCAGCCGCCGGCGGCGTGGCGCCGGATATATTCTGGATCAATATGCCTTATTTTGTGCAGTACGCCAAAAACGGCATTATGGAGCCGCTGGCACCCTATATTAAAGACAGCGGCCTTAAGCTGGACGACGTGGTCGCCAGCTCGGTGAAAGCCTACCAGTACGACGGCCAGCAGATGGCCATCCCGCGCGACGTCGATTCCATCGCCGTGTGGTACAACAAAAAACTGTTCGATCAGGCCGGCGTCAGCTACCCCACCAGCGACTGGAGCTGGGACGATCTGAAAAGCAAGGCTACCGCGCTGAAAAACGGGCTGAAAGGCACGGCCTTCCCGCTGGTGATGGATCTCAGCATCGACGGCCAGGACAGTTACATGAACCTGCTGTTCCAAAACGGCAATCACATCGTGCCGAAAGACGGCCAGCCCACCGACATCGCCAACGACAAATCCCTCTGGGTCTACCAGCAGCTGCAGGGCATGATGAAAGACGGCCTGATGCCAAGCGCCCAGCAGATGAGCGAAGTCAAAACCGAGAACATCTTCCAGTCCAACCGCGCGGCGATGGTCTATGCCGGTTCCTGGCTGGCGGCACCGTTCGCCAATAACCCGCTGATCAACGACCACATCGGCGTGGTGATGATGCCCAAAATTGAACGCCAGTCCGGCGTGGCGCACAGCCTGGCCTTCGCCATGTCGGCCAAAAGCGCCCATAAGCAGGCCGCCTGGAAATATATTGCCTTCATGAGCAGCGAAGCCTCACAGGCTGAGCTGGCCAAGGTGGTGATCCCGGCCAACAAGACGGCGGCCAAGGTCTGGGCGCAGCAGATTCAGAAAGTCGACGTTTCACCTTATATCCAGACCCTTGAAGTGACCCAGGCTTACCCCACCGCCGGCACCAATACGCCGAAGTGGCAGAACATGTGGATAGCCAGCCTGAAGAAGATCTTTATGGGCGCGGACGCTAAGCAGGAAATGGACAAATCGGTCAAGAAGATCGCGCGCGTCATGGAGCAGTAATCGCCCCGCCGCGGGGCGCTGCCCCGAGCGCGCGCCGCGGTGGACCCACGCTGAACGTCATAGGTGAGGAATGGCAACATGTCGCTGGCAGAAACGGCTACGGTCACCCTGAAACCATCCCGGCGCACCGCCCGCCCCGCGCTCAATCGGCTCGAACGCGCCGAACGCTTCTGGGGCTGGGTGATGATCCTGCCGCTGTTGTTGGGGGTGACGGTGTTTTACCTGATCCCCTTTTTGCAAAACATTTTTTACAGCTTTACCGATCTGAACCAGTTCATGCGCTGGAGCAGCATCAGCGTCGATAACTATCTCAACCTGTTCGAAGACGACGACTTCTACACCGCCGCCGCCAACACCTTGTTCTACGTGGTGGTGTGCGTACCGATCAGCCTGAGCCTGTCGCTGCTGCTGGCGATCGGCCTCAATCAGAACATCCGTGGCAAAGGCCTGCTGCGCACCCTGCTGTTCCTGCCGGCGGTCACCATGCCTGCGGCGGTGGCCATGGTGTGGCAATGGCTGTTCAACAAGGATTTCGGCCTGATCAACCAGGCGCTGGGCCTGCTGCACATTGCGCCGGTCGCCTGGCTGTCCGATCCGGACGTGGTGCGCATCAGCGTGTCCATCATCATCATCTGGTCGTCGCTGGCGCTGAAGATCATCATTTTGCTGGCCGGGCTGCAGAGCATTCCGCGCCAGCTGTACGAGGCGGCGGATATCGACGGCATCGGCACCCTGCGCCGCTTCTTCTGTATCACGTTGCCGATGATGGTGCCGACGCTGTTTTTCGTGTCGGTGATGAGCTTTATCGAGATCCTGCAAATCTTCGACGTGGTGTTCCTGATGTTCGACCGCGCGCTGGTGGAAAACGACGTGATGACCGTCACCAACCTGTTCTACAAGTACGCGTTTTACCTGCAGGAAAAAGGCTACGCTTCCGCCATCACCGTGGTGCTGTTCGCCGTCACGCTGGTGATCACCCTGATTCAAATGGCGATCGGCAAGCGCCTGAAAGTCCGCTGAGGAGCTGCACATGAACGCAAGCAAGAAAACGCTGGTGTACCTGTTTATGGGGCTGGCGGCGCTGGCCTCGGTGGTGCCCTTTATCTGGATGCTGGTGACCTCGCTGAAAACCCAGGCCGAGAGCATTCAGATCCCGCTGACGCTGCTGCCAGCGCACCCTAGCCTGCAGGCCTACGGTCGGGTGATGCACGAAATCCCGTTCGCCGGCTTTTACCTCAACTCGCTGCTGGCGACTTTCTTCACCGTCACCCTGCAGATGGCGATCGCTACCCTTGCCGCCTATGGCTTCTCGCGCCTGCATTTTCGCGGCCGTGACGCGGTGTTTCTGGTATGCGTGTCGATCCTGATGGTGCCCGGTCAGGCATTTCTGATCCCGCAATTCCTGGTGGTACAGAAGCTGGGGCTGGTCAACAGCATCACCGGGTTGGTGCTGCCGGGCATTTTCAGCGTTTACGCCACCTTCCTGCTGCGCCAGTTCTTCCTGGCGGTACCGAAGGAAATGGAAGAAGCGGCTTTGATCGACGGCTACAACTACTTCGCCATCTTCTGGCGCATCATGCTGCCGCTGATCCGGCCAGGCATTATCGCCTGCGTCATCATCAATGGCCTGTGGAGCTGGAACAACCTGATGTGGCCGCTGATCGTCAATACCACCACCGAGAAGCTGACGCTGCCGGTTGGCCTCGCCTCGCTCTCCAGCCGCGCCGGGGTGGAATACCCGTTGCTGATGGCCGGGGCGCTGATGGCGGTGATCCCGATGTTGATGCTGTTCATTATTTTCCAACGCTATTTCATCCAGGGCATCGCCAGCGCCGGGGTGAAAGGCTAACGCGCAGACAAGGTAAACGACATGGCCGGAATTCAGTTAAACAGCGTTAAAAAAGTCTACCCCAACGGTTTCCACGCGCTGCACGGCGTCGATCTGGAAATTGAAGACGGGGAATTTATGGTGTTCGTCGGCCCGTCCGGCTGCGCTAAGTCTACCCTGCTGCGGATGATCGCCGGGCTGGAGAGCGTCAGCGAGGGGCAGATCCTGATCCACGATCGCTGCGTCAACGACAGCATGCCGAAGGATCGCGGCATCGCCATGGTGTTCCAGAACTATGCGCTGTACCCGCACATGACGGTGTACAAGAACATGGCGTTCGGCCTGATCGGCAAAGAGAGCAAGGCCGAGATCGACCGCCGGGTGCGCGACGCGGCGGAAAAACTGGAGATCACCAACCTGCTGCAGCGCAAGCCGGGTCAGCTCTCCGGCGGCCAGTGCCAGCGGGTGGCGGTCGGCCGCGCCATCGTGCGCAAACCCAAGGTGTTCCTGTTCGATGAGCCGCTGTCCAACCTCGACGCCAAGCTGCGGGTGTCGATGCGCGTACAGCTGATCGAACTGCACAACCAGCTGAAGCAGGAAGGCGCCGCCGCCACCATGGTGTACGTCACCCACGATCAGGTCGAAGCGATGACCATGGGCGATCGCATTTGCGTGATGAATCGCGGCGCCATCATGCAGGTGGATAAACCGATCAATCTGTACCACCACCCCGCCAACCGTTTCGTCGCCGAGTTTATCGGCAGCCCGTCGATGAATTTGCACGATCTGGCGATCGTGCGCGACGGCCAAACGGTGCGGCTGCGTATCGGCCTGCAGCACCAGCTCGATCTGCCGCCGGCGCTGCAACGGCAGTTGGCCGACTACCCGCATGCGCGGGTGTGTCTCGGCATCCGGCCGGAGTCCCTGCGGCTGTGTGCGCCCGGCAGCGCCAACTGTTTCCCGGCGCAGATCGTCACCATCGAGCGCATGGGCAACGAAGAGTTGCTGCACTGCGAACTGGCTGACCTGCGCTTCGTGCTGCGCATGGCGTCGCTGCCGGACTGGGAGCCGCGCCTCGGCGAAAGCATTCATCTGGCATTCGATCTGACGCGCGCGCATTTGTTCGACGAGCTCAGCGGCCAAAACCTCAAATAACAACAGCGGAGTATCAGCAATGTCGTCAACACAACCCAACAACGTTGCCCTGCGCCCGGTGCGGGTGCTGGTCGTCGGCGCCGGTGCGCGCGGTGAAATCTACTCGCGCTATGCGCTGGCGCACCCCGATTTGATGCAGGTGGTGGCGGTGGCGGAACCGCGCGATGCCTACCGCGAGCCGTTCGTGGTGCAGCACGCCATCGCGCCGGAAAACGTCTTCACCGACTGGCGCCAGGCCGCCGACGCCGGCAAGCTGGCCGACGCGGTGCTGATCTGCACTCAGGATCAGATGCACCTAGAGCCGGCGCTGGCCTTCGCCCGTCAGGGCTACGCCATGCTGCTGGAAAAACCGCTGTCGCCGGACGCCGACGAGTGCCGGGCCATCGTCGCCGAGGTCGTGCGCCAAAAGCTGATCTTCTCAGTCGGCCACGTGCTGCGCTATACCCGCTATACCCAAAAGCTCAAACAGCTGCTGCGCGACGGCGCGATCGGCGACATCGTCAGCCTGCAACACCTGGAGCCGGTCGGCTACTGGCATCAGGCGCACTCCTTCGTACGCGGCAACTGGCGCAACGATAGGCAGGCCGCGTTTATGCTGCTGCAGAAATCCTGCCACGACATCGATTGGATCCGCTACGTGATGGAGCAGCCCTGCGAGCAGGTCAGCTCCTTCGGCAACTTGCGCCACTTCCGCCGGGAAAACCAACCGACCGGCGCGGCGGACAACTGCCTGGATTGTGCGGTGGAGGCAGCCTGTCCCTATTCCGCCAAACGCATCTATCTGGGCGACGACCACAAGGCCACGCCCGGTTTTCTGCGGGTGCTGACGCCGGAACCCGACCAGACGACGCTGCGGGCGGCGCTGCGCGACGGGCCCTACGGCCGCTGCGTCTACCGCTGCGACAATAACGTGGTCGACCATCAGGTGGTCAACATGCAGTTCGCCGGCGGCCGCACTGCGTCGTTCACCATGACGGCCTTCACTCGCCACGAAGATCGCCACACCCGCATCTTCGGCAGCCGCGGCTGCCTGGAAGGCGACGGCCGCCATATCCGCATCACCTCGTTCCTCGACGACGGCGAAACGCATTACGACACCGACGCCGGCCAGGATCTGCACGCGATGGGTGGCCACGGCGGCGGCGACTACTACCTGATGCAGCACTTTATCGCGGCCATTCGCGCCAACGATCCGAGCCAGGTGCTGGCCGGCCCGGCCGAAGCGCTGGAGAGCCACCTGATGGTGTTCGCCGCCGAACGCGCACGCCGTGAAGCGGCGGTGATCGCCCTGAACGGAGCCTGAAGCATGGCCACGACAGAGATGCGTTACGGCTTCGACATCGGCGGCACCAAGATTGAAATGGCCGCTTACGATCGCCGGCTCAATCAGGTGTTGATCCAGCGGGTGCGCACCCCTACCAGAGATTACGGCGAATTCGTGGCCTGCATCGCCGGGCTGGTCGAGCAGGCGGATCGCGAACTGCATACGCGCGGCAGCATCGGCATCGGTTTACCGGGGATCACCGATCCCGTCAGCCGCCGCCAGCTGGCGGTCAACGTGCCCTGCCTGACCGGGCATTGCCTGGCGGATGATTTAACGCGGGCGCTGGCGCGGCCGATCGCCATCGAGAACGATTGCCGCTGTTTCGCGCTGTCGGAAGCCAGTACGCCGCAAACCGCACACCTGCCGCTGGTGTTCGGCGCCATCATCGGCACCGGCGCCGGCGGTGGCCTGGTGGTGAACCGGCAACTGCATAAGGGACGCAGCGGCGTGGCGGGTGAATGGGGCCATATGCCGATCTCGGCCCAGTTGGCGCAGCGTTACGATCTGCCGCTGTTCGGCTGCAACTGCGGGCTGACCGGCTGCTTTGAGCGCTACGTCTCCGGCAGCGGACTGCTGGCGCTGAGCCGCCATTTCGCCCATCCGGCCGCCGACGTGCCAGCGCTGGTCGCCAGCTATCGTGCCGGTGATGCGCTCGCGCATCGGCTGATGACGATTTACGTCGACATTCTGGCCAGCGCGCTGGCCGGCTTACAGCTGCTGCTGGATGTTGATGCCTTCGTGCTGGGCGGTGGATTGTCCAACGTCGGCGAGCTTTACCGGCTGTTGCCGCCGGTGATGCGGCGCTGGCTGCTGCCGGGCGTGGAACCGGCGGCGGTGTTCCCGCCGGTGCACGGTGACAGCAGCGGCGTACGCGGCGCGGCGCTTTTACGCGCGCCGGCATAAAAAAACAGTGAAAGCCTGGCGGTTGTCGAGCGATCGTTGCGGCTTTCGGCCTCGACGGGCTGAATAATTAAATGCCGGGAATTGGCGACTGAAAAATAACGAATTTGCCGTTTTCACTTTGCGTTAACACCGCTTTCGGTTGGCATTAAACTGAAAGCGAAATTAAATATAACCATCTGATAGATATAGATATTTTAAAATTAATCGATTGCATTTCAGTGTTTCGTTTGCTGTAATTCGCCACGAACAACTGAAAGCGCTCCGGTCGGTATCGCTGCGGCTTATTAAGCCGCGGTCGGGCACGGCTACAGGTAAATCAGGAGTCTGCGTTAATGATCAATACCGCAAAACGCCGGGAATTAATTATCGACCAGCTGTGCCGCGAGGGCACGGTGCGCGTGGAGCAGCTCAGCCAGCAGTTTTCGGTGTCCAGCGTCACCATCCGCAGCGATCTGCGCCAGCTGGAAAAACACGGCTGCGCGGTGCGCGCCTACGGCGGCGCTATGTTGAACAAACAGTTCGCCTTCGACCGCCCATTGCAGGACAAGGGCCGCCTCAATCGCGACGTAAAACACGTCATCGCCTGCGCGGCCGCGGCGCTGATTGAAGACGGCGATGCCGTCATCCTCGACTCCGGCTCCACCACCAGCCAGATGGCGCCGCAGTTGGCGGGGAAAAAGGATCTGGTGGTGATGACCAACGCGCTCAACATCGCCTTCGAATTAGCCAGCAACGAGCAGATCGATCTGATGGTGGTCGGGGGCAGCGTGCGCCGCAAAGCCTGGTCGCTTTACGGCCCTGCCGCCGAACAGCAGCTGCGCCAATACCGGTTCGACAAGCTGTTTCTCGGCGTCGACGGTTTCGATCTCACGAGCGGCATCACCACGCCGGATCCGGGCGAAGCGCAGCTGAACCGCGTGATGTGCGAGGTGGCGCGTGAAGTGATCGCCATCGCCGACGCCAGCAAATTCGGCCGCACCAGTTTTTGCATGATCCGCGAAATCGGTCAGATCCACCGTCTGGTCACCGACAGCCGCATTCCGGCGCACTACCTGCAGGCGCTGCACCATTTAGGGATCGACGTGATTATCGCCGACCGTTAACCGAGGCTTTTTAAGGAGCTGTCATCATGAACGCGTATTTCTCTTACGAGGCGGATTGGCTGAAGCAGCGCAACGCCTGGCACACCGCCGCAGAAATTTGGCAACAGCCGGATCTGTGGGCAGCGCTGCACCGGCAGCTGCAGGATCAACAGGCGCAGTGGCAGCCGTTCCTGGCGCCGCTGCTGGCCAATCCGCGCCTGCAGATCGTCCTGTGCGGCGCCGGCAGTTCGGCATTTGCCGGCCGTGCCCTGGCGCCCTGGCTGCGCGAACGCACCGGCCGCGACGTGGTAGCCTACGGCACCACCGATATCGTCGCCAACCCGCTGCAGTATCTCGACCCTGATCGGCCGACGCTGCTGGTCTCTTTCGCCCGCTCGGGCAACAGCCCCGAAAGCGTGGCGACGGTGGAGCTGGCCGACCAGCTGCTGCCGGAAAGCTATCACCTGATGCTGGTGTGCAACCTGGACAGCCGGCTGGCGCAGTACGCGCATCGGCGTGACAACGTCTGTTCGTTGGTGATGCCGCAAGGTTCCAACGATCAGAGCTTCGCCATGACCTCCAGCTTCAGCTGCATGATGCTGAGCGCCGCGCTGCTGCTCGGCCCAACGTCGCTCGAGGCCGCCCAAGCACCGCTGAGTGCCATGGTGCAGCGCTGCCGAGAACTGCGTGAAACGCTGCAGGCGCAGGTGAAAGCGCTGGCCGCCAGCGGCTTCCGCCGCTACATCACCCTCGGCGGCAGCTGCTTTACCGGCCTCGCCGAAGAGGCCTCACTTAAGATGCTGGAGCTGACCGCCGGCCGCATCGTTACACGCTACGACTCGCCGCTCGGCCTGCGCCACGGCCCGAAATTCATGGTCGACGGCCAGACGTTGGTGGTGCTGATGTTCTCCCACGACGACTACGCCCGCCAGTATGACCGCGATCTGTGGAATGAGCTGCAGCGCGACGGGCTGGCGATGCAGTTGGTCGGATTGACCAGCGAACGCCAACCCCTGTCCGACGCTCTGCTGAATATGCACGACGCGGCTGACGATATCTGGCTGCTGTTCCCGTATCTGCTGTTCACCCAGATGCTGGCCTTCGAGAGTTCGCTGGCGCTGGGGCTGACCCCGGACAACCCTTGCCCGACCGGCGAGGTCAACCGGGTGGTGAAAGGCGTGACGATTTACCGTTTTCCCTCCCCTGAGTTGTAAGGAGATCCCATGTATCTGATAGCCAATCGAGAAATGCTGCTCAAGGCACAGCGCCAGGGTTACGCCGTTCCGGCGTTTAACGTCCACAATCTGGAAACCGTGCAGGTGGTGGCGGAGACCGCCGCCGAGCTGCGCTCACCGGTGATCATGGCCGGCACGCCCGGCACCTTCAGCTACGCCGGCACCGACTACCTGATCGGCATTTGCCAATCGGCCGCGCACCGCTACGATTTGCCGCTGGCGCTGCATCTGGATCATCACGAAGAGCTGGACGACATCGAGCACAAGGTGAAAAGTGGTATCCGCTCGGTGATGATCGACGGTTCCCATCTGCCGTTCGAGCAGAACATCGCCAAGGTGGCCGCCGCAGTGGCCCTGTGCCACCGCTATGGCGCCAGCGTGGAGGCGGAGCTGGGCCGCCTGGGCGGGCAGGAAGACGATCTGATCGTCGATACCGCGGACAGCTTCTATACCGACCCGATGGCGGCACGCGAGTTTGTCGCCGCCACCGGCATCGATTCGCTGGCGGTGGCGATCGGTTCCGCCCACGGCCTGTATCACGGTGAGCCGAAGCTGGACTTCGAGCGCCTGGCGCTGATCCGCGAACAGGTGGACGTGCCCCTGGTGCTGCACGGCGCCTCCGGCATTCCGGAAGCGATGGTCAAGCGCGCGATTTCGCTCGGCGTCTGCAAAGTCAATGTCGCTACCGAACTGAAAATCGCCTTCGCCGATGCGGTAAAAAGCTACTTTTCGCAGCACCCGGATGCTAACGATCCGCGCAAATACATCGTCCCCGGCAAGCTGGCGATGAAAGAAGTGGTGGCGGAAAAGATCCGCATCTGCGGCAGCAGTGGCATGCTGTAAGCCCGCGCTCGCCCCCGGTTCCTGCCGTTACACCACGGGGGCGAAAACATCCCGCCATTCCCCGCTTTCCTGAGAGAACGATCACAGCCTTTTACCCTGCCCGCACCGGAAACCATTAACCGGTCTTCACTATGATCCAAATCATGGTTTTGCTCACCCTACCTCCCTATTATCAAATCCATTGGATGAAGGCAGTAGGAATTTTGCCCATTCGTTTTTATTTCGCCACACGAAATAGCTTATTTAATGAAAACAAGCATGCTTGTTTTTAATTGGCAGCATTCTTTACTCTAAGAGGAACAGCGTATGAACCATTACTTAGCCGTATTAAGCGCATTGGTCATTCTGCCCTTCGCTCTGCAAGCAAAACCGCTTTCCGGAAGCCAGGTCGCCTCCGGCGTCGTGCGCTTCACCGGCGCCATTACTACGCCAACCTGCGCCATCACACATCAGGATGAACAGCTTATCTCCAACTGTTTCGGCAAAGTGACGGAATATCAGAACGGGTATATTTCTTCTTCGTTAAAAGAGATGCCAAAAGAATTAGTCTCTGCCGTCACCAGTGAAATGGTGAATAACAATCCCTATTTAAAGCGTGTGACCATCAGCTATAAGTAACCCCAATGTGTCAATGCTTGATGAAATAATAAACAAGAAACAACTTGTCTTGATAACTTATAAATTTATTTTATAAATTCGTCGAACAATGACTCCCTGGCTTCCCCTGAGCCGCCTATTTGGGTAACCCTGCGGTTGCCCATCAACATGTCCGAAATCCGCCATCGTCTCCCTCCGTTTCATGCGATAATCCCCACACTAAACCGAGGAGTGATCCAGATGCAGACTTTTTTGATTGATCGTACCGCTACGCCGGTGGGTGAACTGGTGCTGATTGCCGATGAACAGGGGCGCCTGCGGGCGATTGACTGGACCGATCACGAAGCGCGCCTCATGAAGCTGCTAAATACCCACTACCGCGCCGATCGCTTCACCCTGCGCGAACAGCGCGATCCCAGCGGGCTGACCGACGCCATGCAGCGCTATTTCGCCGGTGAACTGAGCATTATCGATCGGTTGCCGGTGATGACTGCCGGCACCGAGTTCCAACGCACCGTGTGGCAACAGCTGCGCCAAATCCCCTGCGGCGAGATCCTGACCTACGGCCAACTGGCGCAACGCATCGGCCGTCCGACCGCCTCGCGCGCGGTCGGCATGGCCAACGGTTCAAATCCGATCAGCATCGTGGTGCCCTGCCACCGAGTGATCGGTTCGCAGGGCGCGCTGACCGGCTATGCCGGCGGCGTACAACGCAAGCAGTGGCTGCTGCAGCACGAAGGCTACCTGCCGAAAAATTTGCTGTAGCCACCTATCCAGCGCCATTGTTTGGCGCTGCTTAATAAAACACATTGCTCTACGCCGCGCGCGTGACCACTTGGGTACTATTAATAGCTTGTGTGAATAAAACGCATAAGTCACAAATAATACTCATAACTTCAGTCCCATACAGAATAATCGGCGGCATGTGTGCGCAAAATTCGCACACAATACCCCTATTCATGCTAATGCCACCCTTATCAGCTGCAGCAAAAGATGTTAAAATTGACTCATATCAATTATTGAATGAGCGTAATCTATGATCCCGGAAAAACGCGTGATTCGTCGTATCCAGTCTGGTGGTTGTGCGATCCATTGCCAGGACTGCAGCATCAGCCAGCTGTGCATTCCTTTCACCCTTAATGCTCACGAGCTGGACCAGCTCGACAACATTATCGAGAGGAAAAAGCCCATCCAGAAAGGCCAGACCCTGTTCAAGGCCGGCGACGAGCTGAAATCGCTGTACGCGATCCGTTCCGGGACCATCAAAAGCTACACCATCACCGAGCAAGGCGACGAGCAAATCACCGGTTTCCACCTGGCGGGTGACCTGGTGGGCTTCGATGCCATCGGCGGCCTGAAGCACCCGAGCTTCGCCCAGGCGCTGGAAACCTCGATGGTGTGCGAGATCCCGTTCGAGACCCTCGACGATCTGTCCGGCAAAATGCCCAACCTGCGTCAGCAGATCATGCGGCTGATGAGCGGCGAGATCAAAGGCGATCAGGACATGATCCTGCTACTGTCGAAGAAAAACGCCGAAGAGCGCCTGGCGGCGTTCGTTTACAACCTGTCGCGCCGCTTCGCGGAGCGCGGTTTCTCACCACGCGAGTTCCGGTTGACCATGACCCGCGGCGACATCGGCAACTACCTCGGCCTGACGGTGGAAACCATCAGCCGCCTGCTGGGCCGCTTCCAGAAAAGCGAAATCCTCAGCGTGAAAGGCAAATACATCACCATCGAAAATGCCGACGCCCTGTCGGTGCTGGCCGGAACGCCACGTATCAACGTGACCGTCAACGCCTAATTCCCCTGCCGGATCAACATTTCACCGAAATTGTTGATCCGGCACGCTTCTGTTGTTGTTCTGTTTTTCAATGTTGGGTTACTCTGTAAATTAACAGACTGTTGATTTCAGCTGTAAGGAGGCCCTATGGCGAAGTATCAGAATCTTCTGGTGGCTATTGACCCCAATCAGGACGATCAGCCGGCATTGCGCCGCGCCGTGTACCTGGTAAAACGGAACGGCGGGCGCATCAAAGCCTTCCTACCCATTTACGACTTCTCTTACGAAATGACGACCCTGCTCTCCCCGGACGAAAGAACGGCGATGCGGCAAGGTGTGATCAGCCAACGCGCCGCCTGGATCAACGAGCAGTGTCGTTTCTATCTCAACGACGGCGTGCCGATCGAAATCAAAGTGGTCTGGCATAACCGCCCCTTCGAAGCCATCATTCAGGAAGTGCTTTCTGGCCAACATGACCTGCTGCTGAAAATGGCGCACCAGCACGACCGGTTGGAGTCGGTGATCTTTACCCCCACCGACTGGCACCTGCTGCGCAAATGCCCTTGCCCGGTGTGGATGGTGAAAGACCAGCCCTGGCCGGAAGGCGGCAAAGCGCTGGTGGCGGTCAACCTGGCCAGCGAAGAACCCTATCACGACCCGCTCAATATCAAACTGGTGCAAGAAACCGTCGAACTGGCGCAAAACGTCAACCAGACCGAGGTTCACCTGGTCGGCGCCTATCCCGTCACGCCGATCAACATCGCCATCGAACTGCCCGACTTCGACCCGAGCGTCTACAACGACGCCATTCGCGGCCAGCACCTGATCGCCATGAAAGCGCTGCGGCAGAAATTCTGCATTAAGGAAGAGTTCACCCACGTAGAAAAAGGCCTGCCGGAAGAGGTGATCCCCGATCTGGCCGAACACCTGCAGGCCGGCGTGGTGGTGCTGGGCACCTTGGGCCGCACAGGCATTTCAGCCGCCTTTATCGGCAACACCGCGGAACATGTGATCGATCATCTGAAATGCGACCTGCTGGTGATTAAACCGGAAAACTTCAACTGCCCGATCGAGGCGGATGAAGACGACGAACACGACGACGAAGATTAAGCTTCGCGCATAAAAAACGGGCCGCTAAGCGGCCCGTTTTTCTTTGGTTGCCCAATTTTACTTCTGCAACGCCCGCAGAATCGCTTCCACGCTGTCTTTGGCGTCGCCAAACAGCATCTGAGTGTTCTCCTTGAAGAACAGCGGGTTTTGCACGCCGGCGTAGCCGGTGTTCATCGACCGTTTGAACGCGATCACGTTCTGCGCTTTCCACACTTCCAGTACCGGCATGCCAGCGATCGGGCTGCGCGGATCTTCCAGCGCCGCCGGGTTCACCGTGTCGTTGGCGCCGATCACCAGCACGGTGTCGGTATCCGGGAAATCTTCGTTGATTTCATCCATCTCCAGCACCACATCGTACGGCACCTTCGCCTCCGCCAGCAGCACGTTCATGTGGCCCGGCAAGCGCCCGGCGACCGGGTGAATACCGAAACGGACCTTCACGCCGCGCGCCCGCAGTTTCTCGGTGATTTCCGCCACCGGATATTGCGCCTGTGCCACCGCCATGCCGTAACCCGGGGTGATGATCACCGAGGTGGAGTTCTTCAACTGCTCGGCCACCTCTTCCGCCGTGGTTTCACGGTATTCGCCCATCTCTTCGGCATCGCCGGTGGATGAACCGTCACTGCCGAAACCGCCGGCGATCACGCTGATAAACGAACGGTTCATCGCCTTACACATGATGTAAGACAGGATAGCCCCCGAAGAGCCCACCAGCGCGCCGGTGACGATCAGCAGATCGTTGCTCAGCATGAAGCCCGCCGCGGCCGCGGCCCACCCTGAGTAAGAGTTGAGCATCGACACCACCACCGGCATGTCGGCGCCGCCGATCGAGGCAACCAGATGCCAGCCGAACGCCAGCGCGATCGCCGTCATCAGCAGCAGCGTCACCACCTGCCAGCCCACGCTGTCGGCGCGCACGAATGCCACCAGCAGCAAGAACGAGATCACCAGCGCCGCCAGGTTCAGCTTGTGGCGATTCGGCAGCATCAGCGGCTTGGAAGAGATGATGCCGCGCAGCTTACCGAAGGCGACGATCGACCCGGTGAAGGTCACCGCACCGATAAAGATGCCGAGGAACACTTCGGTCAGATGGATATTCGCCATCACCGGTTCCATCGGCGCGCCGTGATCCAGGTAGCTATTGAAACCGACCAGCACCGCGGCCAGGCCAACGAAGCTGTGCAGCACCGCCACCAGTTCCGGCATTTCGGTCATCTCGACCTTCTTCGCCAGATAGACGCCGATCGAACCGCCGATGATCATGGCGATGATGATCCAGCCGACGTTGCCGGAATCCGGCCCCAGAATGGTGGCGAGCAGCGCGATCGCCATACCGGCGACGCCGAACAGGTTGCCCTGCTTCGACGTTTCATGACGCGACAGGCCCGCCAGGCTGAAAATAAACAAAATAGCGGCAACAATGTATGCAGCTGTAACCAATCCTCCAGACATTTGTTACCCCTTAGTTCTTGCGGAACATCTTCAGCATGCGCTGAGTGACGGTGAATCCACCAAAAATGTTGATGCTGGCGATCAGCACGGCGATAAAGGAGAGGAAACTCACCCAGCCGCCGTGGCCAATTTGCAGCAGCGCACCGACCACGATAATCCCTGATATCGCGTTGGTGACCGACATCAACGGAGTATGCAGCGCATGGCTGACGTTCCAGACCACGTAGTAACCGACCACGCAGGCCAGCGCGAACACGGTAAAGTGCGACAAGAACTCTTTCGGCGCCGCGTCCGCCAGCCAGCCGAACAGCAGGATCGCCAGGGCCATCAGGCCGTACTTCAGCCACGGCGAGGTCGGTTTGGCTTCGGGTTTGGCGACCGGTGCAGCGGCAGGTGCCGCTTTCGGCTGGGCGGAGACCTGGATTGGCGGCGCCGGCCAGGTGACTTCACCGCTGCGCACCACGGTAACGCCGCGGATCACCGTATCGTCGAAATCGATGTCGATCTCGCCATTTTTCTCTTTCGATAGCAGCTTCAACAGGTTGACCAGGTTGGTGCCGTACAGCTGCGAAGATTGGGTCGGCAAGCGGCTCGGCAGGTCGGTATAGCCGATGATTTTCACGCCGTTGTCGGTCACGGTAATGGTGTCGGCCACGGTCAGTTCGCAGTTGCCGCCGGTTTGCGCCGCCAGATCGACGATCACGCTGCCCGGCTTCATCGACGCCACCATCTCTTTGGTGATGAGCTTCGGCGCCGGTTTGCCTGGGATCAGCGCGGTGGTGACGATGATATCAACCTCCGCCGCCTGTGCGGCAAACAGCGCCATCTCGGCCTTGATAAAGGCTTCGGACATCACTTTGGCGTAACCGTCGCCGCTGCCCGCTTCCTCTTCAAAATCCAGCTCGAGAAATTCCGCGCCCATGCTCTGCACCTGCTCTTTCACTTCCGGGCGGGTGTCGAAGGCGCGCACGATGGCGCCGAGGCTGCCCGCAGCGCCGATCGCCGCCAGGCCGGCCACGCCGGCGCCGATGATCATCACCTTAGCCGGCGGCACTTTGCCGGCGGCGGTGATCTGGCCGGTGAAGAAGCGGCCGAACTCATGCGCCGCTTCGACGATCGCGCGGTAGCCGGCGATGTTGGCCATCGAGCTCAGCGCATCCATCGACTGGGCGCGCGAGATGCGTGGCACCGAATCCATCGCCAGCGCGGTGACGTTGCGCGCCGCCAGCTTGGCCATCAGCTCGGGGTTTTGCGCCGGCCAGATAAAGCTGACCAGCGTGCTGCCTTCGCGCATCAAGGCGATCTCGTCGTCTTGCGGCGCGTTGACTTTCAGGATCAGATCCGACTGCCACACTTCGTTTTCGTCGACCAGCGCCGCACCGGCGGCTTCGTAGGCGACGTCGTCAAAACTGGCCAGTTTGCCCGCCCCGCGTTCAATCGCGACGGTAAAACCCAGCTTCAGCAGTTGTTCCACCGTTTTCGGCGTGGCTGCGACCCGGGCTTCATTGGCCAACCGCTCTCTTGGTACACCAATACGCATAATGTTCCCTTCTCACCTGTCTTGGATGATGTTTATTATTTTCCTGCCCATAGCACGACGCCACCGGCGAGCAAGGCGTTAACTTGCCCGCACTGATTTCAGACGCCAACTATAACCTACTGAAAATAAGGTCGATGATCCATAATTGCTTACGCATTCAGCTCTGTTTTTACATAAAAATGCCGCGCGTGATATGACAAATCGCAATTTACTGTGAAAAAATCCATACAGAACAGCACATTCTGCGTGACAAGAGGTTTACGCCCGGCGTAACGATTGATGGCCACGTGCGGTGAAAAAGCATAAAAGTTATCATTTTGTGAATAATTAACATTAATGACACCAAAGCCTTTATTATGGAAACTTATGATGATGGCGCCATCCGTGCGGCCCGCGTCACCGTAAGCGATTTGTCGCACGGGATAACATAAAATGCTGAGACAGTTTTCAGAATTACATGTAATAATCGACGGCTGAATTACACTTAAATAGTTCAGTACGTTATAAACGTTAATGCGCTAGGCGAAAGGATTTTTTATGAAGCTGAAGACCACGATCATCGCGTCAGCCTTGTTATCACTCACCGCGCTGTCTGCTCATGCGGCGCAAGAGTTAACTCCTGAGAAAGCAGCGGCGCTGAAGCCGTTTGATCGCATCACGATTACCGGCCGCTTCAATGCCATCAATGAAGCCGTCGACGCCGTATCCCGCCGTGCAGACAAACTGGGTGCCGATTCCTTCTATATCCAGGACAGCAACAACAGCAACAACGGCGGCAACTGGCGCGTCACCGCAGACCTTTATCATAAAGATGCGCCAGAAGTGAGCAAAACACCAAAATACCGCGTATTTAACGGCGTGAACGAACTGCCTAAAGAGGAAGCCTATCTGCTGGAGCCTTACGATACCGTGAGCGTCAGCGGTTTCTACCGCAGCCAGCCGGACATCAACGACGCCATCTCCAAAGAAGCGAAGAAAAAAGGCGCTGCATCCTTCTTCATCGTGCGCCAGGTTGACGCCAACTCCGGCGGCAACCAGTTCGTCACCGCGTACATCTATAAGGCCGATGCGCCGAAACGCCGCGTGCAGAGCCCGGACGCTATCCCGGCTGATTCTGACGCCGGCCGCGCCGCACTGGCCGCCGGTGGTGCCGCAGCCGCGAAAGTCGAAATCCCTGGCGTCGCGTCTTCCGGTTCGCCAAGCCGCGAAGTGGGCCGTTTCTTCGAAACGCAGTCCTCTACCGGCCAGCGCTATACCGTCACGCTGCCTAACGGCACCAAGATCCAGGAAGTGAACAACGTGACCGCCGCGCAGATGGTGCCGTTCGATTCCGTCACCTTCACCGGCCACTTCAACAGCATGACCGATGTCTCCACCGAAGTGGCGAAACGCGCGGCCGAGAAAGGCGCCAAGTACTACCACGTTACCCGTCAGTGGCAGAACAAGAGCGGCGGCAACCTGACCGTCAGCGCCGATCTGTTCAAATAAAACCCGCTTTTCGGTTTACCATCGGGCAGCCCTTGAGCTGCCCGTTTTTATTGCCGCTTTTTTCATCGCACGTTGAATAGTTTTTTGTAAATTCCGCATATTCAATCATTGCATCTCTAATCATCCCTCCGTAAAATTTGCGCCAATTTTTAGGGCTATTGTCTATTCGCGCAGTGGTTGTTAATACATTGTTGCCGCCAAGCAGCTCCCTTCCAGTTGTTTATTCTGCGTTCAGGATCCGTCATTGGAAAAAAAACTCGGTCTTACCGCGCTAACCGCTTTGGTGCTCAGCTCGATGCTGGGCGCCGGCGTGTTCAGTCTGCCGCAAAACATGGCGCAGGTCGCCAGCCCCGCCGCGTTGCTGCTGGGTTGGGGGATCACCGGCGTCGGCATTCTGTTTTTGGCCTTCGCCATGCTGCTGCTTACGCGCCTGCGCCCGGATTTGGACGGCGGCATCTTCACCTACGCCAAAGAGGGATTCGGCGAACTGATGGGGTTCTGCTCCGCCTGGGGTTACTGGCTGTGCGCCGTTATCGCCAACGTTTCGTATCTGGTGATCGTGTTCGCGGCGCTGAGTATTTTCACCGATCGCGGCGGCAACGTGATTCTCGGTGACGGCAATACCTGGCAGGCGCTGATCGCCGAATCCGCCCTGCTGTGGATCGTGCACGCGTTGGTACTGCGCGGCGTGCAAACTGCCGCCAGCATTAACTTGGCGGCCACCCTCGCCAAGCTGCTGCCATTGGGGATGTTCGCCGTTTTGGCGGCGATCGCCTTCAAAATGGACGTGTTCACGCTGGATTTCAAAGGTGTCGCCCTCGGCAAGCCGGTGTGGGAACAGGTCAAGGACACCATGCTGATCACCCTGTGGGTGTTTATCGGCGTGGAAGGCGCCGTGGTGGTTTCTGCTCGCGCCCGCAATAAGAAAGACGTGGGCCGCGCCACCATGCTGGCAGTGCTGTCGGCGCTGGCGGTGTACCTGATGGTCACCTTGCTGTCGCTGGGCGTGGTGCCACGCAGCGAACTGGCCGACATGCGCAATCCGTCGATGGCGGTGCTGATGGTGGAACTGATTGGCCCGTGGGGAGACGTGATCATCGCCGCCGGTCTTATCATCTCCGTGTGCGGCGCCTACCTCAGCTGGACCATCATGGCGGCGGAAGTGCCGCTGCTGGCCGCACAGCACGGCGCGTTTCCGCGCGTGTTCGGCAAGCAGAACCGCCATCACGCCCCAGCGTCTTCGCTGTGGCTGACCAACATCGCGGTGCAGCTGGCGCTGGTGCTGATCTGGCTGACCGGTAGCAACTACAACTCGCTGTTGACCATCGCGTCGGAAATGATCCTGGTGCCTTACTTCCTGGTCGGCGCATTTCTGTTCAAGGTGGCTTACCGCCGCCGCGACAAACGCCTGATCTTCGCCGCCACCGGCGCCTGCGTCTATGGTTTATGGCTGCTGTACGCTTCCGGCCTGATGCACCTGCTGATGTCGGTGCTGCTGTATGCGCCGGGCCTGTTGGTGTTCATGTACGCCCGCCGCGGCCATCAGGATATCAATCTGCTGAATCGCCTGGAAAAAGGCAGTATCTTACTGCTGTTGGTGGCCACGCTGCCCGCCGGCTGGTTTATGCTGCACTAAAGTGCCCCGTCAATGCGGCTGCCCGTCAGCCGCATTTTGCTTCCTCTTTTTCCCTGCTACCACGCTCCCCCCCTTTGCACAGTCAGCCATGCGCCACGCTTGCGATCTCAAATGCAATTAATTATCATTATCATTTATTGATTAATGGTAAGACGCGAGTGCCCCTGGCGAGAGGCGTCAGGCGGCGGATGAAGACAGGCTAAAATGGAAGGCATTTCATGGCTGAGAAACTGCTGCACGCATTACCTTTGTTTGCCGCCTGGGAGGCGCTGATCGCCGAGGGCAACACGGCGTTTAATCAGCGGCACGATCGCCAGGCGATGACCAGCTATCAACAGGCGCTGGAGGGGGCTCAGGCGATCATCGCCGAGAAGCCTTGGCTGAATGCGGACTATACCGCCAGATTTGAAGCGCTGAATATTTTCGAGTCTGCCCTTGCCGCGCTGATCGTCACGTTCAACAACATCACCCATCTGCGCCTGCGGCAGAAGCCTCTGCGCGGCGTCGAGCTGCATGTTCATCGGGCCCGAGTCGCTATCGAGCAACTCTTGGCCGATTCGTCGCTGTGCGAACAGATGCAGCAGATCGCTGAGCGGCACCTGCTGCGCTTCAGGATTGAAACCCTGCACTTACTGCGCGAGCACCGTCTGCCGGAAACCAGCATCTGCGCGCCCGCTACCCACCATTCCGCCACCGTGCATTAACAGTGACACATCAACCTGAGGGGTAATCTGCCCATGAATGAATTGAATGACGAGATGAAGAAGATGCTGGCTAAACAGCTGCCAGTGCAGGCAACCAGCAGCCCGAGCGGCGTGCCCGATATCGGCCCCAAGCGTTCTCTGCGCCTCTATGATGACCGTACACTGATTTACAACGAAAATACCGGTGGCCAAACGCTGCAAAACATCAAGGAAGGCTCGAAAATGGCCGTTGTGGTCATCGACCGCGAGGCACTGGACGGCTACCGCTTCGTTGGTACACCCGAACTGTTTCTGACGGGCAAACCGTTTGACGAGGCGCTGGCATTTGCAGAAAAAAACGGGATGAATCCGCCGAAATACGCGGTGTTAATACATATAGACAGTATTTACACCCTGCGTTCCGGTCCCAATGCCGGGACCCGACTTTAGACAGCACGCGTCACGCGGCGTGAAATTTCACGTTCATGGTTAGGCGATCGCAGCAGGTCAATTGCCTAACCATGAACGGGCGGCCGGGTTGATTCCCGGTCAGCTTTTAGGGGGAATGGTGACGGTCATTCGCTCACCCACCAGGGTGATCGCAATGCCTTCCGCGCACTCTTTTTGAATGGCCGCCAGCTGTTGCGCCTCCAGCGCATAGGGCAGCTGAATATCAAATACCGTCAGGCCCTGCTGCTGCGCCAGGTCAATCAGGCGCACGATATTGGTTTCATCGCTAACCTGCGTTGACACCACCTGCAGCGCCAGCTCTTTCAACTGCTCTTTGCGCGTTTGTGACGTGGTCACGCGCGATTTCAACACCATGCCGAAGATCGGCATCACACCATAAATAGCATCAACAAAGCGCCAGTGCTTCCTGCACGATGCGGACAGAAAATCCATGTAGTCAAAACAGATTTTCTCACTGCGCGCGATGGATGCAAGGTGATTGCTGTTCATCCCCTCATTCCTCTCATGGCCAGTGTTAACCCGTGGTCTTTCAAGCCGCCGCCGGACGGCAACCTGAAATGCATTGGGGATCTTACATCCAGAAATGGATAATCATGCGAAGCTTTAACGACTTTCCGCCGTATGATGGCATAATTCCCCTATTGTTTGCCAGTCTGTCCAGGAGCTTTAATCAATGGAACACCCCAACTCTGCCCCGGTGCTGATTACCGGCGGCGCGCGGCGCATAGGGCTGGCGCTCGCCAGAGCGTTTCTCCAGCGCGGCGTTCCGGTCATTATCGCCTATCGCAGCGAATATCCGGCGATGGCCGAGTTGCAGGCCTTGGGCGCCCGCTGCATTCAGGGCGACTTTGCCACACATGAAGGTATCTACCGTTTCGCCGACCAGGTGCGGCAAGTGGCGCCCAAGCTGCGCGCGATGATCCACAACGCCAGCGCCTGGCAGGCCGAGTCACCAGAGGTGCCGCCGGAACAGGTAATGGCAGCAATGCTGCAAATTCACGTTTACACGCCCTATTTGCTCAACCAGCTGCTCGAATCCTGTCTGACCGGCCAGGGCCAGGCTGGCGCCGACATTATCCATCTCACCGACTACGTGGTGGAAAAAGGCAGCGACAAGCATATCGCCTACGCCGCCAGCAAGGCTGCGCTGGACAATATGACTCGTTCGTTTGCCCGCAAGCTGGCGCCGGAGGTCAAGGTCAACGCCATCGCGCCGGCGCTGATCATCTTCAATCCGGGCGACGACGAAGCCTATCGCCAGCAGGCGCTGGCGAAATCGCTGATGAAGGTCGCGCCCGGCGAAAGTGAAGTGGTCAATCTGGTGAACTACCTGCTGGAAAGCCGCTACGTCACCGGCCGCACCCACGGCGTCGACGGCGGCCGGCCGCTGCGCTGACGCCAAGATCCGCATGGCGCAACGTCGCGGGCCGCGCTATGCTCAAATCCGCTTTTTATATTAAAACACGGGCATATGCATAAAATTGTTTTTGTGGAAGACGATCCTGAAGTCGGCAAACTGATCGCCGCCTATCTGGGCAAACATGACATCGAGGTGCTGATCGAACCGCGTGGCGACAGCGCGCAGGCGCGCATCGAGCGCGAGCAACCCGATTTGGTGCTGCTGGACATCATGCTGCCCGGCAAAGACGGCATGACGCTGTGCCGCGATCTGCGCCCTACCTTCCCCGGCCCGATCGTGCTGCTCACTTCGCTCGACAGTGACATGAACCATATCCTGTCGCTGGAGATGGGCGCCAACGACTATATCCTGAAAACCACGCCACCGGCGGTGTTGCTGGCGCGCCTGCGTTTGCACCTGCGCCAACACAGCCAACAGCCGAAAGAAGAGTCGGTTCAGCCGCTCACCCAGCATAACGCGCTGCATTTCGGGCTGCTGTGCATCGATCCGGTCAACCGTCAGGTTACGCTGGGCGAAGAAACCATCACCCTGTCCACCTCGGATTTCGATCTGCTGTGGGAGCTGGCGACCCATGCCGGGCAGATCATGGATCGCGAGGCGTTGTTGCAAAACCTGCGCGGCGTGAGCTACGACGGTATGGATCGCAGCATCGACGTGGCGATCTCCCGCCTGCGTCGTAAGCTGTACGACAATGCGCTGGAGCCTTTCCGTATCAAGACGGTGCGCAACAAGGGCTATCTGTTCGCCCCTAACGCCTGGGCTTCGGTGCAACAATGAGAAAACTTTTCGTCCAGTTCTTCCTGCTGCTGTTCGTCTGTTTTCTGGTGATGGCGATGCTGGTCGGCCTGGTGTACAAGGTGACCGCCGAGCGCGCAGGCCGCCAGTCGATGGACGATTTGATGAAAAGCTCGCTGTACCTGATGCGCAGCGAGCTGCGCGAAATCCCGCTGAAGGACTGGAACAAGACTATCGCCACGCTGGATCTCAATCTGTCGTTCAAGCTGCATATCGAACCGCTCGGCAAACAGGAACTGAGCGAGGATCTGAAAAAGCGGCTGCGGCTGGGTGAAATCATCGCCCTCGACGATCAGTACACCTTTATGCAGCGCATTCCGCGCAGCCACTATGTATTGGTGGTCGGCCCCATCCCTTATCTGTTCTATCTGCACCAGATGCGCCTGCTGGATCTGGTGTTGCTGGTGTTTATCGGCATGTCGCTGGCGCTGCCGGTGTTTCTGTGGATGCGGCCGCACTGGCAAGACCTGCTCAAACTGGAAAACGCCGCCCAGCGGCTCGGCGCCGGGCATCTGGATGAACGCACCCACTTCGATCCCACTTCCAGCCTGAGCCGGCTCGGCGTGGCGTTCAACCAGATGGCCGACAACGTCAACACCCTGATCGCCAGCAAGAAACAGCTGATCGACGGCATCGCGCACGAGCTGCGCACGCCGCTGGTGCGCCTGCGCTATCGGCTCGAGATGAGCGATAACCTGTCCGAAGGCGAACAGCAGGCGCTGAACCGCGATATCGGCCAGTTGGAGTCGCTGATCGACGAGCTGCTGACCTATGCCCGCCTGGACCGGCCGCAGGTTGCGCTAAACATTGAACCCATCGATCTGCCAAAGTGGCTGGAGGACAAGGTCGACGATATCCGTCTTATTCATCAGGAACGCGACATCCAGCTCGATATCCCGCACGTCGGCGACTTTGGCGGCGTCGATCTGCGCCTGATGGAACGCGTGCTCGATAACCTGGTCAATAACGCGCTGCGCTATTCCGAGCAGCGTCTGCGCGTGGGTCTGTGGTTCGACGGCGACCTCGCCTGTTTGCAGGTCGAAGATGACGGGCCGGGTATCCCGCCGGAAGAGCGCGAGCGGGTATTCGAGCCTTTCGTTCGCCTCGATCCCAGCCGCGATCGCGCCACCGGCGGCTGCGGACTGGGGCTGGCCATCGTCCATTCCATCGCCGTCGCCTACCAGGGACAGGTGTTCGTCGAGAGCAGTTCGCTCGGCGGCGCCAGTTTCCGTTTCTGTTGGCCGGTGAAGCCGACATTCAGTTTAAAAGCCGATCTGGCGTAATACCGCCGGACCCTTCTCATTGGAGTCGAATAATAATGACATCTGCACATTCCAACACATCTGCTTACGATCACCTGCGCGCGCTTTTTAGCCGTCTGTCGCGTTTCGGCCACCTGTCCGCCATCGCCGGTTGGGACATGCAAACCATGATGCCGCCGGGCGGCAGCAAGGCGCGCTCCGAAGCGCTGGCCGAGCTGAGCGTGCTGCAGCACCAGCTTTTAACAGCGGAAAGCACCGGCGCGCTGTTGGATCGCGCGCAGCAAGAGACGCTGGACGAGATCGACCGCGCCAACCTGCGCGAAATGCGCCGCCAGTATGAAGACGCGGTGCTGCTACCGGCGTCGCTGGTCGAAGCCAAATCGCTCGCCGGCGCGCGCTGCGAACACGCCTGGCGCGCCCAGCGCCCGGCCAACGACTGGGACGGCTTCGCCGAGAACCTGCGCGAAGTGGTCAAACTCAGCCGGGAAGAGGCGCAGATCCGTGCGCAGGCGGCCGGCACCAGCCGTTACGATGCCCTGCTCAATCTGTATGAACCGGGCATGCGCAGCAGCGATCTCGACCGCATCTTCGGCGATCTGAAAACCTGGCTGCCGGATCTGCTGCAGCGCGTGGTGGCCAAACAGGCTAATGAGCCCTGCCAGGCGCCACAAGGTCCGTTCAATGTGGACACCCAGCGCCAGCTGAGCCTGAGCGTCATGAAACTGCTCGGTTTCAACTTCGACAACGGCCGTGTCGACGTCAGCGCCCACCCGTTCTGCGGCGGCGTGCCGGAAGATGTACGCATCACCACGCGCTACAACGAAAAAGAGTTCTTGACCGCGCTGCTCGGTATCGTGCACGAAACCGGCCACGCCCGTTACGAACAGAACCTGCCGCGCGATCTGCTCGGCCAGCCGGTCGCCCTGGCCCGCTCTACCGCCATCCACGAATCGCAGAGCCTGCTGTTCGAAATGCAGCTGGCGCGCGGCAATGAATTCCTGAAAATCTTGCGTCCGCTGGTCACCGCGCAATTTGGCGAACAGCCGGCGCTGGAAGAAGCCAACTTCATTCGCCTCAACCAGCGCGTTAAACCGGGCCTGATCCGCGTCGACGCCGACGAGGTGAGCTATCCTGCCCACGTCATCCTGCGCTACGAAATTGAAAAAGCGCTGATCGAAGGCGAGGTCGAAGTGGAAGACATTCCGGCATTGTGGAATGAAAAGATGCACGCTTACCTCGGCCTCGACACCATCGGCAACTATCGCAACGGCTGCATGCAGGATATCCACTGGACAGACGGCGCGTTCGGCTACTTCCCGACTTACACCCTCGGCGCGATGTACGCCGCGCAGCTGTTCCACAGCGTGCGCCAGGCCCTACCTTCGCTGAGCGAGGATATCGCCGCCGGCAATCTGCAGCCGCTGTTCCACTGGCTGCAGCACAACATCTGGCGCCACGGTAGCCGCTTCCCGACCGAGACGCTGATCGCCAACGCGACCGGCGAAGCGCTCAACCCACGCTACTTCCGTCAGCATTTGGAAAACCGCTACCTGTGATCTCTCCTGGCGCGGCCCTGCCGCGCCCTTTTTTCCTCTGGTTGACCTGACACTGTTCCATAGTGCACTTTCCTGCGGGTAACGCCTTGGCTACAGAGTGGCGGGTGGCCACCCGCCATTAGTATGTTGTAACTAAAAAAGCAAAAATACCGAACCAACCGGCCTCTCATCCCAATGCATGGCGGGCGATCATCGCCGCCAGCTGCGGCCTCAACGCGGCGGGCAGGTCATGCCCCATGCCCGGCATAATCTGCAATCTGGCGTTGGCGACGGCCCGAGCGATCGCCACCCCGCCGGCCTTGCGCACCAGCCGATCGCGATCGCCGTGAATCACCAGCGTCGGCGCGTCGATGCGCCGGCTGTAACGCCGCAGATCGCCGCTGCCGAGCAACGCGGAAAGTTGCCGCTGCATGCCTGCCGGATCCACACCCCGCTTCAGCAACCGCGTCACCAGGGCATCCAGCTCCGCCTCCTCCGGTGGATAAGTCGCGGTGCCAAGCGCGCGCAGAAAGGCCTTCATCCCTTCCTGGCGCTGCTGCAGCGTCATATCGGCGGCAGGCCGGCGCACCAGCAACCACAGCAGCGAAGGCGCCGGCGGCGGCAACAGCGGCTGATTGGTGCTGGAAAACAAGATGCATAACGAGGCGACGCGCTGCGGGTATTCGGCGGCCAGCACCTGGGCGATCATCCCCCCCATCGAAGCGCCCAGTACGTGAGCCTGCGGAATGCGTAAATGATCGAGCAGATGCGCCGCGTCCGTTGCCATGTCCGCCAGGGTATAAGGCACCGGCGTTTGCCAGCCAAGCTGGGCGCGCAACATCAGCAGCCACAATGGCTGTGAGCGTTGTGCCTGCGTTTTTCCTGAAAGGCCGACGTCGCGGTTGTCATAACGGATCACCCGAAACCCCATGGACACCAGGGCGCGGCAGAAGTCGTCAGGCCACAACAGGAGCTGCGCGCCGATGCCCATGATGAGCAACAACGGCGGGTGCGTCTCATCGCCCCAGTCCTCATAGGCCAGCGGCACCTCGCCCTGTTCAGTCACGCCACAACGAATCGTTATCTCGTTCATTTTAAATCCCTTTTTCCTTGTCTGGCGGTCATTATAGCAGCAATCCCCCTCGCCACCGCCGCCCTGTACATTAGGTTACATGCCGAAACCAATCACTCACGGAAAGCCGGACGCCGTTTGCCTACTATCATCTCAACGGCCCCGCAGTGGGGTTGGTACCCAAAAGTCATGTTGAGGATTCTGCGATGAAAAAAGTATTAGCTCTGGTTGTTGCCGCTGCAATGGGTCTGTCTTCCGTGGCTTTCGCTGCCGAGGCTGCCACCACCGCACCTGCGGCTACCGCAACCACCGCCACCGCTGCGCCGGCTAAAGCTCAGGTGAAACACCACGGCAAGAAAGCCCCGGTTCAGAAAGCTCAGGCGGCCAAAAAGCATCACAAAAAAGCCGGCAAGAAAGCCCCGGCGCAAAAAGCCCAGGCGGCTAAAAAGCACCACAAGAAAGCCAGCCACAAAAAAGCGTAATGTCGTGAGGGTCCCCTCACCGTTTCAGGCTTGACGTGTACGACACCCGGTTCACCGGGTGTTTTTTCATCGGGGGGTTCTCATTGATGCTGCGCCGCTACCTGTTCGAGATTGTTCTGACCGCCCTGATCCTTTGCGGACTGATCGCCGTCTTTTTTTACCTGTAGCCTGCCGCATCGCCGGCGGGAAATTATTGAAAAATCAATTATTGCCCATCCACATGGCTGCTAAATCAGTCTATAGTTAGCATTCAGTGTGTTTATGGATGATCCGTATTTGTCAGGCAAGAGATCTATGCGCATATCCGTTTTACTGTTGCTGTGTTCACTCCCGCTCATCGCTTCTCAGGCGGCACGCGCAGACGGCCCGTCCAAGGCCGAGCAAACGCGTCTGTTTTTCGGCAAAGATGAACGAATCAAGGTCACGGATACCGCCGCCAAGCCGTGGCAGGCCATCGGCCAGGTCGAAACCGCCAGCGGCAATCTGTGTACCGCCACGCTGATCTCCCCACACCTGGCGTTGACCGCCGGCCACTGCGTGCTGGCACCGCCGGGGCAATTGGATAAAGCCATCGCTCTGCGCTTCGTGGCGGGTGATAAGTCGTGGCAGTATCAAACCGACAATATCGAGACCCTGGTCGACAGCAAACTGGGCAAAAAGCTGAAGCCGGACGGTGATGGCTGGATCGTCCCGCCCGCCGCGGCCGCTTATGACTTTGCGCTGATCCGTCTGAAAGACAAAAAACCGCTGCCGATCGCACCCTTGCCGCTGTGGCAAGGCGACAGCAAGGCGCTGACTCAGGCCCTGAAACAGGCCAAACGGCTGATAACTCAAGCGGGCTACCCGGAGGATCATCTGGATGACCTCTACAGCCACCAAAACTGCAAGGTCACCGGCTGGGCCCAGCAAAGCGTACTGTCGCACCAGTGCGATACTCTGCCCGGCGACAGCGGTTCGCCGCTGCTGTTGAAAACCGCCGACGGCTGGCAACTGATCGCCATCCAAAGCTCGGCACCGGCGGCGAAAGATCGCTATCGCGCCGATAACCGTGCCCTGGCGGTGCCCGGTATCCGCGAAGCGCTGGACGCGCTGGCGACAGGCAAATAATCCTCTCTCAACGGCGCATTATGCGCCGTTGCTGTTTCTCTGCTCTGCGAATTTCAACTTGCGCCGCGCCGGCCGCTTGCCGGCCGGTGCGGCTGAGCTTAGCTCGAAAGCTGCTCGATAGTTTGCAGAATGCGCTTATCGGAGATCGGGTAAGGCGTGCCTAACTGTTGCGCGAACAGGCTGACGCGCAGCTCTTCTATCATCCAGCGCACCGCTTTTACTTCTTCCCCCTGCTGTCGCTTCGGCGGCAGCTTGTTCAGCCACTGCTGCCAGGCCTGCTGCACCTGCTCCACCCGCAACATCTGCGCGCGATCGCGGTGCGGATCAATAGCCAGTTTTTCCAACCGCCGCTCGATCGCCTGCAGGTAGCGCAGCGTATCCGGCAGGCGCTTCCATCCGTTGCCAGTCACGAAGCCGCGGTAAACCAGCCCGCCGAGCTGGGTCTTGATGTCCGACAGCGCCAGCGCCAACGACATGTCCACCCGGCCTTTCAGCCGTTTGTTGATGTTGAAGACCGCCGTCAGGATCTGTTCAACCTGCTTGGCCACCTCGACGACCGTGTCGTTCAGCTCGGCGCGGATCTGCTCCTGCAGCCGTGCAAAGTCTGCTTCTTGCCAGACCGGGCCGCCGTGTTCGGCGATCAGCTTGTCGATGCCGCACGATATGCAGTCGTCGATCAGCTCCAGCACCTTGCCGTACGGGTTGAAATAGAGCCCCAGCTTGGCTTTGTTCGGCAATTTCTCATGCAGGTATTTGATCGGTGAAGGAATATTCAACAACAGCAGACGACGCGTGCCCTGCCACATCGCCTGTTGCTGCTCGCTTTCGCTGTCGAACAGGCGGATCGCCACGCTGTCCTTTTCATCCACCAGCGCCGGGTATGCCTTCATCGAATAGCCGCCGCGCTTCTGCTCGTAAAACGCCGGCAATTGGCCAAAGCTCCAGACATGCAGGTTACTCTGCTCCAGTCCGTCATCGGCCACCGCCGACAGCGTCTCCTGCACCTTCTCTTTCAACTGCAGGCGCAAGGCGGCCAGATCTTTGCCTTCGCGCAGCGTCTGGTTTTTCTCGCCCACCACGCGGAAGGTCATCTTCAGATGATCGGGCACCTGATCCCACTGCCAGTCATCACGTGACACGGTCACGCCAGTCATGCGCCGCAGCTCGCGCTCCAGCGCGTCCAGCAGCGGCAATTCCAGCGCCGTTACGCGGCCAAGGAACGCCTCGGCGTAGTTCGGTGCCGGCACGAAGTTGCGACGCACCGGTTTCGGCAGCGACTTGATCAGCGCAATCACCAGTTCACGGCGGATGCCGGGGATCTGCCATTCAAAGCCCTGCTCCTCCACCTGATTGAGGATTGGCAGCGGAATGTGCACCGTCACCCCGTCGGCGTCGGTGCCCGGTTCGAACTGGTAGCTCAGCCGCAGCTTGAGGTTGCCCTGATGCCAGAAGTTCGGGTAGTCGAGCGCGCTGATCTTGTTGGCGCCGTCCTTGATCAGCATCTCTTTTTCGAAGTTCAGCAAATCCGGCTGCTGTTTGGCCGCGTTCTTCCACCAGCTGTCGAAATGACGGCCGGACACCACGTCGTTGGGGATGCGGCGATCGTAGAAGCCGAACAGCATTTCGTCATCCACCAGAATGTCGCGGCGGCGCGATTTATGCTCCAGTTCTTCCACCTCGGCGCGCAGCTTTTGGTTTTCGCGGAAGAAGGCGTGGCGCGTCTGCCAGTCTCCCTCTACCAGCGCATGGCGGATAAACAGCTCACGGCACAGCAGCGGATCGATGGCGCCGTAGTTGACCTGGCGCGCCGCAACGATCGGCAGACCAAACAGCGTGACCTTTTCGCTGGCCATCACCGCCCCCTGCGACTTCGACCAGTGCGGTTCGCTGTAGCTGTGTTTCACCAGGTGCTGAGCCAGCGGCTCGATCCATTCCGGTTCGATGCGCGCGGCGATGCGTCCCCACAGGCGGCTGGTTTCCACCAGTTCGGCCACCATGGTCCACTTCGGTGGCTTCTTGAACAGGCCGGAGCCGGGGAAGATCGAGAAGCGGGCGTTGCGCGCGCCGGTAAATTCCTGCTTGTCCGTATCCTTCTGGCCGATGTGCGACAGCAGGCCGGTCAGCAGCGCGGTGTGGACGCTGCGATAATCGGAAGGCGTGCTGTTGATCGGCAGCCCCAGTTCTTTCACCACCTGGCGCAGTTGGGTATAGATATCCTGCCACTCGCGCACCCGCAGGTAGTTGAGAAAATCGTTGCGGCACAGCCGGCGGAACTGACTGGAAGAGTTCGCCTTTTGCTGCTCCTGCAGATAATCCCACAGGTTGACGAACGCCAGGAAGTCCGAGTCTTTGTCGGCAAAACGGCGGTGTTTTTCATCCGAGGCCTGCTGCTTATCCATTGGGCGCTCGCGCGGATCCTGAATCG
Source organism: Serratia sp. CY47444 (assembly GCF_052168635.1). Lineage (NCBI taxonomy): Bacteria > Pseudomonadati > Pseudomonadota > Gammaproteobacteria > Enterobacterales > Yersiniaceae > Serratia > Serratia sp. CY47444. The sequence continues at coordinate 273,171 of NZ_JBJNMH010000001.1, forward strand.
ACAGCGCGGCGGTAATGATCATCACCTCGCGCACGCTGCCGCTCTTCTGCGCTTCCAACACCATGCGCGCCAGACGCGGGTCGATCGGCAACTGCGCCAGCTGCCGGCCCTGCGGCGTCAGCTGATAGTGGCCGTTATCGGCGGTGGTGATCGCCCCCAGCTCTTCCAGCAGGCGCACGCCATCCTGAATGTTGCGCTTGTCCGGCGCCTCGACAAACGGAAACGCGGCGATGTCGCCCAGCCCCAGCGAGGTCATCTGCAGAATGACCGACGCCAGGTTGGTGCGCAGAATTTCCGGATCGGTAAACGCCGGCCGCGAGAGGAAATCCTGTTCAGAGTACAGACGGATGCACACGCCCTCCGACACGCGGCCACAGCGCCCTTTACGCTGGTTGGCGGAGGCCTGCGACACCGGCTCGATCGGCAGGCGCTGCACCTTGGTGCGGAAGCTGTAGCGGCTGATGCGCGCGGTGCCCGGATCGATGACGTATTTGATGCCCGGCACCGTCAGCGAGGTTTCCGCCACGTTGGTGGCCAGCACGATGCGGCGGCCGTGGTGCGACTGGAAAACCCGGTTCTGCTCGCTGTTCGACAGGCGCGCATACAGCGGCAGCACCTCGGTGTGCGGCAAATTGAGGCGGTTCAAAGCGTCGGCGGTATCGCGGATCTCGCGCTCGCCGCTCATGAAGATCAGAATGTCACCCGGCCCTTCGCGCCCAAGCTCGTCCACCGCATCGAAAATCGCCTGCAGCTGGTCGCGGTCGGTATCATCGCCGTCGTCCACCACCGGGCGGTAACGCACCTCCACCGGGTAGGTGCGGCCGGAAACCTCGATGATCGGCGCATTGTTGAAGTGGCGCGAGAAACGCTGCGGATCGATGGTCGCCGAGGTGATGATCACCTTGAGATCCGGGCGCTTCGGCAGCAGTTCGCGCAGGTAGCCGAGAATAAAGTCGATATTCAGGCTGCGCTCGTGCGCTTCATCGATGATCAACGTGTCGTACTGCATCAGCAGGCGATCCTGCTGAATCTCCGCCAGCAAGATACCGTCAGTCATCAGCTTGACCAGGGTGTTTTCCCCCACCTGATCGTTGAAGCGCACCTTGTAGCCGACGCTGCCGCCGAGCGGGGTTTCCAGCTCGTCGGCGATGCGGTTGGCGACGGTGCGCGCCGCCAGGCGGCGCGGCTGGGTATGGCCGATCAGCCCTTTCACCCCACGCCCCAGCTCCAGACAGATCTTCGGCAACTGGGTGGTTTTTCCCGAGCCGGTCTCCCCGGCGACGATCACCACCTGGTTGTCGCGGACAGCATTTAAGATGTCCTGCTTTTTCTGGCTGACCGGCAGGCTTTCCGGATAGGTAATGCGCGGGCAAGACGCGGCGCGCGCCTGCACTTTTTGCCGCGCCGTCGCGATGTCGCTTTCCACGTCGGCGGCGACCGCCAGCTGGGCATCGGGATTTTTGATTTTTCGTGCGCCCTGCAGGCGACGACGCAGGCGTTGTTGATCGCGGAGCATCAGCTCGCCCAGTTGGGCCGGCAGTGCCTCGAGCGGAGATTTCACGTTCGGTGTTCCTTGTTTCTTCGCCGCCAAGGCCAGGCTTGGCAACGGTTTAATGTTTTTTTAGCGATTTTTTTGCTTTAGCCGCACAGCCTATCACAAACGGCTTTCTCCCCCTACTTCCGCGAGTAAAGCGTCGCCATGTCATTCAATAAAATTGAACGGAGATCTCGAAATATTGCGCTATCACTGTTGGGGGAATGTGAATAGCATGTACTTCATGCAAGGGACGCTGAGTCCTGATGTCACTGTCACAACGTAAGGAATTATCGATGAGCAACGTATTGGTTCTGAAATCAAGCATCCTGGCGACCTACTCTCAGTCTAACCAACTGGCCGATTTCTTCGTAGAGCAATGGAGCAACGCCCACAGCGGCGACACCATCACCGTGCGCGATCTGGCCGCACAGCCAATCCCGGTGCTGGACGGTGAACTGGTCGGCGCGCTGCGTCCTTCCGATGCTCCGTTGACTCCACGTCAACAAGAAGCGCTGGCCCTGTCGGACGAGCTGATCGCCGAGCTGCAGGCCAATGACGTCATCGTGATTGCCGCACCGATGTACAACTTCAACATTCCGACCCAGCTGAAAAACTATTTCGACCTGGTTGCCCGCGCCGGCGTGACCTTCCGTTACACCGAAAACGGTCCGGAAGGCCTGGTGAAAAACAAACGCGCCGTGATCCTGACCAGCCGCGGCGGCATCCATAAAGGCACCCCGACCGACCTGGTAGAACCTTACCTGCGTCTGTTCCTGGGCTTCATCGGCATCACCGACGTGGAGTTCGTCTTCGCGGAAGGCATCGCCTATGGCCCGGAAGTGGCGACCAAAGCACAGGAAGACGCCAAGGCGGCCCTGTCTCAGGTGGTTGCTGCCTAAGACCCTGCGCAGGGGCGCCGAGCCCCTGCCGGACAAGAGGCAAGTCCTGTCAAACCTGCACTACCCTCATAATAATCATCTATCCGTATCTTTTGGCGCGCCAGACGGCGCGCTTTTTTTATTTCTTCAGCCACTGCCCGTTGATGCCGCGCACATACTCGCCGCTCTGCGCCCGCGTCACCAGCTTCTGCCCGGCCATGCGCGCCACTTCGTCGACGGCGATATGGTTGCCGTTCGCCACTTCCTGATACTTCTCGGCGCGGCCGGCGTTGATGCGTTTCACCAGCGCCAGGGTTTCCGCGTCCTGCTTCACCGGCGCGATGTAGCCGCTCAGGGTTTCACCTACCCGCCCTTGCTGCTTCGCCTCATCCAGCGTCAACGCCATCGCCATGCCACTGAACAACCAGGCGGCGCCGGCCAGCCACAAATAACGTTTTTTCATGTCGGCTCCTAGAACAGACCGCTTTGGGTTTTCAGCAGGTTTTCGACGTCCTTATCCACCTTGATATGAATTTCATGCTCGATCTTGACGTTCATATTGATGGTGATCGGATCCTTCGGCGTCGCCACCTCGATGCGCGGCACGCAGCCGCTCAGCAGCGAAACGCACAGCACCGCTGCCAGCGTCGACACACTCATGATTTTCATTGTTGCTCCCCAGGTTGTGAGAGGGCCTGCTCCAGCCACTCCTGTAAATTGTCGCCGAAGCGCAAACTGCGCCACAGCTGAAACACGTTTTCCTGATGGCGATAGTTCAGGATCACCTCGCGCTTGGCGCTTTTCTGCGGGTTGATGCCGTCGATGCGCGCGCTCAGCGTCAACTCGCCCAGGTTGTCGAGATCGACCCGGGCATGCGAACGGTTGATTTCCATGTAGCGCAGCCAGTCGATCGCCGCGCCGGTCGCCAGGTTATTGCTGCCGATGGCGTCGGCCATGTCTTTGTCCAGGCGCAGCGTCAACGTGCCGGCGTTGGCGATCCAGCCGTTTTGCACCAACCACTTCGGATGGTTCAGGAACAGCGGCAGCTCGCCGTCGACCCGGCCGGACATGGCGAACTGCTTCGGTTTCAGGGCGGTAAACAGCGCGCTGAGATCGACCTTATCCAGCTTCAGCACCGCGGCGTCATGCTGCGGCAACCGCAGCGCCGACAGGCTGATATGCCCGTTGAGCATGTCCACGCCGACGTTGCTCAACGTCAGCGGCTGCCCTTCGCTATAAGGATAGGTGCCCTGCAGATCGGCGGAAATGTTCTGCATCTCGAACAGGTTGGTGAAAGACTTGATGCGCAGCGATACCGGCTGTTTAGCTCCCAATTGCCAGTGATGCTGCTTGAAACGGTACGACAGGATGAAATCCAGGCCGCTCATTTCGCCGTCTTTCAGCCACATGCCGCCGTTTTTCACCACCCAGTGGCCACCGGCCTCGAACCCTTGTTCACGGGCGGCGGAAAACGCCGACTGCGCGTAAAACTCGCCGTCGCGCAGCGTGAGATTGAGATCCGGTGCCAACAGCGGTTGGAAGACCTTCAGCGACTGTTTCGGCCACCAGCCTTCGCCGCGCAGACGTTCGCCGTCCCAACGGCCGCGCAGCGCGATCGGCCCGATCTGTTGCGCCTGCAGCTTGCCCTGCATCTGGAAACTGTCCGGCGAACGGCCGTTCACCTGCAGCGCCAGCACCGGCGCCGGCAGATAGCCACCGTCGCTGAAGCTGACCTTATCCGCCGCCAGCTGGAATTCGCCGTTGAACTGCGGGCTTTGTTCATCACGCTGCCAGCGCAGCGGCTGGTTGAGGCTCAAGCGCGGCGCGGCGACCGTCACCAGACCGTACTTCAATTTGTCGAAACCGGTGGAGAGCTTGTCGAGCACCAGCTCGCTGTCCTGCCAACGACCGCTGCCGGCGACGTCCCAGGCGGCCTGCAGCGGCGGCAACCGGCCGTTGCCCCAGTAACGCCACTGCCAGTCGCCCTTGTCCGGCCAGAAATCCTGCGCCTGGCCGTCCAGGTGGAGCTTGAAACGCCCCCAATAACTGTCGCTGGCGCTCAAAATCGCCTGCAGGCGGCCGGTGATGCCGGCGGCGGTCACCTTCACGCCGGCCAGCGGTAGACGCGCCTCTTCCAGCGTCATTTCCGGCGTCACTTTGCCCCACAGACGCAGCAGCGAACCTGGCTGCAGAACCAGCGTCGGGTTAAGAATGCTGCCGCCGATCACGCCCGGGATCGACGCGGTGGTGGAGAAATCGGCCAGATTGGCCTGCCCGGTCAGTTGGAAGCGCAGATCGCTGTCGGTCAACCCCACCTTGCCCGGCCCGAGGGTGAGCACCGCATTACCCTTGCCGTTGTGGCCGGCGGTGATCACGTTCAGCCGCGCGCTGATCTCCGTTTCATCCAATCCCTTGCTCCAGTCGTGCAGCGCGATGCTGAGGCCGCCGTTCAACGGCTGTCCGCTGTAGGGCCAACGCCACTCGCCCTGCTTGATGCTGACCCGCTGCGGGGTCACTTCCCACGGCAGCACCGCCAGCGGCCGATCGTCGCCTTTCTCGCTCACCGTCAACACGCCCTGCTGCTGTTGCCAGCGCATATCCAGCAAAACCGGTTTTTCCAGATAGGCCGTCTGCATTTCACCCTGCAACGCGCCCTGCTTCGGCAGGCTGGCCAGATCCAGCGGGAGAGTTATCTTACCGGCTAGGTGCAGCGGTTGCGCGCTGTTGGGCGGGACGACGGTCAGACTCTGCAACGTCAGCTGCTGTTTTTCATCCAGCCGCGCCTCGGCGCTGAGATTCGGTCCCCGATAATGCAGACGTTGCCCGTCGGGGCCGGAGGAAATCTGTAGCTTGCCGGCATAGCGCTGCCAGGGAATAAGCGTCAGATCATTAATGGTGAGATCCAGCGCCGGCAGTTGCCGCTGCAATTGATCGAGCGCGAGCGGCGCGCTGTTGGCGTCGCCGCCCGGCAGTTTTGACAAACAGGCGCTATCGACGCTGACCTTATCGCTCGACAGCTGCCAGCGGCCTTGGCGGTAAGCCAGCCGCGTCGGACCGACGTTGGCCAGCAGGCAATCTTGCGCGGTGAAACGTGCCCCCGGCAGCGCCAGGCCGCCTTGGCGCCAATGCAACTTGCCCTGTAACTCAAGTCGGCTTCCCGCCGGCAACCAATGCGATAACACCCCCGGCAGCCAGCGCGGCAAAGTTTGCCATAACGCCAGCACCAGAATTGCACAGCCCGCCACGGTCCCTATGAATACTTTCAATCGCCTGGTCATTAAATGATTGCTTCGTTCCTGAGTTAGGCATTGGTTAAGTCTATGCCTGAATTGACAATAATGATGGCACGAATTTGACATAGGGTGAAGCTGAGCGGGGTCGCAAAGGTGATTTGCACCTTTTTAGCGCAAACGTGTGCGAAGTTGTAGATTTTCGTTACATATACATCACATAAATAGGACGGTTTTCAGACTTTTGTTATTGTCGTTACCGTTGATGATTAATAGTCTTGCAACCATTCTAATAAAAGTTTAGCTGCTAGCTAACTGTGTACTAGAGAAGCCATTCCCCACACCCCCGTGGGGATTTTTTTGCCGCTAATTTCAAATCACGGCCTCAATAAAAGCCTGTACTATGCGGCTGTCGCTCGCTTTACGCCAGATAGCATAAATATCGCTGCGCATTTCATTCCCGCACTCGGTATACGCAACCTCCCGCTGTCGCGCCAGGCTCTCAGGGACAAACGCATACCCCAACCCCGCGCTTACGCAGGCGAATATCACGTCATAGCATTCCACCTCCAGCAGCGCGGCGGGGATCACTTGCTGCTTTTGCAGCCAGGCGTCCACCAGATGGCGATAGTGGCATTGACGCGAATAAACATAGAGATCGCTTTTTGCCAACAACGCTGGCTGATACGCCCCGCCAATGAAGACCAAACGCTCCTGAAAAGCACGCCGGCTCTGCAGCTGCGGATGTTCTATCGGCCCATCTGAAAACACCACGTCCAGAGTTCCTTTTTGCAATTGAAACTCCAGATCCAGCGAATAGCCCTGCACCACACTCAACTGAACGCGGCGGTTCTGCGCACGGTAATGTGCCAACTTTTGCGGCAGATGATGACTCAAGGCGATATCCAGCGCGCCAAGCTTCAGTTCACCCTGCACCGGATCCTGTTCAAGCTGCGCTCGCGCCCGCTCTTCGATAGCCAAAAAGCGCTTGGCTTTATGGTAAAGCGCCCGACCTTCCGGTGTGAGCGACAGTCGATTGCGCTCACGATCAAATAGCGTAACGCCACACGCCATTTCCAACTCTTTTAATTTCTTGGTCACGTTAGAGGGCACGCAAAACAGCCTCTCAGCCGCTGCCGTGAGACTCTCTGACTCAACCACCATGCAAAAGGTCACCAACTGAGCACGTTTCAACATCACAAGCCTTCACCAAAAATGAATAGCAACGGAACTTTATTTCACTTTTAGTCAACCATCAAGTCCGTAGAATCCTCGCAGTCAGCACATTGCTGCCGCCTGGAAATTCCAGTTTCATTATCGACTGAGGAAATAAACCATGATCACGCTCAATGTCTTTTTTCAGGTCAATCCGGCCAAGCGCCCCGCGTTTCTCAGCCTGCTCAACACCATGGTGCAGGAATCCAATAAAGAAACCGGCTGCTCTTTTTACCAGCTTTGGCAATGCCAGAACGATGAAAACAGCTACGCGCTGATCGAAAACTGGGACGATAAGGCGGCGCTTTCGGCACACCAGAAAACCCCGCATTGGGTCGCCTTTAACGATGCCGTCAACGGGTACTTGACCCATGACTACGATGAGCATCATTACACGGAAATCGCTCGCTAACATCGCGTGAACCGGCCCAATGCGGGCCGGTTTCATCCTCCTGGTTGACCGAACAAACCCCACGCTGGCCAAACCGCTAACCAATTGTCGAATTTACTAAAATCTGTTAAATTGATCACAAAATCACGGTGGAGAAACCACGATGAAATTGGCGATATACAGTACCAAACAGTATGACCGTAAATATCTCGAACTGGTGAATCAGCAGTTTGGCTATGAGCTGGAATTCTTCGACTTTTTACTCAGCAAAAAAACCGCCAAAACGGCCGCCGGTTGCAAGGCGGTGTGTATCTTCGTCAACGACGACGGCAGCCGTGAAGTGCTCGAAGAACTGGCGGCACTGGGCGTCGAGATCCTCGCCCTGCGCTGCGCCGGTTTTAATAACGTCGATCTGGACGCCGCCAAAGAACTGGGCATCAAGGTGGTGCGCGTGCCGGCCTACTCGCCGGAGGCCGTGGCAGAACACGCGGTAGGCATGATGATGTGCCTGAACCGCCGTATTCACCGCGCTTATCAACGCACTCGCGACGCCAACTTCTCGCTGGAAGGGCTGATCGGTTTTAACATGCACAACCGCACCGCCGGCGTGATCGGCACCGGTAAAATCGGCGTGGCGACGATGCGCATTTTGAAAGGCTTCGGCATGAAGCTGCTGGCCTACGATCCGTTCCCGAGCGAACAGGCGCTGGCGCTGGGCGCGGAGTATGTCGACCTGAAAACGCTGTACGCGCAATCCGACGTGATTACCCTGCACTGCCCGTTGACGCCGGAAAACCACCATCTGCTGAATGCCGACGCCTTCGCGATGATGAAAAACGGCGTAATGGTGATCAACACCAGCCGCGGCGCGCTGATCGACTCTACCGCCGCCATCGACGCGTTGAAGCAGCAAAAAATCGGCGCGCTCGGGATGGACGTCTACGAGAACGAACGCGATCTGTTCTTTGAAGACAAGTCTAACGACGTGATTCAGGATGACGTGTTCCGCCGCCTGTCGGCCTGCCACAACGTGCTGTTCACCGGCCATCAGGCTTTCCTGACCGAAGAGGCGCTGACCAGCATTTCGCAAACCACGCTGCAGAACATCAGCCTGTTGGATCGCGGCGAAGCCTGCCCGAACCAGCTGAACGCCTGAGCGTAACTTCGGGGCGCCCTTGCGGCGCCCTGTTTATTTGAGAGAACGCAATGAGAAAAACCACGGTGGCCGCCCTTACGACGCTGGTCCTAGGGGGATGCAGCATGAAACCACAGTCTACCGTCACACCCGGCGATCTGTTGCATCACAACTTCGTGTTGCAGAGCGTAGATGGTGAAGCGGCACAATCACGAACGGATGGCGGCCTGCTCAATTTGGAATTTGGCGAGAACCTGCATGTCTCCGGCGCGATGTGCAACCGCTTCTTCGGCCAGGGGCAGTTACGCGACGGCGTGCTGACGGTAAAACCGTTGGCCTCGACGCGCAAGCTGTGCCCTGATGAGCAGCGCAACCGCTGGGATCAGGTGATCGGCACCGTGCTCGAAAACGGCGCCGACGTGATGCTGAACGCGCAGCAACTGACGCTCAACGGCAGCGGCCACACGCTGGTTTATACCCTGCGCGACTGGGTGTATTGATCCGGGCCTGTCGCTGCGGGCTTACCCGGCGCAGCTGCCCAGGCCCAGCGTGCGTTCTTCGCACTGCTTGCCATTCGGCATTTGGCACATGCGCAGCGCTTCACCGTTCAGGTTATGCGCGATGGTAGTAACGCCACCGACCGCCGCGCAACCGGCGCTGGTCTGCAACGTATTGATTCTGGCACTGTTGCCCTGCTGTACTGGCTCTTCGTTATTGCTGCTGCAGGCGGCTAAAAGCAGCACGGCGCTGGCAAGCAACCATTTTGATGTCGTCATTATCCCACTCCTGAACCCGGAACTGCGCTGTGTAAAATCGCCATTGCTGATAACGCGCGTCACTTAGCGGACACGTTTCGCTATCTTTGATGCAAACTTGTTTAATCTAGCTCGATATATAAATAATGAAAATATATTCCAGCCATTATTTGTCATTTTTTTGCACCGGCCGGACATTTATTTTGTTTGCAGAATATTTCCGCCCCGGCGCGATACGCCAAACGTGACAGCGCCACCCTGTGCCTGGCCCCGGCTGCACGAAGAAAGTGATAACGTCACCGCTGCTGACGAAGAGATTTGTCCCGCGATATCGGTATTCATTATCTTCACGTGCTTTCAGTGAGACGACGCATTTTTTGCTACCGGAGAGGACGATATTTGCGTCTATGCTGGCGGCGCTAAGTAATTAGCATTCCACTATTTTCAGTGAATGATGGCTGAATTCTTCAACCGGCGCGACTTGCTGTCACGCCGGCCTTTTTTCACATTAAAATAACACTCAGTGCACCGAGGCTTTAGACAGTAAATTAATCACCAGCACGCCGGCAATAATTAATCCCATGCCGACAATCGCTGGCCAATCCAATTTTTGCTGGTAAACGAATACCGCGGCGATCGACACCAGCACGATGCCCATACCCGACCAAATCGCATACACGATGCCCAGCGGCATGCTCTTGACCACCATCGACAGCCCCCAAAAGGCCACGCCGTAACCCAGCACCACCAGCAGCGACGGCCACAGGCGGGTAAAGCCCTCGGAGGCTTTCAACATGGTGGTGGCGATCACTTCCGCGACTATCGCCATCGTCAAATACATAAATGCGCTCATGATTTTCTTCTGTCAGTTTGCCGATGCGCAATTATGACGCGCCGGAAATAAATTGTCTTTAAACGGTCAAAACAATTTATTGCCACTGCATCTCATTCGGCGAGGAAATACGCCATTGACGATTTATCACCCGCCACACAAACGCGATAAAGCCACGTTCAAACCCTCTGTTAGACTTTTTCCCATTACTGCGAAAGTGTGCTTTCGCGGCTTTGTGAGCAATGAAAAGGTAATGTCGATGATAACTACAGATGGTAATAACGCAGTCGCTTCCGTGGCCTATCGCACCAACGAAGTGATTGCCATCTACCCTATCACGCCAAGTTCCACCATGGCGGAGCAAGCAGACGCTTGGTCCGGCGATGGCCGGCAAAACATCTGGGGCGATACTCCGCGGGTGGTGGAAATGCAGTCTGAGGGCGGCGCGATCGCCACCGTGCACGGCGCCTTGCAAACCGGCGCACTGTCGACTTCGTTCACTTCATCGCAGGGTCTGCTGCTGATGATCCCGACGCTGTACAAACTGGCCGGAGAGCTGACGCCGTTCGTGCTGCACGTCGCCGCCCGCACCGTAGCCACACACGCGCTGTCGATCTTCGGCGACCATTCGGACGTGATGGCGGTGCGCCAAACCGGCTGCGCCATGCTGTGCGCCAGCAACGTGCAGGAGGCGCAGGACTTCGCGCTGATCTCACAGACCGCCACTCTCAACGCGCGCGTGCCGTTTATCCACTTCTTCGACGGGTTCCGCACCTCGCACGAAATCAACAAGATCGTGCCGCTCAGCGACGATACGCTGCGCCAAATGCTGCCGCAGGCGGCGATCGACGCTCACCGCAGCCGGGCGCTGTCGCCCGATCATCCGGTGGTGCGCGGCACTTCCGCCAACCCGGACACCTATTTCCAGTCGCGCGAAGCCACCAACCCGTGGTATGACGCCACCGGCCAACACGTGATCGACGCCATGGCGGCCTTCGCCGCCCTCACCGGCCGCCACTATCGGCCGTTCGACTATTACGGCCACCCGCAGGCCGAGCGCGTGGTGGTGGTGATGGGATCCGCCGCCGGCACCTGCGAAGAGGTGATTGACACCCTGCTGGCCCGCGGCGAGAAAGTCGGCGTGCTGAAAGTCCGGTTGTTCCGGCCGTTCTCCGCCAAATACCTGCTCGGCGCGCTGCCGGACAGCGTGCGCAACGTCGCGGTGCTCGATCGCACCAAAGAACCGGGCGCGCTGGCCGAACCGCTGTATCTGGACGTGATGACCGCGCTGGCGGAGGCCTACAGCCGGGGTGAGCGCGCCACGCTGCCGCGGGTGATCGGCGGCCGTTACGGCCTGTCGTCGAAAGAGTTCGGCCCGGACTGTGCGCTGGCGGTGTTTCGCGAGCTGGCCCAGCCGCAGCCGCGCCCGCGCTTTACCGTCGGCATCTTCGATGATGTCACCGGGCTTTCACTGCCGCTGAGCGACGAAATCCTGCCGCAGCGCGCCTCGCTGGAAGCGCTGTTCTACGGTTTGGGCAGCGACGGTTCGGTCTCGGCCACCAAGAACAACATCAAAATCATCGGCAACGCCACGCCGCTGTATGCGCAGGGCTATTTCGTCTACGACTCCAAAAAGGCCGGCGGCCTGACGGTGTCGCATCTGCGCGTCAGCGAGCAGCCGATCAATTCGGCCTATCTGGTCAGCCAGGCGGATTTCGTCGGCTGCCACCAGCTGCAGTTTATCGATAAGTATCAGATGGTTGAACGTCTCAAACCCGGTGGTACCTTCCTGCTCAATACCCCTTACGGCGCCGACGAGGTCTGGTCACGCTTGCCGCAGGAGGTACAGGCGCTGCTGCATCAACGCCAGGCGCGTTTCTATATCATCAACGCCGCCAAGCTGGCGCGCGAATGCCGGCTCGGCGCGCGCATCAACACCGTAATGCAGATGGCGTTCTTCCACCTGACGCAGATCCTGCCGAGCGACGTGGCGCTGCAACAGCTGCAGGATGCCATCGCGCGCAGCTACAGCAACAAGGGCCAGGAGATCGTCGAGCGCAACTGGCAGGCGCTGGGCGCCACCCGTGGCGCACTGATTGAAATTCCACTGCAGCCGGTCGACGACAGCAGCCCGATGCGCCCACCGGTGGTCTCGGACGCCGCGCCGGACTTCGTCAAAACCGTTACCGCCGCGATGCTGGCCGGGCTGGGCGATGCGCTGCCGGTTTCCGCCTTCCCGCCGGACGGCACCTGGCCGGTGGGCACCACCCAGTGGGAAAAGCGCAACATCGCCGAAGAGATCCCGGTCTGGCAGCCCGATCTGTGCACCCAGTGCAACCACTGCGTCGCCGCCTGCCCGCACTCCGCCATTCGCGCCAAAGTGGTTCAGCCGTCGGAGATGGAACACGCCCCCGCTTCCCTGCAGTCTCTGGATGTCAAATCACGCGATATGCGCGGCCAGAAATACATACTGCAAGTGGCGCCGGAAGATTGCACCGGCTGTAACCTGTGCGTCGAGGTCTGCCCGGCGAAAGATCGCCAGAACCCAGAGATCAAGGCCATCAACATGGCTTCGCGCCTCGATAATCTGACGGCGGAAAAAGACAACTACGACTTCTTCCTGCAGCTGCCGGAAATCGATCCAGCGCAGCTGGAGCGCATCGACATTCGCACCTCGCAGCTGATCACGCCGCTGTTCGAATACTCCGGCGCCTGCTCCGGCTGCGGCGAAACGCCGTACATCAAGCTGCTGACCCAGCTCTATGGCGACCGTTTGCTGATCGCCAACGCCACCGGCTGTTCGTCGATCTACGGCGGCAACCTGCCGACCACGCCGTACACCACCAACGCCGAAGGGCGCGGGCCGGCGTGGGCCAACTCGCTGTTCGAAGACAACGCCGAATTCGGCCTGGGCTTCCGTCTGACGGTCGATCAACATCGCGCACGGGTGCTGCGCCTGCTGAATTCGCTGGCGCCGCAGCTGCCGGAGCAGTTGGTCAATGCCCTGCAGATGGAAGATGTGGCGCCGGAGCCGCGCCGTAAGCAAATCGCCGAATTGCGCACGCTGCTGGCGAGTATTGAAGGTGAAGACGCACGCCAGCTGGCGGCCGACGCCGATTACCTGGTCGATAAATCCATCTGGCTGATCGGCGGGGACGGCTGGGCCTACGACATCGGCTTCGGCGGGTTGGATCACGTCCTCAGCCTGACGGAGAACGTCAACGTGCTGGTGCTCGACACCCAATGCTACTCCAACACCGGCGGCCAGCAGTCGAAAGCCACGCCGCTCGGCGCGGTGACCAAGTTCGGCGAGCACGGCAAGCGCAAGGCGCGCAAGGATCTGGGCGTCAGCATGATGATGTACGGCCATGTCTACGTCGCGCAGATCTCGCTGGGGGCGCAGCTTAACCAAACGGTGAAAGCAGATTCAGGAGGCCGAGGCCTATCCGGGCCCGTCGCTGATCATCGCCTACAGCCCGTGCGAAGAACACGGCTACGATCTGGCGCTCAGCCACGATCAGATGAAACAGCTGACCGCCACCGGCTTCTGGCCGCTGTACCGCTTCGATCCGCGCCGCAGCGCCGAGGGCAAGGCCGCGTTAGCGTTGGATTCGCGGCCGCCAAACAGCAACCTGTCGGAAACGCTGCTGAAAGAACAGCGTTTCCGCCGCCTGAACGCGCAGCAGCCGGAGGTGGCCAGCGCGCTGTATCAGGCCGCCGAGAAAGAGCTGAAGGAGAAATACGATTTCCTCAGCCTGCTGGCCGGTAAGGCGGAAAAGTCCGCTGCTGAGTAACCTCCCTCAGGGCGCGAGCGATTCGCGCCCTGATGCTTTTCCTTCTATTCTCATTGCCATTGCGCAGAAACCAAAGGAAGCCAAAGAACGCATGGAAATCATCATCTCAGATCGCAGCCATTCGGAAGCATTGGTCGATATCATCATCGAAATGGAAGAATATTATTTCGGCCCCGACGTGATAAAACGCCAAGAGGTGCTCCCTTACCTCAATAACGCCATGTTTGGCCCCTACTCAGGCATTACTGTCGCCAGTGCTTGGTCACAAGGTAAGGTCTGCGGATTTTGTACCTTTTGCATCATGCACCCCGCCCCTAAGCTCAGCGGTCAAATGTTTATGAAAGAGCTGTTCGTCAGCCGCACTGCCAGAGGGTTGGGCGTAGGCAAGGCAATGATGAGTTTTATCGCAACCATTGCGCTCGAACATGGCTGTAGCCGCCTGGACTGGACAGCTGAAAAGTCCAACCCCAACGCCGGGCTTTTCTATCGCCAGCTGGGCGCCGACGAAATCGCCGCCAAACAGTACTTCCGTCTGGAAAACGACGCATTGCGCGCTTTCGCTCGATCCTATGGTGAGACATTCACGTAGACCCTCTGCTGCAAAGACGATCGTTGGGATCACTCAATAAAACCTGCTGGTATTCATCGCTACAATCCGTACCATACAGACCTCGCGTCGGGTGCGTGGCGGCTGGATGATGAATAATGATCAAAATCGGCCGGTTGAATGGTAAACTCGCGGTCTACAACGCCATGCCCCTAGTGCCCCCTATTGAGAATGAGCACGATTTAAATGTCAGAAAAGCAATCCGTTAGCCAAAAAGAGCAGTACAACCTGAACAAATTGCAAAAGCGCCTGCGCCGCAACGTGGGCGAAGCGATCGCCGATTTCAATATGATTGAAGAAGGCGACCGCATCATGGTCTGCCTGTCCGGCGGTAAAGACAGCTACACCATGCTGGAGATCCTGCGCAACCTGCAGCAGAGCGCGCCGATCAACTTCTCGCTGATCGCGGTGAATCTCGATCAGAAACAGCCCGGCTTCCCTGAGCATATTTTGCCTGCCTACCTGGAAAGCCTGGGGGTGGAATACAAGATCGTCGAAGAGAACACCTACAGCATCGTCAAAGACAAGATCCCGGAAGGCAAAACCACCTGTTCACTGTGCTCGCGCCTGCGCCGCGGCATTCTGTACCGCACCGCCACCGAACTGGGTGCCACCAAGATCGCGCTGGGCCATCACCGTGACGACATTCTGCAGACGTTGTTCCTCAACATGTTCTACGGCGGCAAGATGAAAGGCATGCCGCCCAAACTGATGAGCGACGACGGCAAGCACGTGGTCATTCGCCCGCTGGCCTATTGCCGCGAGAAAGACATCGAGCGTTTCTCGATCGCCAAAGCGTTCCCGATCATTCCATGCAACCTGTGCGGCTCGCAGCCTAACCTGCAGCGCCAGGTGATCGGCGATATGCTGCGTGACTGGGACAAACGCTATCCTGGCCGGCTGGAAACCATGTTCAGCGCCATGCAAAACGTGGTGCCTTCGCACCTGAGCGATATCAATCTGTTCGATTTCAAGGGCATTCACCACGGGAGCGCCGTGGTAGACGGCGGCGATTTGGCCTTCGATCGCGAAGACATCCCGATGCAGCCGGTCGGCTGGCAGCCGGAAGACTCGGACGACGCGATACCTGCGCCAGAACGTTTGAACGTGCTGGAAATCAAATAAGCCCCCTCGCCGCTTGCCATCCTGCGAGCGGCGACATTTCCCTTTCTCGACGATCTCGATCCTGTTCACAGTTTGCGCAAAATTTACTCGGCAGTGCCGTTTTTACCCTATACTGTTTATTTATACAGTTATATGGAGATCGCGCAATGAATATTACCCCCTGCCTGTCCCACATCTCGCTGGGCTCCAACGATTTCGAGGCCGCCGCCGCCTTTTACGATCGTGCGCTGGCCGCCTTGGGATGCCGACGGGTGCTGGAGCATCCCGGCGCCATCGGTTACGGCCGCGACTACCCGGAGTTTTGGCTGCAGGTGCCGATCGACGGCCGCCCGGCCTCACCCGGCAACGGTACGCACGTCGGTTTTTTCGCCACCAGTAAGCAACAGGTGGATGAATTCCATCGCCAGGCGCTGCTGGCCGGTGCCGTCGATGAAGGCGCGCCCGGTTCGCGGCCGCATTACGGTGAGGCTTACTACGGCTGCTTTGTCCGGGATTTGGATGGGCACAAGATTGAAGCCAGCTTCTGGGATGAAAGCGCGGCCTGAAGAAGAAGGGAAGCCGAATAAAAAAATGCCGGTGATTAAACCGGCATTGTACGAATCAAATGTGCTATGCAGTAATTCAAAAATAAGAAAGTAAGACAATTATGGAGCGCAACGCCCATCGCTTGACGTTGCATTCACCTGCGAGAGAGATCATGCCCCATTTCCCCCGGCTAAATGTTGATTTTGCTCAATGTTAACCGGGTTTTCGTCATTTTCACCTACAGCCAGCGGCTGCGCTTCAGCCACCAGGCGACGCCAAGCACCAACCCGACCAACATCAGGCAAAATGCCGCGAAACCGAAGGGGTTGCCGCCGCCCGGTATGCCGCCAAGGTTGACGCCAAACAGCCCGGTCAGGAAGGTGGTAGGTAAAAAGACCATCGCTAACAATGACATGGTGTAAGTGCGGCGGTTCATCGCGTCGGCCATCACCGTGGTGATTTCGTCGGACAAGATAGCGGTGCGCGCGATGCTGCCGTCCAGATCGTCCAACCCGCGCCCCAGGCGATCGGCGATGTCCTGCATGCGGCGGCGATCGTCGTCGCTCATCCACGGCAGGCGGTCGCTGGCCAGCCGTGCGAAAACGTCACGCTGCGGCGCCATGTAACGGCGCAGCACGATAAGCTGTTTACGGATCAACGCCAGCTGACCACGCTCCGGCACCTGCTGTTCCAGCAAGGCGTCCTCCAGATCGATAATCTTGTCGTGCAGATCCTCAATGAATTCGCTGGTGTGATCGGTCAACGCATCGGAAATCTCCACCAGCCAGTTGCCGCTGTTGGTCGGCCCGGCGCCGCTTTGCAAATCGTTCACCACCTGATCGATGGAATACACCTTGCGGTGCCGCGTGGAGATAATCAGTTTATCGGTGATGTACACACGGATGGTGACCAACTGGTCCGGCCGTGAGTTGGCGTTGAAGTTGATGCTGCGCAGGGTGATCATGGTGCCTTCGCCCTGGCGGCTGACGCGTGGCCGAGAGCTTTCGCCGGAGAGCGCTTCGCGCACCGAGTCCGGCAGCAGCGGCGTGGTGCTCAGCCATTCGGCGCTGGCCGGGTGCGCGTAATCAAGATGCAGCCAGCACGGCGCGTCGCAGGTGATCTTGTCATCTTGCTCGATCGGCGTGACGCCGCCCTTGCCGTCCAGCTGGTAGGCGTAAACCGCATCGGCGATCTGCAGCTCGCTCCCCTCAATCACATCCATTCATTTATCCCCTCAGTCTTGCTTATGTTGCAGAGTCTAGCGTTAACACCTTGGAGATCAAAGGCCAAGCTGTAACGGCAGTTTTCACCAGGGGCTAAAAGCCTGCTCTATACTTCAGGCGAAGGAACACCTGAGGACACGTGAAGAGCAACGATGATGGAAAGTGCAAACGCAAAACATTGTTCAGCTAACCGGGTGACTCTGCGTCGCCTGCTCTGCAGCGCAGTCGCGGCAATGCTGTTCACCAGCCAACCGCTGCACGCGGAGCCGATGCTGGAGCACGTCGCCACCCCGTTTCGCGTCGCGACGGCGGCGGGCGATGTGACTTACTTTGTCGCCCATGAGCACAGCGCCCAGCCGCGTACCGCACTGGTGGTGATGCACGGCCACCCACGCGATGTCGCCAAGACGTTGCAAGCGGCGATCGATGCCGCGCAGGAAGCGGGAGACAATGGCTTATTGGTCGCCCCGCTGTTCCAGGTGCCGGAGAAACTTGCCGTTCATTGCCATTCCGCCGGGCTCCCGTCACCGCAAGACGGCGATGCCCTGTGGCGCTGCGGCTCCTGGATCGCAGGCGATTTGGATAATAGCGGGAAAACCGGTTCGTTCAACGCCCTGGATAACCTGCTGGCCGATCTGAAACGGCGCTGGCCATCGCTGCAGTCGATAACCGTGGCCGGTTTTTCCGCCGGCGCCCAGTTCGTGCAGCACTATGTCGGCTTTGCCCATCCGCCAAACGGGGTGCGTCTGCGCTATGTGGTGGCCGATCCCGGCAGCTGGCTCTACTTTGAGAATCTGCGTCCTCAGCCCACAAGCTGGGGAAGCTGCGGCAGTGAAACAACCTGCCGCTTCCGTTGGCAAACGCTGAACGCCGGCCAGTGTCCACGGGCCAACCAGTGGAAATACGGCCTGGAAGCGCTTCCCGTTCATCTACAGCGCCCCGCAGACACGGCGCGCCGGCGCTACGCCGCAGCCGATATCACCTATCTGGCTGCCGCCGAGGATACCGGCACCGCGCCGGGCGCCTACTATCGGATACTCGACAAATCCTGCGCCGCCCAGCTGCAGGGCCCCTACCGGTTGCAGCGCGCCCTGGCCTATGCCGACTATGACCGGCGTTACCTGGCGCCGGATAAGCCGCATCGGTTAACGATCGTTCCCGGCTGCGGGCACAACGTCGCCTGCGTCTTTCCCGCCCCGGCGGCCAGGCAGGCGCTTTTCCCGATTAATGCAGACTAATAATAACGGTAATGAAATAAACCATTGCCGATAAATCGGACAATATCGCCGATAAAGCACTGGTAATGCCGTTATTATTATGACTTAACATATTGCTATCACTTTTAATTCAAAATGATAATAATAAATCAACATAAAGCTGTTTCAGCGCAAATTTTAGGGGCATATACTTTTCTCACTACGAGGAGGTAGTTATGTTACGCGACCATTTAAAAATAAACGCCAGCGATACGCTGGAAAAAATCAGCAATATCCATTTGCAAAACCAGGGGCAGGAAGAGATCAGTGAATTCGTGGTAAAAAACGCCGCCGGCCTGCAGATTGGCAAGGTCTCCGTCCACGATCGTTTCAGCACTCGCCGCTCTTATCCCACCAGCTATCGCATCACCCAAACCGACATGAGCGGCCGTGTGGTGGTGGATGCCATGCGGGACTGTCTATAAGCGTAACCGCTCTCTGAAATAGCAAAAAATAATGTGATGATGGCAACCCTGTTTATTATTAAACGGGGTTTATCGCGTGGATAAATTAATTACCTTCTTCATTTAACCGTCAATAAAAATAAATCCCCCGCGTTACGCGGGGGTGAAAATAAGCCCAATCAGTGTTTGATAATATACATCGTTTGGCTATAGGCCACGTCTTCCGGATTGGTGATCGGGTAGCCTTTTACCCACGGTTTGATCAGGCGGCCGTTGGTGTACTGGTAGATCGGCGCGATCGGTGCCTGATCGGCAATGATTTGCTCCATCTTGTTGTAATCGGCGGTCACCGCCGCCGGGTTGGTTTCCCGCCCCGCCTGCGCCAGCAGCTTGTCGTAGTCCGCGTTCTTGAACTTGGCAATGTTGCCGCTGTGGGTAGAGGTCAACAGCGACAGGAAGGTCGACGCCTCGTTATAGTCACCTACCCAGGAGGCGCGGATCACGTCGAAATTACCGGTATTACGGCTGTCGATATAGGTTTTCCACTCCTGGTTTTGCAGCTTGACGTCAATGCCGAGCTTTTTCTTCCACATTGAGGCCACGGCGATGGCGATCTTCTGGTGGCTTTCCGAGGTGTTATACAACAGCGTCAGCTTCAGCGGGTTGTTCGGGCCGTAACCGGCCGCCTGCAACAACGCCTTGGCCTGCGCATCCAGCTCCGCCTGCGATTGCTGTTGCAGCAAACTCGCCTCCGGTTTGAACCCGGCAGTCACGTCCGGCGTGAAGTGATAGGCAGGCTTTTCGCCGGTGCCCAGCACTTTTTCCGCGATAATCTTGCGATCGATGGCGTAGGACAAGGCCTGGCGCACCCGCACGTCGTTGGTCGGCGCGCGCTGGGTGTTGAACGCGTAGTAATAGGTGCCGAGCTGATCCGGCGTGTACACCTGCCCCGGAATATCTTTCAGCAGCTTCTGATACATGTTTTTCGGGAAGGATTCGGTGATGTCGATATCGCCCGCCAGGTAACGCTTGGTGGCGTTGGATTCCTGATTGATCGGCACGAAGGTCACTTTGGTCAGCACGGTTTGCGCATGATCCCAGTAATGATCGTTAGGCGTCAGCACCAGCTTCTCGTTCACCACCCGCTCTTGCAGTTTGAACGCGCCGTTGCCCACCAGATTGCCGACCTTGGTCCAGTCGTTGCCGTATTTTTCCACCACCGCCTTATTCACCGGGAACAGGCTGAAGTTAGCCGTCAGGCTGACGAAGTACGGCACCGGCTTGTCCAGCTGTACTTTAAGCGTATAGTCGTCCGGCGCCGACACGCCCAAGCGATCGGCCGGCAGTTTGCCGCTGATGATCTGCTCGGCGTTCTGGATCCCCGCTAACTGCGCGAACCAGGCAAACGGCGA
Source organism: Serratia sp. CY47444 (assembly GCF_052168635.1). Taxonomy (NCBI): domain Bacteria; kingdom Pseudomonadati; phylum Pseudomonadota; class Gammaproteobacteria; order Enterobacterales; family Yersiniaceae; genus Serratia; species Serratia sp. CY47444. Next base: position 293,490 of record NZ_JBJNMH010000001.1, read on the forward strand.
CAGGTTTTTCGGTTCGACCAGCCGCTGCCAGCTGTAGACGAAATCCTTCGCCGTGACAGGGTCACCGTTTGACCACCGCGCATCTTTGCGCAGATGGAAAATATAAGTCTGGTTATCGCTGGTCTGCCAGCGCGTGGCGACGCCGGGGATCACTTTCCCATTGGCGTCCTGATTGACCAGCCCTTCGAACAGGTCGCGCGCCAGCTGGGCCTCCGGCAGGCCTACCGCTTTAATCGGATCGAGCGAGGCCGGTTCGTCTTTAATGTGGCGCACGATTTCCTGTTTGGCCGCCAACGCGGTGCCCGGGGGAACCTGCGCCGCCATAGCGCTGCTCATACAGGCGCCGATCGCCGCCGCGCAAAGCGCCAAACGAAAACCCCGTTGCATTTTTCTTCCCGTCATTATGATTTACCCCCGTTAACCCTCTGAATTTTTTATCATATAGCACAAGATCCGTCCGGCCTAGCGCTCACGGCCGAGAAGTTGCAAAAAGTGCGATTCAGGCAATAAAAAACCCGTGCGGCGCAGGGCGGCACGGGCGGTGTTTGCAGCGGCGACCGTCAGTCGTACAGGTGGATGCTGTTGATGCGGTAGCTGAACTCTTCACCCTCTTCTTCATCGAACACGGTGAAAAAGCCTTTCTCGGCCAGCGGACGGGCCGAGATATCGGTTTTTTGCAGCTGGCGCGCGTCGGCGTCGTCGTAGCCGTAGTCGAGGTAGAAGACATCTTTTTGGTAATCGATATGCAGGGTGAACGGATAGTTCGATTCGTCCCCGCGCCCGTCGTCATTTTTCACCACGCCGAACCATTCCCCCTGACGGATCTGGTTTTCAGCATCCACGCCGCACAGCAGCGTGATGGTGTCATTTTCATTTTCGCTATAGCTGGCGATGATTCTGGCTACTGGCATGTTAAATCCTCTTGCGGGTGATTGGCTTAGCTCTGCCGTTAGTATAACAACAGCGTCAGGCCAGGTGCGGTTTAATTGGCGTTTTCACCGCCGCGGCGTCACAGATTGCGCAAACGTCGCACAATTGCGATGGGAAAGATGCCTCAAAGCGTAATACACTGAATAAAATGACAATGACTCTCGACCTTTAATCCAGGGACAACACCATGACCGAACATCGACCACGCAGTGAACGTGGCCAGTTGGCCATCGCAGGAGAGAACTACGGCAGCTCGCTGCTGGGCGCGCCGCTGCTCTATTTCCCGGCGGCGATCAGCGGCCCGGAGACCGGGCTTATCATCGCCGGCACCCACGGCGATGAGAGCGCCGCCATCGTGACCCTGTCTTGCGCGCTGCGCAGCATCGCCCCCGAACGACTGCGTCACCACGTGGTGCTGGCGGTCAACCCCGACGGCTGTCAGCTGGGGCTGCGCGCCAATGCCAACGGCGTCGATCTGAATCGCAACTTCCCGGCCGCCAACTGGCGCTCCGGCGATACCGTCTACCGCTGGAACAGCGCGGCGCCGGTGCGCGACGTCAAGCTCTCCACCGGTGGGCGCCCCGGTTCCGAACCGGAAACCCAGGCGCTGTGTCATCTGATCCATCGTCTGAAGCCGCACTGGGTGGTGTCGTTCCACGAACCGCTGGCCTGCATCGAAGATCCCGCCAGCTCGCGGCTCGGCGTTTGGCTGTCGCACAAGTTCGAACTGCCGCTGGTGACCAGCGTCGGCTATGAAACGCCCGGTTCGTTCGGCAGCTGGTGCGCAGATCTGTCGCTACCGTGCATCACCGCCGAATTCCCGCCGATCTCCGCCGATGCCGCCAGCGAGCGCTACATCGACGCGATGATCGAGCTGCTGACCTACCCGAATTAATCCCTACGGGGCGATATCGACGATCGCCCCGCATTCGAACGCCAGACCCGGTTCGACGTCCCGCGCCAGCCAGGTCGGGCCGTCCAGATCGACGAAGCGCGCCGCCGGCGCCAGCGGCAAGGCGGCGGATATCGCCCGTGACGTGCACAACATGCAGCCGAGCATGATGGCGAACCCTTGTTCGCGCGCGGCCTGCGCCAGCGCCAGCGCCTCGGTCAAGCCGCCGGTTTTGTCCAGTTTGATGTTGACCATCTGATAGCGTTGCGCCAGCCGCGGCAGATCGGCGCGGGTGTGGCAGCTCTCATCGGCGCAGATCGGCAGCGGATGAATAAAGTGTTCCAGCGCGGCGTCATCACCGGCCGGCAGCGGCTGCTCCAGCATCGCCACGCCGAGATCGGCCAGCAGCTGGCAGCGCGCCGCCAGCCCTTCCGCCTGCCAGGACTCATTGGCGTCGACGATCAGCGTCGCCTGCGGTACCGCGGCGCGGATCGCTACCAATCGTTCGCTGATATAGTGATCGTCGAGTTTGATCTTCAACAGCGTGGCGCCCTGCTGCTCCAGTTCACGCGCGGCGAAGGCCATCGCTTCCGGCGTGCCAATGCTGACGGTCTGCGCCATACGGATATGCGCCGGGGCCGTCACGCCGCTGCGCTGCCACAGGCTCTGCCCGTGCAGGCGGCACTCCAGATCCCACAGCGCCGAATCCAGCGCGTTGCGGGCGGCGCCCGCCGGCATCTGCACCAGCAGCTGTTCGCGGGTCATGCCTTGTGCGATCGCCGGCGCCATCTCTGCCAGCTGTGCCATCACCGATTCCTCGCTCTCGCCGTAACGCGGGTACGGCGTACATTCACCGGTGCCGCGCACGCCCTGCTGTTCGATTTCGACCACCACCACCCGGGCTTCGGTGCGGCTGCCGCGCGCAATCACGAAGGCAGTATGCAGCGGCCAGGCTTCCGGGTAAAAACGCATGTCTCTCATAACGGCTCCTGAGCGAAAACTGCGCATTCAGCCAGGCTGATGCGCCGGTGATGTTTTATAGAACAGCCTAATATATACAACTATTTAGCAAACTTTGATATCCAATCCGCCCCGGTTGTCATAAACTGGCGCCAGGGTGTGAACCTGATGTTAAATGCCGTTGCCGGCGCGCCGTTTCATCAGGTTCATACCCTTTGTATAAACACCTGTAAAAGGAATCTAGCAATGACTCAGACAGTACATTTTCAAGGCAATCCGGTCAGCGTAGCAGGCAAACTGCCACAGCAGGGCGAACAGGCCAAGGCCTTCTCGCTGGTTGCCAAAGACCTGTCAGACGTGGCGCTGAGCAGCTTCGCGGGTAAACGCAAAGTCCTGAACATCTTCCCAAGCATCGATACCGGCGTCTGCGCGACGTCGGTGCGTAAATTCAACCAGCTGGCCAGCGGCCTGGATAACACCGTGGTGCTGTGCATCTCCGCCGATCTGCCGTTCGCGCAGTCTCGCTTCTGCGGCGCGGAAGGCCTGAGCAACGTGGTTACCCTGTCTACCCTGCGCGGCGCCGAGTTCAAGCAGGCGTACGGCGTCGAAATCGCCGAAGGCCCGTTGGCAGGCCTGACCGCGCGTGCGGTCGTGGTGCTGGATGGCCAGGACAACGTGCTGTACAGCGAGCTGGTGAACGAAATCACCACCGAGCCTGACTACGACGCGGCGCTAGCTGCGCTGAAATAACAAAGCCGGCGAACGCCGGCTTTGGAAACCCGTTAAAGGCGCCGCAAGGCGCCTTTTTTATTCCTCGCCCTCAACGCCGCCTTTGCGGCTGCTCAGGCCATACTCGCGCAGCTTGTTGGCGATGGCAGTATGGGAAACGCCCAGCCGCTTCGCCAGCTTGCGGGTGCTGGGATAGGTGCGATACAGGCGCGTCAGCACCGAGCGCTCGAAACGCTTGCTGATGTCGTCCAGCGAGCCGTCCAGCACCTCGTCGCCCAGCGACATCTCCACCTCGAACTCCGGCAACACGATATCCTGTGGCCGCAGTTCGTAGCCTTCAGTTTGCGTCAGCGCGCGGTAGATGGCGTTTTTCAGCTGGCGCACGTTGCCCGGCCAGCCGTATTTGCTGAGGAAACTGCCCAGATCGCTCGCCAGCTTGGGCCGCGCCACGCCTTGCTCATCGGCGAAGCGCGCCACGAACAGTTCGGTCAGCGGCATGATGTCCTGCGGACGTTCGCGCAGCGGCGGGATGGAGATGGTCAGTACGTTGAGGCGATAATAGAGATCTTCGCGGAATTCGCCGCGCTGCACCAGCTCGGTAAGGTTTTTCTGGGTGGCGCAGATCACGCGCACGTCGACGTGCACCTCATGCTCTTCGCCAACGCGGCGGAACGTGCCGTCGTTGAGGAAACGCAGCAGTTTGGTCTGCATGCGCGGCGACATTTCGCCGATCTCATCCAGCAGCACCGAACCGCCGTTGGCCTGCTCGAAGAAGCCCTTCTTGCCTTCCAGCGCGTTGGGATAAGCGCCCGGCGCATGGCCGAACAGTTCGCTCTCCACCACGTCATCCGGCAGTGCGGCGCAGTTCAGCGCCAGGAACGGCTGTTTGCCGCGCGGGCTGCGCAAATGGCAGGCGCGGGCCAGAATATCCTTGCCGGTACCGGTATCGCCGACGATCAGCAGCGGCGCATCGAGCATCGCCAGCTTGCGCGCCTGCTCCAGCACGTGACGCATCTTGGCGCTCACCGCCACGATGTGGTCGAATTCGGTATCGTCATTCACCGATAGATTTTGCAGCTGGCGGCCCATGCGCGCGGTGGACTTCAGCATCACCACCGCGCCGACCGCGGCCGCCTGCTGCTGTTCGTCTTCCAGATAGATGGGCGTGATGTCCATCAGGAAGTCCTGGCTGCGGATCACCACCCGCTCGGAGTGCGGCGCCGTATGCTCGCTCTCCAGCCAGCGGCTGAAGTTATAGCCGCCGATCAGCGCCCCGGCGGTCTGGTTGCGGATCTTGTCTTCGTTCAGGCTGAACAGCGCCTGCGCCGCCGGGTTGGCCAGCTCGACCTTGCCCTTCATGTCGATAGAGAACACCGGTTCCGGCATTGATTCCAGCAGCGCACGCAGCGCGCGATGTTCGCGTTCGGAAGGCATAAAGCTGACGGTGCGCACGTCTGTCACGCCGGCGATGCGGCGGATCTCCGCCATCAGGGCGCGGAAAGTATCGAAATCCAGCTGGGAGAAATTGAGGTAAATGCGGCCGATGGGATCGATTTCGATGCCACGTAAGTCAATGCTGCGCGATACCAAAAGATCGAGTAATTCTCGAGTGAGACCGAGGCGGTCTTCGCAAAATACTTCCAAACGCATCAGTGTTGGCCTTATCTCTGCAGGTGCGGGGATCGTTGACGATGATGATACTCCCTCGCACCGGGCGGTAGAAGCGATCTGTCAGCAAAAGTTGACAGAACTCTGATTTATTGCCGTGGTTGCTGATTTTAAACGCAAGCGGATAACAGCATCGGCGTCATTTTAGCCTACAAACAGAGAGTTATCACAATCAGAATTAATTTTGCAGAGATTTATCACGCAATCACAGGGGGATCGACTGTCGTCAAGTCTCGATTACGTCCGGCGTCGGTGCCGTTGAGAAAACGGCGCTCCTGGGAGCGCCATCGCGGGGTTATTTGGCCTTGCCGTCGCTCTTTTTCAGCGTGTCTTTCAACTGGCCGATCAGCTGGCTGCGGAAATCGCCAAGCTTCGGCTTTTCCCCCTCCAGCCACGGCAGCGGGCGGCACAGCTCCATCGCCTTGATGCCCAGCCGCGCGGTCAATAACCCGGCGCCGATACCCTGCGCCGCACGCGCCGACAGCCGCGCCGCCAAATCCTGCGACATCCAGTCCATGCCCACTTCACGCACCAGTTCAGAGGCGCCGGCGAAGGCGATGTTGAGCAGCACCAGGCGGAACAGACGAATGCGGCTGAAGTAACCCAGTTCGATGCCGTACAGCGCCGCGATGCGGTTAATCAAACGGATGTTGCGCCAGGCGATAAACGCCATATCCACCAGCGCCAACGGGCTGACGGCAATCATCAGCGTCGATTCGGCGGCGGAGCGGCTGATTTCGCGCCGCGCCTGGTTGTCGAGCACTGGCTGTACCAGCTTGGCGTACAGCTCCACCACTTCACGGTCATTTTGGGTTTCATGCAACGAGGCCTGCCAGCGCTGCAACGCCGGATGCCCCTGATCCAGCCCGGCCTGACGCGCCAGCTTCTCGCAGAATTCGCGCCCTTGCCCCAGCCCGTGGCTGTGCAACAGCTCGCGCGCCACGTCGCGCTCTTCCGCGCGCTGGCGCAGCCGATACAAACGCCGCCATTCGGTGACCACCGAACCGACGCCGGCGAACACGATCAGGCCGCCGGCCACGCCGCCGCCCATGGCGATCCAGTCCTGCTGCACCCAGGCGGTATGCACCCACTGCACACCCTGCGCCACCACGCTGACGCCGAACAGCGCCAGCCCGGCGGTGACCATTTTGCGCCACAGGCTGCGTTTAGGTTTCAGCGCGGCATTAATGATGCCTTCGGCGCGCCCTTCTTCCTCTTCCTGCTGCAGCTCCGGCGCCGCCGGAAAGAAGCTTTCTGCCTGTTCGGCATCGAAAGCGACGCCGGCGCGCAACGCCGGCTCCTGCGGCGGCTGCAGCGGCTCGTCAAAATCGATACGCGGTTTGATCGGCTCGCTCATCGCAATTTGTCTCCCAATAAAAACTCCATCACTGCATCCAGGCGGATGTGCGGCAACGGGCTGTCCACGCTCATGGCGCGCGGACGAAACTCATCGAAGTGGAACCCCTGGTTCTGCCAGAACGCCGGCCCCGGCAGGCGGGCGGGCACTTCGCCGGGGAACACCGTCAGCGGCGCGCCGTCGCTCAGGCGGTTGCCCTTCAATGCCGGAATGCGTTGCCCCTGGTGATCGACGATGCCGCTCTCGGTCGCCTGCACCGAGGCCAGGCCAACGCAATCCATGCTGATGCCCTCGAACGCCGCGTTCTGCCACGCCTCTTGCACCAGCTGCTGCAGCAATGACACCAGATTGGCGTGCTGATCGGCGGTGATATGGTCCGCCTTGGTGGCGGCGAACATCAGTTTGTCGATGGTCGGCGAGAACAAGCGGCGAAACAGCGTGCGTTTGCCGTAATGGAAGCTCTGCATCAGTTGGGTCAGCGCCAGACGCATGTCGTTGAACGCCTGCGGGCCGCTGTTGAGCGGCTGCAGGCAGTCGACCAGCACGATTTGCCGATCGAAACGGACAAAATGCTCTTTGTAGAAGTTTTTGACGATCGACTGGCAGTAGTAGTTGAAGCGAGCGCGCAACATGCCGATGTTGGTGTGTTTGTCGGCCTGCGCCAGCTTCGATTCGCCGATCGCGGCCACGTCGGGCCACGGGAAAAACTGCAGCGCCGGCGCGCCGGCCATGTCGCCCGGCAGCACGAAACGCCCCGGCTGAATGAAGTGCAGCCCTTCGCTTTTGCAGCGCAACAGATAATCGGTGTAGGCCTGGGCGATCGCCGCCAGCCGGTTTTCGTCGGCCGGTGCCAGCGGATCGCACGCCTTGCACAGCTCAAGCCAGGGCTTGGCCCATTCGGCGCGTTCGCCCTGCAGCAGCCCGGTCATCTGGCGCGACCAGGCCAGGTAATCCTGTTCGAGCATCGGCAGATCCAGCAGCCATTCACCCGGATAATCGACGATCTCCAGGTACAGCGTGGAAGTGTCTTTGAAGTGCCGCAGCAGCGAGTCGTTGGAGCGGTAACGCAGCGCCAGCCGGATTTCGCTGACGCCGCGCGTCGGCGTCGGCCAGGTCGGCGGCGTGCCGTACAACTGCGCCAGCCCTTCGTCATAGGTGAAACGCTGGATGCCGAGATCGCGCTGTGGGATGCGTTTGACGCCCAGCAGGCGCTCTTCGCGCACCGGTGAAAACAGCGGCATGCGCGCGCCGCTGTGCACATGCAGCAGTTGATTGACAAAGGCGGTGATAAAAGCGGTTTTGCCGCTGCGGCTCAGGCCGGTCACCGCCAGGCGCAGATGGCGATCCATTCCGCGGTTGACCAGCGAGGTTAACTCATTTTGCAGTCGTTTCATTGCTCTCCTTGACGTAACGCCCGAATGCCTTGTTCAGGCCTTTACGGAACAGTGGTTCCAGCACCAGCGCCAGCACGACGCGCACCGGTTTGCGGCCGACGGTCTTCAGCAACCAGCCGGCGGCGCCCGCCGGGCCATAGTTCAATAACGCTATGATGATGACTTTAGCCAATGTCTTCAACATTGCCGCCGCTCCTCGTTTAAATCCACCCGTTCTGGCGGTGTTTGCAACATCGATTTTATTCATGACAATGCCCTCCGGCACAAGAGATTAAGGTTACATTCAACGGGATAACGGCGGCGAAGATGCCCGGCCTGCGCAGGCCGGGTATCGCAAGAAGGGTTACAGCTTGCGGAAACGGCTCTGTACGCCGAAGGTATCGGACGTCACGTAGCGCTCGACCTGACGCAGCTGCTGCTCGCCGCTGCCCAACTCATACTCCAGCTGATCGAGCAGCTGGCGCGGCGTCTTCTGATGCTCGCCTTCGAAACGGCTGGCCGGCGCTTCATCCAACACGAACACCAGCGCGATATAGGCCACCAGCGTGAAGAAGAACAGCCCGAAGAACAGCGACAGCACCACCATCACGCGGATCAGTCGCACCGGTACGTCGAAATAGTGCGCCAAACCGGCGCAGACGCCTTTCACCATGCCTTCTTCGGGAACGCGATAAAGCTTTTTACTGCCCAGCGTCGTGCTCATCAGGACTGTCTCCAGTTCGGGTGTTCCGCATCGAGGATCTCTTCCAGCGCCTGAATGCGTTCACGCATGCGTTTGGCGTCTTCCGCCAGCTGCGCCAGGCGCTGCATTTCTTGCTGACTCAGCTGGATGCCGGTCTGCTGCCGATTGCTGTAATGCAGCCAAAGCCAAATCGGCGCGACAAACAGCACGAAAATTGTCAGCGGAATGGCAAGTAATAAAGCACTCATTGTTATTCCTTCTTATCGGGTCCTGGATAGGCGGCCACCTCCGGCGTGTGGCCGCGGTTCGCCTTACTCTGAGCGGTTCATTTTGGCTTTCAGCGCCGCCAGTTGCTCACTGATGGCGTCGTCGGCTTTCAGCTCGGCAAACTCTTGGTCCAGCGACTTCTTTTTACCGATGCTGATGCTTTCCGCTTCGGCTTCCATGTGGTCGATGCGGCGCTCGAACTGTTCGAAACGCGCCATCGCCTCATCCAGCTTGCCGCTGTCGAGCTGGCGGCGCACGTCACGAGAAGAAGACGCGGCCTGATGGCGAAGCGCCAGCGCCTGCTGCCGCGCGCGGGTTTCGGTCAGCTTGTTTTCCAGCTCGCCGATTTCGCTCTTCATGCGCGCCAGCGTTTCTTCTACGGTCGCCACTTCCTGCGTCAGCGTAGCGATCAGATCGGCCACCTTTTGTTTTTCGATCAGCGCCGCACGGGCCAAGTCTTCTTTATCTTTGCGCAGCGCCAGTTCGGCTTTTTCCTGCCAGTCACTGACCTGGTTTTCACCCTGCTCGATGCGACGCAGCAGCTGCTTTTTCTCCGCCAGCGCACGCGCCGACGTAGAGCGAACTTCAACCAGCGTGTCTTCCATCTCTTGGATCATCAACCGCACCAGCTTTTGCGGATCTTCCGCCTTGTCCAGCAGGGTGTTGATGTTGGCGTTCACGATGTCGGCAAAACGAGAAAAAATACCCATAATTCACTTCCTCTTGGTTCTGATGGCGTCTGAAGCGCCGCGTTAAGTCGTACAGCTTGCCCAAAGAGATAATCAAAACCCGTGCCAACTTTTATTTCATTGAAAAAAAACAACTCTTTATTTTTGACTCTCTGCGCGCTTGCTGTAGAGTGATTATTTTCACCAAACATTGGCGAATTTCATCATGAACGAACAGCCAGAGAATTTGTTGGGCGAGGCAAACGCCTTTGTCGAAGTCTTGGAGCAAGTCTCCCAGGTGGCAAAGCTGAACAAGCCGGTGCTGGTGATCGGCGAACGCGGCACCGGCAAGGAGCTGATCGCCCACCGCCTGCACTACCTCTCCAACCGCTGGCAAGGGCCGTTCATCTCGCTTAACTGCGCGGCGCTGAATGAAAACCTGCTGGACTCCGAGCTGTTTGGCCACGAGGCCGGCGCGTTTACCGGTGCGCAGAAACGCCATCTGGGGCGCTTCGAGCGCGCCGACGGCGGCACGCTGTTCCTCGATGAGCTGGCGACCGCACCGATGCTGGTGCAGGAGAAATTGCTGCGGGTGATCGAATACGGCCAGCTGGAACGCGTGGGCGGCAGCCAGCCGCTGCGGGTGGATGTGCGCCTGGTGTGCGCCACCAACGACGATCTGCCGGCGCTGGCGGCGGCGGGCAAATTCCGCGCCGATCTGCTAGATCGGCTGGCGTTCGACGTGGTGCAACTGCCGCCACTGCGCCAACGGCGGCCCGATATCATGCTGTTGGCCGAGCATTTCGCCATTCAAATGTGCCGCGAGCTGGGGCTGCCGCTGTTTCCCGGCTTTACCGAGCATGCCAGGCGAACGTTGCTCGAGTATGGCTGGCCGGGCAACGTGCGCGAACTGAAAAACGTGGTGGAGCGTTCGGTCTATCGCCACGGCGACAGCGACAGCCCACTGGATGAGATCGTCATCAACCCGTTTGCGCCACGCGAGGCCACGCCGGTCGCGCCCATTCCTGAAGACGCCGGCGCGTTACCGCCGCTGCCGTTGGATTTGAAACTCTGGCAGCTGGAGCAGGAGAAGGCATTGATCGAAGCGGCGCTGCAGCACGGGCGGTTCAATCAGCGCAAGGCGGCGCAGCTGCTGGGGCTCACCTATCATCAGCTGCGCGGTATGCTGAAAAAGCATGCGCTGCTGCAAAACGGCGAAGCGGACGAGGAATAACAGGCAAAAAAAAAAGCCAGCACCCGAGCTGGCTTAAAAAACACTGGAAGCAATGTGAGCAATGTCGTGCCTTCCACATCAGAGCCGCAAACTGTGGCCTTCCGTGAACTGCCAGGCGATGATAATAGTTATCAGTATCGTCTGTAAAGCACTTTGTTGAGAATTTTTCTCATTTCCACACGAAGATTGCGCAATTACCACTCAGGGAACGGGTCTGCCATGTCCAGCCAATAGTCCACGCCGGCGGCCATTTCATCGTCGCTCAACAGGCAGTCGTCCAGCAGACGCACGATCGTCGCCTGCTGCAAATGCTGGCCGATAAACACCAGCTCCTGGCGCATGTCGCCGAACGGTTCCACCCATTTCTCCTGAATATGCGCCCGCGTTTCGGGATCCTGTGGCCAGTTGTCTTGCGGGATGGCGCGCCAAAAGGTGCCCGCGAGGCCATAATGGGCGATGCCGCCCGCCTGGCTCCACTGCCCGGCCTGCCGCGGCCGCGTCGCCAGCCAGAAGAAGCCCTTCGACCGCAGCAGCTTGCCGCCTCCCCAGTCGCCGTTGATCACGCGGTAGAACTTGTCTGGCGCAAACGGCCGCCGCGCCTGATAGACAAAGCTACTGATGCCGTAGCTTTCCGTTTCCGGCACGTGTTCGCCACGCAGCTCTTTCAGCCAGCCGGGTGCCTGCTGAGCCTTTTCAAAGCTGAAGCTGCCAGTATTCAGCACTACCTCCAGCGGCAGTTTGCCCGGCGCGATCGGCACAATGCGGGCGTCGGGGTTCAGGCTGGCCAGCAGCGCCATCACTTCGCCCTGCTGGGTTGGCGTCAATAGATCGGTTTTGCTGACCAGGATCACGTCGCAGAATTCGATCTGCTCAATCAACAGGTCCGCCACGCTGCGCAGATCGTCCTCGCCCAGGCTTTGACCGGCCTCCTGAAGGCTTTGCGCCTGCTGATATTGCTGGATGAAATTCACCCCGTCGACCACCGTCACCAGGGTATCCAGCCGGGCGAACTGCGACAGACTTTCCCCTTCTTCATCCTCGAAAGTAAAGGTTTCCGCCACCGGCAGCGGTTCGGAGATGCCGCTCGATTCGATCAGCAGATAATCGAAGCGCCCGTCCTGCGCCAGCTCGCGCACCGACACCAGCAGGTCTTCGCGCAGCGTACAGCAGATGCAGCCGTTGCTCATCTCCACCAGCTTTTCCTGCTGGCGATCGAGGTGCACTTCATTCTCCACCAGCGCGGCGTCGATATTCACCTCGCTCATGTCGTTGACGATCACCGCCACGCGCATGCCCTGCCGGTTGTTCAGGATGTGGTTCAGCACCGTGGTCTTGCCGGCGCCGAGAAAGCCGGAAAGCACGGTCACGGGAAGTTGTTTCATGAGAGCCTCACTAAAATTCATTGCGCAATGCCTGGTAACCACGCACCAGCTCGACGTTGGTGGCGGCCACTTCTTCCGAAAACTGCAGCGCGCCGCGATCGACCTGGCGATAGCGCGACAGGTCGCTGTCCGGCCCCACGCGCTCGGTCGAGGGGATATAGCGGTTTTCCGGCAGCGTTACGCCGTCCACCACCGCGTTGTAACGCACCACGCAGCCGGACTGGATGTGGCAGTTGAACAGCACGCTGTTGAAACCGATAAACACCCGATCGTCGATGCGACACGGGCCGTGGACGATGGCGCGGTGGGCGATCGAGCTGTAACGGCCAATGGTGACCGCCGCCCCGCTCTTGGAATGGATCACCACGCCGTCCTGAATATTGGAGTGCGAGCCGATGACGATCGGCTCCATGTCGCCGGCGGCGTTCAACTCGTCGGCACGGATCACCGCATACGGCCCGACGTAGACGAAATCTTCGACGATCACCCGGCCGCAAATAATGGCGGTGGGATCGATGTAGGCCAGCGGCGAGACCTGCGGCAGATGGCCGCTGGGATTTTTACGCAGCATGGTGTTCTCCCCGCCAGCTCAGCTCCGCCACCGCATTGTGGGCATGCAGGCTCTCCTGATGCTCGACGCGCAGCGAAAAAGCGCGGTAGTCGCACTGGCTGCGCAGCATGCCATACAGACGGCGCGCCGCGTCCTCACAAAACATCAGGTTCTGACCGTTGGCCAATGCGAAAGCCTGTTCGTCGCGGCGTTTCACCAGCGTTTGTACCGGCGTGCCCAGCGCGTGTTCGATGCGGTCAATCAGTTTCACCGGTTCGAACGCCCGTTCATTCTCGGGCGTCACGGTGATCCAGGCCCAGCTGCGTTGGCTGTGGGGCGTGGCCGGCATACCTTGCTCCAGCAGCCACTCGCTCACCTGCCGTTGGCTGACCCGCTCCGCCGCCTGTTCGAAATCAAACTGGAACTGTTGTTGCGCCAGTTGGCGGCTGAGCGCCGCAGAACTCGGGCAGGTAGAGGAATAAGGTACGCCGACGGTCAGCGCCAGCGTCAGCGTGTCCGTCAGGGTGGCCTCGATGCGCAGCGGGTAAGCCTTCCAGCCGCGCTGCGGCGACAGCAACGCCGCGCGCGACAACAGCAGCTCGCCGCTGAGCGTCAGGCTGGCGCGATCGCTGTGTTCCGGTTGTGAATCCAGAAAGGCTTGCAGCGTTCGGCCGATGCGCTGCGGCGTCAGCTCGCCCTGCGTCAATTCGTCCAGCGCCAGATACAGGCGCGACATGTGAATACCGCGTTCGCCCGCCGCTTCGGCGCGCAGGTTGATGCCGGCGTCGACTTTGGCCATCAGTGGCTTGCCGGCCAGTTCCAGCGGCAGTGCGATCCCTTGCATCCCGACCCAATCGAGCCCGACATCACTCATTTCGCCGCGCCATGCCTGAGCATCCGGCAGCGAACGGCGTGGTGGAAGTGCAACTTCGTTCATACATCCCCTTGCGTTATTGTGACTTTGCCGGGGAACGGTAACATGATTTTGTTATGTTATAACATATCAAATAAGATTTTTTTCACGCCGTTGAGCGGCCTGATTAATCAAGTCGCAGAAAACTCAGCGATTTTGCTCAATGGATTGGGCTGCTGGTCAGAGTGCGATACACTAACGCTATTGCTGATTAACCCATGAGCCTCTATGCGTGGTTTACCCTTTTGGATACTGTCGTTGTGCCTGACGGGCTCTGCCCTGGCCGCGACAACACCGCCCGCACCCACCGCGGCGCCGCTGCCGGACATTCGCCAGAGCGGCTTTGTCTATTGCGTCAGCGGCATACTCAATACCTTTAACCCGCAGATGGCCAGCAGCGGCCTGACGGTGGATACCCTGGCCGCCCAGCTGTACGATCGCCTGCTGGACGTCGACCCGTACACCTACCGGCTGATCCCCGAACTGGCGCAAAGCTGGGAGGTGCTGGACAACGGCGCCACCTACCGCTTCCATCTGCGCAAGGACGTGCCGTTCCAGACCACCGCCTGGTTTACGCCCACCCGCAAGATGAACGCCGACGACGTGGTGTTCAGCTTCGCGCGCGTATTTGACCAAAAACACCCGTATCACGACGTCAACGGTGGCGAATACCCCTATTTCGACAGCCTGCAGTTCGGCGATTCGGTGCAGAGCGTGAGAAAGCTCGACGACTACACGGTGGAGATTCGCCTGCAGTCACCGGACGCCTCGTTCCTGTGGCACCTGGCGACCCACTACGCGCCGGTGCTGTCCGCCGAATACGCCGACACGCTGACGCGCCAAGGCCATCAGGAGCTGATCGACCGCGAGCCGGTCGGCAGCGGCCCGTTCCTGCTCAACGAATACCGCTCGGGGCAATATATTCGCCTGGCGCGCAACGCCGCCTACTGGAAAGGCCTGCCGCGCATGCCGCAGGTGGTGATCGATCTGGGCGCCGGCGGCACCGGCCGCCTCTCCAAGCTGCTGACCGGCGAGTGCGACGTACTGGCTTATCCGGCGGCCAGCCAGCTGTCTATCCTGCGCGACGATCCGCGCCTGCGCCTGACGCTGCGCCCGGGGATGAACATCGCCTATCTGGCGTTCAACACCCGCAAACCGCCGCTCGACAACCTCAATGTGCGCCAGGCGATCTCGCTGGCGATCAACAACCAACGATTGATGCAGTCGATCTATTACGGCACGGCGGAAACCGCCGCCTCAATCTTGCCGCGCGCCTCCTGGGCCTATGACAACGACGCGCACGTCACCGAGTACGATCCGGCCAAATCGCGCGAGATGCTGCGGCAGGCCGGCGTCGGCCAGCTGAACCTGAAGCTGTGGGTGCCGACCGCCTCGCAGTCTTACAACCCGAGCCCGCTGAAAACCGCCGAGCTGATCCAGGCCGATCTCGGCCAGGTGGGCATCAACGTCACCATCGTGCCGGTAGAAGGCCGTTTCCAAGAGGCGCGCCTGATGGAAATGAACCACGATCTGACCCTGACCGGCTGGGCCACCGACAGCAACGACCCGGACAGCTTCTTCCGGCCGCTGCTGAGCTGCGCGGCAATCCGTTCGCAAACCAACTATGCTCACTGGTGTGACCCAGGCTTCGACGAGGTGCTGCAGAACGCGCTGTTGTCGCAGCAGCTGTCTCAGCGCATCGACAACTACCGCAAGGCGCAGAAAATCCTCGAGCAGCAACTGCCGGTGCTGCCGCTGGCCTCTTCTTTGCGTCTGCAGGCCTACCGCTACGACATCAAGGGATTGGTGCTGAGCCCGTTCGGCAACGCCTCGTTCGCCGGGGTGTACCGTGAATCCGCGCCGGAGGTGAACAAGTGATTATCTTTACCCTGCGCCGCATTCTGCTGCTGCTGATCACGCTGTTCTTCCTGACGCTGGTCAGCTTCAGCCTGAGCTATTTCACGCCGCGCGCACCGCTGAACGGCGCCGCCCTGCTGGACGCCTATCAGTTCTACTTCGTCAGCCTGCTCCATTGGGACTTCGGCGTCTCCAGCATCAACGGCCAGGCGATCAGCGAACAGCTGCGCGAAGTATTCCCGGCTACCATGGAACTGTGCCTGCTGGCGTTCGCCCTGGCGCTGTTTATCGGCATTCCGCTGGGCATCATCGCCGGCGTGCTGCGCGGCAAGTGGCAGGACACCGCCATCAGCACCTTCGCGCTGCTGGGCTTTTCAATGCCGGTGTTCTGGCTGGCGCTGCTGCTGATGCTGTTCTTCTCGCTGCATCTCGGCTGGCTGCCGGTTTCCGGCCGTTTCGATCTGCTGTATCAGGTGAAGCCTATCACCGGTTTCGCGCTGATCGACGCCTGGCTGTCGGACTCGCCGTACCGCGCCGAGATGATCGGCAGCGCACTGCGTCACATGATCCTGCCGATCGCCGCGCTGGCGGTGGCGCCCACCACCGAAGTGGTGCGCCTGATGCGCATCAGCACCGACGATGTGCTGAGCCAAAACTACATCAAGGCCGCCGCTACCCGCGGCCTGTCGCGCTTCACCATCATTCGCCGCCACGTGTTGCACAATGCGCTGCCGCCAATTGTGCCCAAGCTGGGGCTGCAGTTCTCCACCATGCTCACGCTGGCAATGATCACCGAAGTGGTGTTCAGTTGGCCGGGCCTCGGCCGGTGGCTGATCAACGCCATTCGCCAGCAGGACTATGCGGCAATTTCCGCCGGCGTCATGGTGGTCGGCACGCTGGTGATCACCATTAACGTTCTGGCCGACATTCTGGGTGCGGCAACCAACCCGCTGAAACATAAGGAATGGTATGCCCTTCGATAACGTATACCGCGAGAAAAAGATGCCGAGCCCGCTGCGCTACACCTGGCGGATTTTCTATGGCGACGCGCTGGCGATGATCGGTTTTTACGGGGTGATCGCCCTGCTGCTACTGTCGCTGTTCGGCAGCCTGCTGGCGCCCTACGCGCTGGATCAGCAGTTCCTTGGTTATCAGCTGCTGCCGCCGTCGTGGTCGCGCTATGGCAACGTGTCGTTTTTCCTCGGCACCGACGATCTCGGGCGCGACATCCTCAGCCGCCTGTTGACCGGCACCGCCGCCACCTTCGGCTCCGCGCTGGCGGTGACGCTGGCCGCGGCGTTCTGCGGGGTGATCCTCGGCGTGTTCGCCGGCGTCACCCACGGGCTGCGCTCGGCGGTGCTCAACCACATCCTCGATACCCTGCTGTCGATTCCCTCGCTGCTGCTGGCGATCGTGGTGGTGGCGTTTATCGGCCCCAAACTTGAACACGCCATGCTGGCGGTGTGGCTCGCCTTGTTGCCGCGCATGGTGCGCACCATCTACAGCGCGGTGCACGACGAACTGGAGAAAGAGTACGTGGTGGCGGCCCGGCTTGACGGCGCTTCCACGCTGCAGATCTTGTGGTACGCGGTCATGCCGAACATCGCGGCGGTGTTGGTGACCGAATTCACCCGCGCGCTGTCGATGGCCATTTTGGATATCGCCGCACTCGGCTTCCTCGATCTCGGCGCGCAGCTGCCTTCGCCGGAATGGGGAGCGATGCTCGGCGATTCGCTCGAGCTGGTGTACGTTGCGCCCTGGACGGTGATGCTGCCCGGCGCGGCCATCCTCGTCAGCGTGCTGCTGGTTAACCTGTTAGGCGACGGTATGCGCCGCGCAATCAATGCCGGGGTGGAATAATGCCGTTACTCGATATCCGCAATCTGACGATTGAATTTATGACCGCCGAAGGGCCGGTCAAGGCGGTCGATCGCGTCAGCATGACGCTGACCGAGGGCGAAGTGCGCGGCCTGGTGGGTGAATCGGGCTCCGGCAAGAGCCTGATCGCCAAGGCCATCTGCGGCGTGACCAAAGACAACTGGCGCGTCACCGCCGATCGCTTTCGCTTCGACGACATCGACCTGCTGCAGCTAAGCCCGCGCGAGCGGCGCAGGCTGGTGGGCCACAACGTCTCGATGATCTTCCAGGAGCCGCAGTCCTGTCTCGATCCTTCCGAAAGCATCGGCCGCCAGCTGGCGCAGGCCATCCCAGGCTGGACCTACAAGGGCCGCTGGTGGCAACGCTTCAACTGGCGCAAACGCCGCGCCATCGAACTGCTGCACCGCGTCGGCA
The DNA here is from genome assembly GCF_052168635.1 of Serratia sp. CY47444. Lineage (NCBI taxonomy): Bacteria > Pseudomonadati > Pseudomonadota > Gammaproteobacteria > Enterobacterales > Yersiniaceae > Serratia > Serratia sp. CY47444. The sequence goes on from NZ_JBJNMH010000001.1 coordinate 311,265, forward strand.
TCAAGGATCACGACGACATCATGGGCAGCTTCCCGTACGAGCTGACCGAGGGCGAGTGCCAGAAAGTGATGATCGCCATCGCGCTGGCCAACCAGCCGCGCCTGCTGATCGCCGATGAGCCGACCAATGCCATGGAGCCGACCACCCAGGCGCAGATTTTCCGCCTGTTGGCGCGCCTCAACCAGAACAACAACACCACCATTCTGCTGATCAGCCACGACCTGCAGATGATGAGCAAGTGGGCCGACCGGGTGAACGTCTTGTACTGCGGGCAAACGGTGGAAAGCGCCCAGTGCGAAGAGTTGCTGGCGGCGCCGCACCACCCTTATACCCAGGCGCTGATCCGCGCCATGCCGGACTTCGGCCGCTCGCTGCCGCACAAAAGCCGGTTGAACACGCTACCGGGCGCCATTCCTTCACTGGAACACCTGCCGATCGGCTGCCGCCTGGGGCCACGCTGCCCTTACGCGCAGAAGAAGTGCATCGAAACGCCGCGCCTGCGCCCGGTCAAAAACCACTTCTTCGCCTGCCACTTCCCGCTGAACATGGAGGAGCAATAACATGGAAACGCTGTTGGAAGTGCGCAACCTGAGCAAAACCTACCGCTACCGCACCGGGCTGTTCCGCCGTCAGCACGTCGAGGCGGTGAAATCCGTCAGCTTTACCCTGCGCGAAGGCCAGACGCTGGCGGTGATCGGTGAGAACGGCTCTGGCAAATCCACGTTGGCGAAGATGCTCTCCGGCATGGTGGAACCGACCGCCGGCGAACTGCTGATCGACGATCATCCGCTGGAGTTCGGTGATTATCGCTACCGCAGCCAGCGCATTCGCATGATTTTTCAGGATCCGAGCACCTCGCTCAACCCGCGTCAGCGCATCGGCCAGCTGCTGGATGCGCCGCTGCGGTTGAACACCGATCTGGAACCCGCCGAGCGCGAGCAGCGTATCAACCAAACGCTGCGCCAGGTCGGCATGCTGCCGGATCACGCTTACTACTATCCGCACATGCTGGCTTCCGGGCAAAAACAGCGCGTCGCGCTGGCCCGTGCGCTGATCCTGCAGCCGAAGGTGATCGTCGCCGATGAGGCGCTGGCCTCGCTGGACATGTCGATGCGCTCGCAAATCATCAACCTGATGCTGGAACTGCAGGAAAAACACGGCATTTCCTATATCTACGTCACCCAGCACCTCGGCATGATGAAGCATATCAGCGACCAGGTGCTGGTGATGCACGAAGGGGAAATCGTCGAACGCGGCAGCACCGCCGAGGTGTTGGCGGCGCCGCTGCACGAATTGACCAAGCGGCTTATCGCCAGCCACTTCGGCGAGGCGCTGACCGCCGACGCCTGGCGACGCGACGGCGGCCGTTTCTGAGCCCCGTCCTGGCCTGCAACAAACCCGCTGCGGCGGGTTTTTTATTGCTGCGCGCCTCGGTCGCTTAGCGAGAAAATGCACATACAAATTACATTCTTGTTATATATCCTTATATTTTATTCCTTTCAGTTATTGATTAGTCCGTAACATTATTTTATCTCGCCAGGGCGATCGGTGAGGATATCCCCTACGTTGAGCCTCTCATACGACAGGATATCGCACTGATGAACAGCCTTCGCCATCGCCGCCTCGCGCAGTTTCTGCTCACGCTGGCCACCGGTTTCTCTGTTTACGGCCACGCGCTGTACTGCGATGAGCTGCGCTAAATCCGCCTTTCGCCCCGCCTGCGGGCATGTTGCCTCTTTGTCCAGCCACCGCTGCCGTACGCAGCGGTGGCTGTTGATCATGATTAAGGATTGACCCTATGGAACGACTCCGTCGACAACATAATGCCCAGTGGTATCACGAAACCCAAAGCAGCGTGCGGGGCGATACGCCGTTGGAGCCGCAGGCGGCTACCCTGCGCGATCGTTTTCTGCTGGGGCTGGGTGCCTTCGCCGATGAAGCGTTAAACAGCGCGCTCGGCGCCCGCGCCGGGGTATTCAACGCCTCACTGGCCGGTTACCACGCCCTGTTTCCCGACCAGGTGTCGCTATCACGATACGTGACATTGTCACCCTACGATCGCCTCAGCACCGCACTGACCGTCGCGCAGGTGACCGGCGTGCAGTCCCTCTGTAGCCACTATGCCGCCCGCCTCGCCCCGCTGCACAGCCCGGACGCCTCCCGGGAAAGCAATATCCGGCTCGCCCAGATCACCCAATATGCCCGCCAGCTTGCCAGCCAACCCACGCTGATTTGCCGCAAGGCGATGCAACAGCTTGTCGACGTCGGGCTGAGCCCTGCGGATATCGTCACCTTTTCGCAAATCATCGGTTTTGTCAGCTATCAGGCGCGTGTGGTAGCTGGCATCGCGGCGTTAGCCGGCCGACCGGCGGTAGTGGTGCCCGGCTTCCCGAATGTCGAAGACGCCGATGGCGTCGCTTTCAGTACCGAAGAACTGAGCTGGACTGCGCGGCTGCCGCCGATCGACACGGAAACCGCCGCCGCCGAACAGCTTGACGTGTTGGATCAGAGCCACCCGCAGGCGCGCGCCGAATCTTATTATCTGCTGTTAGCGCACGATGCCGCCGCACTGCGCGAACGCAACGGCGTGTTCAATGGCATCAATGCCGAAGGGTATGGGTTATCGAGCCGCCTGAAGGCGCTGGCGACGCTGGTGGTCTCGCGCATCAACGGCAGCCGTTACTGCGCGGCCACGGTGGCGCATGAAATGCAGGATGACGGATTGGTACAGGCGCTGTTCACCGGGCTGTCTCAGGGATTGGCCTCTACCGAGGATACGGTCAAACGCGCGGTGATCCACACCGCCGCCGAGCTGACGCGCGCACCGGAGAAATTTACCCCGCAGAGCGTGCAGCCGTTGTTCAACAGCGGTCTGAATCAGGCGCAGGCGCTGGAAGTGATCCTCACCGCCGCACTCTACGCCTGGGAAAATCGCCTGCGCCAAACGTTGGGCGATGCAACATCTTCCATCACCACCGACTGAATACCGCTATGCGGCCTTATTACCGGCCGCAATACGGCGCGTTTTAGACATTCTGCTGACGCAGCCACTCGCTGGCGGCATCGAAGAACTTTTGCGCCAACGGCGTAGCGCGCTCCGCCATATCGACGACCACCGCCGCATGACGCGGCATGGCGCCGATGGCCACCGGACGCCGCTGCAACGCCGGCATCAACGGCGATTGCAGCTGGCCGCGCGGGAACAGTCCGCAGCCCAAACCGACGAAAATACCTTCGAGCAGTTGGAAGATCGACGCGGTCTCAAGCCGCGTGTGCAGCGTCAACCCGGCGTCGCGAAAGTGTTGATCGAGATAGCGGCGGAAATAACGCGTCGGCTCGGCGAGACACAACGGCAAGGCGGCCACCGCCTCCAGCGGCAACGGCGTATCGCCCACCAGCTTCGGGAAATGTTGCGGATGAAATACCAGCTCGACGCCGGTTTCCACCAGCGGTTGCGATTGGAAATGCAGCTCCTTCAAGGTCGACAGCTCGAAAAAGCCGATGCCGATGTCGACGGTGTGCGCCGTCAGCGCCTCCAACAGCTGATCAGCGCTCAGCACCGCCAGCCGGTAATCGAGATGCGGGTAACGTTCGCTGACCGCCTTGAGCATTTCCGATACCGAGATACTGCACTGCGGCACCACGCCGAGGCGCAGCGTGCCGTGCAAACCGTGCTTGAGCGACTCCACTTCCAGCTTCAGCCCCTGATAAACCGAGACGATCTCACGCGCCCACGCCAACACCCGCTCGCCTTCGGCGGTAAAACCGCCGAAATGGTTGCCGCGGTTAATCAGCGAAACGCCCAGCTCTTTTTCCAAATTTTTCAATCGCATGGATAGCGTCGGCTGGCTGACGAAGCTGGCCTCCGCCGCCCGGCCGAAGTGGCGCTCTCGTTCCAGATTGCACAAATAAATCAGTTGTTTAATATCCATAGCGCAGCTCAATGATCGGCATTCGCACCAGTATACCACCGGGGGCCGCCGCCCGCCCGACGAGTCAGAGCCTCAGCTTCACGTAATCCACCAGGCGCGAGAACACGCCGCCCTGCGGTACCGCCTGCAGCGCCACCAGCGGTAGGGTTTTCACTACCTGGCCATTGTCGCTGATGCGGATCTCGCCGACGGTTTGCCCTTTACCAATCGGCGCTTCCAGCCGCGCGGTATTGATCACGTACTGCGCCTTCAGCTTGTCCGCTTCGTTTTTTGGCAGGCTGAGCGACTGCTCTTGCACGCTGCCGACCGGTAACCGGTGATTCTCGCCGTACCAGACTGGCTCTTCCCCCAGGCTCTGGCCGGCGCTGAACAGGTGTACCGTGGTAAAGTCACGCATCCCCCAGCTCAGCAGCTTGCGCGCCTGTTCCTCGCGGCCTTTGGAACTTTTGCCGCCCATCACCACGGCAATCAGGCGGCGATCCCCTTCGGTGGCGGAGGCGATGATGTTGAAGCCGGCAGAGGCGGTGTGCCCAGTTTTCAACCCATCGACGTGCAGCGTCTTATCCCACAGCAGGCCGTTGCGGTTCTGCTGCGTGATACCGTTCCAGGTCAGCGATTTCTCGCTGTACATGTGGTATTCCGCCGGCTCACTCATGATGATGGCGCGCGCAATCACCGCCAGATCGCCGGCGGTGGTGAATTGCCCCGGCGCATCCAGCCCGTGTACCGTTTCGAAATGGGTGTTCTGCAGGCCCAGCTGCGCGCTCTTCTCGTTCATCAGCTTGACGAAGTTGGCCTGGCTGCCCGCCACATAGTCCGCCATCGCCACGCAGGCGTCGTTGCCGGAATCGATGATGATACCGCGGCTGAGATCGCGAACCGTGACCCTGTCACCAGGCTTCAGGAACATCAACGAAGAACCTTTGAACACCGGGTTGCCCTGCGCCCAGGCGTCTTTCCCCACGGTGACGACATCGTCGAGGCCAATCTTGTGCTGATCGAGCGCGTGGTCGATCACCAACCCGGTCATGAGTTTGGTCAAGCTGGCCGGGTTGCGCCGTTCGTCGGCATTGCCGGCCGCCAGTACCTGGCCGGTGGTGTAATCCATCAAAACGTAAGAGGCGGCGTCTATCGCCGGTGGGGTCATGGTGGGAAAATGGGGCGTCGTTTCCGCCGCCTGCGCCGCTAAAGGCAGTAATATACCGCCGATCACCACTGATACTGAACGCTTCACGCTGTGTTCCTCTGGCCCGCAGGCTGAATAAAATGCCAATATAATCCGCGAGATAGACTGCATGAATTCACTTTCAGACGAAACCATTACTCTTTTGCAGCGGGTGTCTTTATGCAACCATTTGTTTAGGTCAGCGTCCGCCTGCGATAGATACGCTCTATGCCGCCATTGCCCCATTCGATTAGACGCCTGCCTGCCACGCCCCTAAACTTGTGACATAAATACGCAAGACGCATAAAAAAGCGTTTACTTTTTAGCTACAACCACCTGCGAAGTGTCACCATGAAATTCAAACCGTCAATCAAGCCTTATACCGGCCCAGCGGGCGGCTGGGGTTCGCTTGAAGCCACCACCCGCTTTGTCCTCGACAGTAAACAAACGCTAAAAAACATGCGCAACCTGATGCGCGTCAACAAGGCACGCGGCTTCGACTGCCCCGGTTGCGCCTGGGGCGACGACAACCACAGCACCTTCAGCTTCTGCGAAAACGGCGCCAAAGCGGTCAGTTGGGAAGCGACGCGCAGCGCCGTGGAGCCTGAGTTCTTCGCCGCCCACAGCGTCAGCACCCTGCAGCAGCAGAGCGACTATTTCCTCGAATACCAGGGTCGCCTCACCCATCCGATGCGCTACAACGCCGAAACCGACCACTATGAGCCTATCCATTGGCCGGACGCGCTGGCGCTGATCGCCAAGCACATCAACGGTATGGACAACCCGAACCAGATCGAGCTGTATACCTCGGGCCGCGCCAGCAACGAAGCGTCGTACCTTTATCAGCTGTTCGGCCGCATGCTCGGCACCAGCAATTTCCCCGACTGCTCCAACATGTGTCACGAAGCGAGCGGCGTCGGGCTGAAGCAGAGCATCGGCGTTGGCAAAGGCACCATCCGCATCGATGACTTCGAAAAGGCCGACGCCATCTTCGTGTTCGGTCAAAACCCCGGCACCAACCACCCGCGCATGTTGCACAGCCTGAAAAACGCCGCCCGACGCGGCGCGCGTATCGTCAGTTTCAACACCCTGCGCGAACGTGGGCTGGAAAGGTTCGCCGATCCGCAGGATCCGGTACAGATGCTGACGCCAAAATCCTCGCCGATCAGCTCTTCCTATTACCAGCCAAATCTGGGCGGCGATATGGCAGCGGTGCGCGGCATGGTGAAAGCGCTGCTGGAAACTCACCGCCAGCGTATGGCCGCTGGTGAACCCGCCCTGTTCGACCTGGCATTTATCGAACAGCACAGCGTCGGCGTGGAGGCTTACCTGGCGCAGGTGGACGCGACCGAGTGGCAGACCATTACCGCGCAATCGGGCCTGAGCGAAGCGCAATTGCGCCAGGCGGCGGCCACCTACCAGGGTGCCGAACGGGTGATCTGCACCTGGGCGATGGGCGTGACTCAGCATAAACACTCTATTGCGACGGTGCGTGAAATCACCAACCTGCAGCTGCTGTTCGGGCAACTGGGCAAACCGGGCGCCGGTCTGTGCCCGGTGCGCGGCCACAGCAACGTCCAGGGTAACCGCACCATGGGGATTGATGAGAAGTCGCCGAAGGCGCTGCTCGACAGCCTGGAACGCCACTTTAACTTCACCGCCAATCGCGCGGTGGGGCACAACACGGTGGAAGCGATCGAAGCGATGCTGCGCGGCGAAGTGAAAGTGCTGATCGCGCTGGGCGGCAACCTGGCCGCCGCAGCGCCGGACACCGAACGCACCGCCCGCGCCCTGCGCAACTGCGATTTGACGGTGCATATCAGCACCAAGCTTAACCGCAGCCACCTGGTGACCGGCAAAGACGCGCTGATCCTGCCGACGCTCGGCCGCACCGAACTGGACATGCAGGCCAGCGGCTCGCAGTACATCACGGTCGAGGATTCATTCAGCATGGTTCACGCTTCGGAAGGCATCGGCAAACCGCTGGCGGATACTCAACGTTCAGAGACGGCGATCGTCTGCGGCATCGCCGACGCCGTGCTAGGTACGCAACAGCTGGACTGGCTGGAACTGGCCGACGACTATTCGCTGATCCGCGATCATATCGCCGCCACCATTCCCGGCTTCGAAGATTTCAACCGGCGCTGCGACCAGCCCGGCGGTTTCTACCTGGGCAATGCTGCCGCCGAACTGCGCTTCGCCACGCCGAGCGGCAAGGCGGAATTCAGCGCCGCCGCGCTGCCGACCACCCTGTTCCCGCAGCTGGGCGACGAGCAAGCGCCGTTTACCCTGCAGACGCTGCGCTCGCACGATCAGTACAACACCACCATCTATGGTCTGGATGACCGCTATCGCGGCGTTTACGGCCAGCGCGAAGTGTTGTTCATCCATCCGGAGGATCTGGCGGCACTGGGCCTACAGGATGGCGAACGGGTAGAGATAGAAACCCTGTGGAACGATGGCGTGGTGCGTAAAGTGGACGGGTTCAAGCTAGTGAGTTACGACATTCCGCGTGGCAACCTGGCGGCCTACTACCCGGAAACCAACCCGCTGGTGCCGCTGGCCAGCTTCGGCGACGGTACCGGCACCCCGACCTCGAAGTCGATCCCGGTGGTGATTCGCCGCAGCGAGCAGCAACCCTCGCTGCGTATTGCCTGAACATGCGCGCCCGGTTCACGCCGGGCGCGCCAATATTTCCAGGATAGTCTGCAACTCGTCGGACAGCTGATGCCGTCGCCAGACGAAGTACAGATCGCTCACGCCCTCCTCACCCATTTCCACCACCTTCAACCCTGGTGCCGGCAAGATCAGCGGCAGCAACGAACCGGGCACGCAGGCCACGCCGCAACCGGCCTGCACGCAGGCCGCCATCGCGGCATAAGACTCCATTTCCAGCGTCATGCGCGGTTTCAGCCCGCGCGAGGCCAGCCAGTGATCCACCTTCAGGCGAAACGAACATTCGCGGCTGAACGTGTAAAACTCCAGCGGCACCAGCGTGGCGGCGTCGGGTTCCCCGACATCGGCCGGCATCAGCAATACCAGCCGTTCATCGAATGCCTTTTGGCTGGCCAGTAACGGATGCTCAATCGGGCCGTCGGTGATCGCCAGGTCGAGATCGCTGTCGATCAGCATGCGTTCCAGCACCAGCGAGTCGCGGCTCAGTACGTTGATGTGCAGATGAGGCTGTAAACGGCGCAGCCTGGCAATACGCGCCGGTAAATGGCTGACCAGCGAGAAATCCAGCGCCCCGAGGTTCAGCAGCCCATGCTGATGCTCGCCGGCGAACAGCTGCTTGCTGCGCTCCGCCTGCGCCACGATGTCGCGCGCCTGCTGATAGAACAGCCGCCCTTTGGGATTGACGTACAGCCGGTTCTTGTCGCGGAAAAACAGCTCGCCGCCCAGCGACTCCTCTAGTTCACGCAGCCGCAGCGTGACGTTGGAAGGCACGCAGTGCAGCTCGCGGGCGGCGGCGGCGATGGTTTTGTGTTCCACCACGGTGCAGAAAAACTTCAGCTGGCTCAGCTTCATCTATCATTCACTTTTAGTTAGTGTTTTAGTTAAAAACAATTACTTTAGATTAGCATCGATTTCACCTACAGTCTGCCGACACCCTGAGGAGGATCACTGATGCCACTGAATGATTTACTGACGCTGCCCGGCGTGGCGGCCCAACCGGACGCGGTTACCGACGGTTACGTGTTCAACCACACCATGATCCGCGTGAAGGATCTGGCCAAAGCGCTGGATTTCTATACGCGCGTGCTGGGCTTTACCCCGGTCTATCTGGAAGAGTTCAAAGAAGCCGCTTTCACCATCTGCTACCTGACGCGCAGCCCGCGCGAGCAGATCCCGCAGGATGACGACGAACGCAAACGCTGGGCGCTGAGCCAGCCGGGTATTCTCGAGCTGACCCATAACCACGGCACCGAAAATCAGGCGGATTTCCACTACCACAACGGCAACAGCGAACCGCGCGGCTTTGGCCACCTGTGCGTCACGGTGCCGGACGTGCGCGCCGCCTGCGAGCGGTTTGAGCGCCTGGGCGTCACCTTCCAGAAACGCCTGCATGAAGGCCGCATGAACTACGTGGCGTTCATTCGCGATCCAGACGATTACTGGATTGAAATCCTGCAGCCGACGCCGCTGCGGGACTGATTGTCCCACGCCCTTCACCCCGGCCTGCGCGCCGGGGTTTTTCATCGTTCGCCCTTCGATTGACCATTCTTGCGCAAAATCGCGCGGCAACGCGGGGTTCCGTGACGTTAGGCTTGCTCGCAGCGGGTGATTCGCGTAAAACTGTCAGCCGCAAATCTTGCCACTCACAACCCATTCACTGGACGATATGTTTCAAGATAACCCGCTGCTGGCGCAGCTTAAACAGCAACTTCACTCTCAGACCCCGCGCGTTGAAGGCGTCGTGAAAGGGACCGAGAAAGGCTTTGGCTTTCTTGAAGTAGACGGTCAAAAAAGCTACTTCATTCCACCGCCGTACATGAAGAAAGTCATGCACGGGGATCGCATTATCGCCACCCTGCACACCGAGAAAGAGCGCGAAATCGCCGAGCCGGAAACCCTGGTCGAGCCGTTCCTGTCGCGCTTTGTCGGCCGCGTGCAAAAGCGCGACGATCGCCTGTCCATCGTGCCCGATCATCCGTTGCTGAAAGATGCGATTCCGTGCCGCCCGGTGCGTGAACTGACCCACAATTTCCAGGCCGGCGACTGGGCGGTGGCGGAAATGCGCCGCCATCCGCTGAAAGGCGATCGCGGCTTCAACGCCGACCTGACCCACTTTATCACCGAAGGCGAAGACCATTTCGCCCCGTGGTGGGTGACGCTGGCGCGTCACAACCTGGAAAAAGAGGCGCCGGAGATGCAGGCCCTCAGCGAGCCGGACGCTGCGCTGGTGCGTGAAGATCTGACCGCGCTCGAATTCGTCACCATCGACAGTGCCAGCACCGAGGACATGGACGATGCGCTGTACGTGACCGACAACGGTGACGGTTCGCTGCAGTTGACCATCGCCATCGCCGATCCGACTGCCTACGTCGAACAAGGCAGCAAGCTGGACGATATCGCCCGCGTGCGCGCCTTCACCAATTACCTGCCGGGCTTCAACATCCCGATGCTGCCGCGCGATCTGTCGGACAACCTGTGCTCGCTGCGCCCTAACGAGCGCCGCCAGGTGCTGGCTTGCCGCGTGACCATCGCCGCCGACGGCGCGCTAGGCGACGATATTCAGTTCTTCGCCGCCGAGATCGAATCCAAAGCCAAACTGGTGTACGACGAAGTCTCCGACTGGCTGGACGGCATTGCCGGCTGGCAACCGCCGAGCGACGCCATCGCGCAACAAATCACCCTGCTGAAGCGCGTTTGCGATGCGCGCAATGCCTGGCGCCACCAGCATGCGCTGGTGTTCAAAGATCGTCCGGACTACCGCTTCGTGCTGGGTGAAAAAGGCGACGTGCTGGAGATCGTTACCGAGCAGCGCCGCAGCGCCAACCGCATCGTTGAAGAGTGCATGATCGCCGCCAACGTCTGCGCCGCCATCGTGCTGCGCGATCGCCTGGGCTTCGGCGTGTACAACGTGCACACCGGTTTCGATCCTGCGCTGGTTGAACAAGCGGTCACCGTGCTGCAGGCCAACGGCGTGGAAGCCGAAGCCGAGAAGCTGCTGACCCTCGACGGTTTCTGCGAACTGCGCCGCCACCTGGATGCGCAGCCGACCCAATTCCTCGACAGCCGCATCCGTCGCTTCCAGACCTTCGCCGAGATCAGCACTACGCCGGGGCCACACTTCGGTCTGGGTCTGGAGGCTTACGCCACCTGGACATCGCCGATCCGTAAATACGGCGATATGGTCAACCATCGTCTGCTGAAGGCGATCATCAACCAGCAACCGGCGGAAAAGCCACAGGATGACGTCACGGTGCAGCTGGCGGAGCGCCGCCGCCTGAACCGCATGGCGGAGCGCGACGTCGGCGACTGGCTGTACGCCCGCTTCCTGCAGGACAAGGCCGGTACCGATACCCGCTTCAACGCCGAGATCATCGACGTGACCCGTGGCGGCTTGCGTGTACGCCTGCTGGACAACGGCGCGGTTGCCTTCATCCCGGCACCGTTCATTCACGCGGTGCGTGACGAGATGCAGTGCAGCCAGGAAACCGGCACCGTGCAGATTAAAGGCGAAGTGGTTTACCGCCAGAGCGATACCTTGCAGGTCACCATCGCCGAAGTGCGCATGGAAACCCGCAGCGTGATCGCCCGCCCGGCGGCCTGAACGCCAGCCTGAAACGGTCGCAACGCAAAGCGCCGACGGTGAAAACCGCCGGCGTTTTTTTTCGGCGGGCGCTCGCTAGCGCAGCGGCTCGCCGCCGGTTTCACGCAGCAATGGCAGCACCGCCAGCGAAGCCAGCGTAGCCACCATCAGATAGACGGCGGGCGCCAGCAGCGAACCGCTCAGCGCGATCGACTGCGAAGCGATGTACTGGGCGAAGCCGCCGAAGATCGCCACCCCGAGGCTGTAGACCAACGCAAACCCCAGCGCACGAATGCGCTGCGGGAACAGCTCCGAAATCATCAACATGGTCGGCACCGAACCGAGCGTGGTCAACCCGACCAGCACCGCGACGATCAGCAGCAGCACCGCAGGATGCGGCACCGCGCTCAGCCACCAAAACGCCGGCAGGGCCACGATCAGAATCGCGATCCGCGACCCGCGGATCAGCGGCAGACGGCCGTAACGATCGCACCAGTGCCCGACCAGCAGACTGCCGCCGAAGGTGATGAGCCCCGCCAATAGCATCGCGGCATAACCGTAGGCCTGCGCCATTCCCAGGTATTTCACCGCGTAGGTGCCGAGATAATACATCGAGATGTAAGTGGCGACGGTGGCGCCGATGGTCAGCATCACACCGAGCACTACCGCCCGCGAGTGCTGGCGCAGCTGAGCAGGCGGCTCGTGAGCCCGCGCCACCGACGGCCGATCGCTTTCCAGCCCGAGACGCAGCCAGCAACCGAGCGGCGCCAGCGCCACGCCGATAAAGAATGGAATGCGCCATCCCCACTCGGCCATGGCGTTCGGTTCGCCGGAAAGCACCGGCAAGGTCGCACTGAGCGCCAGCGCGGTGACGCCGCCAACCACGGTGGCGATGCCCTGCGTCGCCAGTGACCAGCTGGAATAGAAACCGCGCCGATTGGGCGGCGCCGACTCCACCAGCAACGACATCGACGCCCCCACCTCGCCGCCCGCCGCTACGCCCTGGATCAGACGCGCGGCCACCAGCGTGGCGGTTCCCCAATAGCCGGCGCTGGCGTAGGTCGGCGCAAAGCCGATCATCGCCGTGCCCAGGCTCATCAAGGAAATCGTCAGGATCATCGCCGGCTTGCGGCCACAGCGATCGGCATAGGCGCCAATCAGAATGCCGCCCAGCGGCCGCATGAAAAAGCTGACGCCGAACGTGGCAAACGCCAACAGCAACGCCAGATGCGGATCGCTAGACGGGGGAAAAAACAATACGCTGATATAAATAACGAAGAAGTTATAAATACCGAAATCGAAAAACTCCAGCGCATTACCGAAGGAGGCGGCGAATATGACCTTTTTGCCACCGACCTTCGGGGCCGATATTATTTCCGTTTGGGTTTCAGCCGTATTTTCACTCATCATTATCTTCCCTGTTATTATTTTTCGCGTTTATTTTAAATACGCTTCCGCCAACGCTCCCCAATACTGGCTGCCGGCCGCCAGACAGCCGTCATTGAAGTCATATCCCGGGTTATGCACCATGCAGCTGCCTTCGCCATCGCCGTTGCCAACGATCAGGTAGCAGCCCTGCGGATGTGCATCGAGCATGAAGGCGAAATCTTCGCTGCCCATCAGCGGCCGGGCACCGTAGTGCGCGCGGGCGGCGCCGAACTGCTGCTCCGCCACACGGTGGGCAAAGCGGGTCATCGCTTCGTCGTTGACCAACACCGGCGTGCCGTTAACGTGTTCCACCACCGCATGCGCGCCGAAGCTTGCCGCCTGCGCCTCGATCAGCGCCGGAATACGTGCCAGCAAGGTGGCGCGCGCCTGGCGATCCAGCGAGCGCACGCTGAGCTTCATCTCCGCGCTGTCCGGGATCACGTTGGCCGCTTCACCGGCCTTGATGCTGCCGACGGTGATCACCGCCGCCTCCAGCGGATCGATATTGCGCGAAACGATGCTCTGCAGCGCGACGGTGATATGCGAAGCCACCAGCACCGGATCGACCGTCAGCTGCGGGATGGCACCGTGGCCGCCACGCCCCTGCACCCGCACGTTGAACTGATCCATCGAGGCCATAAACGGGCCGTGCTGGAAGAAGAACTCGCCGAGCGGCATCCCCGGCATGTTGTGCATGGCGAAGATGGCGTCGCAAGGGAAGCGCTCGAACAGCCCCTGTTCGACCATGCGCGCGCCGCCGTTCAGCATCTCTTCCGCCGGTTGGAAAATCAGGTGCAGCGTGCCGTTGAAGTTGCGCGTTTGCGCCAGATAGCGGGCGGCACCGAGCAACATAGTGGTGTGCCCATCATGGCCGCAGGCGTGCATGCGGTTGGCCACGCTGCTGCTCCAGGGCTTGCCGTTGTTCTCTTCGATCGGCAGAGCGTCCATATCGGCACGCAATCCGAGGCGTTTAACGCCGTCGCCCACCCGCAACGTACCCACCACGCCGGTGCCCGCCAATCCGCGGTGCACCTCATAGCCCCACGAACTCAGATAATCCGCCACCAGATCGCTGGTGCGAAACTCTTCGAAACCCAATTCAGGGTGCTGATGAATATCGTGCCGAATGGCCGTGAGCTGCGGTAAATACCCTTCGATGATTTTATTTATCATAATTAAATTCCTTTCGTAGCTTTATTATTTATTTGATGAATGATTAAGCCTGCGGGTGAAAATAAAGGTATAACACGGCATGAATAATTTTATTTCGGCACGCCTCGACAGATAAAATAATAATCCGCCAGACACCGTGCCCAGATAAAAAACGACGATAATTCGCTGTGCGCGCCGTGAAAATGCAGAATGAATAACTGCTCAGGATGGTGTGGGCGACAGCCTGCGCCAACGCGGTTTCATCACGTTGTTTTTACACTAAAACCCCACCTGCTTCACATTTCTCATCCGACCTGCCGCGGTTCGGCGGCAAAACTTCTACTGTTAAAATGTCATTCCTAATAACAACGTTGATTTTTACCTCTGCACGCCAAGGAGTTGTTTCATGAAAAACATCAGGTCCGGATTTATCTGGCTGCTGGTGGCGTTGGTCGGCGCCTTCGCTTTCGCCATGCTGGCGCTCAGCCGTGGCGAGCACGTCAACGCCGTCTGGCTGGTGGTCGCCGCCGTCGCCTGCTACAGCATCGCCTACCGCTTCTACAGCCGGTTCATTGCCGACAAGGTCTTTGAACTGGATGACCGTCGTCTGACCCCGGCAGAACGTCACAACGACGGCCTGGACTACGTGCCCACCAACAAATGGGTGCTGTTCGGCCACCACTTCGCCGCCATCGCCGGTGCCGGGCCGCTGGTGGGGCCGATCCTGGCCGCGCAGATGGGCTTCCTGCCGGGAACCATCTGGATCCTGGTCGGCGTCATGCTGGCCGGCGCGGTGCAGGATTTCCTGGTGCTGTTCATCTCCACACGCCGCGACGGCCGTTCGCTGGGGGAAATGGCCAAGCAAGAGCTGGGCGCATTCGCCGGGGTGATCACCATGCTCGGCGCACTGGGGGTGATGATCATCATCCTGTCGGCGCTGGCGCTGGTGGTGGTAAAAGCGTTGGCCGACAGCCCGTGGGGGCTGTTCACCATCGCCGCCACCATCCCGATCGCCCTGTTCATGGGCATCTACATGCGCTTTATCCGGCCGGGCAAAATCGCTGAAATTTCGGTGATTGGCTTCGTGCTGATGCTGCTGGCGATCGTTTACGGCGGCAACGTGGCGCAAGATCCCTATTGGGGGCCGTTCTTCACGCTGCACGGTACCACCCTGACCTGGGTGCTGGTGATCTACGGCTTCGTCGCCTCGGTGCTGCCGGTGTGGCTGCTGCTGGCGCCGCGCGATTACCTTTCCACCTTTATGAAAATCGGCGTCATCATCGGCCTGGCTATCGGCATCGTCTTCGCCATGCCGGAGATGAAAATGCCGGCGGTCTCGCGCTTCATCGACGGCAGCGGCCCGGTGTTCGCCGGCGCCCTGTTCCCGTTCCTGTTCATCACCATCGCCTGCGGCGCCATTTCCGGCTTCCACGCGCTGGTCTCCAGCGGCACCACGCCCAAGCTGGTGGAACGCGAAAGCCACATTCGCTTTATTGGCTACGGTGCCATGCTGATGGAGTCTTTCGTCGCCATCATGGCGCTGATCTGTGCCTCGGTGCTGGATCCGGGCGTTTACTTCGCCATGAACTCGCCGGCGGCACTGATCGGCACCACGGTGGAAAATGCTTCGCAGGTGATCAACAGCTGGGGCTTTATCGTCACGCCGGAAACGCTGGCGCTGATCGCCAAAGAGGTGGGCGAGAACTCCATCCTGTCGCGCGCCGGCGGCGCCCCGACCTTCGCCGTGGGCATGGCGCACATCATCAGCGAGGTGTTCAACAGCCGGGCGATGATGGCCTTCTGGTACCACTTCGCCATTCTGTTCGAAGCGCTGTTCATCCTGACCGCCGTCGACGCCGGTACCCGCGCCTGTCGCTTTATGGTGCAGGATTTGGTGGGCGTGGCGGTACCGCAGTTGGCCAACAACCGCTCCTGGTTCGGCAACCTGGCGGGCACCACGGTGGCGGTGGCCGGTTGGGGTTTCTTCGTGTATCAGGGCGTGGTCGATCCGCTCGGCGGCATCAATACCCTGTGGCCGCTGTTCGGTATCGGCAACCAGATGCTGGCGTCGATGGCGCTAATCCTCGGCACCGTGGTGCTGTTCAAGATGAAAAAACAGCGCTACGCTTGGGTCACCATTTTACCGACCGCCTGGCTGTTCGTGACCTCCATGACCGCCGGCTGGCAGAAGATCTTCCACGAAAAACCGAGCATCGGCTTCCTGGCGCAGGCGAAGAAGTTCTCCACCGGCATCGAGCAAGGCACGATCATTGCGCCGGCCAAGTCTTTGAAAGACATGGAAACCATCGTGTTCAGCAACCAGATCAACGCCGCGCTGTGCGGGTTCTTTATGCTGGTGGCGGTAACCATGCTGATTGCCGCCTTCTTCGCGATCCGCCGGGCGCTACGTTCCGAACAGCCGACGACGCACGAGGTCGGCGCCGCGCTGCGAGAGGAGACCGGCCGCGGCTAAACGAACCGAGCATCAAGCAAGGGCGCCGCGGCGCCCTTTTTACTGGCTTTAGCCTAACAGCGTTGAGCCGAACGCCCCCTGCCAATCCTGCTCGAATTTCTCGACCGCGGCCTGCACCGCCGGCGCACTGAGGAACTGCTCCGCCACATCCACCGGCAGCGTGATGGCCTGGCAGCCCGCCAGCAGGCATTCCAGCGCCTGGCGCGGTGTTTTGAAGCTGGCGGCCAGCACCTGCGCCGACGGCGCGTGCAGGCTCAGCAGCTGCTGCAGCTCGTGCACCATTTCAATACCGTCGCCGCCCTGCGCGTCAACCCGATTGACGTAAGGCGCCACATATTCCGCCCCGGCCAAGGCGGCCAACAGCCCCTGCCCGGCACCGTACACCGCGGTGCCCAGCGTCGGGATGGACATCGTTTTAAGCTTCTTGATCGCCGCCAATCCCTCCGCGGTTGCCGGGATCTTCACCACCAGCCCCGGTACCCGCTGGCTGAGCAGCGACGCCTCCGCCACCATGCGCTCCGCATCGGCCGCCATCACCTGCGCGAATAGCTTGCCGGTGCCGCCAAGGGCGTCGCGCAGCGCAGGCAGCACTTCCCAGATCGGCTTGCCTTCCTTCGCCACGATGCTCGGGTTGGTGGTGACGCCGTGCAGCGGCAGAATGCGCGCCAGGCGTTTTACCGCGGTCACATCGGCGGTATCGAGATAAAGCTCCATCACGGACTCCTGTGTCATGTTCTGTGGGCGGATTCAAACTCTGATCATCATAGGGCAAAAACCCTGTCAACTTTTGATCAAAATCAATTCAACTTTCATTCGAAAGATCTTTAATGGCGAAAGATTCAGCAACGCCAAACGGGTGATTCATGTTCTTCAATCTGCAGCGCTACTCGACCCATGATGGCCCCGGCATCCGCAGCGTGGTCTTTTTAAAAGGGTGCCCGCTGAGCTGCCGCTGGTGTCAGAACCCGGAAAGCCGCTCGCGCCACGCGGATCTGCTGTTTGACGAGCGCCTGTGTCTGAGCGGCTGTACGCTGTGCACCGAGCGCTGCCCACAAGGCCTGCTACGTGACGAGGGCGCACTGACGCTGCGGCGCGACGTCATCAGCGCAGACGACTACGCGGCGCTGGCCGCCGCCTGCCCAACCGGCGCGCTCAGCCTGTGCGGCAGCGTGGTCAACCCCGACGATATCATGGCCGAGGTGATGCGGGATAAGCCTTTCTACCTGCGCAGCGGCGGCGGTTTAACGCTGTCCGGCGGCGAACCCTTTATGCAGCCGGAGGTCGCGGCGGAGCTGCTGCGGCGCGGTCGCGAAGCCGGCATCCACACCGCCGTCGAATCCTGTCTGCACGTGCCGTGGCATTACATCGCCCCTTCGTTGCCCTGGCTGGATCTGCTGTTGGCCGATCTCAAACACACCGATGAAGCGCGTTTCAAAACCTGGACCGGCGGCTCGGCCCGCCGGGTGATGAACAATTTTCGCCGGCTGGCGGCGCACGGCGTGCCAATGACCGTGCGCGTACCGCTGATCCCCGATTTCAATGCCGATCGCCACTCTGTCCGCGCGATTGTCGACTTCGCCGCCGACGAGATCGGCGTATCGGAGATCCACTTTCTGCCGTACCACACGCTGGGCATCAACAAGTATCACCTGCTCGGCGAACCCTACCGCGCCGCCCGCACACCGCTGGACGCGCCCGATCTGCTGGCCTTCGCCGAAACGTACGCCGGCGCCAAAGGCCTGACCGCCATTTTGCGAGGATAACGCCATGACCACATTGGATTTGACCACCCTCAGCGCCCGTATTCAGGCGCATAAGAACGCGCTGATCCACATCGTCAAACCGCCGGTGTGCACCGAACGCGCGCAGCACTATACCGAGGCCTATCAGCAGCATCAGGATCGGCCGCTGCCGGTGCGCCGTGCGCTGGCGCTGGCCAACCACCTGGCGAAGCGCAGCATCTGGATCGCCAACGACGAGCTGATCGTCGGCAACCAGGCCAGCGAGCTGCGCGCCGCGCCGATCTTCCCCGAATACACCGTCGGCTGGATAGAAAACGAGATAGACCAGTTGGCAGACCGGCCGGGTGCCGGCTTCTCGGTCAGCGAAGAGAATAAGGCGATTTTGCACCGTCTTTGCCCCTGGTGGCGCGGCCAAACGGTGCAGGATCGCTGCTACGGCATGTTTACCGACGAACAGAAGGCGCTGCTCGCCACGGGCATCATCAAGGCCGAGGGCAACATGACCTCTGGCGACGCCCATCTGGCGGTCAACTTCCCGCTGCTACTGGAACAAGGCCTCGACGGCCTGCGCGAAAAAGTGAACGCGCGCCGCAGCCGCCTGCGCCTGACCGAGTGGGAAGATCTGCACAAAGCGCAGTTTCTCAACGCTATCGATATCGTGCTGACGGCGCTGAGTGAGCACATCCTACGCTTCGCACGCCTGGCGCGCGATATGGCGCAACGCGAAACCCGCGACTGGCGTCGCACCGAGCTGCTGGCTATCGCAGACAACTGCGACCTGATCGCCCATCGCCCGCCGCAAACCTTCTGGCAGGCGCTGCAACTGTGCTATTTCATCCAGCTGACGTTGCAGATCGAATCCAACGGCCATTCGGTTTCCTTCGGTCGCCTCGACCAATATCTCTATCCCTGGTATCGGCGCGACGTGGAGCTGGAGCAAAACCTGGCGCGGGAAGACGCCATCGAGCTGCTGCACAGCTGCTGGCTGAAGCTGCTGGAGATCAACAAGATCCGCTCCGGCTCGCACTCCAAGGCCTCCGCCGGCAGCCCGCTGTACCAAAACGTCACCATCGGCGGGCAAAAACGGGTCGATGGGCGGCCGTGTGACGCGGTCAATCCGCTGTCCTACGCCATTCTCGAATCCTGCGGCCGCCTGCGTTCCACCCAGCCCAACCTCAGCGTGCGTTACCACGCCGGGATGAGCGCCGATTTCCTCGACGCCTGCGTACAGGTGATCCGCTGCGGCTTCGGCATGCCGGCATTCAATAACGACGAAATCGTCATTCCCGAGTTCATCAAGCTGGGGGTCGAGCCGCAGGACGCTTACGACTACGCCGCCATCGGCTGTATCGAGACCGCCGTCGGCGGCAAATGGGGTTATCGCTGCACCGGCATGAGCTTCATCAACTTCGCCCGCGTGCTGCTGGCGGCGCTGGAACAAGGCCGCGACGCCACCTCCGGGCAGATCTTCCTGCCGCAGGAACAGGCGCTGTCCAAAGGAAACTTCGCCGATTTCGAACAGGTCTTAACCGCCTGGGATCGGCAAATTCGCTACTACACGCGCAAGTCGATCGAGATCGAGTGCGTGGTGGACAGCGTGCTGGAGGAGAACGCCCACGATATCCTCTGCTCCGCGCTGGTGGATGACTGCATTGAACGCGGCAAAAGCATCAAGCAAGGCGGCGCCAAATACGACTGGGTTTCCGGCCTGCAGGTCGGCATCGCCAACCTGGGCAACAGCCTGGCGGCGGTGCGCAAACTGGTGTTCGACCAAGGGGCGATCGGCCAGCAGCAGCTGGCGGCCGCGCTGGCCGAAGACTTCGCCGGACTGGATGGCGAACAACTGCGTCAGCGGCTGCTCAACGCCGCGCCCAAATACGGCAACGATGTGGACGAGGTCGATCGGCTGCTGGTGCGCGCCTACCAAACCTACATCGAAGAACTGAAACAGTACCGCAACACCCGCTTCGGCCGCGGGCCGATCGGCGGCGGCTACTACGCCGGCACCTCGTCGATTTCGGCCAACGTGCCCTTCGGCGCCGCCACCCTGGCCACGCCGGATGGGCGCAAGGCGCACCAGCCTCTGGCGGAAGGCGCCAGCCCGGCGTCCGGCACCGACCACCTGGGGCCAACGGCGGTGTTCAATTCGCTCGCCAAGTTGCCAACCGAGGCGATCCTTGGCGGCGTGCTGCTCAATCAGAAGCTGAATCCGGCGACGCTGGACAACCCGCGCGATCGGGAAAAGCTGATGCTGATGTTGCGCACCTTCTTCGAGAGCTATCGCGGTTGGCATGTGCAGTACAACATCGTGTCGCGCGAAACGCTGCTGGCGGCGAAGCAACACCCTGACCAATATCGTGATTTAGTGGTTCGCGTAGCTGGCTATTCCGCTTTCTTTACCGCATTATCCCCTGAGGCGCAGGATGATATTATTGCGCGCACAGAACATACTCTTTAAACCTTTGACTCTTAGCGGCCGCGCCTTGGCGGCCGCATCATCAGGCCGATATGAATTTACGACAACAGACCATATTGCAGTTGGTTAACGATCGCCGGCGGATCAGCGTCAATGAGCTGGCGCGGGCCTCGGGCGTATCGGAAGTCACCATCCGGCAGGATCTCAACCTGCTGGAAAAACGCAGTTATTTGAAGCGAGTACACGGTTCCGCCGTGGCGTTGGAAAGCGACGACGTCGACGCTCGCATGATGTCCAATTTCACCCTCAAACAACGATTGGCACAGTACGCCGCGGCGCAGGTCAACGACGGTGAGACGATCTTCATCGAGAGCGGCAGCGCCAACGCCCTGCTGGCGCGCTACATCGCCGAACGCAAGCGTATTACGCTGATCACCGTCAGCCACTATATCGCCAACCTGCTGAAAGAAACCGACTGCGACGTGATTGTCCTCGGCGGCATGTATCAGAAGAAAAGCGAGACCGTGGTCGGCCCGCTCACACGGCTGTGCATTCAGCAGGTGCATTTCAACAAGGCGTTTATCGGCATTGACGGCTTTCAGGCCGAAACCGGCTTTACCGGCCGCGACATGATGCGCGCCGACGTGGTCAGCGCGGTGCTGGCCAAGGGCGTGGAGAATATCGTGCTGACGGACTCCAGCAAATTCGGCCAGATCCAACCCAACCCGCTGGCGCAGCCGGGGCAAATCAGCCGAGTGATCACCGATTCACGCCTGGCGCTGGAGTATCAGCATCAGCTGAAACGCCAGGGCGTACAGGTGGAGCTGGTCAACGAATAACGCGGGCCGCCACCGCACCTCTCGCGTCGCGCGGGCCACGCCGCGCGCCGTTTCCCTTGTGCAACGGGATTTTAAGACTATTTACCTGTTTATCCTTTCAGAGAAACCTATACTCAGTTTCGGTCACTTTTGGGCCGTAACCTGCTAATTATTCGGCCGTTAACAAAAAGTGCCATTTTTTATATCGATACTGTACGGGAATCAACAGCAGGCCTGATTTATGGTTAGCGCCTATACTTAGAGGGCACTTCCATATAGCCAATGCTAAGGAGAAGTCATTATGATGATTATCAATAAACGTTTCGCCACCGCCGCTCTGGCTCTGACTCTGGCATTTTCACTGAGCGCCTGTTCCAACATGTCCAAACGCGATCGCAACACCGCTATCGGCGCCGGCGCCGGTGCAGTCGGCGGCGCAGTGCTGACAGACGGCAGCGCGTTGGGCACGCTGGGTGGGGCTGCGGTAGGGGGCATCATCGGTCACCAGGTTGGCAAATAACCTTTCCGATGTTCCTCTGCCGACAGGCGGGCAAAAGCGCCGAGGCGCTTTGACGTATTAACCAGAATAACGATGATTTCAGGTCTGCTTTACTTTAAGTCTATGGTTCTTTCGCCGTTAACGGGCTAACTCCCGGCAGCAACAGCCTCAAGCCATGCCGCAGCATTGCACTGCGGCATGGCGATTCGCCTCAACCGCCCGCCAGTTTGACCTTCATGCCTTTGGCTTCCAGTAGCTGTTTGAGCAGATCGCGTTTATCGCCCTGGATCTCGATGATCCCGTCTTTCACCGAACCGCCGCAGCCGCATTTCTTTTTCAGTTCGGCCGCCAGTTTGTCGAGCGCAGCGTCATCCAGATCGACGCCGGTAATCAGGCACACGCCCTTCCCCTTGCGGCCGCTAGTCTGACGCTGGATGCGCACGATGCCGTCGCCCTTGGCGCGTTGCGGTTTAACGTCTTCCTGCTTGATGCGGCCGGTGTCCGTGGAATACACCAGGCGGCTGTTATCGTCATTCATCGGCGGTTCCTCAGGCCAAAGAGGCGCGGATCGCGCGCAGCGTCGCGGCCGGATCCGCAGATTGGGTGATCGGACGCCCAATCACCATGTAGTCCACGCCAGCGGCCTGCGCCTGCACCGGCGTCATAATGCGGCGCTGATCGCCCGCCGCGCTGCCTTCAGGGCGGATCCCCGGCGTCACCAGCTGGAAAGCCTGCCCGCAGGCGGCCTTCAGGCGCTGCGCTTCATGAGCCGAACACACCACGCCGTCCAGCCCGCAGTCGTGGGTCAGGCGCGCCAGGCGCTCGGCGTGTTCCGCCGGGCTGGCTTCGATACCAATGCCGCGCAGGTCTTCCGCTTCCATACTGGTGAGCACCGTCACGGCGATCAGCAGCGGCGCATCCGCCCCGAATGACGTCAGCGCTTCTTTAGCGGCGGTCATCATGCGCGCGCCGCCGCTGGCGTGGACGTTGACCATCCAAACGCCCAGCTCGGCCGCCGCCGCGACCGCATGCGCGGTGGTATTGGGAATATCGTGGAATTTCAGGTCAAGAAATACGTCGAAGCCACGCCCGTGCAGATCGCGCACCAGCTGCGGCCCGAACAGCGTGAACATTTCTTTGCCCACTTTCAGCCGGCAGTCTTGCGGATCGATACGGTCGGCGAACGCCAGCGCGGCATTCTTATCGGCGTAATCTAACGCCACAACGATTGGAGATGATTTTAAGTCATTGTTATTAGCGTTATTTTCAGACTTCATTTCTTCTACCTTCTGTAAAATAGACATAATCAGGGACTCACCCGCGAAACTGACCGCCGCATTCTACATGCCGGGGGCCAGAAATCCCAGCCGCAGCGCGCACCGGCGCTCTGTCATGTTACCTCTCACCTTTGTCATGACGCGTCAACGAAAGCGCGCCAGCGATAAACCACGCAGCGTAAAACACCGTAAAGATGCGTAAATTATCAATCAAATATTTTGAATAAATTACTCAGCATTATCAGATTTTCAATCGGCCAAGATGCTTTATTATTCACCACATCGGAAGCGAATGGCTTCCTTCCTAAATAAACAGACTGGAGTCACCTATGAAAACCATCAAATATTTTGCAGCCGCTGCCGCTATCGCACTGACCTCTTTCGCCACTTTCGCCGCTGAGCCGATCAGCAGCCAGCAGGCCGATAGCCTGACCGCCACCGGCGTCGTTTCCGCAGGTCATGCGACCACCCTCAGCAGCCTGGAGAAAAAACTGGCCGCTAAAGCGGATGCCCAGGGCGCCAGCAGCTACCGCATCATCTCCGCCGGGGGTAACAACATGCTGAGCGGCACCGCGGTCATCTACAAATAATGTTTCCGGTACAGGGCCCGCTCGCTCGGGCCCTGCCTCTGTTTCCCGCCTGAAAAAACCGCATCTTGCTCGCCTTACACTGTTACAAAAATATTAAATTTTTATTACACACTAGACACCCGATCGCCAGTGGCTTAGCTTGAAGGCATCTTCCTGCAGAAAGGCTTTCAAAATGAGCGAGATATCGACACTTACCATTAAAATTCCTCTGGCACTGAAGGAAAAAATCCGCGCCGCCGCCGCTGAAAACGAGTTTTCATTGAGCGTGGAAGTGTGCCAGCGCCTGGAAAGCAGCTTCAGCGCCCCCGCCGCCAAGGCAGAAAAACCGACCAAAAAGGCGGATGAGCTGCACCACGGCGAGATCGACAATCAAAGCACTGAAGAAGAGATTGAACAGCCGCTGAGCCAGAAAGAGCTGAAGAAACTGCGTCAGCTGTTGAAAACCGGCGCCAAAGGCGGCAAGAAAAAGTAAACGATGAACGTAAAAAAACGGGGCGATGAATCGCCCCGTTTTATTTTGTCGCGCCGCCGCGTTATTGTCCGTCCAGACCGCGGATCGGTTTGACCGATGACCAGGCGCGGCACGACGGACAATGCCAATAGAGCGAGTGTGCGGTAAATCCGCACTTGTGGCAGCGGTAACGCGGCTTGGTGCGAATTTGCTCGCCGACCATATCGCGCAACAACAGCAGACTCTCTTTCGCACGGCCGTCTTCGGCGTCCGCCAGGTGATAATCCATCAACCGATAAAACACCCGCATAGTAGGATGACGCTGTAGCTGACGGTTGATATAGACCTGCACCACGTCGCGCCCTTCGTGCTGCTCGATGATCTCGGCCAACATCAGATCGGCGGTAGCGCCGGTGTTTTCTTCTACGCAGCGCTTAAGGAATTCAGCCCAGTTGTGCTGTTGTTCCGGCAGATGCGTGTAGCATTCCTGCAGCATCGGCAGCGTTTCGCTGACCAATTCTTTGTCCTGGCTCAGTACGCGCTGCAGCGACTCTGCCGCTTTGGCGTAGTCGTTTTGCGCCATGTAGATGCGCCCGAACATGATGGATACTCGTGCACACTGTTTATCGGCCGCGTCCGCACGCTTAAGTAAGCTCATCGCCCGATCGAGATCGTCACTGCCCATCGCCTGCAATGCCAGCTCACAGTAGAAATGCGCAATCTCGACGCGCTGTTTCTCTTTGCCCAGCTTGACCAGCTTTTCCGCCACGTCGATGGCTTTCTGCCAATCGCTGGTGGCCTGATGGATCACCAGCAACTGCTGCAGCGCCGATACGCGGAAATCCGCTTCGTCAGTCAACTGGCTGAACATGTCTTCCGCGCGATCGTACAGCCCGGCCGCCATATAGTCGCGGCCCAGCTGCTGTACCGCCAGCAGGCGCTGTTCGAAGGTCAGGGAAGCGCTTTCCATCAAAGCCTGATGGATGCGGATGGCGCGGTCGACTTCACCGCGCGAACGGAACAGGTTACCCAGCGTCAGGTGGGCTTCAACGGTGTTGCTGTCCTCTTTCAACATGTCGAGGAACAGATCGACCGCCTTGTCCTGCTGGTTGGAAAGCAGAAAGTTCACCCCTGCCACGTATTCGCGCGACAGGCGGTTGGCTTCTTGCTGTTTATCCTGCTGAGCGCTTCTGCGCCCCATGTACCAACCGTACGCGGCAGCCACGGGCAGCAACAGAAACAGCAGTTCTAACATAGAGGGTTATTCCTTGCTGACAACGGCCTGAGCCGCCGGTTCAGCGGGCTGCTCAAGCTGCAGCTCCAGCCTTTTGATCTTGCGCTCGGCGCGGCCCAGCGCAATGCGCGTGCGCAGGTAGAACAGGCCGCAAATGATCCAACCGAGAACGAAGCCGGCGCCAAACAGCGTGGCCAACAGGGTCGATACGCGATAATCGCCCTGCGCAACCAGATAGTTAAAATTGACCACCTGATCGTTATGCGCACCCAAAGTGACGGAAATCACGAAGATCACCAGAACCAACAAAAAAATCAGCAAATATTTCACATTCTTTCCCGCGATGCCGAGTGAATCGGATGAACGATGCCAAAACGTGGCGTCCCTAACCCTTAAGTTAGCATTTCCCGCTGCGGCAGGGAAACCCTGCGGCACGATAAAACCACATATCTGCTGGCATATTCGGCAGTAAACGGCTTTAGCGAACAAATTGATGAGAAAGCTTCTCAAAACGTCGAATTTATAAGGATATGGGGGCAACCGTGTGGATTGCAATGGCGGGAAAATGTAAGCGATTGATGCGGCGCCGATCCGACGCCGCGCTTTTTGTGACATCGTCACGTTAAGACATGATTAACCCGCCATCCACATTGATGGTTTGGCCGGTGATATAATCGGCATCATCTGAGGCAAGGAAGGCCACGAGAC
Organism: Serratia sp. CY47444; assembly: GCF_052168635.1. Taxonomy (NCBI): domain Bacteria; kingdom Pseudomonadati; phylum Pseudomonadota; class Gammaproteobacteria; order Enterobacterales; family Yersiniaceae; genus Serratia; species Serratia sp. CY47444. The sequence goes on from NZ_JBJNMH010000001.1 coordinate 337,406, forward strand.
CCGCCACATCTTCGGGTTGCCCGGCACGCTTGAGCGGAATACCCGCCACCCACTCGGCCATCAACTCCCCTTTGCCGTAAGTTTTTTCCGGGCCGCTGAGAATTTCTCCCCAAACGCGGTCGTTATATTCCCACATCTCGCTTTCAATGATGCCGGGGCAGAATGCATTGACGGTGATGCCATGTGGCGCCAGCTCAAGCGCTAAACTCTGCGTAATGCCGATCACCCCCATTTTGCTGGCGGCGTAATGCGGCGTATAAATAAATCCGTTACGCCCCTGGCCGGAAGAGGTGTTGATCAGGCGCCCCTTGCGCTGGCCGACCATATATTTAGCCGCCTCCCGGCAACAGAGCCAGACCGCCGTAGTATTTACCGCCAACACTTTCTCAAAATCGCTTTTGGGCATCTGGTCAAAACGATCGATAGTGATCACCCCGGCGTTCTGAATAGAAACGTCGATCGCGCCAAATCGCTCCCAGACCTGACGATAAAAATCAACTACCTGTGCTTCATCGGTAACGTCGAGGATGACCGGCAGCACCGCCACCCGATAACGCTGGCGCAGCGTTTCCGCCGCGGTCAGAATGCGCTCCGCATTCGATGCGATCGCCAGATTGGCACCCAAACTGGCGAAATGCTCGGCGATACCGGCGCCAATGCCGCGGCATGCGCCGGTAATCACCACGGTTTTCCCCGTGAAGTCACGATTCATGATTGTTCTCCTGTTATCAATGAGGCCGTCTGCGGCCGCCACAAGGTGCGCTGTACCGCCTGCCGCCACGCGCTGTAGTTTTCCTGCAGCTGGTGGTGGCGCTGCATATCGGGTTTAAACTCATCATGTTGAGGCAACAGTGCCGCCAGTTGCCGATCGGTAGCTCCCCACAGGCTGCGCATCGCCATCAACGCCGCCCCCAGGGCCGACAGTTCCGCCGTGTTGCTGCGCCACACCGGGCAACCCAGCAGATCGGCCTGAAACTGCATCAGCCAGTCATTGCGGCTGGGGCCGCCATCGGCCATCAACCCCTGCAGCGCAAAACCCGGTTGTTGCCGCAGTACGCCGATCACATCGGCGATTTGATAAGCCACCGATTCAAAAGCGGCCCGCACCAAATGTTCTCGCCGCGTGCCGCGGCTGAGCCCGCAAATCACGCCGCGCGCCTGCTCATCCCACCAGGGTGCGCCGGCACCGGTCAGCGCCGGTACAAAATAGACACCACCGCTATCGGGCACGCGAACAGGCAGTTCACTCAACGGCGCTTCGTCCTCCGACGGCATGGCGGCGATATCCAGCATCCAGGCGATAGCGTCGCCGGTGTGGGGAATATTGCCCTCCAGTGCGTACTGCATGCGTCCACCGTCATGCCAAGCGATGGTCGTTGCCAGAGCGCTCGTATCGCATTGCGCGTCGGCGATTGGCGCCATCACCGATGATCCGGTGCCATAGGTGGCTTTGACCTGCCCAGCCTGACCCAGCGCATGGCCATAAAGCGCCGCATGCGAATCCCCTACCATCGCAGCAATTGGAATGCCGTCAGCAATGCCGTCCAATCCCAACGTCGTACCGAACAGATGGCTGGAGGGATGGATAGTCGGCAGCGCCTGACGGGGAATATTGAACAGCGCCAGCATCTGCTCGTCCCACTCCCCGGAAGCGAGATTAAGCAGTTGAGTTCGGGCGGCATTGGAGACATCACAGCCGAATGCCCGCCCCCCGCTCAACTGCCACAACAGCCAGGCATCGATGGTGCCCAGGCACAGCTCGCCGTTCTCCGCCAGCCGTTGTCCCTCTTCGCAGTGATCGAGCAACCAGCGCATTTTCGACGCCGAGAACAACGGTGAAAGCGGCAAACCGGTGGCGCGACGCACTGCTTCCTCCTGCCGATCGCACCGCAGCCGTTCGCAGAAATCGGCGGAACGCGCGCATTGCCAAGTTAAGGCTGGCCCAATAGGCTGGCCGTTGGAACGCCGCCAGCCGATGGCGGTTTCACGCTGGTTGCTGATGGCGATACCGGCAATGCGGGATGATCCGGCCAACGCAATAGCCTCCCGCAACACCGCCAAAGAGGCCGCCAGCAAGGTCTCACCCCGTTGCTCCACCCAACCGGGCTGCGGCGTCTGCAACGTCAGTGGCCTGCTGGCTCTGGCGACGATCGTACCCTGCGCATCCACCACCACGGCCTTGGCGTTGCTGGTGCCCTCGTCCAACGCGACAATGCAATCCGCTTTAGCCATGGCTCACCTCAGCCAGCGGCTGCACCGCTTTTTTTTCCTGGCGCTGCATCAAAATGACCTTGCTCTGCAAACGCTGCTGGAACTGGTCAATCACCACGGCGGTGACGATCACCAGCCCTTTAATCACCATTTGCCAGAATTCGCTGACGCCCATCATCACCAAGCCGTCCGCCAGAAAAACGATCACAAAGGCGCCGATGATCGAACCGAATACCCTGCCGCGGCCACCGCTGAGCGCCGTACCGCCCAGCACCGTCGCGCCGATGGCGTCCATCTCGAACATATTGCCGGTCATCGGGTGCGCGGTTTGCAATTGTGAAGCGATGACCAGCCCCACCAGCGCCGCGCACAGCCCGGAAAACGCATAGACGAACATTTTCACTTTGACGATCGGCACCCCCGACAGCCGCGCCGCCGGCTCATTGCCGCCAATGGCATAGATATAACGGCCCAGCGGCGTTTTCTTAGTGAGATAGATCCCCAACAACACGATGGCCAACATCAGCCAAATCGGGTTGTAAATTCCCAGGAAGGTACCAGACCCCAGGGCAGCGAAACCGGTGTTGCCCAGCGCTTCCATGCCCACCAGATTGGGATAGGTTTTGCCGTCCGCCGTCAGCAACGCCGCCCCACGCGCCACGTACATCGCCCCCAGGGTGCAGATGAATGGCGCAACGCCGAACCGCGTGATCAGCGTGCCGTTGATCAAACCCAACAACACGCCCAACAGCGCCACCGCGCCGATCACTTCAAAAATGTTGAGAAACAGCCGATTGCCCTCCCACAGCGGGATACCGACGGTCAATAGCGCACCGGCAATCATCCCACACAAGCCCGCCACCGCGCCGACCGACAAGTCGATGCCGCCGGTGAGGATCACCAGCGTCATGCCAACCGCCAGCAACCCGGTAATCGCCACGTGCTGCGTCATGATCAGCAGATTGGAGACGGTCAGAAAATTCGGCACCATGCTGCTGAAGAACAGCACCACCAGCAACAGGGCGATGAAGGTGCGCGCCTGCAGCAAATACATATACAACCGATACTTGGTTTGCATTGCCTTATCCTTATGCATGAGGGGTTGAGGCGCGGATCAGCGTTTCGCGATCGGCCCGTTCACGCGGCAGATCGGCCGTCAGCTGCCCGTCCGCCATCACCATCACCCGGTCGGCCAGTGAGACCACCTCATCCAGCTCCGACGAAGAGAACATCACCGCCAGCCCCTGGCGCGCCATCGCACCAATCAGGTGGTAAACGTCCGTTTTGGCACCGACGTCAATTCCGCGCGTCGGCTCATCAAGAAACACCACCTGCGGCCCGGTCAGCAGCGCCTTGCCCAACACCACTTTCTGCTGATTGCCGCCGCTCAGGCTAGTAATTGGCAGCTCCCGGTCACTGACCTTGATCGCCAGTTTTTCGATCATGCCATCGACCAACGCACACTCCCCGGCCGACGCCAACGGCCGTAGCGCATTACGTCCCAGGCTGGCCAGGGTCATGTTGGCCTTGATCGACATCATCTGCACCAACCCCTCCGCCTGCCTGTCTTCCGGCACCAGCGCCATGCCCAACGCCATGCGTTGACGGAATCCCAGCCGCTCCACGCTTTTGCCATTGAGCAAAATGCGACCTGCCGTCTGACGCATCACGCCGTTGAGCACTTTGAACAGTTCGGTACGGCCGGCCCCCAACAGGCCATAAATGCCGATCACTTCCCCTTTGCGCAGTGAAAAACTGACGTCGTTAAGGCAATAGCCGCCGTTTTCACGCGGCAGCGTCAGCTGTTCGACCTTCAGCACTTCATCCCCTTGTTCTGCCGCGCAATAATCAAAGTGCTTGCTCTTTTCCCCCACCATCTTTTCGATGATCCACGGAATGCTGACGTTACTGACCGGTTCGGCGGCAACAAAACGCCCATCGCGAAATACCGTGATGCGATCGCCAATTTCCATCAGCTCTTCCAGTCGGTGAGAAATGTAGATGATGGTGACGCCGCGTTTTTTCAGATCGGCGATCACCCGAAACAGCGTGCGCACTTCGGCCTGACTCAGCGCCGACGTCGGCTCATCCATGATCAGCACCCGGGTGTCCTTCGCCAGGGCACGGGCAATTTCAACCAGCTGCTGATGACCGATACCGAGGCTGCCCAACGGCGTATGCGGATCGATATCCAACTCCAGCCGCTGCAGCAAGGATTTGGCCAGCTGATACTGATAGTCCACATTGATACGGCCGCGCTGGAAGAACTCGTTGGCCATAAAAATGTTGTCCATGACCGACATGTTGGGGAACAGGTTCAGCTCCTGAAAAATAATGCTGATCCCGAGCCGCTCCGCCTGCTGCGTGGAGGTTAACGTCACCGCTTTCCCCTCCAGCTCGATAGTGCCGGAGGACGGGGTTTCCACCCCCGCCAGCAGCTTCATCATGGTCGACTTGCCGGCGCCATTCTCGCCGATCAGCACGTTGACCTGGTTGCGAAACACTTGATAACTCACACTATCCAACGCGGTGACGCCCGGATAGAGACGCGAAACGTTGCGCGTTTGAATAATGATCGGATCGCTCATCACGCCCCCTTAAGGTTGAATGCGCACCGGCGTGATCAACAGCGGCTCGGCAGGTGCCTGCCAGCTGCTGAATACGCCATACACGGTAATGTGGTCACCCACCTTGGGCTGGGATCCGGCCAGTTCGTCGATCGAAGCCTGGTTAATCGCCCTGGCAAAATCGCCGAACAGCGCTTGGTCATTGAAATCGCTGTAGCTCAGGCCGCGATAGCTGTCGCGTAACGCCGTACCGCGGTAGACCGGCCCGATCTGCACCTCCACGCTGCTGAGCGGCGCATCGGTCAGTGCGAGCGTTAATTTTCCGCTGCGCGAGCGGGTGTTGACCGCCGCAACTTCACCGCTGACCTTAACGTTGAAGTAACAAGGAAACTCCGGTTGAGCACGGTACCCCAGCAGGCCGCAAGCGCTGTCAAAATCCTTGGCCTGGGCGATCCGGGCGATCAGCTCGCCCAGCGGCTGCGCCGTTTTGACCACTTGCGGGGCGATTTTGCTGCGGTAAATCTCCGCTGCCTGCGCCACATGTGGATTCACCGGGGAGCGAAGCTCCGCCAGCTTTTTCTCCGAGACGATACGGCAACCGCTCAACGCCAGGACGACGATGAGGGTCAACGCAATGCGCATCGACATAACAACACCTCCGATCGCACCCCGCCGCCAGGACGGGGTGGTGAAAGACGCCGCTCAGCGCGGGTTACGGTTTGAAGTTGAAGTCACTGACCCGTTGCGCATTGTCTTTGCCGATCAGGATGCCACGGAACATCACGCGTTCCTTGCCGGTATAGCTGCCGGATTGGAAATAGCCGTCGAGGATTTCAACGCCCTGCGCAGCGATAGCCTGCGCCTGCAACATCACGCTGGCGTAGAGGTTGCCGTTGAGAATGGCGTCACGTTCATCGTTGCTGCCGTCGATGCCCACCACGGTGACATCCTGCCGGCCAGCGGCTTTCAGCGCCGCCACTGCGCCCAGCGCCACCGGTCCGTTGCCGCAGATCACACCTTTGATGTCCGGATGCGCCTGCAAAATGCTGTCCATGATGCGTTTCCCCTCCAGCAGATTACCCTTGGCATCCTGACGCGCCACGCTGACCATCTCAGGATATTGGTCGATCACGTTGTGGAACGACTGCGAACGCGTAACGCAGTTATTGTCCGCCAGGTTGCAGGTCAGCTCGGCGTATTTGCCGGTTTCCCCCATTTTTTCCACAAACTGGTTGGCGACGTCCGAGCCGGCCTGGAAGTTGTTATGGGTGATCTGCGCCAACGCCACGCCATCGACCGGGATCTCGCGGTTGATCAGCACCACTGGAATGCCGGCGTTTTTCGCCTGCTGTACGGCGGCGACGCTGGCCTGGGAATCGGCGTTATCCAAAATGATGCCCTGAACCTTACGGCCGATAACCAGGCTGATGAGCTCTCCCTGGCGCTTAACGTCTTCGCCGTGCGACAGCACCAGCGTCTGATAGCCGAGAGACTTGGCTTTGGCCTCGGCCCCCTTGGCTTCCGCGGAGTAATAAGGGTTGTCCAATGAGTTGACGAGGATGGCGATCGTGCCCTTTTCCGCCGCCATGGCAGAGGTGAAGGCAAAACCGGTGAGCAGGGTGAGGTAAGTGGCTATTTTTCTCATGATGGTGTTCTCTTATCGTTGTGTTGAACATCGTCTGGTGTTGGCGATCGCTGCGGTTGCCGCTTACCAAATGGTAAAACCGCCGTCGATCATCAGGTCCGCGCCGGTAATCATGTCGCTGCCGTTGCTGGCAAAAAACAGGATCGCCGCCGCGATTTCATCGGTATAAGCAAAACGCCCCAGTGGGATCAGCTTTTTCATCGCCTCGCCCTTTTCGCCTCGCCAGGCTTTCTCTCCCATAGGCGTCAGCACCACGGTGGGCGATAACGTATTGACGGTGATGCCGTGCGGCGCCCACTCTTTGGCCATCACCTTGGTCATGCCTAGCAGCCCCGCCTTGGCGGAGGTGTAAGCACAGTGATCGTCAATGGCGATGGAAGCCGCCTGCGACGCGATGTTGATGATTTTCCCGCCGTGGCCGGCGGTTATCGCGCGGCGCGCCAGTTCTTGTGAGCACAGGAAAGGCCCGGTGAGATTGACCGCCAGATGGCGCTGCCACTCCTCGAGCGTGACTTCTGTCGCCGGCTGCAAATTAACGTAGCCGGCGCAGTTGACCAGGATATCGAGCCGGCCAAAGCGCCGCTCAGCCGCGTTGAAGGCGGCAGCCACCGAGTCGGGTTCGGTCACGTCGCACACCTGACAGAACACCTGTTCATCGCCCAACTCTCGCAGCGCTGCCGCGGCCTTGTCTTGTTCAAAGGCCGGATACATCAACACCAGGCGCGCGCCCTTTTCCAACAGCAGGCGATTGGCTGCCATCGCGATGCCGCCCAAACCGCCGGTGATTACCGCAACCTTCCCTGCCAGCGACATCCGGCTATCGACACCGTAGCGTAAATTAACGTCATATTCGTTCCGCTCCATCGCATCCCCCTATTGAGTTAACTGTGCATGCAATCCTGCCGCATCGATGGCGTATTGCCGCCGCAGCGCCGCCCGGCTGCTGCTGTGGGTAAATTCGTAAGCCGGCATGCCCAGCGCGGTAAACGGCCGCGGCAGCTGATGCCGCAGCAACAATTCACCGATGATGGTGCCTAAACCACCGCTGAGCGCATGCTCCTCCATAGTCAGCACCTGGCGGTGCGAGCGCATCAACGCCACCACCGCCTCCTCATTGAGCGGCCAGAGCGAAGGGAGAGAGACAATGGTCGGGTTATCGCCCAATGCCAGCACCTTCATCGCCTCATGAGCCACCGTGCCCAAACAGAACACCAGGTTATCTTCCCCCTGGTGCAACACCTCCGGCTCTCCCGGACGGAATTGGTAATCCGCGTTCAACACCGGCAGCTTGTCACTGTCCATACGGATATAGGCCGGACCGGGTTGCGCGATGACATGACGGACAATCTCTGCCGCTTGCCTTGCATCCGCCGGCGCATAGACGCTGAGATTGCCCAACGTACGGGCGATGGCGATATCGTTCATGCAGTGGTGCGTCGCGCCCAGTGGCCCGTAACCAAATCCGGCATTCAGGCCAAGCATTTTCACGTTGGTCTCCGTGTAGCAAACATCGTTTTTCATCTGTTCGTTTGAACGAGCGAACAGGAAAGGTGCCGCGTTGGCGGTAAAGACCGTGCGGCCGCTGAGCGCCATGCCGGCGGCCATGCCTACCATGTTCTGCTCGGCGATACCGACGTTCACCACCCGCTCCGGATAAGCCTGCTCAAAGGGCGCGATTTTCGACGTGGACGTGGAATCCGCCACCATCACGCTCAGATCCGCACCCGCCCGTTGCTGTTCGATCAACGCCGTTACCACCGCATCGCGTAAATCCTGCATGTTTACCCCTCCAGTTCCGCCAGCGCCTGCGCCAGCTGTTGTTCGTCCGGTACCGCGTGATGCCAGGCGGCAACGTTAGCCATAAACGACACGCCGTGCCCCTTTTCGGTATTGGCCAAAATCACTCGCGGCTTGTCCTGGCTCGGGCGTTGGATCGCCGCCACCAGCGCCGCCGGATCGTGGCCGTCACATTCCAGAGTTTCAAAGCCGAAAGCGCGCCATTTTTCCGCCAACGGTTCCAGCGGCATGATGGCCTCTGTCTTTCCCGCCAGCTGCAGCCGGTTGCGATCGACGATGGCAATCAGGTTATCCAGCTTAAATTTGCTGGCCGCCATCGCCGCCTCCCAATTGGAACCCTCTGCCAGTTCGCCGTCGCCCAGCAACACGAAAGCGCGGCGATGCGCACGCCCCGCCAGCTTGTTGCCCAGCGCCAGCCCCACGCCGATCGGCAGCCCATGCCCCAAACCGCCAGAGTTGATCTCCACCAGCTCCGGCAGCTTCTGCCGCACCGGATGCCCGGCCAACAAGGTGTCGTCGCCCATGAACTGATCGAGCACCGCAGGATCCAGCAAGCCCATCGCCGCGCAACTGCAGTAGAAACCGCCGGCGCCATGCCCTTTAGACAAAATGAACCGATCCTGATCAGGCCGGGCATTGCTGCGATCCATCACCGCCATATACAAGGTGCAGATGATGTCGATCTCCGACAGATCGGCGCCGGTATGGCCCTTGCCTGCCTTATGGTTCATGGTCACCACATATCGGCGCGCCTGGCGTGCCGTGTTTTTAATCGCCTGAAAGTCCATCGTCACCTCTGCATAAGCGCCCTGATTATCGTTATCGCATCGAAATTGATCCGTTAACTCGCCATTGATTTTCGAATGGAAATCATATGCAGCAAAAACGATAATTAATGTGGGCAAGATCAAATTTCAAGCAAAAGCGCTTATCAGACAACACCCATGCCGATAAAAACCAATAAATAACAACACGATAAAAATCACCCGGCTGCTTTGATTTAGTTTTTACCGTTGATTTGATCGGATGCCAATGATTTTCGAATAAAAATCAATACTGCTTAGCCGGGTTTATCCGTGGCTTTATCAATAATCGCGAGCTAAAATTCAGCGCATCAATAAGGAGTGGCCGTGGCAAACCGCGCGGCGGGAACTGACAGGTGCAGGAGTCTTTCGATTGAAAAGCAAAAGCGAACAGCTGGCGGAAATGCAGCAACGGCGCGAAAAGATCCTCGACATGATCCGCGAAGACGGCTCGGCGACGGTCAAAATGCTTACCGATACCTTCAAGCTGACCGAGGCGACCATTCGTACCGATCTGCGCGTCCTGCAGCAGCAAGGCTATGTGCAGCGCTTCCACGGTGGTGCAACTCTGGTTGATGGCAAGCAAAATACTCATGCCATGCTGCTGGAACGCCAGGTTAACCTGACCGCCAAAGATCGCATCGGCAAGCTCGCCGCCGGTTTTATCGAGCCCGGCGACACCATCATTCTTGATTCAGGCACCACCACCACGGCTATCGCCAATCACCTGAATCACATAAAGAAACTGTCCGTTATCACCACCGGCGTCAATATTGCACTGCAGCTGGGCGGCGAACCGGGTGTGAATATTTTGCTGACCGGGGGCTCATTCAAATTCCCCACGCTCTCCACCTCCGGGGACAAAGCCGCCAGCTTCTTCGAAAACGTGCTGGCGCAAAAGCTGTTCCTCGCGACGGCCTGCATCTCGCCCCGCCACGGGCTCAGTTTCCCAAGCGAAACCGACATCAAACTGAAAATGGCGATGATCAATGCAGCCAACACGGTGTATGTGGTGGCCGACTCAAGCAAGATCGATAAGGTTTCAATGTTTGCGCTGCCTTGTGACTGGCAGCATATCGACTATTTGATTACCGACAACGGAATTGGCGATTCCGCACTGCAGGCATTTGAAAAGGTAGGCGTTAAGGTCTTGGTGGCAGGCGCCTGAACGGCGCCTGTGAAAGAAGTGATTATTCCGGCTTGCGCGCCGCGATTTCCTGCTGCTCTTGCGGCGGCGGCGTCAGCGGGCCGAACCAGCGCTGCGCCAACCAGCAGGTGACCACCACCAGCAGCCAGCTGATCAGCGTAGCCATCGCCAGATCGCGCGGCCAGTGCATGCCCAACAGCAGGCGGCTGCCCATCACGCCGGTCGCCCACACCATCAGCAGCGCGACGGTTTTATAATGGCGGCGTGGCCACAGCAGCCCTACGCCCAACAGCGCCCAGGTAGCGGCGAACATCGTGTGCCCCGACGGGAAAGCGAAACCGGTTTCAAACTGCCAGTGCTTGCGCAGCCAGTTCGGCACCACCGTCTGATCCTGCAATTGCTCGCGCACCAGCGCGCTGCGCTCTTTGCGATGCAGCGAATAGAAGTATTTACCGTCCACGCCGTGGGTTTGCTCCAGCCATACCACAAACGGTCGCGGTTCTTGCACCCGATCCTTGATCAACGATTTGACCCCCTGCCCAATCACCAACGCGGCGGAAAGCAGGATTGCCAGACCGATGGCCGCCTTCAACCGAAAGCGCAGGCACCACAAAAACCAGCCGCAAAGGATAGCGCTGGTCAGAATGCCCCACGGCGAGGTCACGGTTTCGGTCACCCAGTACAGCGCTTTGAGCAGCGGCTCGTTGCCGCCGGGCTGCCAGTGCCAGCCGGATGCCCATACTACCAGCGGCATCAACAGCAGCAGCAGCGCGCCGCCCGCCGTGCGTTTTGCTATCTCATACATTCTATTCTTCCTCTGCGTGAATCAGGCAGCAGTGTAACAAGAGTGCAATATTGATAACACGCGAAAAATTAAACAGATAGGCAACCTATCGCAGTAATAGGTGGCCAGAAAACGCCATCTGCTGGTTTGCTGAGCACCGCCCGGCAAGAAGTTGTGGCAAAATAGCCGATAATTAACGAAATAGAGATCGGCGTAGCACGTTTTAGTCTTGGTCAATTTACCGAACCGGACTTAGGATGCGCGACAATGATTGAATCGTAGTTTTTTGTGGAGAATGACATGCAGCTTAAACGGGTGGCAGAGGCTAAACTGCCGACACCTTGGGGCGATTTCCTGATGGTAGGATTCGAAGAACTGGCGACCGGGCATGACCATCTGGCGCTGGTATTCGGTGATATTTCCGGCGAAACGCCGGTGCTCGCACGCGTGCATTCCGAATGTCTGACCGGCGATGCCCTGTTCAGCCTGCGCTGCGACTGCGGTTTTCAACTGGAAGCCGCGCTGGAGCAGATTGCCGAAGAAGGCCGTGGCATCCTGCTTTATCATCGCCAGGAGGGCCGCAATATCGGCCTGTTGAACAAGATCCGCGCCTATGCCCTGCAGGATAAGGGCGCAGACACCGTGGAAGCCAACCACCAGCTCGGCTTTGCCGCCGACGAGCGCGACTTCACCCTGTGCGCCGACATGTTCAAACTGCTGGGCGTCGACGCGGTGCGTTTGCTGACCAACAACCCGAAAAAGGTCGAGATCCTGACCGAAGCCGGCATCAACATCAGCGAGCGCGTGCCGCTGATCGTCGGCCGCAACCCGAAGAACGAACACTATCTGGCGACCAAGGCCGCCAAAATGGGCCATTTGCTCGATCAGAAGTGATCGCCGCCGCGGCGGAAACAATCAGGGCGCCTTGCGGCGCCCTTTTTATTGCCTAATTACAGCATTTTCCTGATCACATAGTGCAGGATGCCGTCGTTTTCGTAGTAGGTCAGCTCATTGCCGGTATCGATGCGGCAACGGGTGTCGATCACGTCCTTGCGCCCGTCGGCATAGGTGATATGCACCGGCACCGTCTGGCCCGGCTGCAGCTGCTGCAGGCCGCCGACGCTAATCTGCTCATCCCCGGTCAGCCCCAGGGTTTTGCGCGTCACCCCTTGCGGGAACTCCAGCGGCAAAATCCCCATGCCAATCAGGTTGGAGCGGTGAATGCGCTCGAAGGATTCGGCTATCACCACCCGCACGCCCAGCAGGCGCGGCCCCTTCGCCGCCCAGTCGCGGCTGGAGCCGGAACCGTACTCTTTACCGGCGATCACCGCCAGCGGCACTTTCTCCTGCTGGTACTGCATGGCGGCGTCGTAGATAGACAGCTGCTGCTGCGACGGAATATGGCGGGTATAGCCGCCTTCGACGCCCGGTACCATTTCGTTGCGAATGCGGATGTTGGCGAAGGTGCCGCGCATCATCACTTCGTGGTTGCCGCGGCGTGAACCGTAGGAGTTAAAATCCTGCGGCGCCACGCCGTGCTCGCTCAAGTAGCGCCCCGCCGGGCTGTCGCGCTTGATGTTACCCGCCGGCGAGATGTGGTCGGTGGTCACCGAGTCGGCCAGAATCGCCAGAATGCGCGCGTCCTTGATGTCCTGCACCGGATCCGGCTTCACCTTCATGGTGCTGAAGAACGGAGGATGGCGGATATAGGTAGAATCCTCCTGCCATTGATAGGTCGCCGAACCGGTCACCTGGATCGCCTGCCAGTTGGCGTCGCCGTCGAACACTTCGCCGTATTCCTTGTGGAACATCTCGGTGCGCACTTCTTCCACCGCCTGAGCGATGTCCTGGCTGCTCGGCCAGATGTCCTTCAAATAGACCGGCTGACCGTCATTACCCTCGCCCAGCGGCTCTTTGGTCAGATCGATCTTCATGCTGCCCGCCAGCGCATAAGCCACTACCAGCGGCGGCGAGGCCAGCCAGTTGGTTTTCACCAGCGGGTGGATGCGCCCTTCGAAGTTACGGTTGCCCGACAGCACCGCGCCCACGGTCAGATCGCCCTCTTTGATCGCCTGCTCGATGGGATCCGGCAGCGGCCCGGAGTTGCCGATACAGGTGGTACAGCCATATCCCACCAGGTTGAACCCCAGCTCTTCCAGATAGGCGGTGAGTTTGGCACTGTCAAAGTAGTCGGTCACCACTTTGGAACCCGGCGCCAGCGAGGTTTTTACCCAGGGTTTGCTGCGTAGCCCTTTCTTGACGGCGTTTTTCGCCAGCAGGCCGGCCGCCATCATGACGCTCGGGTTGGAGGTGTTGGTGCAGGAGGTGATCGCCGCGATCACTACCGCGCCGTCGCGCAGTTCGTGCTGCTGCCCGTCCAGCGTAAAGGTTTTGCTGTCTGTCTTGGCCTTGTGGCCGCCGATATCCAGCTCGGTCGCGGCCGTGAACGCCTGCGGCACATTCGGCAGCGCGACGCGATCCTGCGGGCGTTTCGGCCCGGCGAGGCTGGCTTCCACCGTCGACATATCCAGCGCCAGCGAGCTGGTGAAGACCGGCTCATCCCCCGGATTGCGCCACATGCCCTGCGCTTTGACGTAGGCTTCCACCAGCGCGATTTGTTCGGCGCTGCGGCCGCTGAGCTTCATATAGCCGAGCGTAACGTCATCCACCGGGAAGAAACCGCAGGTGGCGCCGAACTCCGGCGACATGTTGGCGATGGTTGCCCGGTCCGCCAGCGGCAGATCGTCCAGCCCATCGCCGTAAAACTCGACGAACTTGCCGACCACGCCGTGCTTGCGCAGCATTTGAGTCACCGTCAGCACCAGGTCAGTGGCGGTAATGCCCTCGCGGAGCTTGCCGGTCAGCTTGAAGCCGACCACGTCCGGGATCAGCATCGACACCGGCTGGCCCAGCATCGCCGCTTCCGCTTCGATGCCGCCGACGCCCCAGCCGAGGATACCCAGGCCGTTGATCATGGTGGTGTGGGAATCGGTGCCCACCAGCGTATCCGGATAAGCCACGCGGCGGCCGCTTTCGTCGCTGTGCCAGACCGTTTGGCCGAGGTATTCGAGGTTGACCTGGTGGCAGATGCCGGTGCCCGGTGGCACCACGCGGAAGCGGTTGAAGGCTTTCTGCCCCCAGCGCAGGAAGGTGTAGCGCTCGTGGTTGCGCTGCATTTCGATACGCACGTTGTCTTCGAAGGCGTTATCGTCGCCAAATTCATCGACGGTGACCGAGTGGTCAATCACCAGGTCCACCGGCGACAGCGGATTCACCTGGTCGACGTTGCCGCCCAGTCGCCGCACCGCTTCGCGCATCGCGGCCAGATCCACCACCGCCGGAACGCCGGTAAAATCCTGCATCAGCACGCGCGCCGGACGATAGGCGATCTCACGGTCAGCATGGCCGGTTTGCAGCCAGGCGACGATGGCCTTGAGGTCGTCAACCTGCACGGTGTCACCATCCACATGGCGCAGCAGGTTTTCCAACAGCACTTTCATTGATTTCGGCAACCGGTCGATATCACCCAGCTGCTTCGCCGCCAGCGGCAGACTGTAGTAGTAATATTCGCTATTCAGCGCAACCAGCTTATCCAGACTTGTTTCACGAAGATCGGACGACATAGCTCCTCCATTTCTTATTGTGACTAAAACAGGGTAATCAGTGAGGTCTTGTTTAAAGATACCACAAAGATAAGTTAACGTTTTGATAACAACACGATTTGATCACAACGATAGGTGGGAACAATCAGCGGGAAGGAAGTGCGAGCCCAGCCAAGGGGTTAGGCAATACGCCAACAAAAACGCCGCAACGATGCGGCGCTTTGGCAGGGAAAGGTTAGCTACAACAGCTCAGCGGGGAAATCCATCTCCACAACCGCCAGCTGATTCTTACGCCCCTTCTTTACCTTGATGTCCATCCCTTTGCGCAGTAGATGCATCTGGCCTGGTTGAACCAGGGCCTTGGCAGTGTGGAGTCGGGTGTCGCCCGGGAGATAAAAATCAACGTCAAAGAAAAAGTCATTGCCATATCGAGTGTTGGTTTGCCGACAGGATTCGAGGTGTGAGGCGATAATTTCACCTTGCCAGCTGTCCTTGTTGAGATAGTTTTTAACTGCAGACATCTCGGTCGAGTTACCGCCGTTGTTTTTAAAAATACAGTAAAAGAAAATGCCCATCACGACAGGGGTGGCGATCCCCGCATACAGGAAGTACTTCGACATATCAGCCAGAGACATAAGCGTGCTGCTCCATTTTATGTAATTATAAACAACGAGTTATTCGTTACATTCAGCGTTCTGTTGCTGATATTGGTCACCTCGACATTCACCACCACCCCGTTCGTTTCCGTTTTGAACGCCGTCTTTGAAAACTCTTTCAGCTTATAAGAATTGGATAGCCCCGTCAGGCCGTTGGACACGCCAACGATGCTGCTGGCTATCGCCGATGCCGATACGCTATTACCGGTAATGCTTTCACTGAAGGCTGTCACGGTCAGGCTGTGCAGCTTGGGATTGAACACGGACTCCGGCGCTTCGAGGCTGATCTTTTCGCCGCTGACAATTTTGATCTGATGCGGGCTGTAAATCGTAATGGTTCCCGCGTTGACGTTTTGCGTCCAGTCGCCGCTATTGATATTGGTGGTAACGCCGTCTTTGATCGTTTCGTTGACGCCGCCCTTGATCTCGCTGGTAACGCCCCCCGTGATGTTCTCTTTATGGCCGCCAGCGCCGATCGTAACGTCCCGCCCTTTATCCAGGGTCTCAGTCAGTTTGCCGGAGACATGGTGGCTTTCATTCCCGTCGATATCGCTGGTACGGTCGCCTTTGATCGTTACCTTGTCACCGCCGTCCTTAATGTCGAACGTCCGCCCTGCCTTGATCTCCGTAGCGACACCGCCATTAAAATAGCCGGTTTCTTTTTTATCCACCGTGGTGGTGCGCTGGCTCTTGTAATGGAAGGTGGCATTGCCCGTCACTTCGTCTTGCTGTTGCTTGAGGATAGTTGTCGACCGGTTACCATCAATATTGACCTGCTGGTCATTTTCCACCGAAACCTTCATATCCTTTTCGGAGTGCAGTTCCACGGCCTCGCTGCCCACCTTATCTTCGAAAAAAAGATAGCTGGCGTTGTCCCGGCTTCCGTCCTTACTGCGAGTCATAAAACCCATTTGCGTAGCCGCCGCCGGCAACACCCACGGCGGCATGCTCGCTTCATTGTAGACGCGCCCGGTGACAATCGGCCGATCCGGATCGCCATTGATAAAGTCCACCACCACTTCATCACCGACGCGCGGTATCTGTACCGAACCGAACCCTTGCCCCGCCCAGGCACTCGAGACCCTCACCCAGCACGAACTGGTATCATCCCCTTTGGCGCGGCGATCCCAGTGAAACTTCACTTTTATCCGGCCGTATTTGTCCGTCCAGATATTCTCGCCGACGGGCCCCACCACCTTGGCCGTTTGCGGGCCATAGGTGCGCGGCCACGGCGTCACCGTCATCGGACGAAAGACGGTAGCAGCCGGGATAACCGTAAAGTCGATGCGATGAATCGTCTCTCCTTCTTCGCCGCTGGCGTAGCGGTTCTCGGAGAACGTGTAATCGGCGGCCGTCGTCAGGTATTCGCCGTTATCGCTGAAAAACGGGGCGTTGATCAGGGTAAAGGTATAGCCCGGCGCGATTCCGATCGCCGTTGCTGTGCCATGTACCTGCTGATGTTCCACCTGCCAGCGTTCCTGGCGCACGCGTGCGTAGAATTCTCCATCGGCGTGCTCGACATAGCGGCCCGGCCAATCGTAGACGTCGATGCTGCCCGGCATCGGCGAGGCCGGGTTTTGGCGAGCCTGGAACAGCCAGGCGTTCGGTTTGCGAAAGTCATAGTCGTCCAAACCGTAAATGCCCGGCGTTACGCTGTCTTCCGGTGCCCATTGGCCGATGCCCTGCTCGAGGGTGCTGCCGCCAGACGGAGTCTGATGGTAAGGAATCGTCTCGTAGCCGCTAAACGGCTGATACTGCCCTGCCGCATCCGTCAGCACCAGCGTGTGGCGGCCCGCCTCATGGCGAAAATGGTAAACAATACCCTCCAGCTCCATGAGGCGGCTGATAAAATCGAGACTGCTCTCCTGATACTGAACACAGTAATCCCACACCCGATAGCGACCGGTGAGTTTATCCTCTACGTTAACCTGATATTCGCTGAGCAAAGCATGCACCGTTTGCGGCACCGTCTGGCCCTGGAAGATGCGCAGATTGCGATCCCGCTTCATCGGCCATAGATCCGATTCCACCGTCAGCGTATACACAGCATAACGCGTGCCACTTAATTCGACGGCACTGACGGCAACGCGGGTCACTTTGCCATTGATATGGCGATCCGCTGACAGCAGTCCCGTCGGTAGATTCACCGTGACCGGTTGCCCCAACAGCTCGCTGCGATTAATGCGGGCATCCCGTCCCAGCAAGGTCAGCGTAAGCGCAAACGGCTCGGACAAGGCCTCACGGCCCGCCAGCTTCCAAAAAAGCAGGCCCTCAACGGGCAATTGAACAGAGATACGGCTGGTCATGAGATAAGCGGCTCCGCTGGCAATTGGTTAGCATTACTTTAACTTCCGAGAGAAAAAAAACTCTTTGCCAGAACAAAAACACTTTGTTTTCAGATGATTCCTAACAAGGAAGACATAAGCTGTCTTAAGCCAGAATGGGCATTATTCAGAAACTTAGTGGAAATGACAGAGGGAGTCGGTCTGACGTTAAAGCGCCATAACGCGTTCCCCCAACCAAGATTGGATTAGCGCAGCTTGCGAATGGGGTGTGTTATGGCGCAGGGTTTTACGCATAAAAAACCCGGAGAGGCGCAGTCCTGTCCGGGTGTTGTTTGATGTCGTCAACGCTGGCGGCTATTTAATCGGCAGCTTGATGTCCTTGAACATCGCTTCAATCTCTTCGTTGGAACGCAACGCCACCGCGCTGTCGACCACGTCGCGCGTCAGGTGCGGCGCGAAGCGCTGAATAAAGTCGTACATGTAGCTGCGCAGGAAGGTGCTGCGGCGGAAGCCGATCTTGGTGGTGCTGTAGGTGAAGATATCGCGCGCATCCACCGTCACCAGATCCGGATCCTGCACTGGATCCACCGCCATGCTGGCGATCACCCCCACCCCCAGTCCCAGACGCACATAGGTTTTGATCACGTCGGCGTCGGTGGCGGTAAAGACGATGCGCGGCGTCAGGCCGGCGCGGTTGAAGGCGGTGTCCAGCTCCGAGCGGCCGGTAAAGCCGAAGGTGTAAGTGACGATCGGGTAAGCCGCCAGTTCTTCAATGCTGATGCTGCTTTTGCCCGCCAAAGGATGATCGGGCTTCACCACCACCGCACGGTTCCAGTGGTAGCACGGCAGCATGATGAGATCGTCGTACAGGTGCAGCGCTTCGGTGGCGATGGCGAAATCGGCGGTGCCCTTGGAGACCGCTTCGGCGATCTGCGTCGGCGACCCCTGGTGCATGTGCAGCGAGACGCGCGGGTAACGCTCGATAAAGCCCTTGATCACGTTGGGCAAGGCATAGCGAGCCTGCGTATGCGTGGTGGCGACGTACAGCGAGCCTTTGTCCGGGTAAGTGTGTTCACCGGCAACGGCTTTGATGGCGTCCACTTTGGACAATACTTCACGCGCGATGCGAATGATTTCCTGGCCGGCGGGGGTGACCTGGGTCAGGTGCTTGCCGCTACGGGCGAAAATCTGGATGCCCAGCTCATCTTCGAGCATGCGCACCTGTTTACTGATGCCGGGTTGCGAGGTATAGAGCCCTTCTGCCGTCGAGGAGACATTCAGGTTGTGGTTAACCACTTCCACAATGTAACGAAGCTGCTGCAATTTCATATCTTATACCATCCTAGGTTAAACACTGCGGCTTACCCGCAGCCAGGTATATCGGTGTCGCCCCGGTATGCTGAAACTCACAAGCCATAAACACCGTGTTCTACCCTGATGGTGAAGAAAGCGCCGTTGTTAATAAGCTTTAATAATAAAAAAACTTTTTATATAACCACTATACCACGTTGCAGCTTCAAGTATAGATCCGCGTCACACTATGATAACGATTATTTTGCATTGGTATCAACGTGAAACGGCGGTGTCAGAGGGATAAAAACAGCAAAGGATAGATCCGTTTGCCCCTTTTCACCAATAAAAAACCAGCCGCCAGGGCTGGTTTTTCATCTTGCAGGCAGGACATCAGCCTTACTTCTTGCCTTCAACCCACTTGCCGTCCACGTAGAACGCAGACCAACCGGTCGCCTTGCCGTCTTTTTCAGAGGAGACGTACTGCTGCTTGGTTTTACGGCTGAAACGCACCAGCGTTTTATTGCCTTCGGCATCCGCGACCGGCGCATCGGCCAGATAACGCAGTTTCTCCGGCAGACGATCCTTGAAGCGAGCCAGCTCTTCCACCAGCGGCGCACGGGTTTCGCGCGATTTAGGGAAGGTATTGGCCGCCAGGAACACGCCGGCAGCGCCGTCACGCAGCACGAAATAGGCGTCGGACTTCTCGCACGGCAGCTCTGGCAATGGTACCGGATCTTCCTTCGGCGGCGCGACATCGCCGTTACGCAGGATCTTACGGGTGTTTTTGCAGTTCTCGTTGGTGCAGCCCATGTACTTGCCGAAGCGCCCCATTTTCAGGTGCATTTCCGAGCCGCATTTGTCGCACTCCACCACCGGGCCGTCATAGCCTTTCAGACGGAACTCGCCCTCTTCGATCTCATAACCGTCACACGCCGGGTTGTTACCGCAGACGTGCAGCTTACGCTGGTTGTCGATCAGATAGCTGTCCATCGCCGTACCGCATTTCTGGCAGCGGCGGCGTGCGCGCAGCGCGTTGGTTTCCGCGTCGTCACCTTCGAGGATGTTGAGCACTTCCGCTTCAGGCACCAGGTTGATGGTGGTTTTGCAACGCTCCTTCGGCGGCAGCGCGTAGCCGGAACAGCCGAGGAACACACCGGTGCTGGCGGTACGGATGCCCATCTTGCGGCCGCAGGTCGGGCAGTCAATGCTGGTCATCACCATCTGGTTAGGCCGCATGCCACCTTCTTCCGGATCCTTCTCCGCCGTTTCCAGCTGCTCGCTGAAGTCGACGAAGAATTCGTCCAACACCGCTTTCCACTCGGCCTGGTTGTTGGCGACCTCATCAAGGCCGTCTTCCATACGCGCGGTGAAGTCATAGTTCATCAGCTCGCGGAAGTTCTCTTCCAGGCGATCGGTGACGATCTCGCCCATTTTCTCGGCATAGAAGCGGCGGCTTTCCACCCGCACATAACCGCGATCCTGAATGGTCGAAATGATGGAGGCGTAGGTGGACGGACGGCCGATACCGCGTTTTTCCAGCTCTTTCACCAGTGAGGCTTCGCTGTAGCGCGCCGGCGGCTTGGTAAAGTGCTGGCTTGGGATCAGTTTCTGCAGATCAAGTTCGCTGCCGATTTCGACGTATGGCAGAGTGCGATCTTCATCGCCCTTGCGCAGCGCCGGCATCACCTTGGTCCAGCCGTCAAAGCGCAGCGTACGGCCCTTGGCGCGCAGTTGATAATCGCCGGCTTTCACCGTCAGCGTGGTGGAATCGTATTGCGCCGGTGTCATCTGGCAGGCAACGAACTGGCGCCAGATCAGCTGATACAGCTTCTGCGCGTCCGCCTCCATGTCTTTCAACTGCTCGGCGAGCACGTTCACGTCCGAAGGACGGATCGCTTCGTGCGCTTCCTGCGAATTCTCTTTGCTGCTGTACTGATTCGGCGCCTTCGGCAGGTATTTGTCGCCGAAGTTGTCACCGATGTAGCCACGCACCATGTTGAGCGCATCCTGGCTCAGGTTGGTGGAGTCGGTACGCATATAGGTGATGTGGCCGGCTTCATACAGCCGTTGCGCCATCATCATGGTTTTCTTCACGCCGAAGCTCAGGCGGGTGCTGGCGGCCTGTTGCAGCGTGGAGGTAATGAAAGGCGCGCCCGGCTTGCTGCTGGTCGGTTTATCTTCGCGATCCAGCACCGTGTAGCGGGCTTTTTCCAACAGCTTGACCGCGGCGTGAGTCTGCTCGCGGTTGACCGGCTTGAACGGTTTGTCGTGCGCGTGAGTCACTTCCATCTGCAGCGCGGTTTCACCCTTCGCCAGCAGATCGGCATGCAGCTCCCAATACTCTTCCGGCACGAACGCCTTGATGTCGCGTTCGCGCTCAACCACCAGGCGCACCGCCACCGACTGTACGCGGCCGGCGGACAGGCCGCGGGCAATTTTTTTCCACAGCAGCGGCGAGACCATATAGCCCACCACGCGGTCCATAAACCGGCGAGCCTGCTGCGCGTTAACGCGATCAATGTTCAGCTCGCCCGGCTGTTTGAACGCCTGTTGGATTGCGTTTTTGGTGATTTCGTTAAACACCACGCGGCTAAAGCGTTTGTCATCCCCACCGATCACTTCCCGCAGGTGCCAGGCGATGGCTTCCCCTTCGCGGTCAAGGTCGGTTGCGAGATAAATGTGGTCGGCGTTTTCCGCCAACGATTTTAACTCGGCGACCACTTTTTCTTTACCCGGCAGGATTTCATAATGTGCTTTCCACCCGTGGTAAGGGTCGACGCCCATGCGATTTACCAGCGCCGCCTTCTCATCTTTTTTAACTTTTTTCTTGGCTTTGTCTTCGGTTGAGTCAGCGCTCTTTTTGCTGGCTGAGCCACTGGTCGGCAAATCACGGATATGACCGACGCTGGACTTCACCACGTAGTCACTTCCTAAATATTTATTAATAGTTTTGGCTTTTGCCGGGGACTCAACTATTACGAGAGCTTTACCCATATTTACCTTTACCTAATTTATTTCTTCTAAAAAGAAGTCTTTTATCTCGCCGTGCCGCGGCAATTCGTGTCTCTTTTTTTATATTGCGGCAGTCTGGCAAGAGATCAACAGATTTTTTTCTTTTGGTTGCCCAACTGCTCAACCTGAACGCAAGTTGTTGATCCTGCCTGCTATTCACCCATGCCCCAGAAGTATGGCTGTGTGAGTTTTATTCATGGCGTAAACAAAACCTTCCACCCGACGCCGCAAAATCCCACACTGTACCTGATAAAAAGCGTCACGCAACCTAATTAGCACGGAAAGGCAGATTTCGCCAACCGGCGGCCGCCCATGGCCATCCAGACGGCAAATAAACCTTAGTCGGTTTGCGGATAAAAGCGAACCGGCGTTAGAATATGCGCAGCGTTTTTTGTTTGGAGTCTAATAAATGCACAAGAATACTGCACCTATCGGCCGCGAGGCCCTACTGGCGGAAGCAAATAACATCATCCGCCAACACGAAGATTATCTGCACGGCATGCTCGCCACCGACGTTGAACAAAAAAGCGGCGTTTTAGTTTTTCGCGGCGAATACTTTTTGGATGCCGACGGATTGCCCACCGCCAAAACCACCGCGGTATTTAATATGTTTAAACACTTGGCCCATCTGCTTTCGGAAAAATACCACCTGGTCGATTGAGTAAAGAAAACGGGGGCACCTGGCCCCCGTTGATTCACGCTATCACCGCCGTTACAGCAGCGGCTTTTTCCCACGCTGCCACCAGCGCAACAGTAAACGATCGACGCTTTCCGCCGCGCTGCCGGTGAAGCGATCCATCAGGCGTTTGCGGCGCGCGTAGCGCACGGCGATCACTTCGTGGTTATCCAACTCGGCGATCAGCAAATCGTCGCTGGTGCCGATGGCGTCGATCAGCCCCTTTTCTTTGGCCTGAGAACCGAACCAGTGCTCACCGGTGGCGACGCTATCGATATCCAGCGACGGGCGCTGCTCATGCACGAAGCGCTTGAACAGCTCGTGGGTTTCGTTCAGATCTTCACGAAACTTCTCGCGCCCTTGCTCGGTGTTTTCACCGAACAGCGTCAGCGTGCGTTTGAACTGCCCGGCGGTGTGCAGCTCCACGTCGATGTCATTCTTTTTCAGCAGGCGGTGGAAGTTCGGGATCTGCGCCACCACGCCGATGGAACCGATGATGGCGAACGGTGCCGCCACGATGCGATCCGCGACGCAGGCCATCATGTAGCCGCCGCTGGCCGCCACTTTATCCACCGCTACCGTCAGGCGAATGCCGCCCTTGCGCAGGCGCTCCAACTGCGAGGCCGCCAGGCCATAGCCATGCACCACCCCGCCAGGGCTTTCCAGGCGCAGCAGGACTTCATCCTGCGCCGACGCCACCGCCAGCACCGCCGAGATCTCTTCACGCAACGACGTCACCTCGTGCGCGTCCATGCTGCCTTTGAAATCCAGCACATACAGGCACGGCTTGGCCACTTCCACCGCGCCGGACTTGGCGCGCTGCTTCTTCAATTTGTTATCAGATTTGGTCTGCTTCTTGAACTGTTTCAGCCAGACCTTCTGCTCGGCGGCATCCATGCGCGCCAGGCGCATATCGCGCTGCATCTCGCGATACTGTTCGCCGAGGTCGGTCAGCTGCAACTCCCCTTTTTGGCGGCTCTTGCGTTGCCCCAGGCTGACCGCCAATATGGCCAACGCGGCGATGGCGAGCACCACCGTGGCGACCTTGGCCAGAAACAGGCCATAAACAGATATAAACTCCACAGATTCCGCCTTTATTTACAGGTTGTTAGTATACTTCTTTCCATTCTAGCCAACCGCAGCGGCTGCTGTCGCGGCTAAATGAAAATTCATTGCGCACGGAGCATCACTATGGGGACGATTTACGGTCGAACCAAGCCGCCGCTGCCGCGCTTTTGTTACAAAAGAATGCCATTTCAGCCTGCTACGCATTGAAAATGCCCGCGGATTAAGGCATATAACACCCATTATTCATCAATACGATGAGACGGATTCGCTGCGCGGCCCGCAGACGGTCGAGCCTTTGCTCCCGCCCCGGCCGCGCGTTTCACCCTTGCTCCCCGATATTCGCGGGAGAACAGCCACCCAGGCGAGGATGTATCGTGCATTACCAACCCAAACAAGACCTGCTCGAACAACGTATCATTTTAGTTACCGGCGCCGGTGACGGCATCGGCCGTGAAGCGGCGCTGACCTACGCGCGCTTCGGTGCCCAACTGGTGCTGCTGGGCCGTACCGAGAGCAAACTGCTGGCGGTACAACAAGAAATTGCGGCCCAGGGCGGCGCCCCGGCCTTGGTGGTGACGCTGGACTTGCTGCACGCCACTCAGGAGCAATGCCGGCAGATAGCCGACGATCTGGCTAGCCAGATCCCCCGCCTTGACGGCGTGCTGCACAACGCCGGCCTGCTCGGCGACATCGCGCCGATGGCCGAGCTGTCGATAACCATGTGGCAAGAGGTGATGCAGGTTAACGTCAACGCCACCTTTATGCTGACCCAGGCACTGTTGCCACTGCTGCTGAAATCCCACGCCGGTTCGCTGGTGTTCACCAGCTCCAGCGTCGGGCGTACCGGCCGCGCAGACTGGGGGGCCTATGCGGTGTCGAAGTTCGCCACCGAGGGCATGATGCAGGTATTGGCCGACGAGTACAAAACTCGCAATTTGCGGGTGAACTGCATCAATCCGGGTGGCACCCGCACCAAAATGCGCGCATCCGCCTTCCCACACGAAGACAAGAACAAACTGAAGACCCCCGCCGATATTATGCCGTTGTACCTGTATCTGATGGGCGAGGACAGCCGCCGCAAAACTGGCATGAGCTTCGACGCGCAGCCGAACCGTAAACCCGGCGCGGCTGAATAATAAGGAGCGTTTCATGGCGGAAGATCGTCATCAACAGCGCCAGCAGCGCCTGAAAGAACAGGTTGATGCGCGCATCGCCGCGGCGCAGGATACCCGCGGCCTGCTGCTGGTGTTTACCGGTAACGGCAAGGGTAAAACCACCGCCGCCTTCGGCACCGTCACCCGGGCGGTTGGCCACGGCATGCGCGCCGGGGTGATCCAGTTCATCAAGGGCGAATGGCCCAATGGCGAAAAGAATCTGCTACAGCAACACGGCGTTGAATTTCAGGTAATGGCCACCGGTTTCACCTGGGAGACGCAGAACAAGGCCGGCGACACCGCCGCCTGCCAGGCGGTGTGGCAGCACGGTAAACGCATGCTGGCCGACAGCAGCCTGGACCTGGTGCTGCTGGACGAAGTGACCTACATGCTGACCTACGGCTATCTGGAGCTGGACGAGTTGAAGGAAGCGCTCCTGCGGCGCCCTGTGCACCAAACGGTGATCCTGACCGGGCGCGGTTGCCATCGCGATCTATTGGAACTGGCTGATACGGTCACGGAGATGCGACCGGTGAAACACGCGTTCGACGCAGGCGTGAAGGCGCAACAAGGGATCGATTGGTAACAAAAAGTTCTGGCCCCGAACGGGGCCAGAATGAGGGATTAGCTGCGTTTGCTTGGCTTGCCCGGTTTACCCGGTTTGCTGCCAGGCGCGCTGCGGCGGCCGCTGCCGGCTACCTGGGAGTGGCGCTTGACCGCACGGCGGATCTGGTTAGCCTTCACGCGGCGGCGCTCACGCTCCACCGGCATTTTGCTGACCGTTTCCGGCTTCAGTTCCACCAGCTCGCGCAGGTAGTTGATCGCCGGCAGGTCCAGTTCGGCCCAGCCGCCGCGCGGCAGGCCTTTCGGCAGATCGATGTCGCCGTAACGCACGCGGATCAGGCGGCTCACCTGCACGCCCACCGCTTCCCACAGGCGACGCACTTCACGGTTGCGGCCTTCGGTCAGGGTCACGTTGTACCACTGGTTGAGGCCTTCACCGCCCTGGAAGCTGATAGTGCGGAAGGCGGCCGGGCCGTCTTCCAATTGCACACCCTTGCTCAGCTGCTTCACTTTCGCATCGTCAACCTGGCCGAACACGCGTACCGCGTACTCACGTTCCACTTCACGGCTTGGGTGCATCAGACGGTTGGCCAGTTCACCGTCGGTGGTGAACAGCAGCAGACCGGAGGTGTTGACGTCCAGTCGCCCTACCGCCACCCAGCGTGAACCGCGCAGCTTCGGCAAGCGATCGAACACCGTCGGGCGGCCTTCAGGATCGCTGCGGGTACACAGCTCGCCTTCCGGTTTGTAGTAAGCCAGCACCCGGCAAACCACCTCTTCGGATTCTTTGATCGACAGGACATGGCCATCCAGACGAATTTTCATCGCCGGGGTCACTTCAACGCGGTCGCCCAGCTTGGCGACCTTGCCGTCGACGCTGACGCGCCCGGCTTCAATCATGGTTTCGATTTCACGACGCGAGCCATGCCCGGCGCGCGCTAATACTTTCTGTAACTTTTCGCTCATTGAGCAACCTCTAATGTCGCCTTCACAGGCGTCGGGGGGATACCGTCGTGGCCAACAGCCACAACGGTCATAATACGTTTATCAGGATCGAACCGCGTATTATACAGGCTTTCTAAGGTGTTGAAACCCACTTTATCGGCAGTGCCCTCCTTCAGACGGCGTTCACGGCGCCAAAAAATCCTCCACAGCCCACAGCACCGAGTCAGGCCGTTCCAGAATGCCGAGGTGAGTGCGGGCCTCCCCGAGACGCACCACGGAGAAAAACGGCTGCTCGGCGGCAAAGGCCTGCTGTTGCCGCAGATAGTCGTCACGGCGATCCAACGAGTAGATGTGCCGGCACGGCGGCGGTGCGCTCATTCCCGCCAGGCGTTGCAGCGGTGAGCCGAATTGCCGATAGGCCTGTTCGATGGCCACGCCGGCGGCACGCCAGAGCCGGTAATCTTCCTGCGCCATCTCAACCTCCAGATGGCGTTTGACCCGATCGTGGCGGATGCCGCCCTGCCAGAAGTCGAACAAGGCGTCGCGCGCCGCCAGCCACTGCTGCGGCTCCTGCATGCGGCTCACCGCCGTAAAGAACGCCGGTTCCGGCTGCGTCATGATCCAGTCGAGAAACACCATGCCCTGCACCCTCTGCGGCAACGCTTCAGCCAACGCTACCGCCAGCCAGCTGGCGTGCGCCACCGACAGGGTGACCACGTTATCCAAACGCAGCGCCGTCAGCAGTTGGCGCACATCCTCCAGCAAATCGTCCGCCGTCAGCGACATCTCCGCGGCTTTCGACGACAGGCCATGGCCCCGCCAGTCGATGTTGATCACCCGATAACGTTCGGCCGCCAAAGCAATGAACGGCTCGAACACGGTTTTCGGTTCGCACCAGCCGGGCAACAGCACCAGCGTGAGCGGCCCTGAGCCGATATCCTGATAGTCGAGCATCATGTTGGCACTGTGAAATGCGGTCATATTACCTCCTGCGCGTCTCTCCCCGACCCGTTCGGGAAATACCGACGGGAATAAGGTGACAGCGCAGCAGGCATTGATCTATTGAAGTTCGTGCGGAATGCGCCCCGAGCGCATCTTATGAAAAAATGCGCACTAATTGGAACGGGAACTTAATGGCGCACGCAGGGATAGGCAGCGCTTAATGCCAGCATGATCACCGACGGAGCGGAATAATGCAGTTGCTCTGGGTGCTCGTTCAAATACTTCATCACCGCGTCGGCGGCGACACCGATGCTCATCCCGGCAGCCGGACAGATATTGCGATTGCCCTGCATAGAATAGGTATCGAATACGCCGGCGACGTATCCCATAAACATGCCACCATTCAGCGCTTCGGCCACGGTGGCTTCACCGCTTTTATTTTTTACGTAACCGCCGGATTCCGCCAGCAAACCGCTGCCTGAATAAAAACCCGCATTTGCCATTGAGGAAAATAATAAGGCCGCTAAAAAAGAAACCTGTTTAATCATTGCTGCGCATCCTGCCCATTATCAATTCTGAAGTAATCAAGAATAGCGGCTTTCACGCGAAATAGCCTCGCTTCAGCCGATTTTCAGACAATGGGCAAGGTGGCAACCTTTTACATCAGCGGAAAGGCGCCGCGTCGCCCGCCCCTTCGCGCACCACTTCTGGCGTGGATTCGGTCAGATCGATAACCGTTGTCGGCTGTTGGCCGAGGAAGCCGCCGTGGATCACCAGATCGACCACCTTGCCCAAATGATCGCTGATCTCTTCCGGATCGGACTCGGCAAAATCATTGCCCGGCAGCATCAGGGTGGTGGACATCATCGGTTCGTTCAACGCCTCCAATAGCGCCAGCGCGATCGGGTTTGAGGGCACGCGCAGGCCGATAGTTTTACGCTTTTCATTCATCAGGCGGCGCGGCACTTCTTTGGTCGCCTTCAGAATGAACGTGTAGTGGCCCGGCGTATTGTTTTTGATCAGGCGGAAGGCCGTGTTATCGACGTGCGCATAGGTCGATAATTCGGACAGATCGCGGCACATCAGGGTAAAGTTGTGGTTGCCGTCCAGTTGACGGATACGGCAAATGCGCTCCATCGCCGCCTTCTCTTCCAGCATGCAACCCAACGCATAGCCGGAATCGGTGGGATAAACGATCACTCCGCCCTTGCGTAGCACGTCGACCGCCTGGTTAATCAAACGCGGCTGCGGGTTGTCCGGATGAATATAAAAAAGCTGACTCATGACTTGCTCCTAAAATGATGCCCGCGCGCGTTGCCACGCGCGTAAAATCAGACCGCCTGGCCCGGTTGCGGCCAATCGCGCCACACTGGCTCGACACCGCCCGGCAGCCACAGCTTGCGCCCCAGTTCGATCCACGAACAAGGTTGATGGAAATCAGAGCCTTGCGAGGCCAACAGGTGGTAGTCCTGCGCGTATTTCGCCAGCTGCGCGCGCTCATGCGGCGCCTGCTGACACTGCGCCACTTCCATGGCGTCGCCGCCGTGTTCGGCGAAATGCGCCAGTAAACGTTTCAACCACTTCGCGGTCAGATCGTAACGGCCGGGATGCGCCATCACCGCCTGACCGCCCGATTGATGAATCGCATCAATGGCTTGTTCTATTGTACACCACTGCGGCGGCACGTAGCCGGTTTTGCCCTTGGCCAAGTATTTCTTGAACACCTGCGCCATGTTGTTCGCCACGCCAAGCTCCACCAGGTAACGGGCGAAATGGCCGCGGGTGACCGCGCCGGCGCCCGCCAGCCGTTGCGCGCCGGCATAGGCGTCAGGGATCCGCGCTTTACCCAGGCGCACGCCAATCTCCTGCGCCCGCCAGTTGCGGCGTTCGGTTTGTTCCGCCAACAGTGCCACCAGCGCCGGATGCGTGACGTCCATGCCCAACCCAACGATATGAATTTCATGATTTTCCCACAGCGTCGAGATTTCAACCCCGTTGACCAACCGCAACGGCAACGCCTGCTCCGCAATGGCCGCGGCGGCCTCGGCCAATCCGGCGGTGGTATCGTGATCGGTGATCGCCAGCACGCCTACACGCATCTCGACCGCCCGCAGTACCAGCTGCGTCGGCGTCAGGTAACCGTCGGAGGCGGTCGTGTGGCTGTGGAGATCGTACAGAGTAAAAGCGGTGGATGGGGGGTTACTGTCTGTCAAAACGGCTATCCGGCAATGGCTTGGTTTTCTATCATACCCGCGATCGACGGCCGGACGGAAATCTATTCTGCCCTGGCCGCAGGCGCCAGGCGGATGATGAATAGAATTCACCCTGGCCGCTAAAACATTGTGCAAAAAGAGGGTTGACTTTGCCGCCACGAACCAGTTAACTAGTACACAAGTTCACGGCAACGGCCGTGTCAGATGAGCGTTAACAGAGAGAGTCGGCAAATGAACAACTATATTTCTCTTCACGGTTGGTGGCGTACCTCCCTCTTGCGGGCGGTGTAATCGCGCATAGCTGTCATCTGACAATGCAGATTTCCTGAGCCCGCACTTGATGCGGGCTTTTTTATGGACAGAATTCACTGGAACCACCGATGATGAACACCAAACCACAACTGACATTGCTGAAGGCGCAAGCCAGCTACCGGGGCGACCCCACCACCCTTTTCCACCAGCTGTGCGGCGCCCGTCCGGCCACCCTGCTGCTGGAATCGGCGGAAATCAACAGCAAACAGAATCTGCAGAGCCTGCTGGTGATCGACAGCGCGCTGCGCATTACCGCACTGGGCCACACCGTCAGCGTGCAGGCACTGACCGCCAACGGCGCGGCGCTGCTGCCGCTGCTGGACGAAGCGCTGCCGCCTGAGGTACGCAACCAGGCACGCCCCAACGGCCGCGAGCTGACCTTCCCGGCGATCGACGCGGTGCAGGACGAAGATGCCCGCCTGCGCTCACTGTCGGTGTTCGACGCGCTGCGTACGCTGCTGACCCTGGTGGACTCACCGGCGGACGAGCGCGAAGCCGTGATGCTGGGCGGCCTGTTCGCCTACGATTTGGTCGCCGGTTTCGAAGACCTGCCGGCACTGCGCCAGGATCAGCGCTGCCCGGACTTCTGCTTCTATCTGGCAGAAACCCTGCTGGTGCTGGATCACCAACGCGGTACGGCCCGTCTGCAGGCCAGCGTCTTCAGTGAACAAGCGAGTGAAGCGCAGCGTTTGCAGCAACGTCTGGAACAACTTCAGGCCGAGTTGCAACAAACCCCGCAGCCGATCCCGCACCAAACGCTGGAAAACATGCAGCTGAGCTGTAACCAGAGCGACGAAGAGTACGGCGCGGTGGTCAGCGAGCTGCAGGAAGCGATCCGCCAGGGCGAGATTTTCCAGGTGGTGCCGTCGCGCCGCTTCACCCTGCCGTGCCCGGCGCCGCTGGCGGCCTACCAGACGTTGAAAGACAACAACCCCAGCCCGTACATGTTCTTCATGCAGGATGATGACTTCACCCTGTTCGGCGCTTCGCCGGAGAGCGCGCTGAAATACGACGCGGGCAATCGCCAGATCGAAATCTACCCGATCGCCGGCACCCGCCCGCGCGGACGCCGTGCCGATGGTTCGCTGGATCTGGATCTCGACAGCCGCATTGAGCTGGAAATGCGCACCGACCACAAAGAGCTGGCCGAGCACCTGATGCTGGTCGATCTGGCGCGCAACGATCTGGCACGCATCTGCCAGGCCGGCAGCCGCTACGTGGCCGACCTGACCAAGGTGGATCGCTATTCGTTCGTCATGCACCTGGTTTCCCGCGTGGTAGGCACCCTGCGCGCCGATCTCGACGTGCTGCACGCCTATCAGGCCTGCATGAACATGGGCACCCTCAGCGGCGCGCCGAAAGTGCGGGCGATGCAGCTGATCGCCGCCTCAGAAGGCACGCGCCGCGGCAGCTACGGCGGCGCGGTGGGCTACTTCACCGCCACCGGCGATCTGGATACCTGCATCGTCATTCGCTCTGCCTACGTTGAAGACGGCATCGCCACCGTGCAGGCCGGCGCCGGTGTGGTACTGGATTCCATCCCGCAGGCGGAAGCCGACGAAACCCGCAACAAAGCCCGTGCCGTGCTGCGCGCCATCGCCACTGCGCACCATGCCAAGGAGGTGTTCTGATGGCCGATATCCTGCTGCTCGACAACGTCGACTCCTTTACCTACAACCTGGTCGATCAGCTGCGCGCCAGCGGCCACCAGGTGGTGATTTACCGTAACCAGATCGCCGCCGAGGTGATCATCGAACGCCTGGAGCACATGACTCAGCCGGTGCTGATGCTGTCGCCCGGCCCCGGCACGCCGTCCGAAGCGGGCTGCATGCCGGAACTGCTGCAGCGCCTGCGCGGCCGGCTGCCGATTATCGGCATCTGCCTCGGCCACCAGGCGATCGTCGAAGCCTACGGCGGCCAGGTCGGCCAGGCGGGTGAGATCCTGCACGGCAAAGCCTCGGCGATCGCTCACGATGGCGAAGGCATGTTCGCCGGCATGGCCAACCCGCTGCCGGTGGCGCGCTACCACTCGCTGGTCGGCAGCAACATCCCGGCCGATCTCACCGTCAACGCCCATTTCGGCGAGATGGTGATGGCGGTGCGCGACGACCGTCGCCGCGTGTGCGGCTTCCAGTTCCACCCGGAATCGATTCTGACCACCCATGGCGCGCGCCTGCTTGAGCAGACCCTCGCCTGGGCGCTGGCGAAGTAATATAAGGAACACGACGATGCAACCTATTCTTGAGAAACTGTACCGCGCCGAGTCGATGAGCCAGCAGGAAAGCCAACAGCTGTTCAGCGCCATCGTGCGCGGCGAACTGGAACCTAGCCAACTGGCGGCGGCGTTGATCAGCATGAAAGTCCGCGGCGAGCGCCCGGAAGAGATCGCCGGCGCCGCCAAAGCGCTGCTGGACGACGCTCAGCCGTTTCCGCGCCCTGACTACCCGTTCGCCGATATCGTCGGCACCGGCGGCGACGGCACCAACAGCATCAATATTTCCACCGCCAGCGCCTTTGTGGCGGCGGCGTGCGGCGCGAAAATCGCCAAACACGGCAACCGCAGCGTCTCCAGCCGTTCCGGCTCTTCGGATCTGCTGGCGGCGTTCGGCATCCGTCTGGATCTGCCGGCGGAAGAAGCGCGCAAGGCGCTGGACGACCTCGGCGTGTGCTTCCTGTTCGCGCCGCAGTACCACACCGGTTTTCGCCACGCCATGCCGGTGCGCCAGCAGCTGAAGACCCGCACGCTGTTCAACGTGCTGGGCCCGCTGATTAACCCGGCGCGTCCGCCGCTGGCGCTGATCGGCGTATACAGCCCGGAACTGGTGCTGCCGATTGCCGAAACCCTGCGCGTGCTGGGTTATCAACGTGCGGCGGTGGTTCACGGCGGCGGCATGGACGAGGTGGCGATCCACGCCCCGACGCACGTAGCGGAATTGAACAACGGCGAAATCAGCAGCTACCAGCTCACGCCGCAGTCCTTCGGATTGGAAACCTATCCGCTGGAAGCCTTGCTGGGCGGCACGCCGGAAGAAAACCGTGACATTTTGGCGCGGCTGTTACAAGGTAAAGGCGAGCCGGCGCACGCCGCGGCGGTCGCGGCCAACGTCGCGTTGCTTCTGAAGTTATTCGGACATGAAGACCTGCGCCAAAATGCGCGGCAGGCACTGGATATGATCAACAGCGGGCAGGCCTATGAGCGTGTCATCGCACTGGCGGCAAGAGGATAAATGATGCAGGAAACCGTGCTACACAAGATTGTCCGCGACAAAGCGCAATGGATCGCGGCGCGACAACAGCAACAGCCCCTGGCCGGCTTTCAGAATGACATCGTACCGAGCGAACGCAGCTTCTACCACGCGCTGCAGGGCACCCGTACGGCTTTCATTCTCGAATGCAAGAAGGCCTCGCCTTCCAAGGGGCTGATTCGCGAGAGCTTTGATCCGGTGGAGATCGCCACGGTCTATAAAGATTTCGCCTCGGCGATCTCGGTGCTGACCGACGAGAAATACTTCCAGGGCAGCTTCGATTTCCTGCCGCTGGTCAGTAAGACCGTCAGCCAGCCGGTATTGTGCAAAGACTTTATCGTCGACCCGTATCAGATTTACCTGGCGCGCTACTATCAGGCCGACGCCATTCTGCTGATGCTGTCGGTGTTAACCGACGAGCAGTACCGCCAGCTGGCCGCGGTGGCCCACAGCCTCAATATGGGCGTGCTGACCGAAGTGATCAGTGAAGAAGAGCTGCAGCGGGCGATCGCGCTGGAAGCGCGCGTGGTCGGCATCAATAATCGCGATCTGCGCGATCTGAGCATCGATCTGGACCGTACTCGTCAACTGGCGCCGCGCGTGCCGCATGGCGTGACGGTGATCAGCGAGTCGGGCATCAACAACTATGGGCAGATCCGCGAGCTGAGCCATTACGCCAACGGCTTCCTGATCGGCAGCGCGCTGATGTCTGAACCCGATCTGCGCGCCGCCGTGCGCCGCGTGATCCTGGGCGACAACAAAGTGTGCGGCCTGACCCGCCCACAGGACGCCGCCGCCGCGTATCAGGCGGGCGCCATCTACGGCGGGCTGATTTTCGTCGGCCGCTCCCCGCGCTACGTGGATATCACCCGCGCCCGCGAAGTGATTTCCGGCGCGCCGCTGAAGTACGTCGGCGTATTCTGCGACGCCCAGGTCGAGACCGTGGCGTTGACCGTTGAGCGCCTCGGTCTGCACGCGGTGCAATTACACGGCGCGGAAGACCAGGCTTATATCAGCGCCCTGCGCGCCCGCTTGCCGGCCGATTGCCGCATCTGGAAAGCGCTGAGCGTGAAAGATCGGGTGCCGGCGCGCGATTTGCAGTATGTCGATCGCTACCTGCTCGACAACGGTGCCGGTGGCACCGGCCAACGCTTCGACTGGTCGGTATTGCAAGACGAAGATCTGACTAACGTGATGCTGGCGGGCGGCCTGCGCGCCGACAACTGCGTCGAAGCGGCCAAGCTCGGCTGCGCCGGGCTGGACTTCAACTCCGGCGTGGAAAGCGAACCGGGCATCAAAGATCCCGCGCGCCTGGCCTCGGTCTTCCAGACCCTGCGCGCCTACTGAATACGGCTCAACATTAATAACGGATAATAACGGGAACTCTCATGACGCTGCTTAACCCCTACTTCGGCGAATTTGGTGGCCAGTATGTGCCGCAAATTCTGATGCCGGCCCTGAAACAACTGGAAGAAGCCTTTGTCAGCGCTCAGCGCGATCCGGCGTTTCAGGCGGAATTCATCGATCTGCTAAAGAACTACGCAGGCCGCCCGACGGCGCTGACGCTGTGCAAAAACCTCACCGCCGGCAGCAACACCAAGCTTTATCTGAAGCGTGAAGACCTGCTGCACGGCGGCGCACACAAGACCAACCAGGTGCTGGGCCAGGCGTTGCTGGCCAAGCGCATGGGCAAAACCGAGATCATCGCGGAAACCGGCGCAGGCCAACACGGCGTCGCGTCGGCGCTGGCCTGCGCGCTGCTCGGCCTGAAATGCCGCATCTATATGGGCGCCAAAGACGTCGAGCGCCAGTCGCCAAACGTGTTCCGCATGCGGCTGATGGGCGCGGAAGTGATCCCGGTGCACAGCGGCTCCGCCACCCTGAAAGACGCCTGCAACGAAGCGTTGCGCGACTGGTCCGGCAGCTATGAAACCGCGCACTATATGCTCGGCACCGCCGCCGGCCCGCACCCGTACCCCACCATCGTGCGTGAATTCCAGCGCATGATCGGCGAAGAAACCAAAGCGCAGGTGCTGGAGCGCGAAGGCCGCCTGCCGGATGCGGTCATCGCCTGCGTCGGCGGCGGCTCCAACGCCATCGGCATGTTCGCCGATTTTATCGATGACGCCGACGTTGGGCTGATCGGGGTGGAACCTGCCGGCCTGGGCATCGAAACCGGTCAGCACGGCGCGCCGCTCAAGCATGGCCACGTCGGCATCTACTTCGGCATGAAGGCGCCGATGATGCAGACCGCCGAAGGCCAGATTGAAGAATCCTATTCGATCTCCGCCGGGCTGGACTTCCCGTCCGTCGGGCCGCAGCACGCCTTCCTGAACAGCACCGGCCGCGCCGAATACGTGTCGATCACCGACGACGAAGCGCTGGAAGCGTTCAAGGCGCTGTCGCGCCATGAAGGCATCATCCCGGCGCTGGAATCCTCACACGCCCTGGCGCACGCGCTGAAAATGATCCGTGAAACGCCGCAAAAAGAGCAAATCTTGGTGGTCAACCTGTCCGGCCGCGGCGACAAAGACATATTTACCGTTCACGACATTTTGAAAGCACGGGGAGAAATCTGATGGAACGTTATCAGCAACTGTTCACGCGTTTGGAAAGCAGCAAGGAAGGCGCCTTCGTCCCGTTCGTGACGTTAGGCGATCCCAATCCGACGCTATCGCTGCAGATTATCGACACCCTGATCGAAGCCGGTGCGGACGCGCTGGAGTTGGGCATCCCCTTCTCCGATCCGCTGGCGGATGGCCCCACTATCCAGAGCGCGACGCTGCGCGCTTTCGCCGCCGGCGTCACGCCGACCCAGTGCTTCGAGATGCTGGCGGCCATCCGCCAGAAGCACCCGACCATTCCCATTGGGCTGCTGATGTACGCCAATCTGGTGTTCCATAAAGGCATCGATGCGTTTTACCAACGCTGCGCCGAAGTGGGCGTGGATTCGGTGCTGGTCGCCGACGTGCCGTTTGAAGAGTCTGCGCCGTTCCGCGCCGCGGCCATTCGCCACGGTATCGCACCGATCTTCATCTGCCCGCCGAACGCCGATGACGATCTGCTGCGTGAAATCGCGTCGCACGGCCGCGGCTACACCTACCTGCTGTCGCGCGC
This sequence comes from Serratia sp. CY47444, assembly GCF_052168635.1. Taxonomy (NCBI): domain Bacteria; kingdom Pseudomonadati; phylum Pseudomonadota; class Gammaproteobacteria; order Enterobacterales; family Yersiniaceae; genus Serratia; species Serratia sp. CY47444. The sequence continues at coordinate 373,444 of NZ_JBJNMH010000001.1, forward strand.
CGGCGTCACCGGCACCGAAAGCCGAGCGCAGCTGCCGTTGCATCACCTGGTGAACAAGCTGCGCGAGTATCACGCCGCGCCGCCGCTGCAGGGCTTCGGCATCTCCGAACCCGAGCAGGTGAAGGCGGCGCTGCAGGCCGGGGCCGCCGGCGCGATCTCCGGCTCGGCAATCGTCAAAATCATCGAACAGCACCATGCCAACCCGGCGGAGATGCTGACTAAGCTGGCGGCCTTTGTCAGCAATATGAAGCGCGCCACCCGGGCGTGATCCTCTTTAGCGAGCGCCCTGCCGGCGCTCGCTTTAACAGCTTGTTTCCCTTCAAAGTTTGTTCCATTTATTTACAGCAAAAATTTGAACAAAACCCAGTCTTGTCTCACAATGAACTTTGTTCGCTATGCATTTCTTCGTTTGATTTGGGGAATGCGCTCGCTGCGGCGAAAAACCGTAGCGAATTTCAACCATAACATTGCATGGAGAGTAATTTATGAAGCTGTTTAAAACCCTTTCGGCCTTGTGCATGGCAGCCGTTGTGGCGGTCGCGGTGAGCGCTTGCGCGCCGACGGCAAAATCAGAGGGAACAGGCGGTTATATCGATGACACTGTGGTCACCACCAAAGTGAAATCGGCGTTGCTGGCGGATAAAAACATCAAGTCACGCGAGATTAGCGTGGAAACCTTTAAAGGGCGCGTACAGCTGAGCGGCTTCGTGACGTCCAGCGATGACGCCAACCGTGCGGTGCAGGTCACACGCGGTGTAGCCGGCGTGAAATCTGTTGAAAACGTGATGCAGATTAAATAATACCGACACAGGGAGGCGCAACGCCTCCCTGCTTGAAGCCTTCATCAGAAGCGGTAACCCGCCCCGAACATGAACACCCACGGATCCAGACGCGTATCGAAGCTATGGTGCCCACCATTCGCATCGTTGAAGCGAGTTTTGGTTTCGATGTTCATCCACCACACCGACATGTTCAGCATCCAGTGCTCATCCAGGTTGTAATCCAGGCCGGCCTGCGCCGCCACGCCCCAGGAATCTTTCAGATCGAGGTCGCTCAACCCGGCGCTTTTGCCGTAGTCGTTGAACTTCTCGTCGAAGAAGGTGGTGTAGTTAACGCCAACGCCCAGGTAAGGACGCAGTTTGTCCTGCTTGTCGCCGAAGTAGTATTGCGCCATCAGCGTAGGCGGCAGTTGGTGAACGGTCGCCAGATCGGTACCGCCCAGCGTCACCTTGTGGCGGAATGGCGTTGCGGCCAACAACTCAACGCCGATGTTGTCCGTCACCATGTAACCGAAGGTCAGACCGAGCTGGGTGTTGTTTTTCGCATCCAGCGAGCCCAACCCCAGTACGTTGTCTGAACCCGCATTTGGACGCACGGTCGCGGTTCCCGCGCGGAACAGGAAATCACCGGCCTGATGCGCACTTGCCAACATAGGCGCCATCATCGTCGCCAATACCATCAGAGTTGTCTTTTTCATTATCCATTCCATTTGTGTGGTTAATCGCTCGAGGGGGAATATACCTACTTTCGGGTATTTGTGATCCCATCGAGATCACATCTTATGTGTAAAAATTTAAAATCCCACTAAAAACAAGGTTACCTAACCGTCTAATAAATCGAGGATTGATCTGCATCAAAAAAACGATTTTGTTGCAAATTATCTACATGTTCAAATTTCAGTTGCGGAGAAAAATGCGGCTGAGGTAATTTCATTTTCCGTGTTGGTTTTGGTTGGTGCCGTGAGGAGTCGGCGGGCAATCAAGATGAGCGAAATCCTTAATCCCTGTGTCAGCTGCGGCGCATGCTGCGGTTATTTTCGAGTGTCATTCTATTGGGCCGAAGCCGAAGACGGCGGCGGCACCGTCCCCCTTTCCCTGACGGAGCCTTTGAGCCCGTTCCTGCGCTGTATGCAGGGGACCAACAGCAAGTCCCCGCGCTGTAACGCGCTGGACGGCGAGATCGGCAAAGCCGTGTCCTGCTCGATCTACCTCAATCGGCCCAGCCCGTGCAGAGAGTTCGATCAGTCCGGTGAAAACGGCCTGCGTAACGAAGCCTGCGATCGCGCCCGGGAACGCTACGGCCTGCCCCCCTTGCCGGTGCCCTTGCCGCTATCGCTGCCTGAGACGACGATCGTTGAAGAAATAGGCGTAGTGCAATTCGCGGGGTGCCACAGCGGCGTGGAACAGGGTACAATCACCCACTGATTTATCTCTGTTTTCCCGACGCCAAGGAGTCTGCATGCCTATCACGGCCAACGCTTTGTACCGTGACAGTTTTAACTTTTTACGCAATCAACTGGCCAGCATCCTGATGCTGGCGCTGTTGACGGCGTTTATCTCCGTGCTGCTGAATCAGGCCTTCAGCCCCGATGCCGAACAGTTGGCGACGCTCGCTGCCACCACCAGCGATTTCGCTTCCTCTACCGGCATGGGCATTCAGGAAGTGATCCAGCAGATGACGCCGGAACAGCAGATGGTGTTGCTGAAAGTGTCGGCGGCCGCCACCTTCTCCGCGCTGGTCGGCAACGTGCTGCTGGTCGGCGGGATGCTGACGCTGATCCGTCTGGTGTCGCAAGGGCAACGCACCAGCGCCCTGCGCGCGCTCGGCGCTTCGGCGCCCGATCTGCCGCGCCTGTTGTTGCTGCTGTTTATCTGCACCCTGCTGATCCAACTTGGCCTGACGCTGTTTGTGGTGCCGGGCGTGCTGATGGCTATCGCCTTCGCACTGGCGCCGGTGATCGCCTCCGTCGACAAAAAAGGCGTCTTCGCTTCGCTCAAGCTGAGCAGCAAATTAGCCTTCGCCAATGCGCGCGTGCTGGTGCCGGCGATGATGCTGTGGCTGGCGGCCAAGCTGCTGGTACTGTTTTTGGTGAGCCATCTGTCGGTACTGACGCCGAACGTCGCCAGCGTGGTACTGACCGCGTTGAGCAACCTGGTGTCTGCTCTGCTGCTGATCTACCTGTTCCGTCTGTACATGCTGCTGCGCGGCTAACGTCGACGCGACCAAAACCCAAGGGGCACGCTTCGGCGCGCCCCTTTTTTTGTTTACCCCACCACGGCGGCTTCCGCCTGCTCCTTACTCTGAATCAGTTTCAGGGCCAGATACAGGTCCGGCACCAAAATCAGCTCTTTGTCGCGCCCTAAGCGGTTGATGCGGAACCAACGCGTCAGCTCGGTGCGGCGCCCCGCCAGCACTAGCCTTACGTTACGCTGTAACAGGTCGCGTTTCAGTTCGTCGATGGCCGCCAGCACGCTGATATCGGCGTGGGTGAAACTGGCCACCGCATCCACCACCACCCAACGTGGCTGGAACGGCGTGCCGTCGACCAAATTGAGAATACGGCGTTTGAAATACGCCACGTTGAAATAGGTCAGCGGCGAATTGAAGCGATACATCATGACGCCAGGCACCGCCTTCACCCCATTGTTATTGCCCATGGAATGGATCATGCCTTCGTCGTTGACGCCCAGCAGCTGTTCCGTCGGCCGGAAGACGGTGCGCAGAAACTGCATCAGCCCCAGCAACACCGCCAGCCCAATGCCGCTGATCACCCCCACCAGCAGCACGCTGAGGAAGGTAAACAGCGCCAGGCGGAACGCCTGCGCGTTGCGACGGCGCAAGATCCAGATGCCGCGGATGTCCAGCAGCGACCAGGCCGCATACATCAGCACCACGCCCAACCCGGCCACCGGAATAAACTGCAGCGGCGCCATCAGGAACAGCAAGACAAAGGCAATGACCGCGGCGGCGATGATCGACACCAGTTGGCTCTTGCCGCCGTTGGCATCATTCACCGCGGTGCGCGAATCCGCGCCGCTGATGGCGAAACCTTGCGACAGCGCAGAGACGATATTCACCAGCCCCAGCGCGCGAAACTCGGCGTCGGCGTTCACCTCATAACCGTTTTTGGCGGCGAAGCTGCGGGCGGTGAGCATCATGCTGACAAAACTCACCACCGCCAGGTTAAGCGCCGGGATCACCATGTCGCGCAGCAAACCGGGCTGGAAGTCCGGCCACTGGACGATCGGCAGCACGCCGCTGAAACCGCCCACCGTCACCACGCCATGCTGCTGCAGGCCGCCCGCCCAGGTCACGAACGCCGCCAGCACGATAGCGAACAGCGGCGCCGGCCAGTTAGGCCGCCATTTTTTAAATCCGAGCAGCGTCACCAGCGTCAGCAACGACACCGCCATCGTCAGCCAGTCGCTGTGCAGCAGGTTACCGGGCAGCGCGTAGATGCGCTCGATCAGCTGTGCCGGGCGCATCGTAAACCCCAACACCTTGCCGATCTGATCGACAATAATGGTGATCGCCACCCCGTTCAGCAGCCCACTGAGGATCGGCCGCGACAGCAAATCCGCCAGCGCCCCCAGCTTGAACCGGCTGGCCAGCAGGCACCAGCCGCCCATCATGGCGGTCATCATAATGGTCAGTTGCCAATGGCGTTCCATATTGCCCGCTGCCAGCGGCGTCACCACTGCGGCGATCACCGCGCAGGTGGCAGCGTCGGGCCCGACGATCAGCTGGCGCGACGAGCCGAACAGCGCGTAGGCCATCATCGGCAAGATACAGGAGTAGAGCCCCACCACCGGGCTGACCCCGGCCAGTTCGGCGTAGGCGATGGCCACCGGGAGGGCGACGGCGGCGACGGAAAGGCCGGCGCGAATATCCGGCTTGAGCCAACTGCGTTGATAGCCCAATAAATGCGTCAAACCAGGCGTCAGGGCCTGGAGAGATTTCCACTGCATGCTTGTTTTCCGCGGTAAATTATCTGGTTATTATGACACTTACTATGCGGCCTGCGGCCCGCGCTGGCAATGTACCGGCACTTTCTTGCGTAAGTTTATGCAAATTCCTGCTTTCGCGGCAGAAATCCGCCGGCCAAACGCCGATAATCGGCAACGCCCGGCGGTACACAGAGCTCGCCGAATCCGGTATAGTCGGCCGATGAACAGATGATGGATTGATTTATGAAGCAGTTTCTTGATTTCCTCCCGTTAATTGTCTTTTTCGCGTTTTACAAGCTGTACGACATTTACGTTGCTTCCGGCGCGTTAATTGTCGCCACCGCGCTGGCGCTGGTGTTCACCTGGGTGAAATACCGCAAGGTCGAGAAGATGACGTTGATCACCTTCCTGATGGTGCTGGTATTCGGCACCCTGACGCTGGTGTTCCACAACGATTTGTTCATCAAATGGAAGGTCACGGTGATTTACGCGCTGTTCGCGCTGGCGCTGCTGATCAGCCAATGGGTGCTCAAAAAACCGCTGGTTCAGCGCATGCTGGGTAAAGAGCTGACGCTGCCGGACAAAGTGTGGAGCAACCTTAACCTAGCCTGGGCGATCTTCTTCCTGGCCTGCGGCCTGGCGAACATCTATGTCGCCTTCTGGCTACCGCAAAGCGTCTGGGTCAATTTCAAAGTCTTTGGCCTGACGGTACTGACGCTGGTCTTCACCCTCCTCAGCGGTATCTATATTTACCGGCACATGCCGGAAGAACAGAAAAAATAGTTACAAAATTGTTAATGCCTGCGGCGCTTGCCGCGGGCAGTATGATGTTATTCCCTCCTTTTAAAAGCAGACTGCTATGACACAACAACGACCTTTACCCAGCGGCGAGCTGGTGCTGCGCACGCTGGCGATGCCGGCTGATACCAATGCTAACGGTGATATCTTCGGCGGCTGGCTGATGTCGCAAATGGATATCGGCGGCGCCATCCAGGCCAAAGAGATCGCCGAAGGGCGCGTGGTGACGGTACGCGTAGACGGCATGACCTTCCTGAAACCGGTGGCGGTAGGCGACGTGGTTTGCTGCTATGCGCACTGTATCCGCACCGGGCGCAGCTCGATCACCATTAATATCGAAGTGTGGGTAAAGAAAGTTTCTTCCGCCCCGATCGGCCAGCGTTACCGGGCGACCGAAGCGGTGTTCACCTATGTGGCGGTCGATGCGGAAGGCAACTCGCGCGCGCTGCCTGAGGGCAAAATGAATTTCCGCGTCGGTTTCGAAGAATAAGATGATTGAAGCCAACAGCATACTGCTGTTGGCTTGCCGCTTTATCCGTGGGCATATTTAAATGCCGCATCAAATAACCTGATAATAGTTCTCATCATCCATAGTCATTACGTCTTTCAGCAATGAAGCGCCCTCTTCCTCGTCTGTCAGTGATTGGCGCACTTTTTGTGTTTTCAGACCCAACTTCCGTATCAATTTCATATCCTGATCCTCATCGGGATTCGTTGCCGTTAACAATTTGCATCCATAGAAAATTGAATTGGCCCCCGCCATAAAACACATGGCCTGCATTTGCTCATTCATTTTCTCGCGCCCTGCCGCGATGCGCACGTAGGAGGTAGGCATCATGATTCTGGCAACGGCAATGACGCGGATATAGTCAAAGGCATCCACCGGCTCACTGTCTTCCAGGGGGGTGCCCGCCACCTTGACCAGCATGTTAATGGGCACACTTTCCGGCGCTTTAGACAGGTTGGCCAATTGCAAAAGCAGACCTATCCGGTCTAGGTTACTTTCACCTAGTCCCAATATTCCACCGGAGCAGACCTTGATGCCGGCCGCCCTGACTTTATCGATCGTCGTTAATCTATCCTGATAAGTGCGGGTTGTGATGATGCTGCCATAATATTCGGGAGAGGTATCCAGATTGTGGCTATAGTAGTCTAAGCCAACGTTAGCCAATCGCTCGACCTGAGAATCAGTCAGTTTTCCCAGCGTCATGCAGGTTTCCAACCCCAACGCCTTAACCCCTCTGACCATCTCCTCCAAATAAGGCATATCGCGTTCGTGAGGATTACTCCAGGCCGCTCCCATGCAAAATCTCGAGGAGCCAGCCTCTTTCGCTGTACGGGCTGACTGTAAGACTTTTTCTACCTGCAACAACTTTTCTGCCCGCAATCCTGTTTTATACCTTGCGCTTTGCGAACAATATTTGCAGTCCTCTGGGCACCCTCCTGTTTTAACAGACAGCAAAGTGCTCATTTGTATTTCCAGCGGATCAAAATGTTGACGATGCACCTTTTGCGCATCATAGAGCAAATCCAACAAAGGCTTATTAAACAGCACTTTCACTTTATCAATCGTCCAGCTCATATTTTCATCCTGATGTTATTCGCAGTGACAGCCTCGTCAGACAGCCCCCGTTCTGTCACACAGGTTAACGGAGACTTCACTGACCTGAGTGGCTGTTTGAGACCGCACCTTCCCTCGCTCACCGACGAACAATGCAGTGGTCGTCGGCTTAGCGGGCGTAGTGACAAATCTCGCTCCGCATTCAAGCAAATCACCCCTCACTTGTAAACTTGAATTACAGATCGCATGTTTACCATTGGTTATTTTTCAAACCAATTTGACGCATAATCACGACAGGAATAAATTTAAAACCTGCGTATCCATGTCAAAAAAACTCATAACCTGATGAAAATGAATGTTTTTCAACAGGCATGTAAAAGTATTGCTATGAGAACGGTGAAGTTTGCCGGCAGATTGCGAATATTTATGAGGATAAATTTGGCATTGCGGTAGGAAAAAGAGGACGTTCACGTAAAACAATCAACGTGAATTATCAGGTCTGGATAGCTTCCTCGCCCAGGCATCGGGCGAGGAAGTCAAGGGGGGTAGTCAGATGAAGCGACAAACGATCAACACGCTTGATATCTGTCGCCAGATCTACCTCAGTTCAATTCGGTCGAGCCATCCAGCTTGAAGCGAATGTTGACGATGAGATCTTTCGCTTCTTTGGCTTCATAGCGCCATTTGCGTAGCGCCTGCTTCACTTCGCGCTCGAACATATTGCGCGGTTCGGCCGACAAGATACGCACGTTACTCAAGCGACCATCGCTGTCGACATCAAACTGGACCCTAACACTGCCTTCAATCTGTAAGGCCAGCGCGCGCGGCGGATACATCGGTTTGGACTGCACCAACGCCTTCGGCACGACCTCGCGCGAGTTCCCCTGCACCGGCGCGGCAGGCGCCTGTTTCACCGGCGCTTTGTCGATCGGCTTGGCCGGCGAATCGTTGTTGAACGGTGACGGTTCGCGCGGCTCGACTTTTTTCGGCTCCGGTTTGACCTGTTTTTCGACCTTTGGCTTCGGCTTAGGTTTTGGTTTCGGCTTGACCGGCTCCGGCTTCACGATCGCCTTCGGCGGCGGCTCCACAATAGGTTCCGGTTCTGGCTCCGGCTCAGGTTCGACCTGCGGCGGCTCCGGCTCGGCCGGCGCCGGCGGAGGCGGTTCGGCCATCGTGGCGGTATTGACCATCATGACGCTGATCGGCGCGTCCTCTGGCTTCGGCAGCTCCACCACTTCGTTTACCGAAGCGTAAAGCAATCCCGCCACCAGGGCGCTGTGCAGGCCTACGGACAAGACGAAAGGCACGGATATACGGCGATTAAGGAACATCTTTTTTAGCGGCATAATGATTCTGTTTCCTCTGGTTCGCCAAGTTTAAATGCAAATAGCAATCATATTCAATAACGAAAGGCAAACTATCGCTTTAATCGTCAGTATGCGCGGCTAAAACCAGCAAACTCATAAGGATATTAACCTTGCCGTTGCTTTTTTACCGCCGGGGCGACACGCTTCATTAACGTTTGGCCAGGCGTCAAAAAGTAAAAAACCCGCCGGAGCGGGTTAATTGCGGTGAGTCAGCGCTATTCTTCATCACCATAGTAAAGCACGCCCAGTTTGATCAGCGGTCGCCCTTGCGCCTTACGGTGCAGGTTGGTGTCGCGCAGCGAATAGACGCAGCCGCAGTATTCCTGCTGATAGAAGCGTTCGCGCTTGCTGATCTCTATCATGCGCGACGAACCGCCCTTCTTGCGCCAGTTGTAATCCCAGTACACCAGATCGGGATACTTTTCCGCCGCCCGGATGCCGCAGTCGGTGATCTGCTGCATATTCTTCCAGCGCGAGATACCCAGCGAACTGGAGATAGTGTCATAACCATGCTCATGCGCATACAGCGCCGTGCGCTCGAAACGCATGTCGAAACACATGGTGCAGCGGATACCGCGCTCCGGCTCATTCTCCATCCCCTTGGCGCGGGCGAACCAGTTGTCGGTGTCGTAATCGGCATCAATGATCGGCACCCCGTGCTGCTCAGCGAAACGGATGTTCTCTTCCTTGCGCAGCAGATACTCTTTTTGCGGGTGAATGTTGGGGTTATAGAAGAAAATGGCGTACTCGATCCCGGACGCCTGGATCGCTTCCATCACTTCGCCGGAACAGGGCGCGCAGCAAGAGTGCAGCAGCAATTTACTTTTGCCCGCCGGCAAATCGAGTTTTTCCCTTACCAGTTCCGTCATGTCCTCACCTCAATGGCATATCAGTTTAAGCGCGCCGCACTATACGAATAAAAAGTAGCGGCTTCAAGGCATAAGCGCCAATCCGCGGGGAAATTCGCCGCGTACCGTTCCCCTGCCGCGCCTTTTGCGCTACCTTGGTAGCACCGTTTTATAGCCATGATTTTAAAGGTGAAACATGCTTTATCTGATCTACGCGCAAGACGTCCCCAACTCGCTGGAAAACCGTCTGGCGGTGCGCCCGGCACACCTGGCGCGCCTGCAGGCGCTGCGCGACGCCGGCCGCCTGGTGGTCGCCGGCCCTAACCCGGCCATCGACAGCAACGATCCCGGCGCCGCCGGCTTTACCGGTTCAACGGTGATCGCCGAATTCGCCTCGCTGGCGCAAGCTCAGGCCTGGGCGCAGCAGGATCCCTATATCGCCGCCGGCGTCTATGCCGACGTGACGGTGAAGCCGTTCAAACAGGTGTTCTGACCTGCTGCGCGCTGCCTGATCGGGAACGGAGCACCGTTCCCGGATCAATGCGTGCTCTCACCCTAACCCGTCGGTAGAAAAAATGCTCTCTCGCCAGGGGACATAACGCCGCCTGCCTATACTCTCCTGAACCAGCGGCATCGCCGCGAACTCTGGAGATCGACCGATGCGACTCGACGTACACGCTCACCTGTGGAGCACGGAGTATCTGGATCTTTTGCAAGCGCATGGCGTACACGACGTTGCCGCCTATCGGCACCTGGGCGCCGGCCGCACCGAACGCGAACTCGACGCGCGTTTCGCCCTGCTGGACAACGCCGGCATCGACATGCAAATCCTGTCTGCGACGCCGCTGTCGCCGCATCTGGAAGACGAACAGGCCGCCGTAGAGGCCGCGCGCCGGATCAATGATGAATATGCGGAGCTGGTAGCGCGTTATCCCACTCGCTTCCGGGCTATCGCTTCTTTGCCGCTGCCGCATATCGACGCTGCGTTACGCGAGCTTGAAAGGGCCTTTACCCAGCTCGATATGCTGGGCGCCTGCATTACCACCTCAGTGCTCGGGCTGTCTATCGCCAATCCGCTGTTCGAGCCGCTCTATCAGGAACTCAATCGCCGCCGCAGCGTGCTGGCCATTCATCCCGCCGGCCGCGGCGCGCACTCGCCGCTCATCGCCGATTACGCCTTGACATGGTCGATCGGCGCGCCGATCGAAGACACGGTCGCCGCCATGCACTTTATCCTCAACGGCATCCCCCAACGCTTTCCTGAGATGAAAATCATTGTGCCGCACCTGGGCGGCCTGCTGCCGATGACGCTGGAACGTCTCGATCAAACCGTCGCGTGGGAGGCGCCGAACACGCCGGAACCGCCAAGCCGCGCCGCCCTGCGCATGTGGTACGACACGGTAGGCCACGATCAGGTGCCCGCACTGCAAGCGGCAGCAGCGACGTTCGGCGCAGAGCAGCTGTTGTTCGGCACCGATTTCCCGTTTCAGCCGGGCGAACTGTTTCAAACCACGGTGGACTACATCCGGCGCGCGGGATTGCCGGAGGAAGACGTGAACGCCATTTTGGATCGCAATGCGGCTGCGCTGTTTGGGCTGGGTGCGGACTGAAGATCCGTCCTCATTCAGTAACGGGCAAGAGACTCCATTCCGGCCCCCGGATTTCGGTTAGCCCAAGTGGGTTTTATGCGGTTCTTTCACGTTGTGCTTCACGCAGGCCAGCGACAGCCGCGCAAAACGCTGCGTCCTCAATGTCGCACACCCCTCGTAATAACGGGATGTGCGACATGTCGTGAACCGGTCAATGTTGGGAAACTGCGTCAGACCTGTCGCAGGTAAACGTCCGTAATACGCAGGTCAAAGTTGCTTTTCATTTCGGTGACGTCAATAAGCAAGAAAGCGTGCGTAGCCCAGTCCGGCGCTCGCTCGAAGGCGGGAGGCTGTGTCGGATAGCCCTGCATTTGGCCTGGGATGATAACGCTCTTCAGATCAGATTCATTGCCGCTAAATTGATAGGTGTAAACGTGACCGGTTTGCTGCTTGAGAATTTGGGGTTCAACGTCTTGTTGCGGACCATATTCGCGCAGTTTCGCCCATAGGATTTTGACCTGGCAGCGTTGCCCATCACCCGCGTAAGTGTTGGCGCGAACATGGTGAATAACGCTGCCGTAGCCTTTCAGGCTGAGGGTTCCCAGCACCGCCTGGAACAGGCCATTACCAGCGGCCGCGTTGCGACCCAATGAAACGAAATCGGCCTGGCGGATAAGGCTGAAATTGGTGCTGTTAGTCGTCCCCCACCCGTAGCGAGATTTGCGTACCGTATTAACGCCTCCCGGCGGCAGAACCCAAACTTCCTCAGTCCATTTGTCGCTACCGTTGCTATACGTCGTGCCATCCAGCCAATTGTCCTGTACGGCGGTATCGGTTCGCACCTGAGTTAACAGATAAGGCCAGGCGATAGGCAATTGCGTATTACGCAAAGAGACAGAACCCGTGCCATCAATCCAACCACTGACGTTGGTGTCACCACCTTGTTGCATCTGACCGATATTGACTTTATCAAATACCACTCGCGCCAAATCACCCACATAGAATGGGTTAGAGGTTGTCGGATAGGCCGTTGGGCTACCGCCGGCTTTGAAGGTAAACAGACCGCCGATAATGTTGACCTTGCAACGTTTAGCATCAGGAATGTTCAGGATGTAATTTTGTGGGCCATAGCCTTCAACGTGACAATCGCGGAAAATATGCTGCCCACCCTCGATATGCATATACTTTCCGACATGGCTGGAGGAGGTTTGCGGCCCGTTCTTACCGTAAATGTAATCAAAGGAACAGTTTAAGAAATAGCTGTAGCCCCCCTGTAATTTCACACCGCAATTGCTCTGAGCGAAAATGCAGCTGTGGAAATTCATCTCTTCACCGGAATTGGAAGTATTGTCGGGGAAGTAATAGCAAATGTCGCAGTGATTGAAACTAAAGCCATACATACGCAGGAAGTAGAAATCGGTAGTGCCGGTTATGCCATAGGCAAAACCTTCGATCCCACCGCCGATAAAGGTCAGCGAATTGCGGCCATAGCTTGCCGAGAGCGAAGTAGAAAACGTCATGCCATCGACAAATGAATTGGCGCCAGGGCCAATCATACGCAAATTTTTCACGCTGAGATTGCCCTGGGTATAACCGGCGTTGTTTTGCCATTGAATCGCGACTTTACGGTCGGTGGCGTTGCCCTGTGTCATGGCGCTAAAATCCAGCAAGGCGCCGGAGAAATCGTAATCGACGGTTTTCAAATCCAGCTTCAGCGTTTCCGTACATTTAAATTGCCCGCTCCCGAACTGCAGATTCCCGTTTTTCAATACGCGTGAACCGCTGGATACAGCCTGCGAACTGGCATAATCGTGAGCGGCTTGAATGGCAGCGGCATCCTCTGAAATACCGTCACCTTTCGCGCCGAACATATAAGGCGACACCGTGCCGGCAACGTCCAGGACGCGCACCCACAACCAAGCGGCGTTGGGGCGGATGAACATCCCGCCATCATCCATCGGTGTCGATTGTGCTTTGGCGACGAAGATACCGCCGCCGATGGGTTGACGATTGCCGGCATTCCAATCGCCGTAGTATGCGGTCACGGCGATCAATTCGCCGACTGCGCCAGGAAGAGTGTTTCGTAACGTAGCGATATCAGGGCAGGTATTCATCATATTATCCTCACAGAGTCACTGTATTTATATACAGCCATATAACTCTATGAACGAATGAACCGTGCATCAATAGCGGGAGTGTTGTTCTGTTGCCCACCGAACATACCGGTCTATTGGATGTAACGCCTCCTTCTGCTCCTTTTATCTCCCATACAAAAGCAGAGACATGACGTTACGCGACGAGTTTTCCTCGCACCACCACTTTGCCCGGCTTGATCTCGGGGTCGGCAATACGACGGATCGCCAGATTCAAGGCTTGCCAGGCGATCTCTTGCAAATCATGCGACACGCAAGGGAAATGGAAACCGTAGATCTCGGCATGCGAAACCTCATCGATGCTGAACAGCGACACGTCCTGCATCAACGGCAGCCGATGTTCGATACAGGCCTTGATAATACCCAGGGAGATCTGGTTATTGCAGCCAACGAAAAAGTCCGGCGCGCGGTGATTGGCCAGCCAACGGCTCGTCTCTTGCCAGGCGACGTCCATAAAGAAATCGGCATACAGCACTTCAAACGACGCCACTTTCCCTTGCAACGCCGCCTGCAGCCCTGTGACCCTGTCCCGTGCCACGTTGGAGTTTTCCGGTCCGGACACCACTACCACCCGCTGCGCTTTCTGTTCCAAAAGCCAGCGCCCCGCCTGGAGGCCGCAGTCCAGGTTATCGATATACACGCCGCTGCAGTGGCGATTGTCCAGTTCCCGGTCGATCAGCACCACCGGAATATTCAATGTTTCCAACCGTTTTAGGTAGGAAGGCTGGTACAGATGATCGTTGGAAATGACCGAGAGAATGATCGCATCGACGTTGTAGCCAATCAGTTTGTCGATGATTCTGTCTTCGCTTTCCTGAGACTCATAGGAGTCGAACACCAGGGTGTCGTACCCCATTTTTTGCGCTTCAAGCGTCATCAGGCGTGTCAGGCCGCCAAAGAACGGGTTGGCCATATCCGGGTTGACGATGCCAATGGTTCTGCTGCTTTTCGCCCGCAGGTTGCGCGCCGCGGCATTGACCACATAACCGAGTTCGGCAGCCGTCTCCCGAATGCGGCGCAGCGTTTCCGGATGAACCTTGTCCGGCTGTGAAAATGCCCGCGACGCGGTGATTTTACTGACGTTTGCCTGTGCGGCCACGCTAGCCAGCGTCGCTTTCCGTCCTCGACCCACTGCCAAATGCAGCTCCTTAGCTTAAAGTATCATTTTGTACCATTGGCAACATCATGACAGAACTTTCATTGTGGCGCTAATGGTTTACGCCTGCCAGGCGGTTAATCCGGGGATCGGTAAAGATATCCAGCTCGTCACGGCTCTCGGAAGAAAACTCGGACACCACCGCACCCCGCTTCCCCGCCTGAAACCAGTGCCGAGTATTGGGTGCGATGGTGTATTGTTCGCCAGGCCGCAAGAGAATATAGCGATTGCAGGTATACCAAGGCTCTGCGCCCTCTGGCACCCGACATACCGGTTCGCCGCCGGCATCATTAAGCGTCAGGTTTTCGTCATCGACAAACAGAAACACCTCGCCCCAACGGCAGCGGAACGTCTCTTGTTTGCCGGGCGTGCCGGCAAAGAGAGGATGCAAATGTTCCGGGCAAGTCTGACCAGGAAACAGCACCAACTCTTTCGCACAATACCGAGGTGAGTTGACATAGGTCAGCAGTTGCAGCCCTGAGACGGGATAGTCAGCCAAGCCAAACGTCGCAATTTCAATACGTTGCTGTTCTTCCTCAGTCAAAACAATGTCCGCCTCACGCAAGTATTCCAGCGTAGCGGCTATGGCACGTTGTTGTTTGTTCATCATTTCCCCTGCAAAGTAACGGTATCGATATCAGCATGCTGATATTAAAACCGTCATTGCATCGCCGATTTTGTGATCTTCATCCCTATATTGAATAACAACCCACCAGCAAAATTAACTCCCGTCGAGTAATTCCAACATCGATCACAGTTTAACCCCCCGCTTTAGCCCACTATCGCCGCATTGAAATGATATCGTTACCATAAAAATGATTCACCAGGAGGCAATATGAAAGCATTAGTGTTGGCCAAAGCGGGGGAAATCGCTATCGAGGACGTCCAGCTTGCCGAAACGCTGGGGCCCGATGATGTGCAGATAAAAATTCATTCCGTGGGCATCTGCGGCAGCGATGTGCACTATTACCAACATGGCCGCATTGGCCCGTTCGTGGTTAACGCCCCGATGGTGCTCGGCCATGAAGCCTCCGGCGTGGTGCTCGCGACCGGTAAAAACGTCACTCACCTCAGCATCGGCGATCGCGTTTGCATGGAGCCCGGCATTCCCGATCTCAACTCGGCGCAGACGCGCGCCGGGATTTACAATCTGGATCCCGCCGTTCGCTTCTGGGCGACGCCACCGGTGCACGGCTGCCTGCGCGAAACCGTCATCCACCCCGCCGCCTTCACGTTCAAATTGCCGGACAACGTCAGTTTCGCTGAGGGCGCCATGGTGGAACCCTTAGCCATCGGCATGCAAGCGGCCACCAAAGCCGGGATCAAACCCGGCGATATCGCACTGGTGATCGGCGCCGGGCCGATCGGCGTGGTCACCGCCCTCGCGGCGCTGGCGGGCGGCTGTTCGGACGTCATTATCTGCGACCTGTTTGACGAAAAACTCGCCGTGGCGGCCAGTTATGAGGGGCTGCACGCCGTCAATATCAAAACCGGCGACCTGGCGGGGAAAGTGGCCGCGCTCACCAGCGGCAATGGCGCCGATGTCGTGTTTGAATGCAGCGGCGCCAAACCGGCTATCGCTACGCTGGCCGAGCATGCGGCGCCCGGGGCGACCGCCGTGCTGGTCGGCATGCCGATCGATGCCGCGCCGATGGATATCGTCGCCGCGCAGGCCAAGGAAATCACCTTCAAGACCATTTTCCGCTACGCCAACATGTACCCGCGCACGCTGCGGCTGTTGAGCAGCGGCAAATTGCGCGTCCAGCCGTTGATAAGCCAAACCTACAAGTTTTCCGACAGCGTAGCCGCTTTCGAGCGCGCGGCGGCAGGACATGCCTCGGACATCAAAATCATGCTGGAAATGGAGTGATCCTATGGCGCTCTATGCTGGCATAGACTGCGGTACGCAAGGCACGAAAGTCGTGATTGTCGACAGCACACAGGGCGTGATCCTCGGTGAGGGCAACGCCCCTCACCGTCTCATCAGCCAAGCCAATGGCCGGCGCGAACAAGAGGCCGACTGGTGGATTGAGGCGTTAGTCATCGCTTTTCGCCAAGCCGTGACTAACGCCGGCGTTGATGCACGGGAGATTCATGCTCTGGGGGTCTCGGGCCAACAACATGGGTTTGTGCCACTGGACGCAGACGGCAACGTGCTGCACAGCGTCAAGCTGTGGTGCGATACCGAAACCGCAGAGGAAAACGAACGGCTCCTGCAACAGCTCGGCGGAGCCAACGGCTCGCTGGAAACACTCGGCCTGCGGATCGCCACCGGTTATACCGCGTCAAAAATCCTTTGGTTCAAAACACACCATCCGGCGCTCTGGGCAAAACTGCACACCGTGTTGTTGCCTCATGATTATTTGAACTTCTGGCTGACCGGGGAGCGCGTAGCGGAATATGGCGACGCTTCCGGCACCGGGTTGTTCGATGTACGTACCCGTCGCTGGAGCAAAACCGCGGTCGATCTCATCGACGACAGCGGCCGCCTGTGGCAGGCTCTGCCGCCGCTCAAAAGCGCGGAGTGCTGCATCGGCACGGTGCGCCCCGCCGCCGCGGAAAAACTCGGCCTCGGCCCGGCAGTTCGGGTATCGACCGGCGGCGGCGACAACATGATGGCGGCCATCGGTTCCGGCAACATCGAGGCCGGCACCCTTACCCTGAGTCTGGGCACCTCCGGTACGCTATTCGCCTGGTCTGCCGCCCCCGTCACGGCGGAATCGGACATGATTGCCGGCTTCTGCTCCAGCACCAATGGGTGGCTGCCATTGATTTGCACCATGAATGTCACCTCGGCCACCACTGCGGTACAAACGCTGCTGGACGAAGACCTTGCCGGCTTTAACGCTTTGTTGACGCAGGCCGCGCCCGGTGCAGGCGGTGTCGAGATGCTGCCGTTCTTCAATGGCGAACGTGTTCCGCCGTTGCCCCACGCGCGCGCCAGTCTGCATAACCTCGATAGCGACAATTTTACCCGTGCCAATCTCTGCCTGGCGGTAGTCGAAAGCGCTACGTATGGGTTGCGCTATGGCATCGAGCTGTTTCGCCGTCAGGGCATCGAAGCGCGCGAGATCCGCCTCACCGGCGGCGGCGCCCGCAGCGCCGCCTGGCGACAAATCGTCGCGGACGTGATGGGGTGCCCGGTAGTCTGTCTGAAAGCCAAAGAGACCGCCGCGCTGGGCGGCGCCATTCAGGCGATGTGGGCGACGACGTTGGCCGACGATCCGCAGCGGAACGCCGGCGCGTTGCTGGCCGAACTGTGCCAGCGTTTCGTTGCGCTGGATGAGGCCACGCGCACACGGCCACATGCTGGCAGACAAGCGCAATACGAGACGCTTTATCAACGGTACCTGCAACGCTTGCAGCAGACCTATCCGGAGGTGCAACTGTGACGCGAGATCCCCAGACGCAAGCGCCCGCCTACCTGCTGGAGGTCAGCGGCGTCAGGAAAGCTTTTGGCCCGGTCGTGGCCCTCAAGAATGCGGAGTTTTGCCTGCGGCGTGGATCCATCCATGCCCTGTGCGGTGGCAACGGCGCGGGTAAATCCACCTTTCTCAGCATTCTGATGGGCTTTATTCAACCCGATGGCGGCGACATTTTTATCAATGGCCAACGCTGTGAATTTCATCATCCCCGGGAAGCCCTCAACGCCGGCATCGCCATCGTGCAGCAGGAGCTGAGCGCGATCCCGGATCTGACGGTGGCCGAAAACATTTGGCTGGGCCGCGAGCCGAGGCGCCTGGGGTTCGTCGATTTCGCTACGCTCAATCAACGCACCACCAGCTTGCTCAAGGAACTCGATTTCAAGATCGACGCCCGAGAGAAAATGCGCAACCTGAGCGTCGCCGAGCAGCAGTTGGTCGAGATCGCCAAAGCGCTGTCGCATGCCAATGCCGACATCATCATCATGGATGAACCCACCTCGGCGATTGGCGAGGAGGATGCGCAAAAAATCTTTCAGACGCTTCAGCAACTGGCGGCGAAAGGTAAAGGCATTATCTACGTCTCCCACCGTTTGTCAGAGATATTCCAAATCGCGGACAGCTACACCATTTTCCGCGACGGCGCCTATATCCATGAAGGCTATATCGCTGACATTACCCGTGAGCAGCTGATCGAACACATTATTGGCGGCGAGTACGACAGCGAGTTCGCCAAATTCAATCAGCCCGGTGAAGAGGTCTTGCTGGAGGTCAACGGCCTGTGTTGGCGCAGCAAGATAAAAGATATCAGCCTGCAACTGAAGCACGGTGAGATCCTGGGCATCTACGGCCTGGTGGGCTCGGGCCGCAGCGAGTTTCTCGATCTTATCTTCGGCATTCAGCATGCCGACAGCGGCACGATCCGCTTGGGTGACAAGACGCTGAACCGCCATTCTCCGCGCAAGGCCATCGACAGCGGTATTGCCTACGTGACGGAAGATCGCAAGGAAACCGGCCTAGTGCTGTGCCGTTCCGTCAGTGAAAACATCAATATCGCCTCTTTTGCCGGCATCAGCCGGATGGGGTTTGTCAGCGAGAAACGGGAGCAGGCGCGAACCCGCGACATGATCCAGCGCTTCAACGTTAAAACCCACGATGGCGAACAACCCGTGGGTAACCTGAGCGGCGGCAACCAGCAAAAAGTGGTGCTGGGCCGTTGGGCGCTGCTGGATCCGGAGGTTTTGCTGCTCGACGAGCCGACGCGCGGCATCGACGTCGGCGCCAAGAAAGAGATCTACCGATTTATGTCGGAGTTCGCCTTGCAAAACAAAGGGATCATCATGGTTTCCTCCGAGCTTTCGGAAATTATCGGCATGAGCGATCGCATATTGGTGTTTCGCGACGGGCAGTTGGCCGGCGAGCTTTCGGCGGCCGATGCGACTCAGGCAGCACTGATGAAACTTGCGGTTTAACAGAGAGAGAAAAAAAATGAGCAGCGCCCACTCCTTATCACCAGGAATTTCATTTTTCACCCGCAATAAGCGCCGTATGCACAAGTACGGCATTATCATCGCCTTTTTCGCCCTGTGCCTGATCGTGGCGCTGATTGGCGAATATCAGGTCGCTCAGGGCGCCTGGAGCAGCAATTATTTTCTCAGCAATGAAAACACCCTGATCGTCCTGCGCCAGGTCTCGATCAACGGCATTCTGGCGATCGGCATGACCTTTGTCATTATTACGGCCGGCGTCGATCTCTCCGTGGGCTCGGTGCTGGCGTTAAGCGGGATCGTCGCCGCTCGCTTCGCCACCAACAACAGCGGATTAGCTATCGGCGACACCGCGACCGCCGTCATGGCGCCGCTGATTGTGGCGCTGGGCATCGGCATCGTTTGCGGCCTGGTGAACGGCACCGTGTTAGCCCGTTATCGGCTGCAGCCGTTTATCGTCACCATGGGCATGCTCTCCGCGGCGCGCGGGTTAACCATGTTGACCACCAACGGCAATCCAGTATCGCAATTGAACAGCGATTTCCGCTGGTTAGGCAATGGCTATGTCGGCGGCGTTCCGGTGCCCGTCATCATCTTCATCGTGCTGTTCGCCCTCGCCTGGCTGGTGCTGAATAAAACCCTCTTCGGGCGTTACATCTACGCCGTCGGCGGCAACCCGAAAAGCGCGCGCACCTCGGGGATTAACGTCACCCGCATCAAAATACTGGTGTATACGCTGTGCGGCGCACTGGCCGGCATCGCCGGCCTGATCCTCACCGCACGCACCGGTTCGGCGCAGACCAACGCCGGCGCAGGGTATGAGCTGGACGCCATCGCGGCGGTGGTGATCGGTGGCACCAGCATGGCCGGCGGTGTCGGTACGCTGGTCGGCACCTTCTTCGGCGTGCTGATTATCGGGGTGATGAATAACGGCCTCGATCTGCTCGGCGTGCAATCGTATTACCAACAAATTATCAAAGGCGCATTGATCGTTCTTGCCGTATTGCTCGACCCATCGCGTAAGCAACAGCGCGATTAATAACATCAGACCCAACTCTACCAGGAGAAAACCATGAATAAGACCAAGATAGCGTTGTTTGCCTCTGCCATGATGCTCGGTAGCCTGTCGGCAGCTCAGGCCGCCCCGGTAAAAATCGCGGTATTGATGTACGGCAACAAAGCCGAGTTCGTGCAATTGATGGAAAGGTTCGGGAAGGAGCACCCGGCGGTGAAAAGCGGCGAAGCCGTGCTGACCTTCTACGATGGGCGTTATGATGCATCGGTGCAAAACGATCAGGCCGCCACCGCTATCCAAACGCGCGCCGATGCCATTATCGTCAACCCGATGGATTTTGAGGCCAATATCGATATCGTCACTAATGCCAACGAAGCCAAAATCCCGGTGGTGGTCACCAACGCGCGCCTGAACACGGACGCGATGACGTCTGAAGTGGTGTCTAATGACGAGTTGGGGGGGTATCTGGAAGCCAAAGCCGTCCTGGACAAACTCGACTGCAAGAATCAGAAGGTGAATGTGGTGATTATCGAAGGCCCGAAAGGCGGCAGCGGCGAGATCCAGCGCGGCAAGGGTAACGATAAAGCGATTGCCGAGTGCGGCGCCGGCCAGGTCACGGTACTTGAGCGCAAAACGGCCAACTGGTCACGCGCGGAAGCGCAGCCGCTGATGGAAAACTGGCTGCAGAAGCACCGGGGTAAAATCAACGGCGTGATTGGCCAAAACGACGAGATGGCGCTGGGCGCTATCGAAGCGATCAAAGGCGCTGGCCTGAATGTGAAGGACTTCGCGATTGCCGGCGTTGACGGCGTCTCCGACGCGATTCATGCGGTGCAGGCCGGTGAAATGGTCTCTATTCTGCAAGATGCCAAAGGCCAGATGCAGGGTTCCATCGACGTCGCGCTGCGCGCCGTGAAAGGTGAAAGCTATCAACCACAGTCGGATATCTGGAAACAGTACGCCAAGGATCTGAAATGGGAGGGTGGCACGCAGAAGCATTACTACATTCCGTGGACCGTCGTTACCACAGAGAATGCCCAGCAACTGTTGGACGCGCGCAAGTAATGTCCGGAGCCCCCTGCACGCAGGGGGCCTTTGCTCCGAAGCTTGCCGCAGGCAAAAAAAAAGCCAGCACGGAGTGGCTGGCTAAAAAGTTCTTCGAGGGAATATCTTGTGCGATAAACATACGCCTTTCACTGCGGGCTTTACTAGCTATCAGTGCGATAGGCACCCTCAGTTAAAATCAACGCCTGCATATCGGTGAACATCGTTTCCCATTCCGCCTGGTCGATATCCATTAAACCAAAGTAACGCAGCATAAAGGCGCCTTCGGTGGCGAGAAACGCCAGGCGCGCGCGCTTGCCTTCTTCCGTCGTCAAATCCAAACCGGCGATGCGGCTGCGATACCATTCACGCGTGCTCGCCAGATGCTCCGGCGTTTGAATCAGCGTCGCCATTAGCCCGGCGGCCTTGGCGCTGGCGGTCTGATCCGAGCTTTGCGTCGCCAACATATGCGCCCGCACGCCGGTCTGCGGCGAAGGATCGTCACCGGCGATAGCGGCGAACAGCGTCTCGTAGGCACTGCCCCAGCGATCGAACATGGCATCAATCAGGGCGTCTTTGCTGCCGAAACAGTACTGCACCCCGCCCTTGGAGATCCCCATCGCTTTGGCGACGGCGTCAATGGTCAAGCCGGCGGCGCCCTGGGTGGCGACGATCTCTTCGGCGGTGTCCAAAACTTTGTCGCGATCGATGCTGCGTTGACGTCCCATTAAGAAACCCTTCTTTTCAATACGAACGTATGGATATATATTATCGCCAGTATACCACCCGGCATCGCCGGAGGGTTACCACAATGGCGGCGCCTTCGCGCCGCCCACGTTAACTGGATTATGACTTATGTACGCCAAGAACCGCTGGTTAATCCTGACAATGGTCGCCAGCGCCCTGTTCCTGATTGTTATCGACATGACGGTGCTCTATACCGCTCTGCCACGCTTAACCCAGGCGCTGGACGCCAGCGCCTCGCAAAAACTCTGGATCGTCAACGCCTACCCGCTGGTGGTCGCCGGGCTACTGCCCGGCGCCGGCATGCTGAGCGATCGCATCGGCCATAAGCGGCTGTTTCTCGCCGGGCTGCCGGTGTTTGCCGTCGCGTCGCTGTGCGCCGCTTTCTCGCCCACCGCCGAGTGGCTGATCGCCGCGCGGGTATTCCTCGCCGTTGGCGCGGCAATGATGATGCCCGCCACGCTGTCCATCGTGCGTCACGTCTTTACCGACGAACGCGAACGCGCGCTGGCGATCGGCATCTGGGCCTCGGTGGCCTCCGGCGGCGCGGCCATCGGCCCGGTGGTCGGCGGCCTGCTGCTGGAGTATTTCTGGTGGGGATCGGTGTTCCTGATCAACGTACCGGTGGTGTTGCTGGTCTGGCCGCTGGCGTGGAAACTGATCCCGCGCTGCGGCGGTGATAACCCGCGCCCCGCCGATATCGTCGGCTCGGTGCAGATCATGATCGGTCTGGTCGGCGCTATCTATGCGCTGAAGGAACTGAGCAAGCCGGCGCCTGACCTCAGCGCGTTGCTCGCAGCGGCCCTGATCGGCATCCTGTTCTTGGTGCTGTTTGTGCGTCGTCAGCAGCGCAGCGCTCACCCGATGATCGATTTCTCCCTGTTCCGCAACCGGCTGTTCGCCGGCGGCATCGGCGTGGCGTTGCTGTCGATGGTGGCCCTGATCGGCGTCGAGCTGGTGCTCAGCCAACGCTTGCAGCTGGTGCTCGGCCTCAGCCCGCTGCAGGCAGCGCTGTTCATCTTGCCGATCCCGCTGGCCTCGGCGCTGGCGGGGCCAATGGCCGGTTTACTGTTGCCGCGCTACGGTGAGCGCAGCATCATCCTCGGCGGTTTCGTCCTGACCGCCTTCGGCATCGCCGGCCTTGCCCTGTGGTATCAAAGCAGCATGGCACCGCAGCTGGTGAGCCTGGCGTTGGTGGGCTTTGGCCTCGGCGGCGTGATCACCGCCGCGTCCACCGCCATCATGCTGAACGCGCCGGAGGAGAAATCCGGCATGGCGGCCTCTATCGAAGACGTCTCCTACGAGCTGGGTGGCGTGCTGGGCGTGACGCTGCTCGGTGGGTTGATGACGGCGGTCTACAGTCACAGCCTGGCGCTGCCGGCGGCGCTGCCGGTCAGCGATCTGGCCTACGACAGTATCGACGAAGCCCTGCGGCTGGCCGCCGGAATGGCGGCCGATCGCGCGCAGCAGCTGACGCAGCTGGCGCGTTTGGCCTTCGATCGCGCCTTTATTACGGTGCTGATCGCCGCCGCGCTGTTAATGGCGCTGGGCGCCGGCGTGGTAAAACTGGCGCTGCGCAAGTAACCGATAAAAGCGGCTTTTTTCGCCGGCGGATCCTGCGTAAACTGATTCGGCAATTTGCTCGACGGATTTATCGTCATCGGTTTAAGCGATGGTAATGATGCCTGTTATCGTGTTTAACCCTGCGATAAATCCGGTTACTGTAACAGCTATGGAAATTGATTCTGTCTACCCTTGGAACGAATAATCAGGAGAAGATTATTATGGCAACGGCGAAGAAAGCAGCGAAAACCCATATCGGCCTCGACAGTAAACAATCGGCAAAACTCGCCGAAGCGCTGAATGCGCTGTTGGCGAATTATCAGGTGCTGTATATGAACGTGCGCGGCTATCACTGGAATATTACCGGCCCGCAGTTCTTTGAGCTGCACGCGAAATTCGAAGAAACTTACAACGATCTGCTGACCAAGGTGGATGAGCTGGCGGAACGTATCCTGACGCTGGGCTCGCAGCCGCGTCACGCTTTCAGCGACTATCTGAAAACCGCCGACATCAAGGAACACACCAACGTGACCGATGATAAGGGCACGCTGCGCGGCCTGTTGGAAGGGTATTCAATCTTGCTGCAGCAGCAGCGTGAACTGCTGACGGTAGCGGCAGACGCCGGCGACGAAGGCACCGCGTCATTGATGAGCGATTATATCAAAGAGCAGGAAAAACAGGTCTGGATGCTCAACGCCTACCTCGGAAAATAACCCTGACGCCATAACAAAACAGTCCCTCTCGGGACTGTTTTCGTTTTACCACTCGCAGGATACCGCAAACAGCAGCGCACGCCGATGCTGATCGTCCAGGCGGCGCCGCACCCGGATAATATGGCGATTGCTGCACGACTGGCGTTCCAGCCAGCGATGCCGGCGACGTTGGCTCTGTCGCAACATGCGCCAACGGCCCACTTCATTTCTACTGCGTCTCATAATTCCGTCACTCGTTCGTCTAATGCCAACCGCGGGCATTATAGCCCTTTCCGCCCGTGATCCAAGCCGCCGTTATCGGCAACATACCGGACGTCGCACCGGCAAAAGCCCCCCTTTCAATTTCGGCAAGTGCCTTAACTTCATCATATTTATGTAACATAAGCGCCGATAAAAGGTTTCGCCTTGCCCGATCTGTGCGTACACTCATCATTGGTGGTTTGCGAACGGGATTTTTCGCCTTTATGACAACATTTTATACCGTAATCAGTTGGCTCATGGTGTTCGGCTACTGGCTGCTGATCGCCGGCGTGACGATGCGCATTTTGATGAAACGCCGTGCGGTTCCCTCTGCCATGGCCTGGCTGCTGGTTATCTATATTCTGCCGCTGTTCGGCATCGTGGCCTATTTATCGTTCGGCGAGCTGCATCTGGGCAAGCGCCGGGCCGAGCGCGCCAAGGCCATGTGGCCGTCGACCGCGCGCTGGCTGAAGGAACTGAAAGAGAGCCGTCGCATCTTCGCCACCGAATACAGTAAAGTCGCCGAACCGCTGTTCCAGCTGTGCAACCGCCGCCAGGGCATCGACGGCGTCAAGGGCAACCAGCTGCAGCTGCTCACCACCACCGACGACACGCTGAAAGCGCTGATCCGCGACATCGAGCTGGCGCGCCACAACATCGAAATGGTGTTCTATATCTGGCAGCCCGGCGGCCTGGTCGATCAGGTGGCCGAATCGCTGATGGCCGCCGCCCGGCGCGGCGTACACTGCCGCCTGATGCTGGACTCCGCCGGCAGCCTGCAATTTTTCCGCAGCCCCTACCCGGCGATGATGCGCAACGCCGGCATCGAAGTGGTCGAAGCGTTGAAGGTCAACCTCTTGCGCGTGTTCCTGCGCCGCATGGATCTGCGTCAGCACCGCAAAGTAGTGCTGATCGACAACTATATCGCCTATACCGGCAGCATGAACATGGTCGATCCGCGCTACTTCAAACAGGATGCGGGCGTCGGCCAATGGATCGATCTGATGGCGCGCATGGAAGGCCCGGTGGCCACCACCATGGGCATCGTCTATGCCTGCGACTGGGAAATTGAAACCGGCAAGCGCATTCTGCCGCCGCCGCCGGACGTCAACATCATGCCGTTCGAGCAGGAAAGCGGCCACACCATTCAGGTGATCGCCTCCGGCCCCGGCTTCCCCGAGGAAATGATCCACCAGGCGCTGCTAACCGCGGTTTATTCCGCGCGCGAGCAGCTGATCATGACCACGCCGTACTTCGTGCCGAGCGACGATCTGCTGCACGCCATCTGCACCGCCGCTCTGCGCGGCGTCGAGGTCAGCATCATCGTGCCGCGCGACAACGATTCGATGATGGTGCGCTGGGCCAGCCGCGCGTTCTTCTCCGAGCTGCTGGAAGCCGGAGTGAAAATTTATCAGTTCGAAGGCGGTCTGCTGCACACCAAGAGTGTGCTGGTTGACGGCCAGCTTAGCCTGGTCGGCACCGTCAATCTGGATATGCGCAGCCTGTGGCTGAATTTCGAAATCACCCTGGTGATCGACGACGACGGCTTCGGCAGCGATCTGGCCTGCGTGCAGGAAGATTACATCGCCCGTTCCCAGTTGCTGAACGCCAAAGAGTGGCTGAAGCGGCCGTTCTGGCATCGCCTGGTTGAGCGCCTGTTCTACTTTTTCAGCCCGCTGCTGTAAAAGCCGCAACGAGCGTGCTTTAATAGCGCCAAATCATTTGTTATCAGGATTTTTTTATGGATTTGAATAACCGCCTTACCGAAGACGAAACGCTGGAACAGGCCTACGACATCTTTCTCGAATTGGCCGGCGACAATCTGGATCCGGCGGATATTCTGCTGTTCAATCTGCAGTTTGAAGAGCGCGGCGGCGCAGAACTGTACGATCCCTCCGAAGACTGGAGCGAGCACGTGGACTACGATCTGAACCCAGACTTCTTCGCCGAAGTGGTGATCGGTCTGGCGGACAGCGACGGCGAGCCAATCAACGACGTGTTCGCCCGCGTGCTGATCTGCCGCGAGAAAGACCACAAGCTGTGCCACATTCTGTGGAAAGAGTGATTCGCCGCCAGCGCATCGGATAAAAAAGCCCCGCTTATTCAGCGGGGCTTTTTGTTGCCGGCTAGCGTCGCATTACAGCGGATCGACCTTCAGGCAGGATACCGCGTGGCGGAAGCTGCCCTCCAGCAGCGGACGCGTCTTGGCGCACTCCGGCCCGGCGATCGGGCAGCGGGTGCGGAACACGCAGCCGGTCGGCGGGTTGATCGGCGAAGGCAGCTCCCCTTCCAACAGCTGGATCTGTTTTTCCTTCTCCTTGTCCGGATCCGGGATCGGCACCGCCGACATCAGCGCTTTGGTGTAAGGATGCTGTGGGTTGTGATACACCTCGTCATAGGTGCCCAGCTCCACCGCATGGCCCAGGTACATCACCAGCACGCGATCGGAAATGTGCTTCACCACCGCCAAATCGTGGGCGATAAAGACCAATGACAGCCCCATCTCGCGCTGCAGCTGCTGCAACAGGTTCACCACCTGCGCCTGAATCGACACGTCCAACGCGGAGACCGGCTCGTCGCAGATCACCAGCTTCGGTTCGAGGATCAGCGCGCGCGCGATGCCGATACGCTGGCACTGACCGCCGGAGAACTCGTGCGGGTAGCGGTTGATCAGGTTAGGCAACAGGCCGACCTTCAGCATCATCGCCTTGACCTTGTCCTTCACTTCCTGACGCGGCATTTTCGGGTAGTAGGTGCGCAGCGGCTCGGCGATGATCTCGCCGATGGTCATGCGCGGGTTGAGCGAAGCCAGCGGATCCTGGAAGATCATCTGGATATCGCTGCGGGTTTTACGCCAGTCGGCGTCGCTCATGCCCAGCAGATCTTTGCCCAGCCAGGCGACGCGCCCGCTGGTGGCCTTCACCAGGCCGATGATGGCGCGCGCGAAGGTGGATTTGCCGCAGCCGGATTCGCCGACCACGCCCAGGGTTTCCCCCTCGAACAGCCGCAGCGTAACGCCATCGACCGCCTTCAGGGTTTTCGGCGGCTGCCAGAACCACTGTTTGTCGTCATGAATGTCGAAGTGCACTTTCAGATCGGCGACTTCGAGCAGCACTTTCTTGTCAGTTACCGCTGTCATACTAACGCCTCCACCGGTTTAAAGCAGGCGCGCAGGCGCCCTTCCCCAAATTGCTCCAACGGCGGAGCGCTCGCGCACTGTTCCATGGCGTACGGGCAGCGCGGCTGGAACGGGCAGCCTTTCGGCAACCGCAGTAGGTTCGGCGGGTTGCCGGGAATGGTCAACAACGCTTCGCCTTCGGCGTCGAGACGCGGCACCGCATTCAACAGACCAATGGAGTACGGATGGCTCGGCTGGTAGAACACCTCGCGCGCGCTGCCGTATTCCATGGTGCGGCCGGCGTACATCACCAGCACCTTGTTGCAGATGCCGGCCACCACGCCCAGGTCGTGGGTGATCATGATGATGGCGGTGTTGAACTCGCGCTTCAGCTCGTTGAGCAGCGTCATGATCTGCGCCTGGACGGTCACGTCCAGCGCGGTGGTCGGCTCGTCGGCGATCAGCAGCTTCGGCCGGCACAGCAACGCCATGGCGATCATCACGCGCTGGCGCATACCGCCGGAAAACTCGTGCGGGTACATGCGCATGCGCTTGCGCGCCTCCGGCATTTTCACCGCGTCGAGCATGCGGACCGACTCTTCGAAGGCTTCGCTTTTGCTCAGTTTCTTATGCAGCATCAGCACTTCCATCAGCTGTTCGCCAACGCGCATATAAGGGTTGAGCGAGGTCATCGGGTCCTGGAAGATCATCGAGATCTCCTCGGCCCGCAGCTTGTTAAGCTGATTTTCCGGCAGGTTGAGGATCTCGCGGCCGTTGAATTTGGCCGAGCCGCCGATGCGGCCATTGCTCGCCAGTAGCCCCATCAGGGCGAACGCGGTCTGCGATTTGCCTGAGCCAGATTCACCGACGATGCCCAGCGTTTCGCCGGCGCGCAGATCGAAGTTCAGATCGTTTACCGCCGTCACGTCGCCGTCCGGCGTGGAAAACGTGACGCGCAGGTCTTTTACGTCCAGCAGCGGCGACGTTTTGACGCCGGCGCCGGTTTGCAGTTGAGGATGTTCAATGGTGCTCATGGTTGCACTCCTTAACGATCTTTCGGGTCGAGGGCGTCACGCAGGCCATCGCCGATAAAGTTGAAACAGAACAGAGTGACTACCAGGAAACCCGCCGGGAACAGCAGCAACCACGGTGAAACTTCCATTGAGTTGGCGCCGTCGCTGAGCAATGCGCCCCAGCTGCTCAGCGGCTCCTGCGTGCCCAGCCCCAGGAAGCTGAGGAAGGATTCGAACAGGATCATGCTCGGCACCAGCAGCGACGCGTACACCACTACCACGCCGAGCACGTTAGGCACGATATGCCGCAGCACGATGTTGCGCGTGGAGACGCCGCACACCAGCGCCGCTTCGATGAACTCCTTACGCTTGAGACCGAGCGTTTGGCCGCGCACGATACGCGCCATATCCAGCCACGACACCATACCGATCGCCACGAAGATCAACAGGATATTCTGGCCGAAGAAGGTCACCAGCAGGATCACGAAGAACATGAACGGGAAGGAGTTGAGGATCTCCAGCAGACGCATCATCACCGAGTCGATCTTGCCGCCCAGATAACCGGACATCGCGCCGTACAGGGTGCCGACGATCACCGCCACCAGCGCCGCCGCCACGCCGACCATCAGCGAGATACGCCCGCCAATCGCCACGCGCACCAGTAGGTCGCGCCCGGAGGAATCGGTGCCGAAATAGTGCCCCGATTCCAGGCTTGGCGCGGCGGACATCATCGCCCAATCGGTATCGTCGTAGGCAAATTGCGACAGCATCGGCGCCAGCACCACAAACAGCGTGATCAACACCAGGATGAACAGGCTGCTGACCGCCGCACGGTTATGCATAAAGCGCCGGCGCGCGTCTTGCCACAGGCTGCGTCCTTCCACTTCCAGCTTCTCGCTGAAGTGTTCCAGAGCTTCGCTGTTCTTTTTAGTCAACATCATTCGCGTGCTCCAGATTAATAACGGATTTTCGGATCGATGACCGCATACAGCACATCGACGATCGCGTTGAACAGAATGGTCAGAGCGCCCACCAGAATGGTCAGGCTCAACACCAGGGAGTAGTCGCGGTTCAGCGCGCCGTTAACGAACAGCTGGCCGATCCCCGGCAGGCCGTAGATGGTTTCGATCACCATCGAACCGGTGATGATCCCGACGAACGCCGGGCCCATATAGGACAGCACCGGCAACAGCGCCGGCTTCAGCGCGTGGCGGAAAATGATACGGCGCATCGGCAAGCCTTTAGCGCGCGCGGTGCGAATGAAGTTGGAGTGCAGCACTTCAATCATCGAGCCGCGCGTGATACGGGCGATGCTGGCGATATAGGCCAGAGACAGCGCTACCATCGGCAAGATGATGAACTTAGGCGCGCCGCCGTTCCAGCCGCCGCCCGGCAGCCATTTCAACGTGATGGCGAAGATCAGCACCAACAGCGGCGCCACCACGAAACTGGGTATCACCACCCCGGTCATGGCGAACCCCATCACCGTGTAGTCCCATTTGGTGTTCTGATTCAACGCGGCGATCACGCCGGCGCTCACGCCCAGCACCACCGCCAGCAGAAACGCGGCCAGGCCGAGTTTGGCGGAAACCGGGAAAGAGCTGGCGACCAGATCGTTGACCGAATAGTCCTTGTATTTAAAGGACGGGCCGAAGTCTCCCTGCGCAAGCTGCGCCAGATAATGACCGTACTGTTTCCAGATCGGGTCGTTCAAATGGTATTTGGCTTCGATATTCGCCATAACTTCCGGCGGCAATGCGCGTTCCCCGGTAAATGGACTGCCGGGCGCCAGGCGCATCATGAAGAATGAGATGGTGATAAGGATAAATAGTGTCGGGATCGCTTCCAATAAGCGACGAAGTATAAATTTAAGCATTGCCCTAACCCTGTGCGACAGCCTGATGACGGCTTATTATTCTCAACATGGGCCGGCGGCCTGCGCCGCCGGCTCTTACCGTATCAATGCTTGATGATGTACAGGTTTTTGTCGTACACGTTATCAAGCGGGTCTTTGCCGGTGTAGCCACCGACGTAAGGTTTCACCAAACGGGCGTTCACGTAGTAATACAGCGGAACGATGGCGGAATCTTTATCCAGCTGAACTTCCGCTTTCTGATACAGATCGGCGCGCTCGTCTTTGCTCTTCGCGGTCAACACGTTGGCCATCAGCTTGTCGAACTCGGCGCTCTTATAGTGCGGGGTGTTACTGCTGCTGTCGGACAGCATCATGTTCAGGAACGAACTCGGCTCGTTATAGTCGGCGCACCAGCCGGCGCGCGCCACGTCATAGGTCCCCTGATGACGGGTATCCAGGAAGGTTTTCCACTCCTGGTTCACCAGCTTCACGTCCACGCCCAGGTTTTTCTTCCAGATGGACGCGGCGGCGATCGCCAGCTTCTTGTGCAGATCGGAGGTGTTGTACAGCAGGGAGAAGGTCAGCGGTTTGCCCGGGCCGTAGCCGGCTTCCGCCAGCAGTTTCTTCGCCACTTCGTTGCGTTTTTCCTGCGTCCAGCCGAACCACTCCGGCGGAGTCAGCTTGGCGCCGTCGGTGTATGGCGGCGTAAAGCTGTAGGCCGGCAGATCGCCCTGGTTTTTCACCTTGTTGACGATGATGTCGCGGTCCATGCCCAGCTTCAGCGCTTCACGCACGCGCGCATCGGTGAACGGCGCCTTCTGGTTGTTGATTTCGTAGTAGTAGGTGCACAGGTAAGGATCGACATGCACCTCTTTCGGGATCTCTTTCTTCAGCTTCTGGAACAGTTCGATCGGCATGTTGTTGTAGGTCATGTCGATTTCGCCGGTGCGGTAGCGGTTAACGTCGGTCACTTCCGATGAAATAGGCAGGAACGTCACTTTATTGATGATGGTTTTGGCGTTATCCCAATATTCCGGGTTGCGTTCCAGTACGATGCGTTCGTTGACAATCCAGTCTTTCAGTTTGTAAGCGCCGTTGCTGACGTAGTTGGCTGGCAGCGTCCACTTCTCGCCAAACTTCTCCACCGCGTCTTTGTAAACCGGCTTCATGGCGTAGTGTGGGGTCATTTCAACCAGATAAGGCACCGGCTCGCTCAGGGTCACCTGGAAGGTGTGGTCGTCGATGGCCTTCACGCCCAGTGTCGACTTGTCTTTTTTACCGGCGATGATGTCATCGACGTTTTCCACATGGGCGTACTGCAGGTAGCTGGCGTAAGGCGATGCAGTTTTCGGATCCACTACGCGCTGCCAGCTGTAGACGAAATCTTGCGCCGTCACCGGCTTGCCGTTGGACCATTTGGCGTCTTTACGCAGGTGGAAGGTCCAGACTTTGAAATCTTTGTTATCCCAGCTTTCCGCGACGCCCGGCACGATGGAACCGTCCGGGCTGTTGTTCGCCAAGCCTTCCATCAGATCGCGGGTGACGTTGTTTTCCGGCACGCCCTCGATTTTATGCGGGTCAAGCGACTGCACTTCGGAACCGTTATTTTTGACAATTTCTTGCTTGTCGGCCAGTTGCACGCCGGCAGGAACGTCGGCGGCAAAGGCGGAGGTGGTTGCTGTGATGCCCAGCGCGGCGATGACGCCGGCGGCAATGAGCGTTTTCTTCGTGATGTTGGTCATACTTATCGACTCCAGTTTTTTATTATCACAGGCTCTTCGTGGAACCTGCGTTGCCCGTAAGCGGACTCTGTTTTCCCGCCGCCGCGGAACGAATGCGGCGGCCGGCCTTCCCTATATTCCTCCGCGAGTTAGCGCAAGGAATACCCCTTTTACTGCTTGATAATGTACAGATTTTTAACGTCGGTATAGTCCAGCGGGTCTTTGCCGGTGAACCCGCCTACCGTCGGCTTGATCAACCGTGCGCTGACGCGGTAATACACCGGGATCAACGCGGAGTCTTTGTCCAGCTGAGCTTCCGCCTGCTGATAGAGCGCGGCGCGCGCGGCCTCATCCGGCGCCTTCAGCGTGGCGGCCATGATGGCGTCGAACGCCGGGCTCTTATAGAACACGGTATTGATACTGCTGTTGGACAGCACCAGATTCAGGAACGCGCTGGGTTCGTTGTAATCCCCGCACCACGTGGCGCGCGCCACGTCGTATTGCCCCTGATGGCGGCTCTCCAGCGAAGTCTTCCACTCCTGATTACGCAGCGTGACCTCGGCACCGAGGTTCTTCTTCCACATCGATGCGGCGGCGATCGCCTGCTGTTTGTTTTGATCGGAGGTGTTGTAGAGCAACGAGAACTTCAGCGGTTTGGCATCGCTGTAACCCGCCTCCGCCAGCAGCTTCCTGGCTTCGGCGTTGCGCTGTTCCTGGCTCCAACCGGCCCATGCGGGCTGCGTAAAGTTCGCGCCCTCCGTAAAGGTCGGCGTGAAACTGTAGGCCGGGATCTGTCCCTGGCCCATGATCTTGTTGGCGATGATGTCGCGATCCAGCGTCATCTTCACCGCCGTACGCACGCGTGGATCGGTAAACGGCGCCCGCTTGTTATTGAGCTCGTAATAGAAGGTGCACAGATAAGGGTTAACGTGCAGCTGTTCGGGCATTTCGCGCTTCATCTTGACGTACAGGTACGGCGGGATCGCGCTGTTGGTGATGTCGATCTCGCCGCTGCGGAAGCGGTTGACGTCGCTGACTTCCGAGGTAATTGGCAGGAAGGTTGCCTGATTGATCACCGTCTGCTTGTTGTTCCAGTAGCTCGGGCTGCGCTCCAGCACGATGCGCTCGTTCACCACCCACTCTTTCAGGCGGTAAGCGCCGTTGCCGACGTAGTTGGCGGGTAGCGTCCATTTATCGCCGAATTTCTCCACCACCGCCCGTTTGACCGGTTTGAGCGACGTGTGGCTCAGCATGCTGATGAAATACGGCACCGGTTCGCTGAGCGTCACCTGCAGCGTCTGGTCATCCAACGCCTTGACGCCGAGGGTCTGCGGAGGCTTCTTGCCGGTCAGGATGTCGTCGATATTGTCGACTTTGGTGTATTGCAGATAGCTGGCGTAAGGCGAGGCGATTTTCGGATCGGCCAGGCGCTGCCAGCTGTAGACGAAGTCCTGCGCGGTCACCGGAGTGCCGTCGCTCCACACCGCGCCGGGGCGCAGGTGGAAGGTCCATTGCTGATAATTCTGGTTTTCCCAGCTCGCCGCCGCCGCCGGCACCACATGCCCGTTGGCGTCGGTGCTCACCAGCCCTTCAAGTAGGTTAAGAATGATATTGCTTTCCGGTACCCCCTCGACCTTATGCGGATCCAATGAAGCCACTTCGCTGCCGTTGTTGATCACAATATTCTGTTGCTGCGCCAACTGAACGCCGGCCGGCACTTCCGCCGCCAAACTGTTATTTATGGCGCCGACGCTCAGCGCGCCGCTAATCAACAAGGTCAAAGAAGTACGCTTCAGGGTTTGCTGCATAATCGAGGCTCCTTTTCACCGACAAGCATCGCTTATCGAAGTTTGTGAAGTGTTTATAAGAATTCTAAATAAACGGATACCAGCAAAAATCATTCCCGTTTTTATGGCGCATTTCAGTTAATTGACCACGGGAAAGTTGCTCGGAAATTAGCAGAAGCCAAATTCCATAGCCAATAAATTTTACGAAAATGTTAAGCAATTCTCTTTTATCGCACGAAGCCCGATCCGCTCCCCGATAGCGGGGCAACGAAAAAACAAAATCATCATTTTGATTTTAAAGATAAAAAAACCAAAATCATTTCGTTTGAAACCGTCGACGTCATCTCACCGTCGCACAAAGAAACATTCATTTAACAATCCAGCCATTCAAAGAACAAACACCTGCCTATGGTCGGTTAATCACTAATAACACCTGGATGAAAGTGAGACAAGCCCCACAGAATGATGTGATTAATTTAACAACAGCTTTACCGTTGAACGGGGACAAAACGCGCGGAAATGGGGGAAGAAAAGTGTCTGAAATAACGCTTAGCGTTTTTTTTGCACAGCAAGATGAGATTTATGCAACATAAGGGTGCAACCGAATAAATTTTATTCATCCTCTGCACTATAATAATGCGAACCAATAAATAATTTAAATTTTAAAATTAATTTTAGCCGCGCCAACGCGAAAGGTGCGCGGCTAAACAAAGGGTATTACAACAGGCCGGGGAATATCGCCTTAATGCCGGTAACGATAAACTCGATCCCGAGCGCCATCAGCAACAGGCCCATGATTCGGGTGATCACGTTGATGCCGGTCTGCCCAAGCAAACGCACCAACAGCGGCGCGGCGCGGAACAACAGCCAGCAGCAAAAGGCGAACAAGGCGATCGCCACCGTAAAACCGAGCAGGCTTTGCCAGTTGTGATAACGTGAACTCCAGACGATGGTAGAACTGATCGCCCCTGGCCCCGCCATCAGCGGCAGCGCTAACGGCACCACGCCGATACTTTCGCGGATCGCGCTCTCCGACTTC
Organism: Serratia sp. CY47444; assembly: GCF_052168635.1. Classification (NCBI taxonomy): domain Bacteria; kingdom Pseudomonadati; phylum Pseudomonadota; class Gammaproteobacteria; order Enterobacterales; family Yersiniaceae; genus Serratia; species Serratia sp. CY47444. Next base: position 408,404 of record NZ_JBJNMH010000001.1, read on the forward strand.
TCTTGTTTGTTCTGTTTGTCTTCCCCCAGCTTGCCGCTGATCATCGACATGGCGATGGTCACCACCAGAATACCGCCGGCGATGCGGAACGAATCGATAGAGATGCCGAACATCCGCAGGATCCCTTCGCCCAGGAACAGCGAGGTCCACAGAATGATGGCGACCGACAGGTTGGCGGTCAGGTTGGTTTTGTTGCGCCCCGCTTCCGCCTGATAACTGGTCATACTGATAAACACCGGCAAGATGCCCACCGGGTTGACCAGCGCAAACAGACCGACAAAGAACTTGATAAAGCCGGAAAGATCCAACAGAGATTGGCCCACAGATGGCTCCGCATTAAGTACTATAAAAAGGTGTGCTGCCTATGCGCGCTAATGTAATGGAATTGCCGCGGGTAATCCATCCGGCCAGAGCAGCATTTTTGACTACCAGCAGGTTATGCAACAAAACAAATGCCCTTTGTTAAAGTGATGTATGGCCTTTTGATTTTTTATGTTGAAAAAAGAGTCACCGCTCACAGTTATCGAGAATAATTCCCAACACCAGCAAGCTGAAAGGTGTCAGCTTGCAGTTTTCATGATTTAGATCACAAATCAACTACCCAACAGTGGGTAAGCTCTTAGTCGTAGTCAGGGAGTAGAACAAAGTCGGCAGCAGCATCGCCGGTTCCGTTCTCCTCACTGCCTGCCCCTCCGGTTGGCGTAGGGTGAAGCTCTTTAAGCAAATCAGCAGCATGCGAAGAAATAACGCGGGAAGACCCCGGTATTCTCATCACCGCTTATCCCCGTTACGACTATACTAGTGGCTCGCACGGCTTATTTACTGAAAGAGTTTAACATTATCAGGAGAGCATTATGGCTGTAACGAATGTCGCTGAACTGAACGAGCTTGTCGCACGTGTCAAAAAAGCCCAGCGCGAATATGCCAACTTCACTCAAGAGCAAGTGGATAAAATCTTCCGCGCTGCCGCCCTCGCCGCTGCTGATGCCCGTATCCCATTGGCCAAAATGGCCGTGGAAGAATCCGGAATGGGTATCGTCGAAGACAAAGTGATCAAAAACCACTTCGCTTCCGAGTACATCTACAACGCCTATAAAGATGAAAAAACCTGTGGCATCCTGTCTGAAGATGACACTTTCGGTACCATCACCATCGCCGAACCTATCGGCCTGATTTGCGGTATCGTGCCTACCACCAACCCAACTTCTACCGCGATCTTCAAAGCGCTGATCAGCCTGAAAACCCGCAATGGCATCATCTTCTCGCCGCACCCGCGTGCGAAGAATGCCACCAACAAAGCCGCCGATATCGTGCTGCAAGCCGCTATCGCCGCCGGTGCGCCGAAAGACATTATCGGTTGGATCGACCAACCTACCGTCGAGCTGTCCAACCAGCTGATGCACCACCCTGACATCAACCTGATCCTCGCCACCGGTGGCCCGGGCATGGTGAAAGCCGCCTACAGTTCCGGCAAACCGGCAATCGGCGTCGGCGCCGGCAATACGCCGGTCGTGGTAGACGAAACCGCAGATATCAAACGCGTGGTCGCCTCTATCCTGATGTCCAAAACCTTCGACAGCGGCGTTATCTGCGCTTCCGAACAGTCGGTCATCGTCGTTGACGCTATCTATGATGCGGTACGCGAGCGCTTCGCTTCCCACGGCGGCTATCTGCTGCAGGGTAAAGAACTGAAAGCGGTGCAGGACATCATCCTGAAAAACGGCGGCCTGAACGCGGCCATCGTCGGGCAATCCGCACCGAAAATCGCCGAAATGGCAGGCATCAAAGTGCCGGCCAACACCAAAGTGCTGATCGGTGAAGTGAAGCTGGTCGACGAGTCTGAACCTTTCGCACATGAAAAACTGTCGCCTACCCTGGCGATGTACCGTGCCAAAGACTTCGAAGACGCCGTCGCCAAAGCCGAAAAACTGGTCGCAATGGGCGGTATCGGCCACACGTCCTGCCTGTACACCGACCAGGATAACCAAACGGCTCGCATCGCCTACTTCGGCGATAAAATGAAAACGGCTCGCATTCTGATCAACACCCCGGCTTCTCAGGGCGGTATCGGCGACCTGTACAACTTCAAACTTGCGCCTTCGCTGACGCTGGGTTGCGGTTCCTGGGGTGGTAACTCCATCTCTGAAAACGTCGGACCTAAACACCTGATCAACAAGAAAACTGTAGCGAAGCGAGCAGAAAACATGTTGTGGCATAAACTTCCGAAATCGATCTACTTCCGCCGTGGCTCACTGCCTATCGCGCTGGAAGAAGTGGCGACCGACGGGGCGAAACGCGCCTTCATCGTGACCGACCGTTTCCTGTTCAACAACGGCTATGCCGACCAGATCACCAAGGTTCTGAAGTCTCACGGTATCGAAACTGAAGTGTTCTTTGAAGTGGAAGCCGATCCGACGCTGAGCATCGTGCGCAAAGGCGCCGAGCAGATGAACTCCTTCAAACCGGACGTCATCATCGCGCTGGGCGGCGGTTCGCCGATGGACGCCGCGAAAATCATGTGGGTGCTGTACGAACATCCTGAAACCCACTTCGAGGATCTGGCGCTGCGCTTCATGGACATCCGCAAGCGTATCTACAAGTTCCCGAAAATGGGCGTGAAAGCGAAGATGATCGCCATCACCACCACCTCAGGCACCGGTTCGGAAGTCACGCCATTCGCCGTCGTGACCGACGACACCACCGGACAGAAATACCCGCTGGCCGACTATGCGCTGACCCCGGACATGGCGATTGTCGACGCCAACCTGGTGATGAACATGCCAAAATCCCTGTGCGCCTTCGGCGGTCTGGATGCGGTAACCCACGCGCTGGAAGCCTACGTGTCGGTGCTGGCGAACGAATACTCCGACGGCCAGGCGCTGCAGGCGCTGAAACTGTTGAAAGAGTATCTGCCGGCCAGCTATAAAGAAGGCGCGAAAAACCCGGTTGCCCGTGAACGCGTGCACAACGCCGCCACCATCGCCGGTATCGCTTTCGCCAACGCCTTCCTCGGGGTTTGTCACTCCATGGCGCACAAGCTGGGTTCGGAGTTCCACATTCCGCACGGCCTGGCCAACGCGATGCTGATTTCCAACGTCATTCGCTACAACGCGAACGACAACCCGACCAAGCAAACGGCCTTCAGCCAGTACGACCGCCCTCAGGCGCGCCGCCGCTACGCTGAAATCGCCGACCACCTCGGCCTGAGCGCACCGGGCGACCGCACCGCGCAGAAGATTGAGAAACTGCTGGCCTGGCTGGACGAGCTGAAAACCGAGTTGGGCATCCCAACCTCCATCCGTGAGGCGGGTGTGCAGGAGGCGGACTTCCTGGCGAAAGTCGACAAGCTGTCGGAAGACGCATTCGACGACCAATGCACCGGCGCCAACCCGCGCTACCCGCTGATTGCCGAACTGAAGCAAATCATGCTGGATACCTTCTACGGCCGCGAATTCAGCGAAGCGGTCGACGAGGAAGCGGCGGCTCCGGCTGCAGCCAAAACCGCGGTAAAGAAGCCCAAGAAATAACGGTTCCGTGAACCGATAAAAAAACCCGCCAAACGGCGGGTTTTTTATTGCGCCTGGCGCGCGGTTTTTCTTATCCCGCCGCCAAAACGCCTCAGCGGGCGCTGGCGGCATTTTCGCCCCTACTCCAAGGAGTGAATCGCCTCTTTATAATGCTTGCGACAGACGGAGACATAGCTCTCGTTACCGCCAATCACCACCTGTTCACCAGCGTGCATCGCCTGGCCGTTTTCATCCAACCGCAACACCATGTTGGCTTTGCGCCCACAGTGACAGATGGTTTTCAATTCCACCAGCTTATCGGCCCAGGCCAGCAAATATTGGCTGCCGGTAAACAGTTCACCGAGAAAATCGGTACGCAGGCCGTAGCACAATACGGGAATGTCCAGTTGGTCCACCACATCGCACAATTGCTCAACCTGCGCCTTGGTCAGGAACTGGCTTTCATCCAGCAGCACACAATGCACCGGCTGCTGTTGATGCTCTTGCTGAATCATGGCGTACAGCATCGAGTCGTTGTTATAGAGCTGGGCCTGCGAGGATAAACCGATGCGCGAGCTGACTTTACCGACGCCAAAGCGGTGATCGATCTCCGCGGTGAACACCAGCGTGCGCATACCACGTTCTTGATAGTTATATGAAGACTGTAGCAGCGCGGTGGACTTGCCGGCATTCATCGCAGAGTAATAAAAATAAAGTTGAGCCATGGCCCCGCAACTCCGATGGTATAAGAAATATTCAAATGTTGATTAGGACGGTAAGTGTACCATAAGCCGCCCCCCGGCTCAGCCCAAAGCGAACGAATATTGCGTTCGCCGTAATAATGCGCTTTCAAGCGAAACATATCGTTCTGTCGGCCCGTTCTTTTTACAGCTATTTACAGGATAATGTATGCCTGTCATCACTATTAATTCTTGCTAATGGTTAACCCCGAACATTTGCCCATTAATGCATAATCCTCTTTCACTGCGGCAGGCACCGCAGCCGCGGGAGAGTGCTTGTCTATTATACGTGAGGCCAATACAGGGCATTTAATCACCTTCGCTATCCCCCCGACGTTTCCTGACGCAACCTTTACCTATATACCCCTATTGTTTACAATGTCTGCCTTACCATGGCGTGATTAAGCCCACAGAACTCATTGTAATATTGATATAAATTACGACGATAACTTATCGATGAAAGCCTTGCGACACGCGCCTTTTAAAGCATGCCTGCTGAAATTTTGACTTAAGTGCGGTGAGGATAATAGTTAACAGCCCTTCCTATATTAGTCGGACAGATCCGATTAACGGTTTTTTAAAAGGTAAATTTGAGTATTCAAGTCAATTTGGCTATTGCAGAAAAGAAAATAGCACTCTATTATTATCGAGACGCCCCCCACCAATATAATTTGAGACTAGGACAATGAGCGAAGCATTAAAGATTTTGAACAACATCCGCACTCTGCGCGCCCAGGCAAGAGAATGCACACTGGAAACGCTGGAAGAAATGCTCGAGAAACTGGAAGTTGTTGTGAACGAACGTCGCGAAGAAGACAGCCAGGCTCAAGCAGAAATCGAAGAACGCACTCGTAAACTGCAGCAATACCGCGAAATGCTGATTGCTGATGGTATCGATCCAAATGAGCTGCTGCAAACCATGGCTGCCAACAAGGCTGCCGGCAAAGCAAAGCGTGCAGCACGTCCTGCTAAATACCAATATAAAGATGAAAACGGCGAACTGAAAACCTGGACCGGCCAAGGCCGTACGCCTGCGGTGATTAAGAAAGCTATCGAAGAGCAAGGTAAATCTCTGGACGATTTCCTGCTGTAATAGCGATTCAGTCCGTATCTGAAAGGCTCCCTCCGGGGGGCCTTTTCATTTTAAAGCTTATCGACGTGATCCCACCTCACCCCTCTCCTTTTAGTAAATATCCTAATTCGCATTTTCTTCCCTGCATGGAGCCCCAATGAAAAAAAGGGGCCCTAAGGCCCCTTTATCGCATTTACCCTCGTTCAATTATTGAACCTGGTAGAATGCCTTATACCAATCAACAAAGCGCTTTACACCCTCTTCAACGCTGGTTTCCGGTTTAAAACCAATGTCACGATAAAGCTCTGCGGTGTCCGCACTGGTATCCATCACGTCGCCAGGTTGCATCGGCAGCATATTCTTGCGGGCAGTTACCCCCAAAGCCTGCTCCAGCGCCGTGATATATTCCATCAGTTTAACGGGGGTGTTATTGCCGATATTATAAACATGATACGGTGCGGAACTGGTCGCTGGCGATCCCTGTTCAACGCTCCATGACAGATCTGCCTGCGGAATAACCGCCTGCAGCCGCACAATCGCCTCGGTGATATCATCGATGTAGGTAAAGTCACGGTGCATTTCACCGTGGTTATATACATCGATGCTCTCCCCCGCCAATATGGCCTTGGTAAACTTGAACAGCGCCATATCCGGACGCCCCCAGGGACCATATACGGTAAAGAAGCGTAACCCCGTCGTCGGGAGACCGTATAAATGAGAGTAGCTGTGTGACATCAGCTCATTGGCTTTTTTGGTGGCCGCATACAGTGACACAGGGTGATCGACAGAATCTTCGGTAGCAAACGGCAGCTTGCGATTGAGGCCATAAACAGAGCTGGAGGAAGCATAAAGTAAATGCTCGACCTTATTATGGCGGCAGCCTTCCAGAACGTTCAAATGGCCGATCAGGTTGGCGTCCGCATAAGCCAACGGGTTAACCAACGAATAACGCACGCCGGCTTGTGCCCCCAAATGAATGACTCGTTGGAACTGATGCTCGGCGAACAATGCCGCCATCCCTTCACGATCGGCCAAATCCAGCTTGATAAAGCGGAATCCCGGCTTATCCGCCAGTCTGTCCAGACGGGCCATTTTCAGGCCCACGTCATAATAGTCATTCAGGTTATCGATGCCGACAACCTGATGCCCGGCGGTCAACAAACGCTCTGCAACGTGATAACCAATAAACCCTGCGGCGCCTGTAACCAGGAATTTCATGCCCACTCCTTAAATAACCGGTTTAATCGAGGCGCCGCGGCCAATCGCGTAATAGGTAAAGCCGCGATTCTCCAAACGCTCCGGATCGTACAGGTTACGTCCATCGAAGATCACCGGCTGCTTCAACGCACTCTTGATCACATCGAAGTCCGGTGCGCGGAAATTCTGCCATTCGGTGCAGATCACCAGAGCATCGGCGCCGTGCAATGCAGCCTCTTTGGTCCCCATCAGCTTCAAGTCGTCGCGCTGGCCATAGATGCGCTGAACTTCGTTCATCGCTTCAGGATCGTAGGCTTGAACGGTGGCGCCGGCAGCCCACAATTGCTCCATCAGCACGCGACTGGATGCTTCACGCATGTCATCGGTATTCGGCTTGAACGCCAGGCCCCACAGCGCAAAGGTTTTCCCCTTCAGATCGCTGCCGAAGTAATCTTTGATAAAGCTGTTCAACTTATCTTTCTGTTGGTAGTTGACCTGCTCTACCGCCTGCAGCAGCTTCGGTTGGTAACCGATCTGCTCCGCCGTGCGGATCAACGCCTGGACATCTTTCGGGAAGCAAGAACCACCGTAGCCGCAGCCAGGGTAGATGAAGTGATAACCGATGCGTGAGTCGGAACCGATGCCCTGACGCACTTTCTCGATGTCCGCACCCAGCATTTCCGCCAGATTGGACATTTCGTTCATAAAGCTGATTTTGGTCGCCAGCATGCAGTTGGCGGCGTATTTGGTCAGCTCTGCGCTGCGGATATCCATCATGATCATACGATCGTGATTGCGGTTAAACGGCTCGTACAGTTCGCGAATCGGTTCGATTACCTCTTTATTATCGGTACCGATCACGATGCGTTCAGGGCGCATGCAGTCAGCTACCGCAGCGCCTTCCTTCAGGAATTCAGGGTTGGATACCACGTCGAACGCCACGTTGCTGCCGCGTTTAGCCAGCGTTTCCGCCATCACCTGACGCACCTTGTCCGCCGTACCGACCGGCACGGTGGATTTATCGATCACCACTTTGCGATCGGTCATGTGTTCGGCGATGGTACGTGCAACCGCGGTGACATATTTCAGATCGGCGGAGCCGTCCTCATCCGGCGGCGTGCCGACGGCAATAAACTGGATATTCCCGTGTGCCACGCCCGCTTTGGCATCGGTGGTGAAATGCAGGCGCCCAGCCTCATAGTTTTGCTGTACCAGCGGCGTCAGGCCCGGTTCAAAAATCGGGATATTCCCTTTTTTCAGGTTTTCGACTTTTCGCTCATCAACATCAATGCACATAACGTCATGGCCAACTTCAGCCAGTACGGCGGCCTGTACCAGCCCCACATAACCAATACCAAAAACTGTTACTTTCATGTGAAAATCCTAGTTTTTCAAATTAATACGAAAGATCAAATTACTTCTTGTCAGCGGCAACAACCTGTTGCAGCCACTGAGAAAATTCTTTGCCCAGGCTGGCATGACGCATGCCGTACTCTACAAAAGCCTGCATGTACCCCAACTTGTTACCGCAGTCATGGCTTACGCCCTTCAGGTGATACGCTTCCACCGTTTCCTGCTGCATCAACATTTCGATACTGTCAGTCAGCTGAATTTCGTCGCCGGCGCCAGGGGGCGTTTTAGCCAACAGCGGCCAAATATCGGCGGATAACACGTAACGACCGACAATCGCCAGGTTGGAAGGGGCTTTATCCGGCGAAGGTTTCTCAACCACACTCACCATCGGCGCACTTTCGCCCGGTTGCAAAGCAACGCCCTTACAGTCGGCTACGCCGTAGTTTCCGACATCTTTATGCGGCACGGGTTCAACCATGATCTGGCTGACGCCGGTAGTTTCGAAGCGCTGCAGCATTTCGCGGAGGTTGTCTTTTTTCGGATCGGCGCTGTATTCGTCGAGGATCACGTCCGGCAACACCACCGCCACCGGTTCATCGCCCACCATCGGGTAGGCACACATAATCGCGTGCCCCAGGCCTTTGGCATTGCCCTGACGAACCTGCATCACGGTAACGCCTTTCGGGCAGATCGACTGCACTTCATCCAGCAATTGGCGCTTGACGCGTTTTTCCAGCATCGCTTCAAGTTCGAAACTGGTATCAAAATGGTTTTCGATCGAGTTCTTGGAGGAGTGGGTGACCAGCACAATCTCGTTAATCCCCGCCGCAATGCACTCATTAACGACGTATTGGATCAGCGGTTTATCAACCAGCGGCAGCATTTCTTTCGGAATGGCTTTGGTGGCCGGCAACATCCGCGTACCCAAGCCTGCAACCGGGATCACGGCTTTTCTGACTTTGCGATTTACAGCAGGCATTATTTCCTCTCTTGAAGCTAAAGCGCTCATTTTATGAGCTTGGGCTCAATATAAAAAACCTTCGGAGTATACCAGCTTATGCGCGCCTGGCATTAACCAGAACACAAATAGAAAACATTTAGGACTATTACCCGTTCGGATAATCGGGAGAATAAATAAACGGTTTAATTACCGATAAGTGAATAGCTTAAGATCTCGCCGTTCGTTGCCTGTTATTCAGCGCTGAGCATCAGTCGCAACCGACCACCGCTTCCCCATACCTGACACTGCCAGGCAGTGCAGCGCTGGCTGATCTGATTCATGTAGGTGGCCCCCAGCGTCCCCAGTGGCACGCCATTGCTCAGCTGGATTTGATTGTCACCGGTATTGACGTTGGCATGCAGCCCGGCAGAAACCAGAATCAGGTTTTTATTTTCGGCGTGATAATATCCCAGCAACAGCGGGAATTGACCGTCTAATTTCCCCTGCCGCAATAATTGATTAACCTGCTTTAACAATGCCGACATTTGCGGCAGACGATGCTGTTGATTAGCCAGATGGTCTTGCAGCAGCCCATTAAATAATGCACGCAACAGCAATGCCGCCAATACGCCATTATCGCCGGCGCGCGTGACGTCCAGGCAATAGAATGCCAGATCCTTTTCTGACAAAGCGGCGATATCCAGCACCAGGCCAGGATTTTCGCCGGTGGTTAACTGCCGATAGTTGATCCGGCAATGCGCAATAGTCTGCTGTACCGGCGGTTGCAATTGTTTAAGCAGTTTGACGGCTTCGGAGGGATTTTTGCTCAACGCATCCCAGTCCTGAAACAGTTCAACCTCCTCAATCGCCTGGGAAGTGAACATATTGGGGTATAAGCATGCCAACACCGCTTCACGCAGGCGATTGAGATCGGTCAGCGGCTTGAGCAGCACATCCTGCACGCCCAACCTCAGCACCTTGGCGATGTCAGCCATCTTGTCGGTGGCCGAGATCACCAGCACCGGGATTTGCAGCCCCTGCAAACGCAGGTGCTCAACGAATTCGATCCCCCCCATTTCCGGCATCGCGAGATCGCACAGGATCAGATCCGGCTTGAAGTCATCGACGGCACCCAGCGCCTGTATACCGTTGGTCGCCTCGCCGGTTTCAGCACCCAGTGAGGCCAAATAACCGACCAGCACTGAACGAAAAACCTGTTCGTCCTCAACGATCAAGATGCGCTTGTGAGTAAGTGGTAATGCCATCAGCCGAGCCTCGTCCCTTTCCATAGTGTAATAGTGGCTCAAAAAGGTCACTTATGCTCGTCTGAAACAGACTGACCGCGCATTGCCAACCGAGAACCGAGAATTATCTATTTTTTATCAACGGCAACAACCGATCCAGTTGTTTTTCCACCGCCAGCAACCCCGCTGCGATCGCTTCATCGGCGCGGTGGAAATCCAGCGTCGAGATTTGCGGACAAAAAGGTTGAATCAACACATCCGGCGGATCGCTCGCCATCCGATTACGCTTCAAACGATTTTCCAGCATTTGAATCGAGGTGCTCATGATCTCCATCGCCGTCGGCGCCGTCGCCGGTTTGCGCTGTCGCATTTTGCCGATGCGTTCCCGCAGACGCCCGCGCCAGGTCGCCGCAGGCGCATCGCCCGGGCTTTCTTCCTCGATACGTATCGAGAACAGATCCTGCTGCATCAGATGCGCATCATGCTGCAGATCGACCGCGATGACGATATCGGCGCCCATGGCGCGGCAAAGCGACACCGGCACAGGATTGACCACCGCGCCATCCACCAGCCAATAGCCGTCGGCCCATACTGGCGCCAACAGGCCAGGCATGCTGCAGGAGGCGCGTATCGCCTGATGAATATCGCCTTCGGTCAGCCACAGCTCGCGCCCGGTGCTGAGATTGGTGGTCACGGCACCGAACTTCAACGCGCAATCGGCGATATCATTGACCTTCAGCAGCTGTCCGACGGCGTTAAACACCCGCTCGCCGCGCAACAGGCCGCCGCGCTGCCAGGAAAAATCCATCAGGCGAATGACGTCCCAATAGCTGAACGATCGCACCCACTGCTCCATCGCCGGCAGACGATGGCTGGCGAACGCCGCGCCCACCAACGCGCCGACAGAACAGCCAGCAACGACGTCAACCTCAATCCCCAGTTTCTTTATCGCATTGATCACGCCGATGTGCGCCCAGCCTTTGGCCGAGCCCGCTCCCAGCGCCAGTCCGATCTTGATTTGCCGCATCGCGCCATCCTCAGGGTGAAAGGTGTTCTCTGCTTTCAGGGTAGATTGTCACTGACGAATATTGTTAGGTAACATATGCGCTAAATTCATTTTCTGCCTCGTGTTCTCAGGAGTTATTTTGCCCGAATTATGCCCATGCGGCAGCGGACTGGCGTATAACGCGTGCTGCGCCCCTTTTATCAGCGGCAATCAGCCAGCGCCGACGCCCGGCCAGCTGATGCGTTCACGCTTCACCGCCTACGTGAGTCATAACGTCGACTATCTGATCGCCACCTGGCACCCCGACTGCGGTGCCGAAGCGTGGCGCAATGCAATCGTCGACAGTTTTAAGAATACCGAATGGCTGGGCCTGACTGTCGTGGAAGAGAAAGCCGGTCATGAGCCGGATGAAGGCTTCGTCGAATTCATCGCCCGTTTTACCGATGGCGAAAGCGGCGAACCGCAAGCGATGCATGAGCGCTCACGCTTCCTTCGTCGCGATCAACGTTGGTATTATATCGACGGCACCAAACCCCAGCCCGGCAGAAATGCGATGTGTCCCTGTGGCTCAGGGAAAAAATATAAGAAGTGCTGCGGGCGCTAGCCGGCCGGCGCTTCACGTTTACGCCTGCGCAGACAGGCCGTTCAGTATCAGACAGGATCCTCAAACCCATGCCACACCAAAATGTACAACGAAAAGTGTTACGCACCATCTGCCCGGACGCCAAAGGGCTGATCGCCAAGATCACCAACATCTGTTACAAGCACGAACTCAATATCGTCCAGAATAATGAGTTCGTCGATCACCGCACCGGGCGTTTCTTTATGCGCACCGAGCTGGAAGGCATTTTCAACGACAACACGCTGCTGGCCGATCTGGACAGCGCGCTGCCGGAAGGTTCGCTGCGCGAGCTGCACAGCACCGGGCGCCGTCGCATCGTGGTACTGGTCACCAAAGAGGCTCACTGCCTGGGCGACTTGTTGATGAAAAGCGCCTATGGCGGCCTCGACGTTGAAATCGCCGCCGTGATCGGCAACCACGACACGCTGCAAACGCTGGTGGAACGTTTCGATATTCCTTTCCATTTGGTGAGCCACGAAGGCTTGACGCGTGAGCAACACGACCGCGAAATGACGGCCAAGATCGATCAATACCAGCCGGATTACGTGGTGCTGGCCAAATATATGCGCGTGCTGACCCCGGCCTTCGTGCAGCATTATCCGAATCAGGTGATCAACATTCACCATTCGTTCCTGCCGGCATTTATCGGCGCGCGCCCTTATCACCAGGCCTATGAACGCGGGGTAAAAATCATCGGCGCCACCGCCCACTACGTTAACGACAATCTCGACGAAGGCCCGATCATCATGCAGGACGTGATCCACGTCGATCACACCTATTCCGCCGAGGATATGATGCGCGCCGGGCGCGACGTAGAGAAAAATGTGCTTAGCCGCGCGCTGTATCAGGTGCTGGCGCAGCGTGTCTTCGTTTACGGCAACCGCACCGTTATTCTGTAATCGCTCAATAAATCGGTGCATTTCGTTCAGGGATGCACCGCCAAGAATAAAAAAACGGCAAACGATTCATTTTCTGCATTTCAATGCTTTACACATCCGCTTCATTTGATATGATGCGCCCCGCTTACCGAGACAGCGCTCTCGCAAGCAAGGCCAGTTAAATAGCCATGCATATGGTGGGGTTCCCGAGCGGCCAAAGGGAGCAGACTGTAAATCTGCCGTCACTGACTTCGAAGGTTCGAATCCTTCCCCCACCACCATCTTTTCTCTGTTGATGAACTTGAAGCGAAAGCCGAAATATCATTAAACGCCGAGGGGGAGGATGAGAAGCTTCGACAAGGTTCGAGCCGAGCGCAGCGAGACAACGCGCTTTAGCGCGGTAATCCTTAGAAGCACACAACAGGAATTTAGCCAATTCTTTAAAAAATCAGCAAATCCATGAATACCATGGTGGGGTTCCCGAGCGGCCAAAGGGAGCAGACTGTAAATCTGCCGTCACAGACTTCGAAGGTTCGAATCCTTCCCCCACCACCATCTCTTGCAAAAATCCCCAAACCAAATTAAAAACACATCGCCTCCATAATGTTCCGTATTGGGGAAGGATGAGAAGCTTCGACCAAGGTTCGAGTCTCACGCAGTGAGACAACGCGCTTCAGCGCGGCCCGCAGGGTGAGTCGCACAGCGACGAATCATCCTTCCCCCACCACCATCTCCTGCAGAAAAATCCAAACCCTACTTAAAACTCGTTGCATCCAATGTTTTCGTATCAATAAATCAAGTTATCTCCCCTTATTAACCGCTTCCATCCAGACGTTTTATTTCTCTCCTCCGCCCGTAACTTGAACTCCGGCCGACAATTCGCTATACCACTGGCTTCTTTAGTGCAGTAAGGAACAGGTGGATGCGAAACAATATTTGCGTTTTTTGTGGCGCCAGTGAGGGCGTCAATCCCGCTTATGCCGAGCAGGCTCGTCAACTGGGGCAGCTGCTGGCCGCTCAGGGGCGCCGTTTAATCTACGGCGGCGGCAAAAAAGGATTGATGGGGATCGTGGCGGACGCGGTGTTGGCAGCGGGCGGTGAAGCTGTCGGCATTATCCCCGAGCGCCTGGTGGAAGCGGAAACGGCGCATCGCGGCCTGACCGAACTGGAAGTGGTACCCGATATGCATACGCGCAAAGCCCGTATGGCGGCGCTGGCGGACAGTTTTATCGCCCTGCCCGGCGGCATCGGCACGCTGGAAGAGCTGTTTGAAATCTGGACTTGGGGGCAAATCGGCTATCACAACAAACCGGTCGGCCTGCTGAACGTCAACGGATTCTACCGCCCGCTGAGCCAGTTCCTCGAGCACGTCGCCGATCAGGGTTTCATGCGCCACGACTATCTCGGTACCCTGCACATCAGTGAATCGGCACAAACGCTGCTGCAACAGTTTGACGACTATCAACCTAAAAATTACGACCGCTGGGCGAAATAAACCCGCTGCGCAGTCAGCGGTCCCGCCGCTGTCTGCGTTACATTTCCCGCCAAACTCTGCTACTATCACAGCACATTTTTCTCGTGAAAACGGCACCGCTCATGAAGTTTGTCTCTTTTAATATCAATGGACTGCGCGCGCGTCCGCATCAGCTGGCGGCAATTATCGAACAGCACCAGCCCGACGTGATCGGTCTGCAGGAAACCAAAGTTCACGATGACATGTTCCCATTGGAAGACGTCAGCCAACACGGCTACCACGTATTCTATCACGGGCAAAAAGGCCATTACGGCGTGGCGCTGCTGACCAAAGCGGAGCCTCTGGCCGTGCGCCGCGGTTTCCCGACCGATGAAGAAGATGCGCAGCGTCGCATCATCATGGCCGATCTGGCTACGCCACAGGGCACGCTGACGGTGATCAACGGCTACTTCCCGCAAGGTGAAAGCCGCGACCATCCGATCAAATTCCCGGCTAAAACGCGGTTTTATCAGGACCTGCAAAATTACCTGGAGCAACAGCTGTCGGCAGAATCCCCGGTGCTGATCATGGGCGACATGAATATCAGCCCCAGCGATTACGATATCGGCATCGGCGAAGACAACCGCAAACGCTGGCTGCGCACCGGTAAATGCTCCTTCCTGCCGGAAGAACGTGAATGGATGGACCGCCTGCTGAACTGGGGCCTGGTGGATACCTACCGCCACGCCAACCCGGGGCGCAGCGACGAATTCTCGTGGTTCGACTACCGCTCCAAAGGGTTCGACGACAACCGCGGCCTGCGTATCGATCTGCTGCTCGCCAGCACCCCGCTGGCTTCGCGCTGCATCGCCACCGGTATCGATTACCAAACCCGCGGCATGGAGAAACCTTCCGACCATGCACCGGTCTGGGCGGAATTTACGCTGTAACCCCATCACCCCGGCGCTCGCCGGGGTTTTACTCTGTGAAGCCAATGAAAATTATCGACGTGGTAGCCGCCATTCTGGAACAAAATGGCCGCATTTTGCTGGCCCAGCGCGGCGCAGGCAGCGACCAGGCCGGTCTGTGGGAATTCCCCGGCGGCAAGGTTGAAGCCGGCGAAAGCCAGCCAGAGGCGCTGGCGCGCGAGCTGGATGAAGAATTGGGAATTTGCGCCCGTATCGGCAACTATGTGGGCAGCAATCAGTGGCAGCAAGGCGAACGCCTCATCCGGCTGCACGCCTGGCAAGTCGCGGAGTTCTCCGGTGAACTGCAACAGCGCTGCCACTCGGCGCTGGTCTGGGTCACGCCGCAACAGGCGCAGGAATACGCTCTGGCACCCGCTGACGTTCCACTGCTGGCGGGCTATATCGCCGCGCAAGGCGATGTACGCTGAGCGCGGCGATAGGTTACATCGTCACTTCTTCAATCGCACCCAAATTAAGGGGTTGGTGCCGATGGTGTTAGGCTCACGCACGCACTGCAGCACTTCCCCTTCCACTTTAAGCACCGCGCCCTCGGAATAGTTCTGGTTCTGGTAGACGCAACAGCGGTTGCAGGGCTGCGCCGGCGGCGGGTTGACGCCGCTTTTGGCCGTGCCCCAAATCTCCGGCGAAACCGGCAACACCACGTCCACATCGCCCCGGTTGGCGGCCGCCAGGCCGCAGTACGCCAGGGCAGCGGCAGCCAGCACTCCATTGAGTCCACGCTTCATTCACTTTTCTCCTGCGCCTTGCCGGCGCTTTTCCTGCGTTTTTTGCCCCCGCTGGAGGGCGGCGGCGGCAATCCACGAAACGCCATGCTCGCCCGGCTCTGCTTGGCCTGATAAATCAGCTCTTGCAACGTGCCGACCAACGGCTGCATAAAGTCCTGATAACGGCAGGATTTCTCGCTGATTTGCGTCAGCGTGGCTTCCCAGTTTGCCGTCATATCAGGACGCGCAGCAAGATCCGGCAGCGAGTGAATCAACGCGCGCCCGGTTTCGCTGGAGTGAATATAGCGTCCCTTCTTGTACAGAAACGCCCGTTTGAACAGCAATTCGATGATCCCCGCTCGCGTCGCTTCCGTACCTAAACCATCGGTCGCTCGCAGGATTTTCTTTAGCGCTTTATCTTGTACGAACCGCGCGATGCCGGTCATGGCCGACAACAGGCTGGCGTCGGTAAACGGCCGCGGGGGCTGCGTCTGGCGCTCCACCACTTCACCGCGCTCACACAGCAGCTCATCATCTTTAGCCACCACCGGCAACGGTGCGCCCTCATTTTCCTCGTCGCGTTCCTTGCTGCCCAGCAGCGTACGCCAACCGGCCTCCGCCAGGAAACGCGCCTTGGCGATGAATTTGCCGCCGGCGATATCCAGCTCGATCACGCATTTGCGGAACACCGCATCCGGACAAAACTGCATCAGGTACTGGCGCGCCACCAGTCCATACACGTTCCGTTCATCCTGCGTCAGATTAATCTTGCCGGCGCGGGCGGTGGGAATGATGGCATGGTGCGCATCGACCTTTTTATCGTCCCAGCAGCGGTTGCGGCGATCGCTGTCGATCACCGGCTGCGGGTACAGTTCAGGCTGGTGCACGCTGATGGCGTTCAGCACCGCGTGGCGGCCGGCGAAATGCTCTTCCGGCAGATAGCGACAGTCGGAACGCGGATAGGTGATCAATTTGTGGGTTTCGTACAGCCGCTGGCAAACGTCCAGCACCTGTTGCGCGCTGAGGTTATAACGCCGGGCCGCTTCGATTTGCAGCGTGGAGAGCGAAAACGGCAGCGGCGCGGTATCTGATTCCCGTTTATCGTTATAAGACGTGACCAGGGCCGGCTGGCCTTCGATGCGCTTGACCACGTGCTCCGCCAACGGCCGGTGCAGCAAACGCCCCTCTTCGTCCTGATAAGGCTCGCAGGAGTCGCTGGGTTGCCACAGCGCCACAAAGCGTTCTTCTTTCGGCGTAACGATGTGCGCTTTGACCTCAAAGAAATCTTTCGGCACGAAGTTTTCGATCTCTTCATCGCGCCGCACCACCAATCCCAGCACCGGCGTCTGCACCCTGCCCACCGACAGCACACCGTCGTAACCGGCGTTGCGGCCCAGCAGCGTATAAGCGCGGGTCATATTGATGCCGTACAGCCAGTCTGCGCGCGAACGTGCCAGCGCAGACACGCACAGCGGGATAAAGTCTCGGTTGTCGCGCAGCCGCTCGACCGCGCGCTCCACCGCCTGCGGGTTGAGATCGTTGATCAGACAGCGGCGCACGTTCTGGCGCTTCTCCGCCGTCAAATCCAGGTAGTCCAGCACCTCATCCACCAGCAGTTGCCCTTCGCGATCCGGGTCGCCGGCGTGAACCACTTCATCGGCTTCAAGCAGCAACTTTTTAATGGCGTTGAGCTGTTTACTGACCGAAGGCCGCGGCTGCAACCGCCATTTTTCGGGAATGATCGGCAGATCCGCCAACGACCAGCGCGCATAGCGGCTGTCATAAGCGTCAGGCTGAGCCTGCTCCAACAGGTGGCCGACGCACCAGGTCACCACGTCGTTGTTGCCACAGGCGATATACCCGTCGCCGCGGCGATGCGGCTTGGGCAAGACGTCGGCAATGGCGCGCGCCAAACTCGGTTTCTCGGCTATGAACAGTCGCATTATTCACCGTTTTTCTGGCTGAACGTCATCAAGAATTCTCTTACTTCTGCATAGTTCCCACGGAAGACAATCCGCTGGGCTTTCTTTTCCAACTGATAGCAATACATCGGATCGTAGTACTGCTGCAACAGGGGCGCCAGCCACTCGCGGTGCGCCTCGCCCTGGCCGCTGAGCCGCTGTGTCCGCAGCGCCGCTTCCAGTCGTTGCGTCAGCTGCTGGAAGCGTTCCAGCCCCAGGCGGCGGCGTATGGCGAACAGTCCGTGGTGCAGATAGTCGTCGTACTGTCGCCAGCCGTCTTCCACACCATAGGCCTGTTCGAACTGTTCGCGCATGCCGTCGATATATTCCGCCTGCAGACGCGCCAGACGAATGTCGAACGGATCGTCGATCACCGCCACCGGCGCCTGCTGCATCCCATTGAACAGCGGCAGCGGCAGATTGTTGCTGCCGATGATCCGCCCTTCGTCTTCCAGCACCCAACGGCGGCTGCCACCATGCTGTTTTTTCAGCAATAACACAGCCAGACGATTCTCAAAATCGATCTGCGAGCTCTGGCCCGCCAGCGTTCGACCAAAAGATGAACCGCGATGGCGCGCCACGCCTTCCAGATCGACGCCGTCGGCCAGTTCGTTGACCAGCAACGTCTTGCCGCTGCCGGTATTGCCGCCCACCAGGGCCATCGGCAATGCCGCGCTTTGCGCCAGCACGCCGAGCAAATAATTGCGCAGCGCCTTATAACCGCCAATGATACGCGGGTACTCGACGCCGGCCTCATGCAGCCATTGCTGCACCAGCTGCGAGCGCAGCCCGCCGCGGAAGCAGTAAATATAGCCTTCGGGCCGCTCTGCGCAGGCCGCCAGCCAGGCGGCGGTGCGCTGTTCGCGCAGTTTGCCGTTCACCAGGCTGTGGCCGAGCGCGATCGCCGCTTGTTGCCCATGCTGCTTATAGCAGGTGCCGACCGCCTGGCGTTCGCTGTCGATCATCAGCGGCAGATTCAGTGCCTGAGCGAAGGCGCCCTGCTGAAACTCGATCGGTGCGCGCACGTCAATCAGCGGCACGTCCTGCAGGAAAATGCGTGGGTAATCGTCGCTGTCCGCCCTTCCTTGCATGTTGGACACTACGCGACCTCGATCAGCGGCTTATCGGCCGATGCCACATGCAATTCACCGATAGCGTTGAGCGTGATACCGTGCTGTTCGGCAATCGCCAGCACCTGCGCTTCCGCCTCCGGCAATACCGCCAACAGCAAGCCGCCGGAGGTTTGCGGATCGCACAGCAGCTGGCGCTGCAAATCGCTCATCTCGCCCACCAGATGGCCATAGCTGTCGAAGTTGCGCCCGGTGCCGCCCGGCACACAGCCCTCGGCGATATACTCCTCGACGTCCGGCAGTTTCGGCACCCGATCAAACCAGACCGTCGCCTGCAGACCGGAGCCCTGGCATACCTCGCTCAGGTGACCCAGCAGGCCAAAGCCGGTGATGTCGGTCATCGCTGTGACGCCCGCCACCTCGGCAAAATCAGCACCCGGTTTATTCAGGCGACACATCACTTCAGTCGCCAGGCCCTGATGCTCAGGGCGCAGCTTGCTTTGCTTCTCGGCGGTCGTCAGCACACCGATGCCCAACGGCTTGGTCAGATAAAGTTTTGATCCGGCCTGTGCCGCGCTGTTTTTCTTCACCCGCTCGGTATTGACCACGCCGGTCACCGCCAGGCCGAAAATAGGTTCCGGTGCATCGATAGAATGGCCACCGGCCAGCGCGATCCCCGCCTGCTGGCAGGCGAAACGGCCGCCGTCGATCACCTGCTGCGCCACCTCCGGCGGCAGCTTGGCGATCGGCCAGCCGAGAATGGCGATCGCCATGATCGGTTTGCCGCCCATGGCGTACACGTCGCTGATGGCGTTGGCAGCCGCAATGCGGCCGAAATCGAATGGATCGTCGACGATCGGCATGAAGAAGTCGGTGGTGCTGATGATGCCGACGCCGTTGCCAATGTCGTACACCGCCGCATCGTCGCGGGTTTCATTGCCGACCAGCAGGCGCGGATCGACAAACTTTTCCCGCTCGCTATGCAGGATGGTTTCGAGAACTTTCGGTGAGATTTTGCAGCCGCAGCCAGCGCCATGGCTGTACTGGGTTAAACGGATCGCTGGCGATGTCATAGTCCACTCCCTTCGGTAACGGCACTCAAGATAACATAGGGTAGCGCTTGCCGAGGGGATTGATAAGAGCGGGCCGCCGATAAGCGAACGGCCTGCTCAGAAACCATGCAATTTTGCGGGGTTTGGCGCATTTTCACCGCGCCCCGTTGGAAAAAACTCAGAAATAGCTGACGAAAGGCGTGCTGTCCGGCGGCGTCACCTTGGTGGCAGCCTTCAGCTGCGGCGTCCCCAGATAGAGGAAGCCGACGATCTCGTCCTGCTCGCGGCAACCGAAGGCTTCACGCACCAGCGCATGCTCGGTCCAGGCGCCGGTGCGCCAGATGCCGTTAAAGCCCTGCGCCAGCGCCGCCATCTGCATCGCCTGCACGGCGCAACCGGCGGAAACCACCTGCTCCCAGCGCGGCACTTTGGTCTCTTCCGTGCAGTGCGCGATGACGGTGATGATCAGCGGTGCGCGGAACGGCGCCTTGGTGGCTTTTTCGATCGCCGCCTCGTCCAGCTGATCCTGCTTCGCCGCCGCCTGCAGCAGCTGACTGAAGCGTTCCAGGCCCTGATTCTCGATCATCACGAAACGCCACGGCTGCAGCGCGCCGTGATCGGGTGCACGCAGGCCCGCGTTGATGATATTTTGGCGCACTTCCCCCGCCGGCGCCGGTTCCGCCAGGCGCGAAGCCGAGCGACGATTCAATAAAAGATCCAGAGCATCCATCGTAAACTCCTGATAACAATTTTCATTCCGGCCACGTTAACATAGCTAAACGAGGAGTTACAGCCTCGGCGATAGCGTCTGTGTGCCACGATTTAAAGCTGACATTTACCCGGCCGCTCATTAGGATAGCGGAACATTCTCGACTCTTGTTGGAGAGCACATGCGCACATTGTGGCAAATTATTGCCGGCATTTTCCGGTGGACATGGCGTCTGCTGAATTTTATCAGGGAACTGATCCTTAACCTGTTCCTGGTCTTGCTGATCCTGGTTGGGGTCGGCATCTATCTGTCCTTCCAAAGTTCCTCCACCTCGACGGCCCCGGCGCGCGGCGCGCTGCTGGTCGATTTAAGCGGCGTGGTGGTCGATCAGCCTTCGGTAAACAACCGAGTGCGGCAGTGGGGCCGCGAACTGTTGGGCGCCTCCAGCAGCCGCCTGCAGGAAAACTCGCTGTTCGACGTAGTCGACAGCATCCGCAAGGCCAAAGACGACAAAAACATTACCGGCATGGTGTTGCAGCTGAATGATTTCGTCGGCGCCGATCAGCCGTCGCTGCGCTATATCGGCAAAGCGCTGCGCGAGTTCCGCGACAGCGGCAAACCGATCTTCGCTATCGGCGACAGCTACAACCAGACGCAATACTATCTGGCCAGCTACGCCAACAAGGTCTACCTGTCGCCGCAGGGCGCGGTCGATCTGCACGGTTTCGCCACCAACAACCTGTATTACAAGTCGTTGCTGGACATGCTCAAGGTCACCACCAATATCTTCCGCGTCGGCACCTATAAATCGGCGGTCGAACCGCTGATCCGCGACGATATGTCTCCGGCGGCGCGCGAAGCAGACAGCCGCTGGATTGGCGGCCTGTGGCAGAACTATCTGGAGACCGTCGCGGCCAACCGCCAACTGACGCCGCAGCAGCTGTTCCCCGGCGCCGCCGGCGTGCTGAGCGGCCTGCAGGCGGCCGGTGGCGACACCGCTCGCTATGCGCTGGACAACAAGCTGGTGGACGAGTTGGCGTCGCGCACCGCGATCGAAAATCAGCTGGTCAAGACCTTCGGCTGGGACAAACAGGTAAACGATTTCAACGCCATCAGCATCTACGACTATCAGCCGAAACCGGACGCGAACCAGGGCGGCAAGATCGCCGTCGTCTTCGCCAACGGCGCCATCATGGACGGCCCGCAGACGCCGGGTAACGTCGGGGGCGACACCACCGCCGCCGAGCTGCGTCAGGCACGTCTGGATCCGGCCATCAAAGCCGTGGTGTTCCGTGTCAACAGCCCTGGCGGCAGCGTCAGCGCGTCCGAAGTGATCCGCTCCGAGCTGGCCGCCGTGCGCGCCGCCGGCAAACCGGTGGTGGTGTCGATGGGCGGCATGGCCGCGTCGGGCGGTTACTGGGTCTCGACGCCGGCCGACTACATCATCGCCAGCCCGAGTACGCTGACTGGCTCCATCGGCATTTTCGGCATCATCAATACCTACGAGAAAACCCTGGATACGCTGGGCGTGCACACCGACGGCGTGGCGACCTCGCCGCTGGCCGACATCGCGGTCACCAAGGCGTTGCCGCAGGAGTTCTCGCAGATGATGCAGCTGAACATCGAAAACGGGTATAAGAACTTCCTCGATTTGGTTGCCAAATCGCGCAAGATGACCCCGCAGCAGGTCGATCAAATCGCCCAAGGCCACGTCTGGCTCGGCAGCGACGCCAAGGCCAACGGCCTGGTCGATCAGTTGGGCGATTTCGACGACGCGGTGAAGAAAGCCGCTGAGCTGGCGAAACTGCAACAGTGGCAGCTCGACTGGTTCGTCGATACCCCGAGCCTGAGCGATATGGTGCTCAGCCAGTTCGGCGTTTCCATTCACGCCATGCTGCCGGCGGCGATTCAGGCCATGCTGCCTGCCCCGCTGGCCTCGGTCGCCAATGCGGTGAAGGAGCAGCCGGGTTTGTTCAATAACTTGAACGATCCGCAGAACCGTTACGCGATCTGTCTGACCTGCGGAGAAGTCCGCTAACAAATAATTCTGCAGCCCGGCCATCGCCGGGCTTTTTTTCTGCCGCCATGCCCCTATAATTCAGCCCATCTTATCTTTGTTAAAATCATGACCATGCAAAAGAAATCCATTTACGTCGCCTACACCGGCGGCACCATCGGCATGCAGCGCTCCGATCACGGCTATATCCCGGTTTCCGGCCACCTGCAGCGCCAACTGGCGCTGATGCCGGAATTCCATCGGCCGGAAATGCCGGATTTCACCATTCATGAATACGCGCCATTGATTGACTCTTCGGACATGACGCCGGAAGACTGGCAGCACATCGCCGACGACATCAAGCAGAACTACGATCGCTACGACGGCTTCGTGATCCTGCACGGCACCGACACCATGGCGTTCACCGCCTCGGCGCTTTCCTTCATGCTGGAGAACCTGGCTAAGCCGGTGATCGTCACCGGCTCGCAGATTCCGCTGGCGGAGCTGCGCTCCGATGGCCAAACCAATCTGCTGAATGCATTGTACCTGGCAGCCAACCATCCGGTGAACGAAGTCAGCCTGTTCTTCAACAACAAGCTGTTCCGCGGCAACCGCACCACCAAGGCGCACGCCGACGGCTTCGACGCTTTCGCTTCACCCAACCTGCCGCCGCTGCTGGAAGCCGGTATCCACATTCGTCGCCAGCACGGCATCGACAGCCCGACTTGCAACGGCGGGTTACGAGTGCACGACATCACGCCGCAGCCGATCGGCGTGGTCACTATCTATCCGGGCATTTCCGGCGCGGTGGTGCGTAACTTCCTGCTGCAGCCGGTCAAGGCGCTGATCCTGCGTTCCTACGGCGTCGGCAACGCGCCGCAGAAGGCCGAGCTGATCGACGAGTTGCGTGCGGCCTCCGAACGCGGCATCGTGGTGGTCAACCTGACGCAGTGCATCTCCGGGCGCGTCAATATGGAAGGCTACGCCACCGGCAACGCGCTGGCGCACGCCGGGGTTATCAGCGGTTTCGACATGACGGTGGAAGCCGCCCTGACCAAGCTGCACTATCTGTTGAGCCAGCCGCTGACGCCGGAACAAATCCGCGCCCTGATGCAGCAAGATCTGCGCGGCGAGCTGAGCATCAACGGTTAATCGACTGAACTCTGGAGCGGCGATGAAAACGGCCCTGTTGTTGATCGATCTGCAAAACGACTTCTGCCCCGGCGGCGCGCTGGCGGTCACGGCGGGCGACGCCGTCATCCCGGTCGCCAATCAGGCGATCGCCGCCTGCCTGGCGCGGGGAGAGCCGGTGGTGGCCAGCCAGGACTGGCACCCCGCCAATCACCGCAGCTTTGCGGTGAACTCCGATGCGCAGGTCGGCACTCTCGGTGAGCTGGAAGGCCTGCCGCAGGTGTGGTGGCCGGTGCACTGCGTGCAAGGGAGCCACGGCGCCGATTTTCATCCCCAGTTACAGCGGCAACACATCAATGCCGTCTTTCGCAAAGGGCAAGATACGAACATCGACAGCTACAGCGCGTTCTTCGATAACGGCCACCGTGCGCAAACCGAACTCCACGGCTGGCTGCAATCGCAGGGCGTCCGGCGGTTGGCTGTCATGGGCCTGGCGACCGACTACTGCGTGAAGTTCAGCGTGCTGGATGCGCTGGCTGCCGGCTATCCGACGCAAGTGATCGTC
The DNA here is from genome assembly GCF_052168635.1 of Serratia sp. CY47444. Classification (NCBI taxonomy): domain Bacteria; kingdom Pseudomonadati; phylum Pseudomonadota; class Gammaproteobacteria; order Enterobacterales; family Yersiniaceae; genus Serratia; species Serratia sp. CY47444. Next base: position 432,592 of record NZ_JBJNMH010000001.1, read on the forward strand.
GACGGCTGCCGCGGCGTGAATCTGCAGCCGGACGACAGTGAGCGAGCGCTGCAGGACATGGCGCGCGCCGGCGCGCAGCTAGTTACCCTGTCACAGTTTCTCGCCAACTAAATCCGCTCGGGCGCCACCGGCGCCCTCTCTGCGCGGCGGCGAAATTATCGACGCTGCTCACAATACCGCCTTTCTTCTTCCCCAACGGCTTGTGACCGGCAGGCGCTTTTGCTGTTATGACTGCGACGCTTTTGGCGTCAATCGGTTATACGCATCCGGGGCCCACTGAGCCCGGCTTTATTGTGCCCGCCCCTGGCGGTACGGTCGGCCTTGCCGACCACAAGGAGACTGACATGAAAATAACCCGAAAACTGCTGCCTTTGCTGGCGGCGGTGCAATTGGCTATGGCTGGCGCAAGCACGGCCCAGGCGGCCTATCTCTCCGTCGGCTACTTCAACGGCGGCGGCGACGTCACCGCCGGCCCCGGTGGCGATATCGATAAGCTGGACGTCACGCAAATCACCCACCTCAACTATTCGTTCGGCCTGATCTACAACGGCGAGAAAGACGAAACCAATGCGGCGCTGAAAGACCCCGCTCGCCGCCACCAGATCTACCTGTCGCCGAAAGTCACGGCCGATCTGCAACGGCTGCCGGTGCTGCGCAAACAGAACCCCGAGCTGAAAGTGCTGCTGTCGGTCGGTGGCTGGGGCGCACGCGGTTTCTCCGCCGCCGCCGCTACCGCGGAAAACCGGGCGATATTCATTCGCTCCGCGCTGCAGGTGATCGCACAGTACCGGCTGGATGGGATCGATCTGGACTGGGAATACCCGGTGAACGGCGCCTGGGGGCTGGTGGAAAGCCAACCGGCGGATCGCGATAACTTCACCCTGCTGCTGAAAGAGCTTCACCAAGCGCTGGGGCAAGGCAAGCTGTTAACCATCGCCGTCGGGGCCAACGTCAAAAGCCCACAGGAATGGGTCGATGTGAAAAGCATTGCCCCTTACCTCGACTACATCAATCTGATGACTTACGACATGGCTTACGGCACACAGTACTTCAATGCCAACCTGTACGATTCAACGCGTTGGCCAACCGTGGCGGCCGCCGACCGCTACAGCGCCGATTTCGTGGTAAAGCATTATCTGGCTGCCGGACTGAAACCGGCACAGATGAACCTGGGCATCGGTTTCTACGGCCGGGTGCCGAAACGGGCGACCGAGGCGGGCATCGACTGGGACAAACCGGACGCCGCCAAGCATCCGGTGACGCAGCCTGACTTCAGCGCGCGCGAAACCGCCCTGTTCAACGCGCTGGGGCTGGATCTCAGCAAAGACACTTACTTTAAATACCACGATATCGTCAGCAAATTGCTCAACGATCCGCAGCATCGTTTTCGCGAACACTGGGATGACGACGCCAAAGTGCCATACTTGACGCTGCAATCCGCCGAAGGCAAGCCGCTGTTTGCCATCTCCTACGAGAACCCGCGTTCGGTGGCCATCAAGGCCGAATACATCAAAAGCCAGGGATTAGGCGGTGCGATGTTCTGGGAATACGGCGCGGACGACAACAACCGGCTGGCACAGCAGCTGGCGGAATCGTTGGGGATTAAGGGCGAAAAACGGTGAGTCGACGGGGCGATGGCGACATCGCCCCGCTTTAGGGTCGCGTTATTGCGGTTTGAGTTTAGCCAGCGGCTCGGCAACGAACTGCTGTTTCAGCTCTTGCTTGCTCTTCATCACAATCTGCCCGTCGGTGCCGATGCTCATGTGCTGCGGATCGACGTTGTGCATCGACTGCCACAGCATCACCGCCTGCAGGCTATTTTCTTTCTGCTCCGGCGTCAGCGCCACGCCGTCCGGCCATTTACCCAGCTCAACCGCCAGTACCAGGCGCTGGTATATCTCGGGCGTCATCGCCGCAATCAGATCTTTCACGTCCATCAGAGCCCTTCTCGCTTACGGATGAATAATTAGCTGAATCGATTTTGTTAGTTAAATTACCACTTAACCGGCCGTTTGGTCGCCATTTTCGCCATCGGTGAAACTCAGCGAGGCGGAGTTGACGCAGTAGCGGTCGCCTGTCGGCTGCGGGCCATCGGGGAAAACGTGCCCCAGGTGCGCGTCGCAGTGGCCGCAGCGGATTTCAACACGATGCATATTATGCGAATTATCATCAAGATAGCGGATTGCATCGGCGGAAACCGGCTCATAAAAACTCGGCCAACCGCAGCCGGAATCGTATTTGGTTTCGGAATAGAACAGCGGCTGGTTGCAGCACAGGCAATGGTACACGCCCTCGCGCTTGTTGTGCAGCAATTTGCCGCTGAACGGCGCTTCGGTACCATGCTGTTGCGTCACATAACGTTGGATTTCATTCAGTTCCGTGACCGGATGACCGGGGGTTGTCTCTTTAGCCATTTGTGCTTATCTCTGAATGTGGATAATGTCAACGAAAACAATGATTAATAATAACAAAAAATTAACACCGCTGCAGGAGTTTTTGGCCTAAACTGTAGCCCATAAAGGCTACGTCACGATGATATGTGATAGCGATCACACATCTTGCGTATGCTGACTTTATACTTGGCGGCTTGTCCCCATATAACGGATGAGGCCAAGCGCAAATGGACTGTGCAATAAGCGTGCAAAACCACCCTTCTGGTTTGACTTGCCGCAAGAATTGACACGATTCCGCTTGACGCTGGGTAAGGTTTTTGTAATTTTACAACCAACCTTTTATTCACTAACAAATAGCTGGTGGAATATATGACTATCAAAGTAGGTATCAACGGTTTTGGCCGTATCGGTCGCATTGTTTTCCGTGCTGCTCAAGAGCGTTCTGACATCGAGATCGTTGCAATCAACGACCTGTTGGACGCAGAGTACATGGCTTACATGCTGAAGTATGACTCTACTCACGGCCGTTTCAACGGTACGGTAGAAGTTAAAGACGGCCACCTGGTTGTTAACGGCAAAACCATCCGTGTTACCGCAGAGAAAGACCCGGCTAACCTGAAGTGGAACGAAGTAGGCGTTGACGTGGTTGCTGAAGCGACCGGTATCTTCCTGACCGACGAAACCGCGCGTAAACACATCACCGCCGGCGCTAAAAAAGTGGTTCTGACTGGCCCATCCAAAGATGCGACCCCAATGTTCGTGCGCGGCGCTAACTTTGACAAATATGCCGGCCAGGACATCGTGTCCAACGCCTCTTGCACCACCAACTGCCTGGCGCCACTGGCTAAAGTCATCAACGACAACTTCGGTATCGTTGAAGGCCTGATGACCACCGTTCACGCGACCACCGCTACTCAGAAAACCGTTGATGGCCCGTCCCACAAAGACTGGCGCGGCGGCCGCGGCGCATCCCAGAACATCATCCCTTCTTCTACCGGCGCAGCGAAAGCGGTTGGCGTGGTTCTGCCAGAGCTGAAAGGCAAACTGACCGGTATGGCGTTCCGCGTACCGACGCCTAACGTATCCGTTGTTGACCTGACCGTACGTCTGGAAAAAGCGGCTACCTACGAAGAAATCAAGAAAGCCATCAAAGACGCCGCTGAAGGTTCTATGAAAGGCGTTCTGGGCTACGTTGAAGACGACGTGGTTTCCACCGATTTCAACGGCGAAGTGCTGACTTCCGTGTTCGATGCCAAAGCCGGTATCGCACTGAACGACAACTTCGTGAAGCTGGTTTCCTGGTACGACAACGAAACCGGTTATTCCAACAAGGTTTTGGATCTGATCGCTCACATCTCCAAGTAATGGCATGATGTTAAGCTGATAATGAGGGCGACATTTTTGTCGCCCTTTTTTATTTGTCTCTCCGGCAAACAATAGGTCATGAAATGAACGAGAAAATTTTCACCCTGCCCGTTTCCGAACAGATTTCACCTTACATCAGCCAACGTCAGCTCGATGAGCTGGGCGTGGTGGTGGTCTCGCACCCGAAAGTGCGCGCGGCCGTCGCGCTGCAGGGCGCCCATTTGCTGGCCTGGCAGCCCAGCGGTGAGCAGCCGGTAATTTGGCTCAGCAACAATACCCCGTTTGCCAAAGGCAAGGCCATCCGCGGTGGGGTACCGATCTGCTGGCCGTGGTTCGGTCCAGTGGCGCAACCCTCCCACGGCTTTGCCCGTAACCAGCCCTGGAGCCTGACGGCGCACGATGAAGATGACAACGGCGTCATTCTGACCTTCACGCTGAAAGACAATGAGCAGACCCGAAAACTGTGGCCGCACGCCTTCACGCTGATTGCCCGCTTCAAACTGGGTGCAGAGTGCGAGATCGAACTGGAATCGCACGGCGATTATCAGGCCACGGCGGCGCTACATAGCTACTTCCAGGTCGGCGACATCGAACGGGTCAGCGTGGCGGGTCTGGGCGAGCCTTATATCGACAAGGTGGCGGGCGGTGCAGAGGCACGTCAGGCAGGTGAAGTGACCTTCGTCGGCCAAACCGACCGTGTCTATACTCGCCCGGAGGCCTTCAGCCAGATCCGCGATCCGGCGCTCGCACGCACCATCGAGATTCACCACCATCATATGAGCGACGTCATCGCCTGGAACCCCGGCGCAGAACTCTCCTGCAGCATGGGGGATATGCCGAACGACGGTTACAAGACCATGGTTTGTATCGAGACCGGGCGCGTCAGCAAACCGCTGATCGCCGCCGGCGAGCAACCCGCCCGTTTGGGAGTCACCTTCCGCAGCCGTAAAAAAGCCTGAGGGATCGTGCGCGGCAGCGCACTGCAGATGTGCAAAAGGGGCGCCTGCGCCCCTTTTTAATGCACGCCATGCACGATAATCGTGCAATGCGTGATTAGAAGGTGTAGCTCACACCCGTCATCAACAAACCGGTGTAGGATTTATCCACCATCGGACTGTCTTTTACTTCATCCGACAGCTTCACATAGCGGCCGACGAAGAAAGCGTTCCAGCTCTTGTTGATCTGGTAATTGGCGCTCAGCTCGAGATACGGTGCCCAGCTATCGCCTGGGGTGTAGCTATCCAGGCCGCTGCGGCGGGATTCATTGGCGCTGACGCCGTAGTAATATTTGTTCTGGTTCTTGCTGTTCCACATTACGCCCACGCCCGGGACCAGCGTCAATGCGTCCAGATCAAACTTGTACAGGTAAGCCACATCGCCCACCAGCCCGTTGCTGTTGTTCAGCGTGTCGCCGGTGAAAGTAGTACGGATAGTGCCCCACTCCGCGTTGTGCGAATAGGCCAGGCCGGCCATCAGCGTGCCGCGACGCTTGTCGAGGCGCTTCATGCGATCGTCGTCGCTGTCGCCCGGGCGGTAGCCCCATGGCGTGTAGTAACCCATGATGCTCAGCTGGTTTTCTTGATCTTTCCACAGGTAGTAACCGGCGGTCAGAGTACGGAAGTAGAAGTCATCACCTTCATAGTCGATGACGGGCACCGGATAAACGCGGTCCTGATAACCGCGATACGCGTCCGGGCTAACCAGCGCGGCAGCGCCAAGTGACCAGGTCCCCGCCTGAGCACTTTGCGCACAAACCATTGCGGAAGCGATAATTGCTAGCGTTTTGAGTTTTGAAATCTTCACTGGTTCTTTTTCCATAAATTACAGGGTTAATAGCCGCAATAGTTTATGTGAAAATTTAGTTGCGCGCCTAATCTTTACAATAGAAAACGACCAAGATCGAATAACTTATAGCGGAATTATGAATTAATCATGGCGGATCGATGACGTTTTATCCCGCAGGCCGCGCCAGACAAGGCATTTGGCTAACACGGTAATAACTGAGTCATTGATATGACTTAAAAAAAGCTTTTTCTGCGGCAGGAAATTTTCCGGCAAGCAAACTAAGCTTAAATCAGAAGGCGAATTTATCCTGGGCCCAGTGGCATACAGCGCAACTCGCGATAATAAGCGCACCAAGTTGGCATACGGGTTGCTGTACTCAGGCGTATTCTCATCTTCCGGGGGCCAGAACACTATCACACGCTCTCTTTAACCTGTGCTAATAACGAAAGGACGGGCATCATGAACATATTTGACCACTATCGCCAGCGCTACGAAGCTGCCAAGGACGAAGAGTTCACACTGCAGGAATTTCTTACCATTTGCCGGCAAGATCGCAGTGCCTATGCCAACGCGGCCGAACGTCTGCTGATGGCTATCGGTGAACCTGTGATGGTCGACACTGCGCTAGAATCACGCCTGTCGCGCCTGTTCTCCAATCGCGTGATCGCACGCTATCCGGCCTTCGAGGAATTCTATGGCATGGAAGAGGCCATCGAACAGATCGTCTCTTACCTGAAACACGCCGCGCAGGGCCTGGAAGAGAAGAAACAGATCCTTTACCTGCTGGGCCCGGTGGGCGGCGGTAAGTCCTCGCTGGCAGAACGTCTTAAGGCGTTGATGCAGCGCGTGCCCATCTACACCCTCAGCGCCAATGGCGAGCGCAGCCCGGTCAACGATCATCCGCTGTGCCTGTTCAACCCGCAGGAAGATGCCTCGATCCTGGAGAAAGAGTTCAACATCCCGAGTCGCTACCTCGGCACTATCATGTCGCCGTGGGCGGCGAAACGCCTGCATGAGTTCGGCGGCGACATCACCAAATTTAAAGTCGTGAAGGTGCGCCCTTCCATTCTGGAACAGATCGCCATCGCCAAAACCGAACCGGGCGATGAAAACAACCAGGACATCTCGGCGCTGGTCGGTAAAGTGGATATCCGTAAACTGGAGAACCACGCGCAGAACGATCCGGACGCCTACGGTTACTCCGGCGCCCTGTGCCGCGCCAACCAGGGGATTATGGAGTTCGTTGAGATGTTCAAAGCGCCGATCAAGGTGCTGCATCCGCTGCTGACCGCGACCCAGGAAGGCAACTACAACGGCACTGAAGGCATCTCCGCCCTGCCGTTCAGCGGCATTATTCTGGCGCACTCCAACGAATCCGAGTGGGTGACCTTCCGCAACAACAAGAACAACGAAGCGTTCCTCGACCGCGTGTACATCGTCAAAGTACCTTACTGCCTGCGCGTGTCTGAAGAGATCAAAATTTACGACAAGCTGCTGGATCACAGTGAGCTGACCCACGCGCCCTGCGCACCGGGCACCCTCGAAACATTGGCGCGGTTCAGCGTGCTGTCGCGGTTGAAAGAGCCGGAAAACTCGAGCATTTACTCGAAAATGCGCGTGTATGACGGCGAAAGTCTCAAGGATACCGATCCGAAAGCCAAGTCCTATCAGGAGTACCGCGACTACGCTGGGGTTGACGAAGGCATGAACGGCCTCTCCACCCGTTTCGCCTTTAAAATCCTCTCGCGGGTATTCAACTTCGATCACGCCGAGGTGGCGGCCAACCCGGTACACCTGTTCTATGTGCTGGAGCAGCAGATCGAACGCGAACAGTTCCCGCAGGATTTGGCCGAGAAATACCTGGAACACCTGAAAGGCTATCTGATCCCGAAATACGCCGAGTTTATCGGCAAAGAGATCCAGACCGCCTATCTGGAATCCTACTCGGAATACGGACAGAACATTTTTGACCGTTATGTGACCTACGCGGACTTCTGGATCCAGGATCAGGAGTATCGCGATCCCGATACCGGCCAGCTGTTCGATCGTGAGTCTTTGAACGCCGAACTGGAAAAAATTGAAAAACCGGCCGGTATCAGCAACCCGAAAGATTTCCGTAACGAAATCGTGAACTTCGTGCTGCGCGCTCGTGCCAACAACAACGGCCGCAATCCGAACTGGACCAGCTACGAGAAGCTGCGCACCGTGATCGAGAAAAAAATGTTCTCCAATACAGAAGAGCTGTTGCCGGTGATTTCGTTCAACGCCAAAACGTCGACGGACGAGCAGAAAAAACACGACGACTTCGTCGACCGCATGATGGAGAAAGGCTATACCCGCAAGCAGGTGCGCCTGCTGTGTGAATGGTATCTGCGGGTCAGAAAATCCTCATAATGCCTCAGGTAAGCGGCATTATCAGGGCCATGTCCACAGTCATGGACGTTGCAGCGCAGCCCACGGAGGGGCTGGCACATTGCGCTGCCGCGACCGGGACATGAAAAGTTGGCAACGTCGTTTGGGGGAAGTATGGCCTATTTCATTGACCGACGGCTGAACGGCAAAAACAAGAGCATGGTGAACCGCCAGCGCTTCTTGCGCCGTTACAAGTCGCAAATCAAACAGTCGATTGCCGAAGCCATCAACAAGCGTTCGGTCACCGACGTAGACAGCGGGGAGTCGGTCTCCATCCCCACTGACGATATCAACGAACCGATGTTTCATCAGGGGCGCGGCGGCACTCGCCATCGCGTTCACCCGGGCAATGACCACTTCGTGCAGAACGATCGCGTTGAGCGGCCTCAGGGCGGCGCAGGCGGTGGCGGCGGCCAAGGGAACGCCAGTCAGGACGGTGAGGGCCAGGATGAATTCGTCTTCCAGATATCCAAAGATGAGTATCTCGATCTTTTGTTCGAGGATCTCGCCCTGCCCAACTTGAAGAAGAATCAGTACAAGCAATTGACCGAGTTCAAAACCCATCGCGCCGGCTATACCGCCAACGGCGTGCCGGCCAACATCAGCGTCGTGCGTTCGCTGCAGAACTCGCTGGCGCGGCGTACCGCCATGACCGCCGGTAAAAGACGCGCGTTGCACGAGTTGGAAGACGCGCTGACCCAGTTGGAAAACACCGAACCCGTGCAATTGCTGGAAGAGGAGCGGCTGCGCAAAGAAATTGCCGAACTGCGCAAGAAAATCGAAAGCGTGCCGTTTATCGATACCTTCGACCTGCGCTACAAAAACTATGAGCGCCGGCCGGAGCCCTCGAGCCAGGCGGTGATGTTCTGCCTGATGGACGTGTCCGGTTCGATGGATCAGGCGACCAAAGACATGGCCAAGCGTTTTTACATTCTGCTTTATCTGTTCCTGAGCCGAACCTACAAAAACGTTGAGGTGGTCTATATTCGCCATCACACCCAGGCAAAAGAGGTGGATGAACAGGAGTTCTTCTATTCACAGGAAACCGGCGGCACCATCGTCTCCAGTGCGCTGAAGTTGATGAACGACGTCGTCGAAGAACGTTATGACCCGGCGCAATGGAATATCTACGCCGCGCAAGCCTCGGACGGCGACAACTGGGCCGACGATTCACCGCTGTGCCATGAACTGTTGGCGAAGAAGATCCTGCCGATGGTGCGTTATTATAGCTACATAGAGATCACTCGCCGCGCTCACCAAACGCTGTGGCGTGAATATGAGGATCTGCAGGCGAAGTTCGACAACTTCGCCATGCAGCATATCCGCGAACCGGACGATATCTATCCGGTATTCCGCGAACTGTTTCGCAAGCAGACCGTGTGAATAACATCGCGTGAATGTCACCACAGCCGGAAAACGCCGTTTTCCGGCTGTTTCTTTTCCGCATTATATTTACATCATCCGTGTTTGTTTTTTACACAATAACAATGTCAATAATAAGTCGCGTTCCCCAGAACGACCCTCTCTATTATTTGTTCTTCTGAGGTTATTCCTAAACATTCGCCTCCACGTCCACACGGCTTGATAGGAATATTCCCATTCAGTTATCGTTATCCCATCGCTTAAGACCTTTCCTAAGCGAAATTTGCCTCATTTTATTTTTCTATGGCTTCTCAGCCCGCTGCGGCGGGCATCTACCTGTCAGCAGGTTAAACATCATGATCGACTACACCCTCTATGGCCTCAACAAACACGACGTTGATGAATACCATAAGCAAATATGCTGCCTGCTCGGCAAAAACGTGCTTCTGGTGCTGACCGCCAACAAGCCGATAACCAAACAGAACCTGCTCGCCAGCCTTATCCAGGAGATAGAAAAACAGCCCGATGATTATTTTCAGAGGCTGCATCGTGCGGCAATAGAAATGATCGGGGTTAACGGGCGTTAAGGCGATATGCGTAAGGCAGACATCTACGCCATTATTGCCACCGCCGTCGTGCTGATGATGCTGTTAATCATTAATATCGATAGCGATATCAGCGTTTATCCTTAATGGGCCCCTATTACGCCGGCTCTTTAGCCCGGCGTAATAGGCAGCGGAGGAATAGTCTGTCACCTTTTATTCCGAAGAACCTTTCGGCTCTTGCTTTATTGCGAACCGGCCGCTTCGTCAATCAAACTCGCCACCTCCTCGGCGTGAGAGACCAGCGAGGCGTGGCTGGCATTGAGTACCATCACTTTCTTAGGCTGCAGCCGCTGCGCCATACGTCGCTGATTCTCCGGGGCTATCATGCGATCGTCGCTGGAGAGTTGATACCATGACGGTTTATGTTTCCAGGCAGGTTCACCGAGGGTGTTACCAAAGGTATCAGCCAGCGGAGCCTTCTGCGTCACCGCCATCACCAGCGCCTCGTCGGCGGTCAGATCCTGGCAAAAGCTTTCGTGAAACTTGTCGGTTTTGATCCACAGATAACCGTCGCTGTCCGGGGTCAAATTCTCGACTGCCGCAGGAGGATGCGCTTGCGTAATATCGCCGGCACTTTCACCGGCATCCGGCGCAAACGCGGCGATGTAGACCAGGCCAACCACGTTAGGCTGGTTGCCCATTTCCGTGATCACGGCACCACCGTAAGAGTGCCCTACCAACACTACCGGTCCCGCTTGCTGCGCGACCATCTTACGCGTACGTTCCGCATCCTCAGCCAACGAGGTCAACGGCATTTCTACCGCATGAATCGCCGAATAGCCCCTGCGCGACAACTCGATGATAACCTTACTCCAGTGCGCGGCGCCGCCCCAGAATCCATGTACCAGCACGATAGTGGGTTTTGTGCTCATTGCCGACTCCTCATCTCATAGGAAAGCGCCGTAGACAGATGAACGGCCCCCCTTAAGAGACACGCCTGGCTGCCTTCGACGTCACACAGTCCCTATTTTATATAGTCAGCCCCACAGCGTTCAGCAATAGCTACGACGAGTTAACGCCCCCTGCTTTTCCGGCGTCGCCACGGCCTATCGACGCGGCTTACGCCGCAATGCCAGAGAAAAAAACGGGATTAAAACTAGGATTTTTACCCATGGCGATCTAAAATTTCGCGCAAAAACAAAGAGAAGTAAATTTGACTCACGGGAAAAGGAATGAAGTTGTGAAGGAAATGATCTCCATCGTTTTTATGGCATGCCTGCTGGCGCTGCTGTTTTCGTGGCTGTTCGTCTACGGTCTTAACATTCATTAAACCTACAACGACAACAATCCCTCTTCCCGACTCGTCAGCGGCGCATCGTTACGATGCGCTAAAACCGACGCTTAAAGGGCTCGCGAACGGACAACGGCACTTCACCTCAGCCTTTTGCCGCAAATACATCATTAATCTTTATGAATTATAGACTCATCGCGTTTCCCCCCCTCACAGGCCCTTTTACTGCTCAGCGGAGTTCCTCCAAAACGATGGCTTGCCTGACGCAGAATGTTACCGGTAACTATGCTGTTGATTTCTTTTGGTAATAAACGTAAAGCCGTTAATAACCCCACGTTCTTTATAGAAATGAATTATGCGTCCTTATGAATAAAGGTTTGAATAAACGGCCTTTGGTCATTGATTATCCCCCGCCAAGCTCCTAGAATTCGCGCGTAAAAATACAATTGGGATCGGGTTTCATGTCGCCGCTGTGGGTTGCAACGCAATACTGTTATTTTATTGGTCTTTTAGTTTCTATGGTTTTCACCTACCTGGTTAGCCGGGACACCGTCAAAATTCGCTGTATCAGCGCAGTGACCATCGGGTTAACCTGGCCGTTGAGCCTGCCGGTCGTGTTGCTGTTTTCGCTGTTCTAACGCCCCCCATGCCGCGCGGTTGCTTTTAAGCAATCGTGTTAATGAAATGAGGCTGACCACCGACGTCGTGGTTTTGGGCGAGGGATAAAAAAACGCCAGCGCAAGGCTGGCATGAAAACTGGAAGCAATGTGAGCAATGTCGTGCCGGATCGGGGGGCACAGAAGGAGACAACCCTTTTCCCCTCACCGGCGAAACAAATGATAATACGTCTCATTATTGAATGTAAAGTCATTTCCCCACGCAACTTTTTCCCTTTGGAAAACTATCAGCCGCGCGGCGCTCGCCAGCGCTGATACAGTCGCCCTCCCCCCCACACCAGCAGCCAGAGCAAAACATTGAACCCCAACCATAGCATCAGCAAATAGAAGAAAGTCTGATAGCTGGGTATGCCCCGATCGGCCAAAAACGGGTTAAAGTGAAAAAATTTGACGATCGCGAACGGATTAAGATTGAAACGGTTGAACACGGCCGTCGTCAACAACGGTGGCAACAGTGTGTAAAATGTCAGGCTGAACAGCAGCAGGATTTTTGTGCCAGAAGTGTTTTTATAATCTCTCATATCAATGTATTACGTCTTCCATTGTGGCGGGAAAACCGCCAGACATTCGCACGCTAATCGACCCCGCAAGCGCCAAAGAGTTCCAGGTCAACGCGGAAATAAAGCCGTTCATGCGTTTAATTGTCATTTAGCGCACGGGTGATATATACCCAGTGGATTTAAAATTACGATGTCGCCGCGTCGTCTTCAACCGCAGCGTTTGCATGGCATCATCAGGAGGCATTAATGAAACCGGACGCACTCTCCCTGCCGCCGAACCCGAAAAAGCTCAAAGTCATCTACGGCTGGTATATTTACGTGATCTATATCCTGCTGGTTTTCAACATTTACATGGCGGTCTACAACGTCTGCGTTCGGCATCCGATCGAAGCCCCGCTACTGTCGCTTTTTCACAGCCTGTTCATCGCGTTGATGCTGCAGCAGGTACTCAGGAAGAACGTCGTTTTCGCCTGGATCTTGCTGAGCTATTTTATTCTGATGCGCCTCTATTACGCCAATGTGCTGCATGTCGAGTTCACGCTGGTGAGCCGCGGCCTGGTGCTGCTGATTCTGACGCTGCTGCTGACCGGCGGCGTGGCCGTCGGGCAGTTGGCCACGCCGCCGCAGCGACATGACTGGCTGGCGCGCCTGGGCTGGCGGCAATGGGGAGCGCTCATGGCGCTGGCGGCCATCCTGACCCCGTTGATTACCACCGACTATCTGGGGTAAACAGACTGCTACTTGGGGATATGAGGTTCGGAAATGTCTACGACGCGGCATATTTTAGTGAAGTTGCCCGCCTTCTCACAGATCTTGTCCGTGACGAACATGCTAAGGTAGCCCAGCAACAGCAAGTAGCCGACCATGCACAGAATAAAGATAAGCGTTCTCACCGATAACGACCAACCTGATAAGAGTATCCCGAGCATCATAACCTGAACGCGGCGCTTTAAAAGGATTTCATGTGCGCATCGGCCCGCATCGGCGCACGTTCTGTAGTAATATTAAGCCACCACGCCTACCACCGGAAACGCCGATGCACCATCTGATGTTAGACATTGAAACCCTGGACACAAAACCCAGCGCCGTCATTCTGGTGGTTGCGGCGGTGTTTTTCGATCCCCGAACCGGGGAACTGGGCGCCGAATTCGAAGCCGCCGTCAGTTGCCAGAAAGAGCAACCGGGCCGCACCATCAGCCTGGATACGGTTGCCTGGTGGGCGAAACAGTCCGACGAAGCGCGCAAACAGGCCTTCGGCGGCACCGAGAGCCTGAAACGCGTGTTGAGCAGCCTCAGCCGCTTTATCCATATGAACAGCACCGATACGGTGAAAGTCTGGGGCAACGGCAAAGAGTTCGACTGTGCGATCCTCGAACACGCCTTCCAGCAGCTGGAAATGCCCTGCCCGTGGAAATTCTGGGATACTCAGGACGTGCGCACGGTGATCACGTTGGCAGAACTTCACGGCTTTAACCCCAAAAAGACACGCCCGTTCGAAGGCATGCCGCACCGTGCGTTGGATGATGCTCGCCACCAGGCCCGTTACGTGGCCGATGCCGTCTCGGCGCTCTATTACCGCCAGGGGGCGTAGCGCTGACCCGCTTTGCCCCTTTTCATTTGTCGCCGGAGTCTCTACTCTAGCCCTCTTTGTCACTCGGACGTGCCTTTCCTGTTATGCAAAAGTTTCTGTTTATGCTTCTCAGCCTGGTGCTGCTCGGCCCATTAGGCATCGATCTTTACCTGCCGACCATTCCCGCCATTGCCGTCGGCCTGGGCAGCAGCGAAGCGCTGATCCAATCCACCATTTCACTGTTTATTCTGGTGCTCGGCCTCGGCCAGGTCATCGCCGGCCCGCTGGTGGATAACTATGGCCGCAAGCCGGTGGCGCTGGCCGGCATTATCCTCTACATGATCGGCGCCGCGATGGCGGCGCTGGCTACCAGCCCGACGCTTTTCATCGCTTCGCGTCTGCTGCAAGGGGTGGCGGTTTGCTGCACCGCCGTCGTCGCCTTCAGCGGCGTGCGCGACCGCCTGAATGGTGACGACGCTGCCCGCGCCTTCGGCTTTCTCAATGGCACGCTGAACATCATCCCCGCGCTGGCACCGCTGCTCGGCGGCCTGCTCGCCGAAGCCTTCGGCTGGCGAGCCCCTTTCTGGTTCCTGGTCGGTTATGCGCTGCTGGTGTTGGTGCTCATCGCGCTGCGCCTGCCGGAAACCCGCCCTGCCGACACCGTCCCGGTCAAGGGGCTGCCGGTACGCCAATATGCGCGCATCCTCAGCGAACGGCGTTTCCTTTCCTTTGCGGTAGTGAACTCCGGGGCGATGGGCATGGCGCTGACCTACGTTTCCCTGGCACCGAACGTGCTGATGGGCACCGCCGGCCTGACCCCGCTGCAATTTTCGCTGGTGTTCGGCGCCAACGGTTTCTGGATCATGCTGGTCAGCTTCTTCGCCAACCGCATCATCCACAAGGTAGGCCGTCCGGTTTGCCTGGCGACCGGCGGCATTTTGATGGGGCTGGGCTGTCTGGGGTTGCTGCTGGGCGTCATGCTGCTGCCCGCGGCGGCGCAAGCGCACTGGCTGGCGTATATGCTGCCGGTCGCCAGCGCCTGCGCCGGGTTGGCGTTCGTGATGGGTCCGGCCACCAGCTACGCGTTGGAGCCGTACTCCAATGAGGCAGGCGTCGCGTCCGCGCTGGTCGGTTTCGTACAGATGGCCGGCGGTGCCGCACTGGGGCTGGTGGCGATGGCGTTGCCGTTGCAGCCGAAGTTGTCGCTGGCATTGGTCATGCTGGCGGGCTGCCTGCTGGCGCTGCACGCACGGCGGCTCAGCAAGCAGATTAAAGGGCAGATAAAAAAAGTCGCCTGAGCCGCGGCTCAGGCTTCGGTGACGACCGGCACCCGCGCCGCTAACGCCGACAGCAGCTCATAACCCAACGTTCCTGCCGCCGTGGCCACCTCGTCCACCGGCAGGTGTTTCCCCCACAGCTCCACGTCGGCGCCCAATTCGACCTGTGGACAGGGCGTCAGATCCACCGCCAGCATATCCATCGACACCGTTCCCAGGGTGCGCGTCAGCACGCCGTCAACCCACACCGGCGTACCGGTCGGCGCATGACGCGGATAGCCGTCGGCGTAACCGCAGGCCACCACGCCGATACGCTGCGTGCCGGCGGCGCTGTAACGGCCGCCGTACCCCACGCGATCGCCAGACTTCAGTTGCTGAATGCCGATGATCTCGCTGCTCAGCGTCATCGCCGGCTGCAGCCCCGTCCCCGCAACATCATTCCAGCAACCGCTCGGCGAAGCGCCATAGAGAACAATCCCAGGGCGGACCCAACTGCCGTGGGTCGAAGGGTGCCACAGCGTGGCGGCCGAGTTGGCCAGGCAGCGCGGCAACGGTATATCGACTGCCGCTGCCTCGATAGTGGCCATCTGCTGGGCCACGCCTTCCGGGCCGTCGGCGGTGGCGAAATGGCTCATCAGCGTAAGCTCGCCGATATTGGCAACCGCCTGCGCCCTGCGCCACACCTCATGCAGCCGATCGGGTGCGAACCCCAACCGATTCATGCCGCTGTTCACTTTCAGATAGACATTGAGCGGCGCGTTCAGCGTGGCGTCGGCGATCGCCGACAGCTGCCAGTCGCTGTGCACCGCCGTCGTCAGGCGATAACGGTCGAGCAACGCCAGATCCTGCGGCTGGAAGAATCCCTCCAGCAGAAGAATCGGCCCTTGCCAACCCGACTCGCGCAGCAGCACCGCTTCGGCCAGATCCAGCATGGCGAAGCCGTCGGTTTGCGCCATGCTGCGCCAAACGTGTTTGATGCCGTGGCCATAGGCGTTGGCCTTGACCACCGCCCAAACTTTGGCGCCGGGAGCGAAACGGCGCACCACCTGCAGGTTATTTTCAATCGCGCCGAGATGCATCGTGGCGGTTATCGGACGGGGCATCGGTTCTCCTTGGGGCAGCGTACAGCGGCCACGCGCGCCTGCGCGTGGCCGGAAAAGTCTATGACAACGTCGACGATTAACGTGCGGGATGCACGTCGTTCAGCGGAACCGCGTGTTGCTGGCGAAACCCGGCGCTGTAACGCGCCACCGCCAGGTCATCGGAAGGGATCGCCGGCGTAATGCCGGACATCAGATCGGACAACAACTGCCCGGAGCCGCAGGCCATCGTCCAGCCCAACGTGCCATGCCCGGTATTGAGATACAGGTTCTTCAGCGAAGTGCGGCCGACAATTGGCGTGCCGTCCGGCGTCATCGGCCGCAGGCCGGTCCAGAACGTCGCCTCTTCCACTCTGCCGCCGTTCGGGTAGAGATCGCGCACCACCATCTCCAGCGTTTCGCGCCGTTTTTGCTCCAACTGGGTATTGAAACCGACGATCTCCGCCATGCCGCCGACGCGAATGCGCTGGTCAAAACGCGTGATGGCGATTTTATACGTCTCATCCAATACCGTAGAGAACGGCGCCGCCGCTTCGTCGGTGATAGGAATGGTCAACGAATAGCCCTTCAGCGGGTAAACCGGAATGGACACCAGGCCGCGCAGCAGCGCCGTGGAGTACGAGCCGAACGCCACCACATAGCTGTCGGCCTTAAACACTTCCTCGCCGCACTGGACGCCGGCGATCTTGTCGCCTTCAACCAGCAGACGATCGACGCCGCGGTTGAACAGGAAGGTTACGCCCGCCTGCTCTGCCATCTTCGCCAACTGTTGCGTAAACAGCTGGCAATCGCCGGTCTCGTCGTTCGGCAACTGCAGGCCGCCGGTCAGCTTGTGCGCCACCTGCGCCAACGCCGGCTCGACGCTACCGAGTTGGCCGGCTTCCAGCAATCGGTAAGGCACGCCGGCATCTTCCAATACCGCAATGTCTTTCGCGGCGTTTTCGAACTGTTGTTGAGTGCGGAACAGCTGCAGCGTGCCGCCCTGGCGACCTTCGTACTGGATACCGGTTTCCTGACGCAGCGCCTTGATACAATCGCGGCTGTATTCCGCCAGACGTACCATGCGGCCTTTGTTGGTCATGTAGTGTTCGGTGTTGCAGTTTTTCAGCATCTGCCACATCCAGTTCAGCTGGAAGCTGCTGCCATCGAGACGGATGGCCAGCGGCGCATGGCGCTGGAACATCCACTTGATGGCCTTAAGCGGCACACCCGGCGCCGCCCAGGGTGCGGCATAGCCCGGTGAGATCTGCCCAGCGTTCGCAGCGCTGGTTTCCAGTGCGGGGCCTGGCTGACGATCGATCACCGTCACCTCATGCCCCGCCTTCGCCAAATACCAGGCACTGGCTACGCCCACCACTCCACTACCTAAAATTACCACTCGCATCGCTGACTCCAGCCTAAGGCTTCACAAAGCATAATCTTCTGCTAACAGGAAATTAACTCAGTGAAAAAATCCGTCCAACAACTTCGTCATCAAACGTGACAATATTCACAATTAATTTATCGTCGATGGGTCATGCATTTGCAATAGCCACCTGAAAATAGCGATAAGATGCGGTTTAGAGGGGCCTATGGCGTCAAACCGCCGCTGAATAGATAGCAATGCTATCAATGATAGCAATCAAAAAAGGCGTAATAAGCAACATTGATTTAACAGAATATAAAAATACCAGCCAGTACATAAGCAGAACAAAAAACCAATAAAATAAAAAATTCCAACATAACAAACAAAGAGAGCCCCCTCCCTCCGCAGCAGAAAAATCGCGTAAAATTACAGCTACCGTTAACCTTGCTTTCAGTGCTGGAATAAAACACCCGAGCCCTTAGCCCGCCCGTTTACATTGAACGCTGCAGCACGATATGAACGTTAACGCCAGAAGCAACGCCTAAAGTTCACACTGTCGCTATCGTGGAGAACGCCTTATGTTCATCGCCATCTACCAATTTTCAGTCAAAACCGGGCACGAACACGCCTTTCGCCAGGCCTGGCTTGAATTGACCCAAGGTATCTATCTGCAGCGCGGCAGCCTAGGCTCGCGCCTGCATCAGGATGTGAGCGGGCAGTTTATCGGCTATGCACAATGGCCAAGCCGAGTCGCATGGGAAAGCGCCGGTGATATTCAGTTGGATGAACGCTACCGGCAAGCCCGGGAACGAATGCGTGCGACCTTGCTGGCGGATAAAACGCTGTTTGAAATGGAAGTGACGGACGATTATCTGCAAGTCAGACCGTTTGACTGAGGACAAGCCCACCTAAGCGGGCTTGGGGTCGCGGGAGCGGGGGGCATCAATGATGCAGCATCTCGTCCACGACTTCTTTGGTCTGCAGTTGGAATGGGTAGTAAGTCGGCCAGTTATCCATTTCTTTCAGCAACGCTTCCTGCGAGGTGTTGCCCATAAAGATATGGAAATGCGCCGATTTGCGCGGGCCGATAATGTGATCGCTGAACTGCACGAATTTCGGCGCCAGGCTGCCGGCTTCCTGGCATTCGAACAGATAACGCACGCCCTTTTTACCAGAGACATAGGTCAGGATCTTATGCCCGGCGTACTTATACTGACAAGCGCTGGCTTGGTCGCCGCGGTGAAACTCCATGACGCCGTTTTCAATACCGATGGTATCCACATCGGTGGCGTACCCTTTACGGTAATACGCCTTCACTTCTGCGAAGGTCTTGCTCTTATCCTGCGCCGCTTTCTTCTTGAACACCGGATCGAGATCCCCATTGAGCAGGTAAGGGTACACGGATTGCCACACACCCTCCCAATCCGCCAGGTCGCGATCTTTGACGTCCTTATCGTCGAACACGCCCGCCTCGGCCTTTTTTTCCACTTCCGTCAGCGGCTTGCCATGTGAATGATGCCCGTGGGCAAACGCCTGCCCGCTGATAAACAGCGCTGCCAGCGCCACCGCCACTTTGCCAAAATGCCTCGCCAAAATGCGCTCCTTGTCCGTTATTGAGAAAATGAAAAGTTACAATATAACATAACAACTTTCAATCCCTGTCGTACAACAGGCATGTGTTGCACGCCCTTGCCGCAGGGCTATACTCGGAGAAGACGCGCGGTGCTGTGCCGCCTTCTGCCAGGACGGGCGTCGAATTGAGCGCCGTTCGCGCCTTTGCGTACCGGCATTTTTATTTCACTGATTTGCAATGATTAATTATGACTTGAACTATGCTTGTTACAGGGTCTGCCGTTTGAGCAAGACCCGTGAATAATGAGGGTGCGCTGATGACTACTTCAACACATGAAAAGGTTAAGGATGATAAACGTCTGAGCGATGGACCGGACTGGACGTTCGAACTGCTGCAGGTGTATTTGGAGCAGATCGACCGCGTCGCCAAGCATTACCGGCTCGACACCTACCCCCATCAGATCGAGGTGATCACCTCCGAGCAGATGATGGACGCCTATTCGAGCGTCGGCATGCCGATCAACTATACCCATTGGTCCTTCGGCAAGAAGTTCATCGAAACCGAACAGCGCTACAAACAGGGCCAGCAAGGGCTGGCGTATGAAATCGTCATCAACTCCAATCCCTGCATCGCCTACCTGATGGAGGAGAACACCATCACCATGCAGGCGCTGGTGATGGCACACGCCTGCTATGGCCACAACTCGTTCTTCAAGAATAACTATCTGTTCCGCAGCTGGACCGACGCCAGTTCCATCGTCGATTATCTGTTGTTCGCCCGTCACTACATCAGCCAGTGCGAAGAACGCTACGGCGTAGAAGAAGTGGAACGGTTGCTGGACTCCTGCCACGCACTGATGAGCTACGGCGTCGACAGGTACAAACGCCCGCAGAAAATCTCCTTGGTGGAAGAGAAAGCGCGCCAGAAAAGCCGCGAAGAATATCTGCAAAGCCAGGTGAACACGCTGTGGAAGACCCTGCCACGCGTCGAGCGCGAAGAGTCGCCGGAGCAGGCTCGTCGCTATCCAAGCGAACCGCAGGAAAATATCCTCTATTTTATCGAGAAGAACGCACCGCTACTGGAACCTTGGCAGCGTGAGGTGTTACGCATCGTGCGCAAAGTCAGCCAGTATTTCTACCCGCAAAAACAGACTCAGGTGATGAACGAGGGCTGGGCCACCTTCTGGCACTACACCATCCTCAACCATTTGTACGACGAGGGCCGTGTGACCGAGCGGTTTATGCTGGAGTTTTTACACAGCCACACCAACGTGGTGTATCAGCCGCCTTACAACAGCCCGTACTATAACGGCATCAACCCTTATGCACTGGGCTTCGCCATGTTCCAGGACATCAAGCGCATCTGCCAATCACCGACCGAGGAAGACCGCTACTGGTTCCCGGACATCGCCGGAAAAGACTGGTTGGAGACACTGCACTTCGCCATGCGCGACTTCAAGGACGAGAGCTTTATCAGCCAGTTCCTGTCGCCCAAAGTGATGCGCGACTTCCGCTTGTTCACCGTGCTGGACGACGATCGCAACAACTATCTGGAAATTGCCGCGATCCACAACGAGGCCGGCTACCGGGCGATCCGTCAGGAGCTGTCTGCACAATACAACCTGAGCAATCACGAGCCGAACATTCAGATCTGGAACGTGGACCTGCGCGGCGACCGCTCGCTAACATTGCGTTATATCCCACAGGAGCGTGCGCCGTTGGATAAAAGCCGTCGCGACGTGTTGAAGCACCTGCACCGCCTGTGGGGCTTCGACGTGATCCTAGAACAGCAAAACGAAGACGGCAGCGTGGAGCTGCTCGATCGGTGCCCGCCGCGACCAACGCCGCTGTAATCCGCCATAACGACAAAGGGCGCCAAAATGGCGCCCTTTCTTAATTTCATTATACGCAATCAGCGACGCGCTTCGGTCAGATCGCTCGGCATGGTGCCCTGCATGCTCTGCCAAATCGCCCCGCTGTCTTTACCGTAGTTGCGCACGGTGTCCATCACCTGGTCGTACAGCTTCTCATGGCACAGCGTGGACAGCTTGCTGTAGAAGGTCAGCGCCAGCTTACGCGCTTCCGGGTTGGAGAAGTAGTAACGGCCCACGCGGGTGTACAGCCCTTTCAGGCCGTTGAAAATCAAGCCGTAGATCGGGTTGCCAGAAGCGAACGCCAAACCACGGAAGATCTCGTAATCGAGCAGATTGAACGCGTCTGCCTGATCTTCTACCTCGGCGGCTTTCGCCAGCACTTCCTGGGCCTGTTCCGGATGATTGCGCACCGCGGCGCGAATAAAGATCGACGCGATATTGGTGCGCACGGACAGCAGGTTATCGATCAGCTGCGGGACGCTTTTGTGATCGAGACGGGCTACGGTCTCAAGGATATTGAGGCCGGACGTTTCCCAGAAATTGTTCACTTTGGTCGGTTTGCCATGCTGAATGGTCAACCAACCATCGCGGGCCAGACGTTGCAACACTTCACGTAACGTAGTGCGCGTGACGCCAATCAACTCCGAAAGCTCACGCTCCGCGGGCAAAATAGAGCCAGGGGGGAAGCGATTATTCCAAATACTCTCAATAATGTACTCTTCCGCGAAACCGGCAGGACTCTGCGCCTTTATGACCATGTGTTTGACGTTCCGTTGCGACGATAAAATCAGTAAAAGTAATCAGCTCATCATACCAGATCGTGCTGACATGACATAGCGTGAGCGAAAAACAATAAACGAAAGTGTGCATAAAGTGGCAAAAAACGCGCAAAAACACCGGCCGAAGGAAATTTGCCGCCGTAAAACAAGCTCCGGTTGCACACGCCCCCACCGCATTGTTAGGGTACGTGCTACGACTGATTAAGGATGCATAGAGGACAATGGAAACAACCCTGCGCAGCGCCCTGCTCAAAAATTTTCTGGGGCAATCTCCCGACTGGTACAAACTGACCATTCTCATTTTTCTGGCGATCAACCCCCTGGTGTTCTTTTTCGCCAGCCCGTTTATTGCGGGTTGGCTGCTGGTGGTCGAGTTCATCTTTACCCTGGCGATGGCGCTGAAATGCTACCCGTTGCTGCCGGGCGGCCTGCTGGCGCTAGAGGCCGTGGCCATCGGCATGACCAGCCCGGCGCAGGTTTCGCAGGAAATCGAACATAATCTGGAAGTGTTGCTGCTGCTGATCTTTATGGTGGCAGGCATCTACTTTATGAAGCAGCTGCTGCTGTTCGTGTTCACCAAGCTGCTGCTCAACATCCGTTCGAAAACGCTGCTGTCGCTGGCGTTTTGCCTGGCCGCCGCCTTCCTTTCTGCCTTCCTCGACGCGCTGACGGTCGTGGCGGTAGTGATCAGCGTGGCCACCGGTTTCTATTCCATCTATCACAACGTGACGTCAAACCGCCCTGACGGCGACATTGGCGATGACAGTGATTTTACCGGCGAAGAGCGCAAACAGACGCTGGAGCAATTCCGCGCCTTTCTGCGCAGCCTGCTGATGCACGCCGGCGTCGGCACCGCGCTCGGCGGGGTCATGACCATGGTGGGCGAGCCGCAAAACCTGATTATCGCCAAAAACGCGGGCTGGGGTTTTATCGATTTCTTCCTGCGTATGGCGCCGGTCACGCTGCCGGTGTTGGTGTGCGGCCTGCTGGTGTGTTGGCTGGTAGAACGTTTTCGCCTGTTTGGCTACGGCGCGCAATTGCCGGGAGCGGTGCGCGACGTGCTGAAAGAGTATGACCGCAAGGCCAGCGCAGGCCGTAGCAAACAAGAACGGCTTAAATTGGTGATGCAGGCGCTGATCGGCGTTTGGCTGGTGCTGGCGTTGGCCTTCCATCTGGCAGAAGTTGGGCTGATCGGCCTGTCGGTCATCGTTCTCGCCACCTCCCTGTGCGGCGTGAACGACGAGCACGCCATCGGCAAAGCGTTCCAGGAAGCGCTGCCATTCACCGCTCTGCTGACGGTGTTCTTCACCGTGGTCGCAGTGATCATCGAACAGCACCTGTTCAGCCCGGTGATCCAGTTTGTGCTGCGCGCCGAGCCCTCCTCTCAGCTTTCGCTGTTCTACCTGTTCAACGGCCTGCTGTCGTCGGTTTCCGACAACGTGTTCGTCGGCACCGTTTACATCAACGAGGCGCGCACCGCGCTGGAAACCGGCGCGATCGGGCTGAAGCAGTTCGAGCTGCTGGCGGTCGCCATCAATACCGGCACCAACCTGCCCTCGGTCGCCACCCCTAATGGGCAGGCGGCGTTTCTGTTCCTGCTGACGTCGGCATTGGCGCCGCTGGTGCGTCTGTCGTATGGCCGCATGGTCTGGATGGCCCTGCCTTATACGGTGGTGTTGACGGTAGTTGGCCTGCTGTGCGTCCAATTCACTTTGGAGCCGGCGACCGAGCTGTTGACGCAGTGGCATTGGCTGACGCTGCCGCCCATCGACACCGTCAGCCACTGAGACGGCGCCGGCAGGGTGAACCGATATTTTTACGCTGAAACCGGCCCAAGTGGCTGGCAGCGAGGGGGAATTGGTTTACACTGCCGGTTCAATTGCTTACTGCATGGAAGAATCTAGATATGTTGCAATTCTTTAACCGCTGTTCACAAGGACGCGGCGCCTGGCTGCTGATGGCCCTGACAGCGTTGGTGTTGGAACTGGTCGCGCTCTATTTCCAGCACGTTATGCTGCTGCAGCCGTGCGTGATGTGCATTTACGAGCGTTGCGCGCTATTCGGCATCCTCGGCGCCTCGTTGGTAGGCGCTATCGCGCCGAAAACCCCGCTGCGCTACGCGGCGATCTTGCTGTGGATCTACAGCGCCTGGGAAGGCGTACAGCTGGCGTGGAAGCACACCATGATCCAGTTGCATCCTTCGCCATTCAATACCTGCGATTTCTTCGTCAGCTTCCCGTCCTGGCTGCCGCTGGACAAATGGTTGCCGGCGGTGTTCCACGCTTCCGGTGACTGTTCCGTGCGTCAATGGCAGTTCCTGACGCTGGAAATGCCACAATGGCTGGTTGGTATCTTCGGCGCCTATCTGCTGGTGGCGCTGATTGTACTGATCGCACAGTTTGTCCGCCCACGCCGCCGCGATCTGTTCGGCCGCTGAACGGCAGACAAACAAAAAACGGCGCCACCAGGCGCCGTTTTTTTAGGGTATTACTGTCAAATTCAGAGATAACCCCATTTCAGGTATGTGTAAGGAAGTAAACGAGCACGATTAGCGCTCCAGCTACGGCAAACAGACGGACCATTTTCATTGTTATGCTCTCGAACTTGCGGGAGAGCGGCCAAATTACCCAACTTATCGTTTAAAAAGAAGCATCCCGGCTCAGTTCAGCACGTAATTTACATAACATTAAACTTCTGCAATACCTGGGGCTAAAACCGGCCCTTCCTTTCAACCTTCGAGCATCAATAAATTACCGTTACTTATGAACGACTGCGCCTTTGTCACATTCAGAGCACAATATTTTGGTGAAGTTTACCCATAAAATCCTTATAGTATCGGCAACGTGAGTACTACCGATTTCCCTGGTGTTGTTGTGTGTCTTGCCCCTCATCTTTGCAGGGGCTTTTTTCCCCCTATCCCCCATCACGCAACCCCTTACCCGCCTTAAATAAATTGTTGGAATTTCCCTCTATCCGGCACCAAGCATCAACGCCATTCGCGCATTAAAGATTAAAATCGTTCGCGATGCTTTCCCTATGCTGAATGACGTGTTGACTTTCACCCTTTCTTCCTGTGAGCCAGGCTTTGGCTGACTACTGCACATCATATGACATCAAGGACACGATACTATGCCGGATACCACATTGCCCCCTTCGTCTCAGCGCCCATTCCTGCGGCGCATGCTGCTCAAAGCAGGGAAAAAATTCCTGCGCTGGAACGGCGATTTTCAGACTCGCCATTCGCTGATCTCCACCACGCCGCGGATCGGTAATCATGAATTTAATTGGGTCACGGCGCTGGAAGCCCGTTGGCCTGCCATTCGCGAGGAGTTGGATCGGTTGCTGGAGCACCCGGAGGATATCCCCGCGTTCCACCAAATATCACCGGATCAGCAACGCATCTCCAAAGGGGATAATTGGAAAACCTTCGGGCTGTTTGTCTACGGGCAGCGGGTTGATGAGAACTGCGCCATTTGCCCGCAGACCGCACAGGCGGTCAGCGAGATCCCCGGCATGCGCACCGCCATGTTTTCGATCCTTAAGCCGCACTATCACATCGTCCCCCACAAAGGCCCGACTCGTGCCGTGGTGCGCGCGCATTTGGGATTAATCGTGCCAAAGGATCGGGAAAAGCTCTGGATCCGCGTTGACGACCAAATTCTGCACTGGGATGAAGGCAAGGTGATTTTGTTTGATGATTCCTACGAACACGAGGTTCGCAATGATACCGACGAACTGCGCGCTGTGCTGTTTCTCGATATCGACCGGCCGATGGATAAAGTGGGGACGGCGGTGAATAAACTGCTGTTCAGCCTGATCAAAGCCAGCCCATATGTGAAGCAGCCGCTGAAAAATCTGGCTAACTGGCATCGCCGCGACAAAAAAGCGTGAAATGGCGGCTTATGCCATGAGCCCCACACCCGTTGGTTAGCTCAATAACGCAGAGGGCGGCATGTCTGAACACGCCGCCCTCTTGCATGAAAACGCGTATTGCTCTGCAGGCGCCCGCCTTTACCTAGCCCAGTCCGGCTTGTTGAGGATATGGTCCTGCCAGTCCACCACCTCGCTTTCACGCACCGCGATATGCCGCACCGTAATGCGCTCGCCGTGCATTGCCGCCTTGGAACCGCTCAGCAGCGGATGCCAGGGGAACAGCGGCTTGCCTTCACCGATCAGGCGATAGGCGCAGGTCGGCGGCAACCACTCGAAGGTGGTGAGATTCTCGCGCGTCAATTTGATGCAGTCTTCTTCCAGCTCGAAGCGCCGCTCATAGTTACGGCATTGGCAGGATTTGATGTTGAGCTGGTTGCAGGCTACGTTGGTAAAATAAATCTCGTCGGTATCTTCGTCGATCAGCTTATTCAAACAGCATTGCCCGCACCCGTCGCACAGCGATTCCCACTCTTGTTCTGACATTTCCGCCAGCGTTTTCTGTTGCCAAAAAGCGAGTTGTGACATGTTAGCGTCCGGTTTCGGTAAATGGATAAGTCACCTGCGCACAGGTTCGAGGGGGGACTATATAGACATTTTAGCCACAAGATGCAAGCTTTGCCGCCGACACCGCCGGCGGCAAGGAAAAATCAGATCACCCGGGTGCTGAGCGTTTTGCCGTTCAGGCTGATTTTCAGCATGTCTCCGGAAGCCATCGGGCCCACGCCCTGCGGCGTGCCGGTCAGGATGATGTCGCCGGCGCGCAGCGTGAAGAAACGGCTCATATAGCTGATTAGCGGCAGGATCGGCGTGATCATGTCGCGCGTATTGCCCTGCTGGCGCAGTTGATCGTTGACGGTCAACGACAGCTCGGCGTTTTGCGGATCGCCGAATTCCGCCACCGGAATAAACCCCGACATCGGGCAGGAACCGTCGAAGGCCTTGGCCTTTTCCCACGGCTGGCCGGCTTTTTTAAAGCCCGCCTGCAAATCGCGCAACGTCAGATCGAGCGCCACACCGTAGCCGGCGATCGCCCGCGCAACGCGGTCTTCGTTGGCCTGTTTCAACGGCGTACCGATCAGCACCGCCAGCTCTACCTCATGGTGCACCGCACCAAATTCTTTAGGGATGGCCACCGGCTGGCGGATATCACACAGCGCCGTTTCCGGTTTGATAAACACCACCGGCTCGACGGAAACCGCGCTGCCCATTTCCTTGATGTGATCGGCATAGTTACTGCCGACGCAAACCACCTTGTTCACCGGGAAATCGAGCAGCGAACCCTGCCAGTCTCTATGTTGATACATACCGCTTCTCCCAAACTGTAGAGGCTTGGCGCGCCAAGCCGATTATTGGTGTGCCGGATCAATGTCCGATCGCGTCCGCCATCATACCCACGGCGATAGCGAAATAGTAAGAGCGATTCCAGTGCATGAGGGTGCGGAAATTATCATAGACCAGGAACGTCCGGCCCTGCAGATCATCCGGCGCAATGATCCAACCGCGCTGAACGGCATGCGGCAACGCACTGCCATCCGCACGACGTACCCCGCGTTGTTGCCAGGCGTTGACGCTGCGCGCCTGCGCGTCTTTCAACCCCAGCTCGGCCCGATTGAAACCGGCGGGCAGTTTGACCTCACGCCCCCAGCCGATGCCGGGCTGCCAGCCCTCTTTGGACAAATAACTGGCCGTAGACGCGAAGACATCATCAATGTTGTTCCAGATATCGATGCGCCCGTCACCGTCACCGTCCGCCGCATAGCGCAGGAAAGAGCTCGGCATAAACTGGCATTGCCCCATCGCGCCGGCCCAGGAACCTTTCAGCGGTGTATCGCCGACGTGCCCCTGCTCGACTATCTGCAGTGCCGCCATCAGCTCCTGGCTGAAAAAGGCTTCGCGGCGCCCTTCAAACGCCAGCGTCGCCAGCGCGGACACCACATCTTCCCGCCCCTGAATCTTGCCGTAGGCGCTCTCCATGCCCCACAGCGCGATGATATAGCGCCCCGGCACCCGATAGCGCTCGCCGGCGCGCGTCCATTGCGCGTGGCGCTGCCGGTACAGTTCGCGCCCCTGGCGCACTTTAACGGGCGTCATCACCCGCCGCAGATAGTCATCCAGGGTTACCTTCTGCTCCGGCTGATTGCGATCGGCCTTGATCACCCGATCGACGAAATGGATTTGCGCAAAGGCGCGGTCGAGGGTGGCCTGACTGATGCCCTGCTCCCGCGCCCGGCGCTTGAGCTGTTCGACATACGCCGGGAACTGCGCCGGATCCCGGCCGCTCGTCGCCAGCGTCGTCTCCTGCGCCGCCTGCGCTGCGCCCGGCATCAGCACCCCGCCCAACGTCAGCCAGGCGGCCAATACAATTCTTCTTGCCGAAGGTGTCATCGCGCCTCCCCTGGCCGTGGCAACTGTCTCAGACCTTGTCGCCCGCCAGATGCTGGTTGAGCAGGTTTTCTACCGGCGGCGGGAACTGCAGGTAATAGCCTTCGTCTTTCAACGCCTGCTTCACCTTTTCGATATCCGCCGAGGCCAATTTCTTGCGCTCATCGAGCGACAGCATCATGGCGAATTGCGGTACGCCGAAACTTTTCATCAGCGCTTCCGGCACACGAGAGAAATCGTCTTTTTTTTCGACATAAAGATAAGTTTGATCGCGTTTCGGGCTTCTATAGATCACACAAAGCATTTTTTTAACTCTATTTAATTGAGGGAGCGTCTTGCCTGGATATAACTCTGACTATAACATGCTTATAGTACATCGGAATATCGCACCCCGAGTGGTATTCCGGGGATTTAAAGTTGCTGAGACTGAGTCAGGATAGATGTCACAATCGCCAATTGAGCTAAAAGGCAGCAGTTTTACCCTATCGGTTGTTCATTTGCATAATTCACAGCCCGAGGTAATACGTCAGGCGTTACAGGAAAAAGTTGAGCAAGCGCCCGCTTTTCTGAAAAACGCCCCTGTTGTTATCAACGTCGCAACGCTGGAAGGCGATGCGAACTGGAAAGAACTTCAACAGGCTGTCGCGGCAGCAGGCCTGCGCGTTGTGGGTATCAGCGGTTGCAGAGATGAGCGTCAAAAGCGCGCGATAGCCCGTGCCGGGCTGCCGCTGCTGAGCGAAGGCAAAGGCCAGAAGATGGCTGCGCCGGAGCCTGCACCTGCGCCCGTGGTGGCGGATAACGCCCCCGCCAAAACGCGCATCATCAGTACGCCTGTCCGTTCCGGCCAACAGATTTACGCCCGCAACTGCGATCTTATCGTGACCAGCAGCGTCAGCGCCGGCGCCGAATTGATTGCCGATGGCAATATTCATGTCTACGGCATGATGCGCGGTCGCGCACTGGCAGGCGCGTCAGGCGACACGCAATGTCAGATTTTTTGCACCCACCTGGCGGCTGAGCTAGTCTCTATCGCAGGGCAGTACTGGTTGAGCGACCAAATCCCGTCCGATTACGTCGGGCAGGCCGTACGACTCAGCCTGTTGGATAACGCTTTAACCATACAACCTTTAAATTAAGCCCTTTTGACAAGGAATCCATTTCATGGCACGCATTATTGTTGTTACATCGGGTAAAGGGGGCGTTGGCAAGACCACTTCGAGCGCGGCCATCGCTACCGGCCTGGCCCAGAAAGGCAAGAAAACCGTCGTGATCGATTTCGATATCGGCCTGCGTAATCTTGACCTGATTATGGGCTGCGAACGTCGGGTAGTGTATGATTTCGTGAACGTGATTCAGGGCGATGCCACGCTGAATCAGGCGTTGATCAAAGACAAACGCACTGAAAACCTCTATATCCTGCCGGCTTCGCAGACGCGCGACAAAGACGCGTTGACCCGCGAAGGCGTTGAAAAAATCCTCAACGATCTCGGCGAGATGGATTTTGACTTCGTGGTGTGCGATTCACCGGCCGGTATCGAAACCGGTGCGCTGATGGCGCTGTACTTCGCCGACGAAGCTATCATCACCACCAACCCGGAAGTGTCTTCGGTACGCGACTCTGACCGTATCCTGGGTATCCTCTCTTCCAAGTCACGCCGCGCCGAGAAAGGCGAATCGCCAATCAAGGAACACCTGCTGCTGACCCGTTACAACCCGGGCCGCGTCAGCCGTGGCGACATGCTGAGCATGGAAGACGTGCTTGAAATTCTGCGCATTCCGCTGGTGGGTGTGATCCCGGAAGACCAGTCCGTGCTGCGCGCTTCCAACCAGGGTGAGCCTGTCATTCTGGATGCCGAGTCAGACGCCGGTAAGGCGTACGACGATACCGTTTGCCGCTTGTTGGGGGAAGAACGCCCATTCCGCTTCATTGAAGAAGAGAAGAAGGGTTTCCTGAAACGCCTTTTTGGGGGATAAACCATGGCCTTATTAGACTTCTTTCTGTCCCGCAAAAAACAGACAGCCAATATAGCCAAGGAACGGCTGCAGATTATCGTCGCAGAGCGTCGTCGCGGGGACAGTGAGCCCCCGTATCTGCCTGATCTGAAACGCGATATTCTGGCGGTTATTTGCAAATACATTCAGATCGATCCTGAAATGCTGCATGTGCAGTTCGAGCAGAAAGGGGACGATATTTCGGTACTTGAACTTAACGTGACATTACCGGAATCGGAAGAAGCAGCTAAATGATTGCGACGCATTAATTACCCCCTGTATATTTTATGCAGGGGGTAACTGTATGTGTATCCAGTTATTAAGCATTATCGGCAGCAAAAAATTGATTTTTCCCTTTGGGACAATTCCCAATTAACTTTGCCGCCACCTCGTTTAAAGTAAATTCTGGCCAGATTTACCTTCAACGCATTATTTCCTGCCTATATTCACCCGAGCAGAGTTTCCCTACCCTGCCCTGGTGATAACCAGCGATTAATAATCTTTCAGGATGTCCTGCAACGGCGCCATTAATAAATCGCCGCGCCAGCCGCTGATTAATTCAGGGCGACTCTCGCCGTCCTTCAGTTTCCAATGCCAGTTCAACAATTGGTTAATTTGGCGACGGGATGCGAGCAGCTCGCTGCTCAACCCGCTTTGCTCGCTGACGGTAGCGATAGCGGCCTTGATGTCCTTAAACACCTTCTTGTAGCCCGGCTGATCGATAAGGTTAGCCAATGGCGCGGGCAACTCGGACTCCTCCAGCGCTTCGGCTTCGGCCACCAGCGCCAGCAGCGTTTTGCCGTGATAACGGATCTCCGGCCCGCTCAGCCCCAGAGAATCCAGTTCTCCGAGCGAAGACGGCATATAGCGCGCCACCTGCCATAGGTTCTCCTCACGCACCACGAAGTTCACCGCCAGATCGCGCTCGCGCGCCTGGCGCAACCGCCATTCTGCCAACTTCTGCAAACAGCCGAGCTGACGCGGGCGCAGCTGCCAGGCATTGCTGATTTCGCGATAGGCCACTTCCGGCGCCAGCGTCTCGCTACGGCGTTGGCACAGCAGCAGGCACTCGTTATGGGCCGCAGCAGTCCAGCCGGCCTCTTCGGTCTCCTGCACCAGCTGTTTGGCCATCGGCAGCAGGTAGAACACGTCGGCGGCCGCATACACGCACTGTCTTTCGGTCAGCGGGCGCGCCAGCCAGTCGGTGCGCGACTCGCTCTTGTCCAGTTCAACCTTCATGTACTCCGCCACCAGCGTCGCAAAACCGCAGGAGAGCGGCCGACCGGTAAAGGCCGCCAGGATCTGGGTGTCGATCATCGGCGTCGGCAGCGTTTTAAAGGCGTTGAGAAACACTTCAAGATCTTCACTGCCGGCATGCAGGAACTTCACCACGGCGGTGTCGGCCAGCAGGTCGACAAACGGCTGCCATTGCTTGATCGGCAGAGGATCGATGAGGGAGAGTTGTTCACCGTCGTAGAGCTGGATCAGGCCCAGCTGAGGATAGTAGGTGCGCGTTCTGACAAACTCGGTGTCCAGCGCAATCTGGGCATGCTTTCTCGCCTGCTCGCAGACCTGCTGCAATCCGGCATCGGTAGTGATCAACTGATAATTCAAAACATCATTCTCTTGTAGGATTCAAACACAACAACGCCGGCATTCACCGGCGTTGTTGATAGTCAGACGCGAAAGCGACACCTAGGCGGCATCGGCCGGCTTCGGCGTTTTTAGCTCATCGCGCAGTTCTCGCCGCAAAATCTTGCCGACGTTCGACTTCGGCAGTTCATCGCGGAACTCAACAATTTTAGGCACTTTATACCCGGTCAGGTGGCGACGGCAATGGGTCAACAGCTCTTCCTTGGTCAGCGAGGCGTCTTTCTTCACCACGCAGATCTTCACCGTTTCACCGGAGGCCTCGCTGGGCACGCCGATTGCCGCACATTCCAGCACTTTCGGGTGCTGGCTGACCACATCTTCAATCTCGTTCGGATACACGTTGAAACCCGAGACCAGGATCATGTCTTTCTTGCGGTCGACGATGCGCACAAATCCCTGATCGTCCACGGTCACCACATCGCCGGTCGCCAGCCAGCCATCTTTAAGCACTTCATCGGTGGCTTCCGGGCGCTGCCAATAGCCTAACATAACTTGCGGCCCTTTGACCCACAGTTCGCCCGGTTCGCCCGGCGGCACGTCATGGCCGTTGTCGTCCACCAACCGAATGTCCGTCGACGGCACCGGCAGGCCGATGCTGCCGCTGTAGTGTTTCAGATCGTAAGGGTTACCGGCCACCAACGGCGCGCACTCGGTCAGACCATAGCCTTCCAGCAGGTGTTTACCGGTGGTTTTCTCCCACTTCTCGGCCACCGCTTTTTGCACCGACATACCGCCGCCGACCGAGAAACGCAGCGTAGAGAAATCGAGTTTGTGGAACTCTTCGTTGTTCAGCAACGCGTTGAACAGCGTATTCACCCCGCTCATGGCGGTGAACGGATATTTACCCAGCTCCTTCACCAGCCCCGGAATATCGCGCGGGTTGGTGATCAGCAAATTGCGCCCGCCCAGATCGATAAACAGCAGGCAGTTCACCGTCAGCGCGAAAATGTGGTATAGCGGCAACGCCGTCACCACCAGTTCCTGCCCTTCACGGAACAGCGGCGAATAAGCGGCCTTGGCCTGCTCAAGGTTGGCCTGCATGTTACGGTGCGTCAGCATCGCGCCCTTCGCCACGCCGGTGGTACCGCCGGTGTATTGCAGGAAAGCCAAATCGCTATTAATGATGTCCGGTTTTACATATTGCAGACGGCGGCCGCGTTGCAGCGCGCTGCGGAATGAAATGGCGTCCGGCAGGTTGTATTTGGGCACCAGGCGCTTGACGTATTTGACCACGAAGTTGACCAGCGTGCCTTTGGCGGCCGAAAGCTGGTCGCCCATGCGCGTCAGGATCACGTGTTTGACCTGGGTGTTGAACACCACTTTTTCCAGCGTATGGGCAAAGTTGGAAACGATAACGATGGCGCTGGCCCCGCTATCGTTCAACTGGTGCTCCAGCTCGCGCGGGGTATACAACGGGTTGACGTTGACCACCACCATGCCGGCACGCAGAATGCCGAACAGAGCGATGGGGTATTGCAACAGGTTAGGCATCATCAGCGCGACACGGTCGCCCTTCTTCAGGCCCAGTTCATTTTGCAGGTAAGCCGCGAAAGCCCGGCTGCGTTCTTCCAGTTTGCGGAAGGTCATCACCTCGCCCATGTTGATAAAGGCGGGCTGATCGGCATAACGCTGCACGGCATGCTCAAACATTTCGATCAACGACGAATAGCGATCGGCATCAATCTCTGCGGGCACATCTGCCGGATACCGTTTTAACCAGACCTTATCCAAGGTATTACTCCTGAAATCATTACTAATTATCATCGCAGCCCTCAAACTCGCAGCCTAACCATAACAATATTTTAACTCAGCAGACCAGTTCGGGTTTTAAACATTATTCAGGTTGCGATGTACGTCACTAATTGTCGGATATTCCCTATCCCAAAAAGCAAAAGGGCGGCCTGAGCCGCCCTGTCAAATATGTTCACATCAAGCGTATGCTACTCGGTTACGATGGTTTGCACCTGTGCCGGACCGGGGTTGTACCAGCCATAGCCTGCGCCCCAGCCGGGCCCCCACGGACCACCGCGCCAGCCCCAAGGGCCCATCGGCGCAGGCGGCATCACCACCTGCTGCACCAGATGCCAGCGCTTGAAACCGGTCACGTTCATCGTTACGAAACGATATGGCGTCATGCCGATCCGCCCCTCTTTCAGGCCGGTGATAGGGCCGACGACGGTCACCAGTTGGCCTTTGAAATCGACCGGTTCGAGGAAGCCGTTCACCGTGGCCAGCAAGCGGCCGTTCGACGGTTCACCCAGTATCGGCCGCGCACCGCTGTCGAGCGGCACCGCCGCGATCTCCAGCAGCGTACGCCCTTGTTCGTTGGCGACGTTCACCACAGTGCCGCCGAAGCGGGCTTCCGCGCCAGTAAACAGGTTCGGTGCATTTTGTACCGAGGAAAGCTGAGTCACCGGCGAAGGGCTGGAGCCTTTGATCGCATCCGGTACGGTGACGCACCCGGTCAGAACCAGCGCGCCGCAGGCGACGGCCAGCAGCGACAGCTTTTTACTTGCAGTGCGGATTAACATGGTCGCAATCTCCTGAAATGCCTGTAACTTTGACCGCGTTTCGTCGTTCAAGTTGCAGGCCTTCATCGCCCGGCATCAACAACAGCACAATACGCCGCGATTACTCGCGGCCCGGCAGTTTTTTCCAGGTGACTTCATTGCGAAGATAGGTCGGCTCGGCGTTTTCCACCGCCACCGCCAACCCCTGTTGCCAGGCGTGCAGCGCCAGCGGCAGCATGTCTTGCGCCTGCGGCAGCAGCATTTGGCCGTCACGCACGCTCAGCGTAGAACCGTTGACCAGGTCGGGATAGGTTTGCCAGCCGGTGCCGACGTGGGCCCATTCGCCCTGCAGACGCTGTGCACGCTCGAGCGCCTGCGCCGGCGACAGCACCGCCTCGCCTTCGCTTTCCAACCAGCTGCCGTCCACTTGGCGTTCGAACTGCCCCCAGTAGACTTCCCCCATGCGCGCATCGATCGCTGCCAGCACGCGCGCCGCGCCGCTGACGCGCCAGGCGCCCTGCGCCATGGTTTGCAGCGTGGAAATGCCAATCATCGGCAAATCGGCGCCCAGCGCCAGGCCCTGAGCGATGCCGATGCCGATGCGCACCCCGGTAAAACTGCCGGGGCCGCGGCCGAAGGCCAGCGCATCGAGCTGGTTGAGCGCCAGACCGGATTCCGCCAGCACCTGCTGCACCATAGGTAAAATTCGTTGCGTATGCTCGCGTGGGCACAGCTCAAACAGGGCGTGGATTTCGCCTT
Organism: Serratia sp. CY47444; assembly: GCF_052168635.1. Taxonomy (NCBI): domain Bacteria; kingdom Pseudomonadati; phylum Pseudomonadota; class Gammaproteobacteria; order Enterobacterales; family Yersiniaceae; genus Serratia; species Serratia sp. CY47444. Next base: position 467,668 of record NZ_JBJNMH010000001.1, read on the forward strand.
GATTCCAGACGGCGACGGAACAGGCTTCCGTCGCGGTATCGATCGCTAAAATTCGCGTGGACATGCCAACCTCTGGCGGGAATAAAACTGGGTTTTTCATACAGGGCGCGCATTGTAGCACAGCCCCGTAAGCCCTTCATCTTTCACGTGGCCGACGTATCGGCGGCCTGCAGGAAGGCGATGGCCTGTTTCAGATCGCGGGTACGCGGCGTAGGCGGCAGGCTATTGAGGAACACCTCGCCATAAGGGCGCATCACCAGACGGTTATCGCAAATCACCAGCACGCCACGGTCGTCGGTATCGCGGATCAAACGGCCCACCCCCTGTTTCAGGGTGATGACCGCATCCGGTAACTGTACGTCATTGAACGGATCGCCGCCGCGCAGGCGGCAATCTTCAATGCGCGCCTTCAGCAGCGGATCGTCCGGTGAAGTAAACGGCAGCTTATCGATGATGACACACGACAGCGCATCGCCACGCACGTCCACCCCTTCCCAGAAGCTGCTGGTCGCCACCAACAGCGCGTTACCGGCGGCGACGAACTGCGCCAGCAGCTGCCCTTTGCTGGTTTCCCCTTGCAATAAGACCGGCAGCGTCATCGTGGCGCGGAACTCTTCCGCCAGCTCGCGCATCATCTGGTGCGATGTGCACAAGAAGAAGCAGCGGCCGTTGTTGGCTTCGATTAATGGGCGCAGCATGCGCGCCAGCTGGCGCGCCCCACCGGGCTGATTCGGCGAAGGCAAAAAGCGCGGCACGCACAGCAACGCCTGTTTGGCATAGTCGAACGGGCTCGGCAACAGCAGCGTTTTGGCCTTGGTCAGCCCCAGCCGTTCGGTGAAGTGGCCCAACTGATCGTTGACCGACAGCGTGGCCGAGGTAAAGATCCAGCTGCCCGGCTTCTCGTCCAGCATTTCGCGGAAACGATCGGCTACCGTCAGCGGCGTCAGCGCCAGCACGAAGTGGCGCGAATTGCACTCATACCAATAGCTGTAGCCCGGTTCCGTTACCGCCTTGAGGCGTTTGAGACGCGCGCGGTACAGCGTGGCGCGCTCAAAGGCGGCGTCCAGCAGCGCCGAACGCCCCAGCGACAGCTTCATCACGTCATAACATAGCTCCAGCGCGTCATCGAGCAGCAACAGAGCACGCTGCACGTTGGGTTCGCCGAGCACGTCACGCAGATTACCGCGGAACCCCGGTTCTCCCAGATTCAGACGGAAATCTTGCGTGCTCAGGCTGAGACGATCGGCGCTCTTTTGCAGCTGAGCCGCATCGCGCACCTCGGTGCGGTAGGCGATGGTGATGTCCTTCGCCAGATCCAGCAGCTGGCGGCTGGTGAGCTGCTGGCCGAAATACTGGCTGGCGATGTCGGGGATTTGGTGCGCCTCGTCGAAAATCATCACCTCGGCTTCTGGGATCAGCTCGGCGAAACCGCCCTCTTTCACCACCATATCCGCCAGGAACAGGTGATGGTTTACCACCACCACATCTGCATCCATCGCGCGGCGGCGCGCCTTGACCACGAAGCAATCCTGATACAACGGGCAGTCGCTGCCCAGACAGTTGTCATTGGTGCTGGTCACCAATGGCCAGACGAAGCTGTCCTCCGCCACTTCGCTACAGGTGCTGATATCACCCTCTTTGGTCTGCGACGACCACTTGCGCAGCTGCACCAGATCGATCAGCGTCTGCCCCGCCAGCTCCCCGCCGGCCATCGACTGTTGCTCAAGACGCTCCAGACACAGGTAGTTGGAGCGCCCCTTCAGCAGCGCCAGCTTGCCTTTGTACTTCAACGCCTTGGCGACGGTGGGCAGATCGCGCGCATACAGCTGATCCTGCAGCGCTTTCGAACCGGTGGAGATGATCACTTTGCGATCGGCACGCAGCGCCGGCGCCAGATAAGCGAAGGTTTTGCCGGTGCCGGTGCCGGCTTCCACCACCAGTTCCTGCTTGAAATTGATCGCTTCGGTAACGGCTTGCGCCATCTGCCGCTGCGGCTCACGCGGTTTGAATCCCTTGATAGCCTGCGCCAATGCGCCGTCTGTTGCAAAATCGTCTGTCACGCTGTCTCTCTGCCGGTGTCATTCAACGGTGATTATGCCAAGCCTGCCGCCCGGCTACCACCCACTTTATCGCCGCGCTTTTTTATCACCGGCTGTGCTACCCTTAGCGCGACTATGATATGGAGATAAGCAAATGAATATCGAAAGAATTGATCCCGATCAGCGCTGGTCCGAAGCCGTAGTGCACAACGAGACCGTTTACTACACCAGCGTGCCGGAGAACCTGGACGACGACGCGACCGCGCAGACCGCCAACGCCCTCGCCGCCATCGACGTGCTGCTGGAACGCGTAGGGTCGGACAAAAGCCGTATTCTGGATGCCACCATTTTCCTGGCCAACAGCGCCGACTTCGCCGCGATGAACGCCGCCTGGGACGCCTGGGTGGTCGCCGGCAGCGCGCCGGTGCGCTGCACGGTGCAGGCGCAGCTGATGAATCCGAAGTACAAGGTGGAAATCAAAATCATCGCCGCGCTGTAAGCCTGAGCGCAGACGAAAAAAAAACCGCAGACGGCGACGCCTGCGGTTTTTTATTGCCCGCTATCAAGACAGTTTAAGGATCACCATCCCCGTCAGCAACAGCGCCAGGCCAATCCAGCCTTTGGCGTTCAACCGCTGGCCGAACATGATCCAGCCTGCGGCGATGGTGGCGGCGATACCGAAACCGCCCCACAGCGCATAGGCGATCGACAGATCGATACCCTTAACCGCCTGCGCCAGGGCGCTGAACGCACCGAGCACCGACAGCAGCGACAGCAATCCCAGCCAAATTTTACGGAAGCCGTCCGACATCTTCAGGAAGATGTTGGCGATAATTTCCAGTACGATGGCCAGCCCCAGGAACCCAATGTGGTACAACTCAAACTGTTGCATGGTTGTCACCTCGCGGGCTGACCTGTTTTCGCTCTTTGCGGGTACCGGATTTCACCAGCATGATGCCGGCGATCAGCGTAGCCAAGCCCAACACCTTCAGCGCCGAGATCGGTTCGTCGAACCACAGCACGCTGAACAGGGTGATGAACAGAATGCCGATGCCTTCCCATAGCGCATAGGCCACACCCAGCGCCACGCGTTTTATCGCTACCGACAACAATACATAAGACGCGGTAATCATCACGTACATCACGATGTGCCCGATCATGCCGCCATTGACGCTAGCGTATTTCATCGACAAGGTGCCGATGATTTCGGTCATGATGGCCAAACCTAAAAAGATCCAATAAATCATAATTTTTCTCCCAAACGGCGAATAACGCGCGCCAAGGCATATTTATCCCGATTTATCTCGTCGGACGGCCGCAATGCGGCGCGCAAGACGCAGAGATCCCTGGGGATAAACTGACCCAAACGCAAAAAGAATGTTTGCCCGGCTGAACGGTAATGCGAAGGCCTAAGCCCGCTACCAGCACCGGTTAAGGGAGAAAGACGCTATAGCTCGCTGCACCAGTGATGCTCACTGGCAAGGATCGCAGACAGGAAGAGTTGGCACGTAGAAGTTCTGAGGGTAGTTCCGTTAATAGTCATCATAATAGTTCTCTATTATCAGCCGCACACCGTGCGATTTGCCCAATATCCTCATAAAAGTAAAATTTTCAACTGAGATATTTTTACCACAGCCAAAATTAGAAAGCAAACTGCCGTTTTCATAAAAAAGCAGAAAAAAACGGGTTAAAAATAAGAAAGTTAATTGCGATAAAAATTAAAAAAGGCCCAACGGAGCGTTGAGCCTTGCGATATCCGCGGGTGAGCAAATAAGCGCCAACTCCAGGCCTGGCGCGGGTTACAACGCGGCGCCGCTGACCGCGCTGCGCGCCAGTTCAGTGATGCGCGCATAGTCGCCGCTTTCGAGCGCATCGGCCGGCACCAACCAGGAGCCGCCGATGCACAATACGCTTTTTAGCGCCAGATAATCGCGGTAATTGTTCGGCGTAATGCCGCCGGTCGGGCAAAAACGCACCTGCGGGAACGGGCCGCCGATCGCCTGCAGCGCCTTCACGCCGCCGTTGGCTTCCGCCGGGAAGAATTTGAATTCGCGCAGGCCGTAATCCATGCCCAGCATCAGTTCAGATACGGTGCTGATGCCCGGGATCAGCGGGATTGACCCCGCCGTCGCCGCCTGCAGCAAAGCGTCGGTCAGCCCCGGGCTGATGGCGAACTGCGCCCCCGCCTCGGTCACCTCCCGCAGCTGCTGCGGATTGATCACAGTACCGGCGCCGATGATCGCCTCCGGCACCTCTTTGGCGATAGCGCGGATAGCCTCCAGCCCGCAGGCGGTGCGCAGCGTCACCTCCAATACCCGCACGCCGCCGGCAACCAACGCTTTCGCCAGCGGCACCGCCTGCTCCAACTTGTTGATCACGATAACAGGCACCACCGGCCCTGCCGTCAGGATCTGCTCGGCGCTGGTTTTCCAGTTTTTCATCGTTATTTCTCCATGACTCGCGGTTAACAATGGCACGCCCCTGCCACAGGGCTCCGCGCAAGCGCGCGAACGTCCGGCCGTACCGTAAGTGATGTGGCCCACGCGCAGATCGCAGGCAAAAAAAAGCCGGCAGACAGGCTGCCGGCATTGCGCATTATTCGAACTCGTTCCAGGAACGGCCGTCGCGGGTGATCATTGCCACCGAGGCCACCGGCCCCCAGGTGCCCGCCTGATAAGGCTTAGGCGCCTCGTTGTCGGCTTTCCATGCATCCATGATGGAGTCGACCCACTTCCAGGCCTCTTCCACTTCATCGCGGCGCACGAACAGCGCCTGAATGCCTCGCATGGTCTCCAGCAGCAGGCGCTCGTAGGCGTCCGCCACGTGCTCCTGGTTGAAGGTTTCCGAGAAGCTCAGGTCCAGCTTGGTGGTCTGCAGACGGTGCTTGTGATCCAGCCCCGGCACCTTGTTCAGTACCTGAATTTCGATGCCTTCGTCCGGTTGCAGACGGATGGTCAGCTTGTTCTGCGGCAGCTGCTGGTACGAATCGCTGAACAGGTTAAGCGGCGGGTTTTTGAAGTACACCACCACTTCCGAACATTTGGTCGGCAGGCGTTTACCGGTACGCAGGTAGAACGGCACCCCGGCCCACTGCCAGTTGTCGATATCCACGCGGATGGAGACGAAGGTTTCGGTGCTGCTGCTTTTGTTCGCGCCTTCCTCTTCCAGATAACCCGGCACTTTCTTGCCCTGGACGAAACCGGCGGTGTACTGCCCGCGCACGGTGGTTTCCCGTACATTGGTCTGATCGATGCGGCGCAGCGAGCGCAGTACCTTCACCTTCTCGTCGCGGATACGGTCGGTCGTCAGGTCCGCCGGCGGCGACATGGCGATCATGGTCAGGATCTGGAGCAGGTGGTTCTGGATCATGTCGCGCATCTGGCCGGCCTGGTCGAAGTAACCCCAGCGCCCTTCGATGCCCACCTCTTCCGCCACGGTGATCTGCACCGAATCGATGGTGCGGTTATCCCAGTTGGATGCGAACAGCGAGTTGGCGAAACGCAGCGCCAACAGGTTCAGCACCGTCTCTTTGCCGAGATAGTGGTCGATGCGGTAGACCTGGGACTCGTTGAAGAACTCCGCCACCTGATCGTTGATCACGCGGGAGGACGCCAGATCGGTGCCCAACGGTTTCTCCATCACCACGCGCGCCGGCTCATGGTTCAGCTTGGCTTCGCCCAACCCTTTGCAGATGGCGCCAAAGGTGCTTGGCGGCATGGCGAAGTAGTTGATGGTGGTGCGGTGTTTCTGATCCAGCATTTTACCCAGTTTGGTAAAGTTCTTGCTGTCGTTGACGTCCAGGTTGCAGAAGTCCAGGCGTGCGCTCAGCGTGGCCCAGAGTTCGTCATCCAATTTTTCTTTCATGAAGGTGCCAAGCGCTTCCTTGACCACTTCGGTATACGCTTTTTTATCCCACTCCGCGCGGCCGACGCCGATAATCCGCGTATCCGGGTGGATGTGTCCGGCTTTCTCTAACTGGTACAGGGAAGGCAGCAGCTTACGGCGCGCCAAATCACCTTTCGCGCCGAAAATAACCAGGTCACACGCCTGGGCTGTAGAGGTTACCGCCATGTTCATCTCCTCGTTGCAGGATATTTGTAATTTTCTTACATTACTAATGTACTCTGTTTGACTACGGCCAGCAAACCCGGTGCAGAAGCAGGAAAAAAGACCTCAAGATTCCAGTGATAGCGCCAATGCGCGCCAGAGCCCGCACAGGCGGGCAAAACTGTAATTTTTCGTCTTTTTTGACGCTCTGTTACCATTATGAAAGTTAGACACAGGTCATATTCTGGTGAAAAAAGCCTGCATACGCCCTGTCGAGACTGCCAACGGTTACCAGCACGTAGTATATTTTCACTAAACCGGCATTGATTTCTCCTTTGTTTGAAATCGACATACCCTATCGATTCCAGGTTACAGCCGCTCGTTTGGCGTCTGCGTGCACGGCGAACACGGGCGAAATTCGGCGCTGTTGCTTGAAAGCCACAGGGATAAAACCATGAGTGACTCTCGTTATATGAATACGCTGGACAAAATCCAGAACCATCTGGAACGCCTGAGCAAATCTGAAAGGAAAGTCGCCGAGGTGATCCTGGCCTCCCCACAGACCGCCATTCACTCCAGCATTGCCACGCTGGCGCGCATGGCCGACGTCAGCGAACCTACCGTCAACCGTTTTTGCCGCCGCCTTGATACCAAAGGCTTTCCCGATTTCAAACTGCACCTCGCCCAAAGCCTGGCTAACGGCACGCCCTACGTAAACCGTAACGTTGAGGAAGACGACAGCGTCGATTCCTATACCAGCAAGATCTTCGAATCGGTCATGGCCAGCCTGGATACAGTAAAGGCAAATTTGGATATTGCCGCAATCAATCGTGCGGTTGACCTGCTCACCCAGGCAAAAAAGATCTCTTTCTTCGGCCTGGGTGCCTCCGCGGCGGTGGCGCACGACGCGATGAACAAATTTTTCCGCTTCAACATTCCGGTGGTCTACTTCGATGACATCGTCATGCAACGCATGAGCTGCATGAACTCCGGCGAGGGCGACGTGGTGGTGCTGATCTCACACACCGGCCGCACCAAAAATCTGGTGGAGATGGCTCACCTGGCGCGGGAGAACGACGCCACGGTACTGGCTATCACCTCGCGCGACACCCCGCTCGCCCAAGCGGCGACCCTCGCGTTGCTGCTCGATGTGCCTGAAGACACCGACGTTTACATGCCGATGGTGTCGCGGATCGCGCAATTAACGCTCATTGACGTGCTTGCCACCGGATTTACCTTGCGCCGAGGGGCTAAATTCAGAGATAACTTGAAGCGGGTCAAAGAAGCGCTCAAAGAATCGCGCTTTGATAAAGGCGTGGTCATTCCCAACAGTTTTGATTCGTGACCCGACGAAGAAAAAAATCGCCGTTCAACAGACATTTGAATGACGGCATCAGAGGCGGTACCCTGTTAACATGCTCATGCGGGTAACCCGGGTGAAATATCAGTGTTGTAAAATTACATTTCACGCCTGGTTTCGTTATCCGACGTTATCGCAACACCAATATTTGCTTCACCAGTCAACGGAGTAATACATGTCCAGACGGCTCAGAAGAACCAAAATCGTTACCACCCTGGGTCCGGCTACAGACCGCGACAATAATCTGGAAAAGATCATTGCCGCCGGTGCCAACGTAGTTCGGCTTAACTTCTCCCACGGCAGCCCGGAAGATCACCAGGCTCGCGCAGACAAAGTGCGCGAAATCGCTGCCAAACTGGGACGTCACGTCGCTATCCTCGGCGATCTGCAAGGGCCGAAAATCCGCGTATCCACCTTCAAGGAAGGCAAAATCTTCCTCAACGTGGGTGATAAATTCCTGCTGGACGCCAACCTGTCAAAAGGCGAAGGCGATAAAGAAAAAGTCGGTATCGACTATAAAGGCCTGCCTGCCGACGTCGTGCCGGGCGATGTCCTGCTGCTTGACGACGGCCGCGTTCAGTTAAAAGTGCTCGAAGTTCAGGGCATGAAAGTGTTTACCGAAGTGACCGTCGGCGGCCCGTTGTCCAACAACAAGGGCATCAACAAGCTAGGCGGTGGCCTGTCAGCCGAGGCGCTGACCGAAAAAGACAAGGCGGACATCGTGACCGCCGCCAAGATTGGCGTCGACTATCTGGCGGTCTCCTTCCCGCGTACCGGTGAAGACCTGAACTATGCCCGCCGCCTGGCGCGCGATGCGGGCTGCAACGCCAAGATCGTGTCCAAGGTTGAGCGCGCCGAAGCGGTTTGCACCGACGAAGCGATGGACGACATTATTCTGGCCTCCGACGTGGTGATGGTTGCCCGTGGCGACCTCGGCGTCGAAATCGGCGATCCGGAACTGGTCGGCATTCAGAAGAAACTGATCCGCCGCGCACGCACCCTGAACCGCGCGGTGATCACCGCGACTCAGATGATGGAGTCGATGATCACCAACCCGATGCCGACCCGCGCCGAAGTCATGGACGTGGCCAACGCCGTGCTGGACGGCACCGACGCCGTCATGCTGTCGGCGGAAACCGCTGCTGGCCAATACCCGGCGGAAACCGTAGCGGCGATGGCGCGCGTTTGTCTGGGCGCCGAGAAGATCCCGAGCATCAACGTTTCCAAACACCGTCTGGACGTGCAGTTCGACAATATCGAAGAGGCAATCGCCATGTCTTCGATGTATGCGGCCAACCACCTGAAAGGCGTCACCGCGCTGATCGCCATGACTGAGTCCGGCCGCACCGCGCTGATGATGTCACGCATCAGCTCCGGCCTGCCGATCTTCGCCATGTCGCGTCATGAGCACACGCTGAACCTGACTGCGCTGTATCGCGGCGTGACGCCGGTATATTTCGACAGCCACAAAGACGGCGTGATCGCCGCCAATGAAGCCGTCAATCGCCTGCGTGACAAAGGCTTCCTGGTCTCCGGCGATCTGGTGATCGTCACCCAGGGCGACGTGATGGAAACCGTCGGTACCACCAATACCAGCCGTATCTTGCGCGTCGAGTAATTCACGCCGCAGACGAAATGCCGGCCGGCTCACGTTGGCCGGCATTTTTTTTGCGCTGACATCGCCATAAACGACGGAGAACGCCATGCTCCACCAACACAACCCCGCAGCGAGCGCTGATGAGCTCGATCTCGACGGCCGTAGCCTGACGCAGCTCGACGAATCGCAGCTTGCCGGCCGCGCGCTGCGCAAGGTCAGCCTGTACGACAATCAGCTGACGGCCTTCCCCACCCCAATCTTCCGGCACCAGAATCTGCAGGTGCTGAATATCTCCTGCAATCAGCTCGACCGTCTGCCGCCGGAGATTGGTCAGTTGCAACAGCTCGAGATGTTCGACTTTGGCCACAATCGCGCGAGCGAACTGCCTGAAGCGTTGGGGCAACTGCACCGGCTGAAATACCTCTATCTGAGCGATAACGGTTTTAGCGACCTCCCCCATTCGCTGGCACAGCTGCAGCAGCTCATCTATCTCAACGCGACCGATAACCAACTGACCGCCTTGCCGCAGGCAATACCGAGGCTGGCGGCGTTGCAGGAGCTGCGTTTATACAACAATCGCATCCGCAGCCTGCCCGCCGAAATCGGGCAGCTGCGCGCGCTGCGCGAACTGCATATCATGAAAAATGCCCTGACCACGCTGCCGGCGGAAATGGCTCTGCTCGGTGAGTTGGAGATACTCGATGCGGCCAACAATGCTATCACCGAACTGCCGGCAGCCTTCTGCCACCTGCCGCGATTGAGCGAGCTGAACCTGCGTTTCAATCAACTGACGCGCCTGCCGGAAAATATCGGTGAGCTGACGGCGCTGAGAAGTCTGGATCTGCGCGCCAACCGCCTGAGCGAGCTGCCGGAAAGCCTCGGCGAACTGAGCCGGCTGCGCAAGCTGGATCTGCGCTGGAATGATTTCACCCGCACGCCTAAAGTCATCGACATCCTGCGGGCGCGCGGCTGTATGGTGCACATCTGAAGTGATACCGGCCGGGTTATAGCCCGACCGGCGTTAACGTTAGGAAGGATTAGCGATACAGATCGTCGCGCGAGTAAGGCTCAATCTCCCCTTCCTTGCGCGTCTTCAACAGTTTTAGGATCCAGGTGTACTGCTCAGGGTTCGGGCCCACCAGGTTTTCCACTTCTTCATTCATGCGGCGCGCAATCCGTGGGTCATCGGCTTCGGCCAGATCGTCCATGGGCTCGCGAATATAAATATCCAGCATGCTGGTTTTGCCATCGTACACCGGGAACAAAGGCACGATCGCCGCACGGCAAACCTTCATCAACCGGCCTACCGCCGGCAGCGTCGCCTTATAGGTCGCGAAGAAATCGACGAACTCACTGTGCTCGGCGCCGTGATCCTGATCGGGCAGGTAGTAGCCCCAGTACCCCTGCCGTACCGAACTGATAAACGGTTTGATGCCGTCGTTGCGCGCGTGCATGCGGCCGCCGAATTTACGACGCACGGCATTCCACAGGTAGTCGATCAGCTGATTGCGCTGGTTGTGGAACATCGCCGCCATCGGTTGGCCGCGCGCAGCCATCAGCATCGCTGGCACATCCACCGCCCAGCCGTGAGGCACCAGGAAAATCACGTTACGCCCTTCCGCCCGGATCTTGTCCAGCACCTCTTCACCGTGCCAACGCACGCGCTTTAGCACTTTTTCGGGCTTGGTGCAGGCCAGTTCCGCCATCAGCACCATCGACTGCGGCGCGCAGGCGAACATCTGGTCGATAATGTGCTCGCGTTCGCTTTCAGGCAGCTCAGGCAAGCAATACAGCAGGTTGATGCGGGCACGACGGCGCGCGCCCTTCGCCAGCTTGCCGGCCAGTTTGCCGACCGCACCCAGCACCGGATCGCGCAGGCGCGCAGGCACCAGCGAAATGCCGGCCATCAGACCGGTTCCCAACCACACGCCCCAGTAGCGCGGATATAAAAAGGCTTTTTGAAACTGCGGGATGAACTCTACGTTCGATTTCTTCTCGTTTTGCATGCACGTGCTCTTCGCTTAGCGATTCGGCTAATCATAATTGCCATCACCGATTTTGCAATTAACAACCGCGAACCACCCAGATAAAACAGCATCGGCCCGCAATCAGGCCGATGAAATTAACGGCGCCGGAGCGCCGGAAAAAAGGGGGACGTTAATCCAACTGCAGTTGAGGAACCACTTCCTTCACCTGTGCCAGATAATCGCTGCGGTCTTTGCCGCCCAGCCCTTCGGAACGCGGCAGTTTGGCCGTCAGCGGGTTCACCGCCTGTTGGCCGGTCCACAGTTCAAAGTGCAGGTGTGGCCCGGTGGAACGGCCGGTGTTGCCGGAGAGCGCAATGCGATCGCCGCGTTTCACCTTCTGGCCTGGTTTCACCAGCAGTTTTTTCAGGTGCATATAGCGCGTGGTGTACTGACGACCGTGGCGGATCGCCACATAGTTGCCCGCTGCGCCGCTGCGTTTGGCGATCACCACCTCACCGTCGCCGACCGCCAGCACCGGCGTGCCGACCGGCATGGCGAAATCGACGCCCTTGTGCGGCGCCACGCGGCCAGTCACCGGGTTCACGCGGCGCGGGTTGAAGTTGGAGGAGATGCGGAACTGTTTCATGGTCGGGAAACGCATGAAGCCGCGCGCCAGGCCAGAGCCTTGGCGATCGTAGAATTTGCCGTCTTCGGCGCGGATCGCATAGTAATCTTTGCCGCCGGTGCGCAGACGCACGCCCAACAGCTGGCTTTGCGATTTCTTACCGTCGAAATGCTCGCGCGACATCAGCACGGAGAACTGGTCGCCTTTGCGCAGCTTGCGGAAATCGAGCTGCCATTGCAGCGCCTTGATCACCGAGTTGATTTCGTTACGGCTCAGCCCGGCGTCGCCGGCGCTGCTGACGAAGCTGCCGTTAACCCGGCCGCTGATCACGTTGTTGCGCCATTCGCCCTGCTGCGCCTCTTTCGACTCTTTGAAGCTGTTGCCGACGCGATCGTAGGTGCGGGTTTCGCGGCGGGAAACTTCCCAGGTCAACTGCTGCAAATCGCCCGCATCGTTCACGGTCCACGACAGCTGTTGGCCGATCTTAAGGTTGCGCAGATCGCGATTTTGCGAAGCCAGCAGCGTGACATCCGACATATCGATGCCGTACTGCGTCAGAATGCTGCCGAGGGTATCGCCGGTGGAAACCACATATTCATGCACGCCATCATCGCCGGCATCTTTTTGATCCAGCTCATCCTGCGGGATTTCGTCATCGGGGGTGGGTTGGTCGACATCTATCGGTTCACTGGCTTCGGGGAGCAATGACCGCATCTGGCTGGATTCTAACTCGACGCTCTTGGCGATGGGGTTGTGTTCTGGGTGGTAAACAAAAGGCCGCCAAACAGCGACGGCCAATGTGACGACTGTCAGCGACCCCAGCATGACGCGATGGGGCCGTGGCAGGTTGTTATACGCCAGAGCGATAGTTCGGACTATCTGCTGCACTCGATATTATCCTCATAAGCTTTACTTCAGGCAGCTCACGTACTGGTTTGACAGCTGAGTCAGGAATTTCCCGTAGCTGTCCTTCCCCAGCGCGATGCCGATGCCCAGCGGGTCCAGCGTTCCGGAACGCACTTTGGTACCCTTGGCGACGGCATTGATTACGGCCGGCCTGAATTGTGGCTCAGCAAAAACGCATACCGCTTTCTGCTCAACCAACTGTGTTCGAATTTGGTGTAGGCGCTGTGCTCCAGGCTGAATTTCGGGATTGACGGTGAAATGGCCCAGCGGACTCAAACCGTAGTGTTTCTCAAAGTAGCCGTAAGCATCATGAAAAACAAAATAACCCTTACCTTGCACAGGCGTAAGCATGTTACCAACATTTTTGTCAGTTTGCGTCAGCAGATTCTCGAACTGGCGCAGGTTTGCGTCTAATTTGTCCTTATTTTGCGGCATAAGTTCCAACAATCTGTCGTGAATCGCGATCGCGGTCACTTTTGCTATCTCCGGCGACAGCCAAACGTGCATATTGTACTCGCCGTGATGATGCCCATGATCGTCATCGGCATGGTTATGCGCTTCGCCTGCATGATCATGATCGTCGTCATCTTCGCCTTTCATCAGCAACGGCTTCACCGCCGGCAGTTCGCTGACAGCCAGCTTTCGGGTTGCCGAGATAGGCACCAGCGCCTTGTTCAGGAACGCTTCCATGTCCGGCCCAACCCATAGCACCAGGTCCGCAGAGCGCAAACGCTGGATATCGGAAGGACGCAGCGCAAAATCGTGCGGTGAAGCGCCGTCCGGCAGCAACACCTCGGTCGGCGTCACGCCGTCGGCGATCGCCGAAGCGATAAAGCCCAGCGGACGAATCGTGGTCACCACCGCCGCGGAAGCGCTGCTCAGCGGGCCGGCCATCAACAATGCGCTGGCCAACAGCGTACGCTGCAGCCATTTATTTTTCTTTGCCATCATCAGTAATCCCATCGTTTTCATCAACAAGGCGTGATATTATAACATTCGCTTCGTTCTGCAACCTGTAATCTCGAGATGTCTACACTGATAACGCTAAAAAATATCTCCGTCGCCTTCGGCAGCCGCAAGGTGCTGTCGAACATTTCCCTCAGCCTGCAACCCGGCCGTATTCTCACGCTGCTTGGCCCGAACGGCGCGGGCAAATCCACGCTGGTGCGCGTGGTGCTGGGATTGGTCAAACCGACCGCCGGCACGCTGGAGCGTGAGCCCGATCTGCGCATCGGCTATGTGCCACAAAAGCTGCACCTCGACGCCACCCTGCCACTGACCGTCAGCCGCTTTATGCGTCTTAAACCTGGCGTAAAGAAAGCCGACATTCTGCCGGCGCTCAAACGCGTGCACGCCGCCCACCTGCTCGACCAGCCGATGCAAAAGCTCTCCGGCGGTGAAAACCAGCGCGTGCTGCTGGCGCGAGCGCTGCTGAATAAACCGCAGCTGCTGGTGCTGGACGAACCCACGCAAGGGGTAGACGTCAACGGCCAGCTGGCGCTGTACGATCTGATCGATCAGCTGCGCAAGGAGCTGGGGTGCGCCGTGCTGATGGTCTCGCACGATCTGCATCTGGTGATGGCGAAAACCGACGAGGTGTTGTGCCTCAATCAGCACATCTGCTGCTCCGGCGCGCCGGAGGTGGTCTCGATGCATCCCGAATTCATCGCCATGTTCGGCAACCGCGGCGCAGAGCAGCTGGCGGTGTATCGCCACCATCACAACCACCGCCACGATCTGCAGGGAAGAATTGTCTTGAAGAAAACCGGGAGCCGCGAAGCATGATTGAACTGTTACTTCCCGGCTGGCTGGCCGGCGTGTTGCTGGCTAGCGCCGCCGGGCCGCTGGGTTCCTTCGTGGTCTGGCGCCGCATGTCCTACTTTGGTGATACCCTGGCGCACGCCTCGCTGCTCGGCGTCGCCTTTGGTCTGCTGCTCGACATCAACCCCTTCTATGCGGTGATCGCCATTACGCTGCTGCTGGCTCTGGCCCTGGTTTGGCTGGAACGTCGCCCGCAGCTTTCAGTGGATACCCTGCTCGGCATTCTGGCCCACAGCGCCCTGTCGCTGGGACTGGTGGTGGTGGCATTGATGTCTAACGTGCGGGTCGATCTGATGGCCTACCTGTTCGGCGATCTGCTGTCGGTTACGCTGAGCGATATCGTGATGATTGCCGGCGGCGTCGCCGTGGTGCTGTTGGTGCTGTGGTGGCAGTGGCGCGATCTGCTGTCGATGACCATCAGCCCAGAGCTGGCGCACGTCGACGGCGTTAATCTGGTGCGCGCACGCACCGTGTTGATGCTGGTCACCGCCTTGACCATCGGTCTGGCGATGAAATTCGTCGGCGCGCTGATCATCACCTCACTGCTGATCATTCCGGCAGCCACCGCTCGGCGCTTCGCACGCACGCCGGAGCAGATGGCGGGCGTCGCAGTGCTGCTCGGCATGGTGGCCGTCACCGGCGGCCTGACCTTCTCGGCATTTTACGATACGCCGGCCGGCCCTTCGGTGGTGCTGAGCGCCGCCGTGCTGTTCACGCTGAGCCTGTTCAAAAAACAGCAGGCTTGATTAAAGCCAGCAGCAGAATATGACAAGGGCCGCGAATGCGGCCCTTTTTTTATGATGGGTGGAAAACTTATGCTTCGCGTTCGAGACCGAAATGCCGGTAGGCATGCTGCGTCGCCAGGCGGCCGCGCGGCGTGCGCTGGATAAAGCCCTGCTGGATCAGGAACGGTTCAATCACGTCTTCGATGGTTTCACGCTCTTCGCCGATCGCCGCCGCCAGGTTGTCCAACCCGACCGGGCCGCCGGTAAACTTGTCGATGATCGCCAGCAGCAGCTTGCGATCCATATAGTCGAAGCCTTCGGCATCGACGTTGAGCATATCGAGTGCCTGCGCCGCCACTGCGCCGCTGATCACGCCGTTGGCGCGCACTTCGGCGAAGTCACGCACCCGGCGCAGCAGGCGGTTGGCGATACGCGGCGTACCGCGCGCGCGGCGGGCCACCTCATGGGCGCCCTCGTCGGACAGCTCCAACCCAAGGCACCCGGCGCTGCGTGAGACGATATGCTGCAGATCCGCCACCTGATAAAACTCCAGCCGCTGGACTATGCCGAAACGATCGCGCAGCGGCGAGGTCAGCGAACCGGCGCGGGTGGTCGCGCCCACCAACGTGAACGGCGGCAGATCAAGCTTAATCGAACGCGCCGCCGGCCCTTCGCCGATCATGATATCCAGCTGGTAGTCTTCCATCGCCGGATACAGCACTTCTTCTACCACCGGTGACAAACGGTGGATTTCGTCGATGAATAACACGTCGTGCGGTTCGAGGTTGGTCAGCATCGCCGCCAAATCGCCCGCCTTCTCCAGCACCGGGCCGGAAGTGGTGCGCAGATTCACGCCCATTTCGTTGGCCACGATGTTGGCCAGGGTGGTTTTCCCCAGCCCCGGCGGGCCGAAGATCAGCAGGTGGTCGAGCGCGTCACCGCGCTGCTTGGCCGCCTGGATGAAGATCTCCATCTGCTCGCGTACGTGCGGCTGACCCACGTATTCGGTCAACAGCTTGGGACGAATGGCGCGATCGAGGACTTCTTCCTCGTTGATCGGTTCGGCGGAGATCAGGCGATCGGCTTCAATCATTATCTACCTCTTAGCGGCCTTACAAAGCAGCGCGCAACGCGTCGCGGATCAGCGTCTCGCAGTCGGCGCCCGGTTTGGCAATTTTGCTGACCATGCGGCTGGCTTCCTGCGGCTTATAGCCCAGCGCCACCAGCGCCGAAACGGCTTCGGCTTCCGCGTCCGCTTCCGGCGCGTTGTCGGCGGCGGACGGCAGGCTGATCTCGCTGCTGTTGTTGAACAGGTCGCCGTTAAGCCCTTTGAAGCGGTCTTTCATCTCTACCACCAGGCGCTCGGCGGTTTTTTTGCCCACGCCCGGCAGCTTGACCAGTGCGGTGATCTCTTCACGCTCCACCGCGCTGACGAACTGCTGCGCGGACATGCCTGACAGGATCGCCAGCGCCAGCTTCGGCCCGACGCCGTTGACCTTGATCAGCTCGCGGAACAGCGCACGCTCCTGCTTGTCGTTGAAACCGTACAGCAGCTGCGCGTCTTCACGCACCACGAAGTGGGTAAACACGATGGCCTCTTGCCCCAGTTCAGGCAGCTCGTAAAAGCAGGTCATCGGCATGTGTACCTCGTAGCCCACGCCGTTCGCCTCCAGCAACACCAGCGGCGGCTGCTTTTCCAGAATATTTCCTCTGAGACGACCTATCATTTACCCTCCTGCAGAATGACCGGGCATGGCGCCCTGCCATGCCGTTGCTGGTAAAGCTTATAACATAAAAAAGGCTGGATGAATATCCAGCCTGAGCAATCATCGCTTTGCGTCAGCGCAAACGCCCGCGCGCCAGGTTCAACCGCCCTTCGCTCATCCGCAGCACGTTCTGGCTGAGGTGGCAGTGGGTGATGGCGATAGCCAGAGCATCGGCGGCGTCCGCCTGCGGGTTGGCCGAGAGTTTGAGCAGCGAGCGCACCATGTGCTGTACCTGCGCCTTTTCGGCCGCACCGGTGCCGACCACGGTCTGTTTGACCTGCCGCGCCGCATACTCGAACACTTCCAGATTCTGATTCACCGCCGCCACGATCGCGACGCCGCGTGCCTGGCCAAGCTTGAGCGCCGAATCCGGATTCTTAGCCATAAACACCTGTTCGATGGCGAAGAAGTCGGGCTGAAACTGGGTGATGATCTCACTGACGCCGGCGTAAATCAGCTTCAGCCGCGTCGGCATGTCGTCCACCACCGTGCGGATGCAGCCGCTGGCGATATAGCTCAACTGACGCCCCTGCTGGCGGATAAGGCCATAGCCGGTGACGCGTGAACCGGGATCGATACCGAGTATGATCGCCATATCTACATCCACCTTGCATGCACGGCGCCGCCGAACGGCGGCGCCCGTTTTACCGGATTACAGCGTCGCCGCCACTTCGTCGGAGATTTCACCGTTATGGTAAACTTCCTGCACGTCGTCGCAGTCTTCCAGCATATCGATCAGACGCAACAGCTTAGGCGCGGTTTCCGCGTCCATGTCGGCCTTGGTCGATGGGATCATCGACACTTCCGCCGCTTCGGCCTCGAAGCCCGCCGCGGTCAGCGCGTCTTTCACCGCGCCCAGGCTTTCCCAGGCGGTGAACACGTCGATGGCGCCATCGTCATAGGTCACGATGTCTTCCGCACCGGCTTCCAGCGCCGCTTCCATCACGCTGTCTTCATCCAGGCCCGGTGCGTAAGTGATCACGCCCTTCTTGGTGAACAGATAAGCTACGGAACCGTCGGTACCGAGGTTGCCGCCACACTTGGTGAAAGCGTGACGCACTTCCGCCACGGTGCGGTTGCGGTTGTCACTCAGGCATTCGATCATGACGGCGGTGCCGCCAGGGCCGTAACCTTCATAGATGATGGTTTCCATATTGGTATCATCATCGCCGCCCACGCCGCGCGCGATCGCACGGTTCATGGTGTCGCGCGTCATGTTGTTCGACAGCGCCTTGTCCATCGCCGCGCGCAGACGCGGGTTGGAATCCGGATCGCCGCCGCCCAGCTTCGCGGCAGTGACCAGCTCACGAATAATCTTGGTGAAAATTTTACCGCGCTTGGCGTCCTGCGCCGCTTTACGGTGCTTTGTGTTGGCCCACTTACTATGACCTGCCATAAAAAATCTCCGAAAAAAACTACTGGACTGAATTGATCACGAACTCTTCAATCGCCTGCTGATTGCTCCATGACTTGGTCAACTTCACGGCTTCGGCCGCCTCAAGCCATTGGTAAGCGTGGTGCTCGGTAATCACCGGATCGCGCTCCTCGGGCAACGCCAGACAGAACCAGTGCTCTTTATTGCGCGTGGTTCCCGGCGCATAGCGATGTCGCAAATGGACAAAGAGTTCAAACTCCACGCAGCGTTGGCAATCGAACAACGGCAGGTGCTCTGCTTCGATATCGATGCCGACTTCTTCCATGACTTCACGCCGCGCGGCATGCGGCGGTGACTCATCCTGTTCCAGGCTGCCGGTGACCGACTGCCAGAACTCGGTATCGTCGCGCCGCTGTAACATCAGCACCCGACCACTGGATTTCGCGTAAATCACTACCAGGATAGATTCAGGGCGCTTATAACTCATCACTCGCTCTCTTGTTCCGCACCGGCTTTCTTTACCACGCTGATCGCCAGCTCCTGCAGCGACGCCGGGTTGGCGAAGCTCGGTGCGTCAGTCATCAGACAGGCCGCCGCGGTGGTTTTCGGGAAGGCGATCACGTCGCGGATGTTGTCGGTGCCGGTCAGCAGCATCACCAGACGATCCAGGCCGAAGGCCAGGCCGGCGTGCGGCGGCGTACCGTACTTCAGCGCGTCCAGCAGGAAGCCGAACTTCTCGCGCTGTTCATGTTCGTTAATGCCCAGAATGCTGAATACCGTCTGCTGCATTTCGCTGCGGTGAATACGCACCGAACCGCCGCCCACTTCGTAACCGTTGATCACCATGTCATAGGCGTTGGCGATAGCGTTGACCGGCGCTGCCGCCAGCTCTTCCGGGCTCATGTCGCGCGGCGAGGTGAACGGGTGGTGCATCGCCGCCAGGCCGCCCTCTTCGTCTTCTTCAAACATCGGGAAGTCGACCACCCACAGCGGCGCCCAGCTGTCGAGTTGGGTCAGCCCCAGATCGCGACCCAGCTTCAGGCGCAGCGCGCCCATCGCGTCGGTGACAATCTTGAAACTGTCTGCGCCGAAGAACAGGATGTCGCCGGTCTGCGCGTTGGTGCGCGCCAGGACAGCTTCCAGCACTTCCGCGCTGAGGAATTTGGCGATCGGGCTCTGCACGCCTTCCATGCCGGCGGCGCGGTCGTTGACCTTCAGCCAGGCCAGGCCTTTCGCGCCGTAGATGTTGACGAAAGCGCCGTACTCGTCGATCTGCTTGCGGGTCAGCTGTGCGCCGCCCGGTACGCGGATTGCCGCCACGCGGCCTTTGGCGTCGTTAGCCGGGCCGGAGAACACTTTAAACTCGACGTCTTTGACCAGGTCGGCCACGTCCACCAGCTCCAGCGGGTTACGCAGGTCCGGCTTGTCGGAGCCAAAGCGACGCATCGCTTCGGCGAAGGTCATGACCGGGAAATCGCCCAGATCCACGCCCTTCACATCCAGCCACAGCTCGCGCGCCAGTTTCTCCATCACTTCACGCACCTGATCGGCGGTCATGAAGGAGGTTTCGACGTCGATCTGGGTGAATTCAGGCTGACGGTCCGCACGCAGGTCTTCGTCACGGAAGCATTTGACGATCTGATAGTAACGATCGAAGCCGGACATCATCAGCAGCTGTTTGAACAGCTGCGGAGACTGCGGCAGCGCGTAGAATTTGCCCTTGTGCACGCGGCTTGGCACCAGGTAATCGCGGGCGCCTTCCGGCGTCGCCTTGGTCAGCATCGGCGTTTCGATATCGAGGAAGCCATGGCTGTCCATGAAGCGGCGTACGAAGCTGGTGATTTTGGCGCGGGTCTTCAGACGCTCAGCCATTTCCGGGCGGCGCAGATCCAGGTAGCGGTATTTCAGGCGCGCTTCTTCACTGTTGACCTGGTTGGAGTCCAGCGGCAGCGGCTCGGAGCGGTTGATGATCTCCAGCGCGTGGGCAAACACTTCCACTTCGCCGGTGGCCATATCTTTATTGATCTGACTGTCCGGACGCGCACGCACGGTGCCGACGATCTGGATGCAGAACTCATTGCGCAGGTCGTAGGCCTTGTCGAACGCCACTTTCTCGTCCGGATCGAAGAACACCTGCACGATGCCTTCGCGGTCGCGCATATCAATAAAGATCAGGCCGCCGAGATCGCGACGACGATTGACCCAACCACACAGAGTGACTTCCTGGCCCACGTGGGACAGATTCAACTGTCCGCAATATTCAGTACGCATACGCTATCCTTTTACACAGCCGATGCCGCGCCGGGCTACTGCGCCCCTGTCGCGCGGCTGTTATCTGATAAATTCTACTTGTTACCCGGTTTAAAATCCGTCGCATACCACCCGGTGCCCTTAAGCTGGAAGCCGGAGGATGAAATCAACTTGGTCAACGCGGGCTGCCCACACGCCGGGCAGTCTGCCAGCGGCGCATCGGAAAATTTTTGCAATTTCTCTAACCGATGGTTGCAAGCACCACATGCATATTCATAAATCGGCATAGGTCGTTGGATTAAAGAGTGTTGAAAAAAGGGAGTCATTATAAAGGAAATTCATCCGCCCGATAAGTGCGAACACAGCATTGTTACTGCACTAAATGGCGCGTTTTTGCTCGAATCAACACATCGGTTAACAAATTTCCCATTAACCTGCGACAGTTTTTTCACGTAGCCTGATTCTCCCCCGGTTTTGCGCCGAACGCAGCTCGCCCGACGCGCCGAACAGTTTTTATCCACTTCGCAACGAGATGAAATCCATGCTGAAACTTGACGCCCAAACCACCGCTCTGGTGCTGATCGATTTGCAAAATGGCATTCTGCCCTACGCCGGCGGCCCGCACGGCGCCGAGCAGGTGGTGGCGAACGCCGCCCTGCTGGCCGCGCGTTTTCGTCTGCTAGGCGCGCCGGTGCTGTTGGTGCGCGTCGGTTGGTCAGACTCCTTCGCCGAAGCGCTGAAACAACCGGTGGATAAACCGGCTCCCGCGCCCGCCGGCGGTTTGCCGGCCAGCTGGTGGGAGTTCCCCGCGCCGCTGGCGGTCTGCGACAGCGATATTCTGATCACCAAGCGCCAATGGGGCGCCTTCTACGGCACCGATCTGGACTTGCAGCTGCGCCGCCGCGGCATCAAGTCTGTGGTGCTGGGCGGTATTTCCACCAATATCGGCGTGGAATCCACCGCCCGCGCCGCCTGGGAACACGGCTATGAGCTGGTGATCGCCGAAGACGTCTGCAGCGCGCAGAACGCGGAAATGCACCGTTTCGCGTTCGAACACATCTTCCCGCGTTTGGCGCGAGTGCGCGACACCGGCGAAATTCTTGCCGCGCTCGACCGGTAACGTTAAGTTGTAGCCTGATAAGCCAAGGATAAGTAAAGGAAGACGACGCCGTGATCTACATCGGACTGCCCCAGTGGCAACATTCAGCCTGGAATCGTATCGGGCTGCGTGACTTGGCGGATTACAGCCGCTACTTCAACTGCGTGGAAGGCAACACCACCTTCTACGCGCTGCCGAAGCTGGACATCGTGCAGCGCTGGCGCGACATGACCGGCGACGATTTTCGCTTCTGCTTCAAATTCCCGTCGGACATCAGCCACAAGGCCGCCCTGCGCAACTGCGCCGCCGAGCTGCAGGCGTTTTACCACTGCCTGAGCCCGGTGCATCAACGCATCGGGCAATTGTGGCTGCAGTTGCCCGCCGCCTTCGGCCCCGACGAGCTGCCGCGCATGTGGCAGTTCTTCGAAAGCCTGCCGCAGGAATTCACCTACGGCGTCGAAGTGCGTCATCCGGCATTTTTCGCCAAAGGCGAGGAAGAGCGCGCGTTGAATCAGGGGCTGCATCAGCGCGGCATCAATCGGGTGATCCTCGACAGCCGCCCGGTGCATCACGCCGCCCCCCATACCGCCGCCGTGCGCGATGCCCAGCAGAAAAAACCGAAGCTGCCGGTGCACGCTCTGGTCACCGCCGACCAACCGCTGGTGCGCTTTATCGGCGGCGACCAATTGGCCGACAACCTGCGCTGGTTCGAAGCCTGGCAGCAAAAACTGCCGCTGTGGCAGCAACAACATCAACCGTATCTGTTTATTCATACGCCGGACAACGGCGATTCACCCCAGCAAGCGCAAAAAATTTGGCAGCAGCTGCGCCGGGCGATCCCCGATTTGCCTGCGCCGCCGGACTGGCCAGAGCAAGATGCACTGTTTTGACCTATTAATCTGACCAATAACATCAAATATTTCCCCGCGACAGTGAATACAATGACGGCTATGATGCTGGCTGCCAGTTTTGGTTAGGGAACGGAGTTAAAAATGGTAAGCGCGCTTTATGTAGTGCTCGGCGCATTGTTGTTGATCAAACTCTCTTATGACGTAGTCAGATTAAGGATGCAGTACCGCGTAGCCTACGGCGACGGCGGTTTTTACGAATTGCAGACCGCCATCCGCGTGCATGGCAACGCCGTTGAATACATTCCTATCGCTGCCGTATTGCTGGTGATCATGGAGATGAACGGCGCGGAAATCTGGATGATTCACCTTTGCGGCCTGATGCTGATGGCCGGGCGACTGGTGCATTACTACGGTTTGCGCAACCGCGAGGTTCGCTGGCGTCGTTCAGGCATGGCCGCGACCTATATCTCTTTGTTGTTGATGGTTCTGGCAAATATCTTCTATCTGCCCTGGGATCTAATTTTCAGCCTGCATTGATCCCGTTTTATCATCAGGCGGCCGCGCCGCCTGCTTCCGCTCCGCTTTTTTACGCTTTTCTGTTAGACTACGCAGCTTCGAATTCTGAACTGATTTGCCGCTATGCCAAACCGCGATACCCTTTTCTCCGCCCCCATCGCCAAACTGGGCGACTGGACCTTCGACGAACGCGTCGCCGAAGTGTTTCCCGACATGATCCAACGCTCCGTTCCCGGCTATTCCAACATCATCTCGATGATCGGTATGCTAGCCGAACGCTTTGTGCAACCCGACAGCCGGGTGTATGACTTGGGCTGCTCGCTGGGCGCGGCGACGCTGTCGATGCGGCGGAATATCAAGGTGCCTGGCTGCACTATCATCGCCGTCGACAATTCGCCGGCGATGGTGGAACGTTGCCGCCGCCATATCGACGCCTTCCGCGCCGACACGCCGGTCGACATCATCGAAGCCGACATTCGCGACATCGACATCGAAAACGCCTCGATGGTGGTGCTGAACTTTACGCTGCAGTTCCTCGAGCCGGCCGATCGCCTGCGTCTGCTGGAGAAAATCTATCGCGGCCTGCGCCCAGGCGGCGCACTGGTGCTGTCGGAGAAATTCAGCTTTGAAGACGCCGAAGTCGGCGAACTGCTGTTCAACATGCATCACGATTTCAAACGCGCTAACGGGTACAGCGAGCTGGAGATCAGCCAAAAACGCAGCATGCTGGAAAATGTGATGCTCACCGACTCGGTAGAAGCGCACAAAGCGCGACTGCAACAGGCCGGGTTCGAGCATGCCGAAGTGTGGTTCCAGTGCTTCAACTTCGGTTCGCTGATCGCCCTGAAAGCGGGAGAGGCGCAATGATCGAGTTCGGTGATTTCTATCAGCATATTGCCAAGAGTCCCCTCAGCCATTGGTTGGATACCCTGCCCGCGCAGCTCAGCGCCTGGCAACGCGAATCGCTGCACGGCAAATTCAAACAGTGGTTCAACTCGGTAGAACATTTGCCGACGCTGACCCCAACCCGCCTCGATCTGCTGCACGGCGTGCGCGCCGAAATGGAGCCCGGCCTGTCGCCGGGCCAGCTCGAAGGCATCGAGAAAATGCTGCGCACCCTGATGCCGTGGCGTAAAGGGCCGTTCTCGCTGTATGGCATCGATATCGATACCGAATGGCATTCCGACTGGAAGTGGGATCGCGTGCTGCCGCACATTTCTCCGCTGGCCGGCCGCACCATTCTCGACGTTGGCTGCGGCAGTGGTTATCACCTGTGGCGCATGATCGGCGCCGGTGCCCACTTCGCCGTAGGCATCGATCCCATGCAGCTGTTCCTATGCCAGTTCGAAGCGGTGCGCAAGCTGTTGGGCGGCGATCAGCGCGCCCACCTGCTGCCGCTCGGCATCGAGCAGTTGCCAGATTTGGCGGCGTTCGACACCGTGTTCTCGATGGGGGTGCTGTATCATCGCCGCTCGCCGCTTGATCATCTGTATCAGCTGAAAAATCAGCTGGTGGCTGAAGGTGAACTGGTGCTGGAAACGCTGGTGGTGGAAGGCGATCGCCACCAGGTGCTGGTGCCGGGCGATCGTTATGCGCAGATGCGCAACGTGTATTTCATCCCTTCCGCCGAAGCGCTGAAGTGCTGGCTAGAGAAGTGTGGCTTCGTCGACGTGAAGATCGCCGATATGTGCGTCACTAGCCTCGAGGAGCAGCGCCGCACCGACTGGATGACCAGCGAGTCGCTGGCCGAATTCCTCGATCCGAACGATCGCAGCAAAACGGTCGAAGGCTATCCGGCGCCCCTGCGCGCCGTACTGACCGCCAAAAAACCCTAGTACTCGCTACTCGGGCCGGCCTGCGCCGGCCCGAATTCACCCGTTACTGACATCGACAATTCGCAGCTCATAGACCATCGTCGCGTTCGGCGGGATCTGCGGCGCATAGCCGGTTTCACCGTACGCCAACGCCGGCGGCACCACCATCGTCAGCGAGCCGTGATTTTTCAGGTGGCCGATCGCCTCGCGGAACAACGGCGGATAGGCGGAGAGCGGCTGGGACATCACCTTCCCACTGCGATCCATATCCTGAATCACGCGACCGTCGGTTAAACTTTCTTTCACCACGATGTCCACCCGCGCGTTTTCCTTAATGGCCTCATCACCCGCATAATCGATGCGATACCAGAAACCGGCAGGCGACTTCTGCGTACCCTTCTTCTTTTTAAACTCGGCGACGAACGCCTCACCCTTGCTGGTCTGCGTCTTCGCCGCCTGGTTTCTGGCGTCATTTACCGCTTTTTCCGACTCCGCCAGTGCGCTGGTCAACTGCGCATCGCTCAACTGGTAATGGCCGCTGAAGGTATCGATCACGCCCGCCAGCAGCACGGTTTTGTCGGGCGTGATACCCCAATTTTTACGTTCCGCCAGCATCGTTTGAATATCGCGCCCCAAAGCGACACCGGCGGCGTAGCTCTGTTGCTCCGGCTTTTTCTTGAGCGTCTGACTCTCCGGCAGCCATTTAGCCCGCGATCTCAGCCCATCCAGTTCCTCGCGCAAGGCTTGCTGTGCCTGTTGCGCGGCCGCCAGCTCCGTCGCCGTTTTATCCGCCTGTTGTGCCGCTTTATTCCGTAGCTGCACTGTCTGCGCGTTTTCCGTCGTCAGCGCCGCCAGACGCTGTTCCAGCGCCTTAGCCTGCTCGGTTTGCGTTTTGTTTTTTCCCTGCAGCGTTGCCAACTGCTGCTGAAGTTCACCCGTCGCTTTGGCGGCCTCGGCCTTTTGCTGTGCCAGCGCCATCTTCAGGTTTTGCTCTTGTTGCTCAGCCTGTTGGCGTTGACCATCACGCTCTTTCTGCAGCTGAGTCAGCTGCTGCTGAAGTTCAGCCGCAGCCTTGGCGGCTTCGACCTTTTGCTGCGCCAGCGCCGTCTTCAGGCTTTTTTCTTGCTGCTCGGCCTGTTGGCGTACGATATCCCTCTCTTTTTGCACCTGCGCCAGCTGCTGTTGAAGTTCACCCGCAGCCTTAGCGGCTTCCGCCTTTTGTTGCGCCAGCGCCGTCTTCAGGCTTTTTTCTTGCCGCTCGGCCTGTTGGCGTACGATATCCCTCTCTTTTTGCACCTGCGCCAGCTGCTGCTGAAGTTCACCCGCAGCCTTGGCGGTTTCGGCCTTTTGCTGCGCCAGCGCCGTCTTCAGGCTTTGCTCTTGCTGCCCCCCCTGCTGCCGTTGATCCACCTGCTCTTTTTGCAGTTTCGCCAGCTGCTGCTGCAGTTCGCCCGTCAGCCTGGCAGCCTCGGCCTTCTGCTGTTCCAGCTCAGCGGCGGCCGCTTTTTTATCCTGCTCATAACGTTGGCGCGCTTTATCGTGGGCGGTCTGCACCGCGGCCAATTTCTCCTGCCAGGCGTTATCCGCCTGGCCAGGCAGCACCGCCAGCCGTTGTTCCAGCAAGGCAATACGCCGATCGCGCTCCGCGGTTTGTTGCTTTTGCCGCGCTAACGCCGCTTGCGTTTCGGCGATCTGCGCCTGAGCCTTACGCTCCTGCGGCGTCAGGTTCAGCGCCTGCCGCACGCCGCTGGCGAAGTTGCTCAACGCGCTCAGATCGGGTGCCGGTGACGGTTTGTCGGCAGCCGTCAGGGTGGACGCGACGCGCAACGCGGTCAGCTCCTGCTGCAGTGATTGAATTACCGCCTGCTGTTGCTCCAATCGGGCCTCTTTCTCGCGCAGCGCCTTTTGCCACTGCGCCAGCTGCTTCTTATGCGCCGCCGTCTCACGCGTTTGAACCGGCCGGGATGCTGACTTTTGTGGGGCCTGGGATTGAGTGACTGCGGTATCCGCTGCCGGTGCATCTTGCCGCTGATAGCGCTCGGCAAACTGCAATAACGCCGGCACGTCGTCATCCGCAGCGACCACCGCCGGCGCAAACGCCAACGCTATCATCAGGCTCAGTAGCGCCTTTCTCGCACGGAGAGTCATTGGGCGCGTTCTCCGCGCTCAGCCAGGCCGGTCATCATGGCAGAACTGATGTCTGCGCACAGACGGCTGGTGCGATAACGATACAGGGCGTCAACGGTTTCCTGCGTGCCCGTGTTGACCCGCTGGCGTACCCCGGCATACTGCGCCGCGCCGCCCATCAAAGTATCGAACTCGCGTTTGAATTTTTGGTATTTTTCGTTATCCATACCGCGCATGGCATCCAGCTCGCGCTGGCACTGCTGCATGCGCTCAGCTTCACGCTGCCGTTTGTCTTGCTCGGCAACTTCTTCCGCGCTGGGCGGCTTACTTAATGTAGAAACAGGCCGCTTGGCGGTCTGGCAGCCGGTCAGGGCCAACGTCAGCAAAAGCGCAGCGGTCAAACAGTGTGCCGTTCGGGTCATTATCGTTATCTCCTTGTAAAGTCCGCCGTCGGCGTGCTCTGTGGCTGCGCCGACGGCTCTCCTCAATTGATGCTGTGATGTTCCGGCCATAAAACCGGCGGTGAGCAGGTATAAAATGCAGACGCGATAATGAGCGGCAGAGCGCAAATCATTCACCACGCAAATAAATACCAAAAAATCATTTAATATCATGATATTTAAAGGATTTTAACTCACAAATTTATCAGTAGGGCATAGCGAGCGCAAGAAGAGATGGGGCCGCCGACCGAATAACAGCGTTGAAACGGTGCTGCGTCTTTACAAGGTACCAGGCCAATCCATGCTCCACTTTCCGCGGCCTGAATTTCACGCTGTATCAGCACCCAGCAAACCTCATCGACTTTTTGAAACGTCCAGCCTGATTGAGAATAGTGTTGCCAACCAACAGGAGAAATTTCATGAACAATATGATTAGTGTTAATAACATCAGTGAATTGCGTAATCTGACGCCAGTTACAGATGACCAGATTGTCTTTTTAGTTTCTCACACCGCTGGACACTTCACCGGAGGCGGCGAATTCTATTATGCGAAAACGGATACAACCAGTGCGGACAATAACGGTACCGTGGTGGTTACAACGGGAGGAGCGCGCTGGAAACGACTGGATCAGAAACTGACTTTCGATCACTTCGGTGCCGATCCTAGTGGCACTTCCGCCTCTGACGCAGCAATCAGCGCGACATTAAACTATGCCGCGAGTTTAAAAAACAAAGTGGTCTATGCTTCGGAAAATGCTCAATATCTGCTGACCAGCACTCAACCTATCAACGTCGCAAATGGCGTCACAGTCAGAGGATCCCGCCGCGGTATTGCTCAAGGCCCTGCAAGTCTTACAAACAATGGCCCTAATCGGGCAGGCCTTGCTGACGATAGTGCTTTCATCATCAAAAAGCCGGCAGGTACGGTTTGTTTCGCCTGCGATAAGAACGTTGTCTTTGATGGTTGGTCGTTCCTCTATCCAGATCAGAAATATACTGCCACCCAGCCGGAGGCGTTTGTTCCATACGGAGCCACCATTACCGCAACCGGCGCTCTGTCAGTCGCCAACTGCCGTTATGTAGGCGCCTATGATTTTGTTGAAGCTCGTGGAGAAGCCAACAGCTTTGAGAATATCTACGGTTGGGCAGTACGCTGCGACTACAGGGTTTATGAAAGCAGGGACATCAACAGATTTACCAATGTTCACGTCAATGCCAACGTCGTGCGCCCGACAGAAAACGCGGTGACTGCCTCTATCGCCGTAGCCGGTTCTTGTGCTTTCAATCTCGATCGCCACGACAATACGTTTATGGTGAATGTGTTCTCTTATGGCAAAAAGATCTTTATCAAAACTACAACACAAGGAACTTCCTATTTAGGCGGCCTTAGCCTGAGCAATTTCATGGCAGACAGAAATGGTACCGGAATTGATATCGACTCGGATTCCTCCGCCAATATTCAAATCGCCAACGGTTCTTATATTAATGACTATGGTGATACCGTTGGAGGGTTCCTGGTATTAAGAAAGTCTACTGGCCAATCAAATATCACCCCAGTGCAAATCAGCAATGTTAACTTCGCTACCGCTAATGGACCGAAGGGTTCACTCTCCCCTCAGGCCATTCGCTTCGAAGCGAACGGCGGGTATCAACTTTCATTCAGCAACACCGTCATGCCAATGTGGACGAACGGCAGTCTGAACAATGAAGCGGGTTACAACATTCTTAGAGGCACACTGAGCATTGCGCAACGCAGCTATCAGCTACATGCGGCTCCGCTAAATTGTTTGACGAACAGCAATATGATCGCCATCGGTGCTGACAAACAGCCTGTTGGCTGGTTTATTGACGGGAATCTGACGGCGGATAGCAATATCCTGACCGCCAATGGAGACAACCCGGCTTATAAAGGTTTGGGTCAACGTATTCATCGGAGCATGGGATTGAGAACATTCTGGGCCATCGCATCCTCTATCGGCGATCAATCTACCGCGCAAGCTTCGACTGGCATTTGGGCCCGCTCGTACAACGATAATTATACCGACACTGTCGAGAGCAATGAAGCTATTCCCTGGATACGCATCGGCAACCTCTACTACGCGCGTTTTGTCATGAACAACAATCGCACTATCCACGATATCCTGGTCAATCCCGGAAGTGGCAATAATGCGGTGCGCGTTTTAAACTGCGGCATTACTCCGGGCGAAGTCTTCAACTTCTCGCCCGATGCAAAGCACTAATCATCCGCAAAATAAAAAAAGCCCCGGCAAAACGCCGGGGCCTGGTACTTGCGTGATCGCCGAGGGCTCGGTGACACGCAAAGGGGTCTTACGGCCCGGAAACCGGTTATCAAACACGGTTAGCTGCGTGTTTATGCGCTTTGCGCCAGGGGATCAACCAAGGCCAGCGCGTTTTTCATCGCCTCCACCATTTCGCCATCCACGCAATAATGGCTAAATTCGTCAAACTCGTTATCGGAGCACATGGTGACACCCGCCTTGCGATAACGCATGGTCGACGGCGCTAGATGGCCGGAAGAGCTGTGCAGTTCATGCAGGCCGATATCGACGAACTTGTGCAGATTGCTGAGGCGCACACCGGCACCCGCCATGATCACCGGGCCCTGGCTGGCCTGACGCAAATCACGCAGCAACGGCAGGCCAAGTTCGGCGCTCTGCTGTTGGCCGGAGGTCAGAATGCGCGCCACGCCCAGCTCAGTCAGTTGCTCCAGCGCCACCATCGGATTCTGGCACATGTCGAACGCGCGGTGGAACGTCACCGCCATCCCCTCGCACAGCCTCATCACTTCGCGCATGCGCGGCAGATCGATGTGCCCTTCTTCGTCCAACATGCCTACCACTACGCCGGGGAATCCCATCTCGCGGATGTGGCGGATATCTTGCTTGATCACCTCGAAATCCACCGCGCCGTAGCAAAAATCGCCACCGCGAGGGCGAACGATCGGATGCACCGGGATCGCAACCCGCTCGCGCGCCAGACGCAGCGTGCCATAGCTCGGCGTCAATCCCCCTTCGCTCTGGCTGGCGCACAACTCGATGCGATCGGCGCCCGCCCGTTCGGCCGTCAGCGCACAGTCGACGCTAAAGCAACAAACTTCCAGTTTTATCATTGTCACCCCCAGATAACGGCCAACATACGGCGGCAATTGTTCATTTCTTCATTTCTCACGTAGGCTCATGCATAGGCATAAACCGGTTCAGGGTTGTAACTATGGCATTCAATTTTGATCAATGGGTAGACCGCAGTCACAGTGACAGCGTTAAGTGGGATAAATATCGCGGCCGCGACATCCTCCCGCTTTGGGTCGCCGACAGCGATTTCGCCTCGCCGCCGGCGGTGATAGAAGCCTTGCAGCGGCGCGTAGCGCACGGCGTATTCGGCTACACCCACCCATCCCCTGATCTTCTTGAGGTTTTTATCCGCCGCATGGTAGAGCGCTACGGTTGGCACATCAAGCCTGAATGGATCATTTTCTTGCCTGGGTTGGTGTGTGGCCTGAACCTGTGCGTGCGCGCCTGCACCGAAGAACATCAGAGCACGCTGGCTCCCTCCCCCATTTATCCGCCGTTTCGCAAAGCGGCCAAATTCGCCGGGCGTAAACACCTCTCGGTGCCGCTAACGGCGGCAGGCCAACGTTGGGTGCTGGATTTTTCCGCGATGCATGATCGGCTCAGCGGCAATGAGAAGCTCCTGCTGCTGTGCAACCCGCAAAATCCCGGAGGCACCGTTTATCGCCGGGATGAACTGTTGCAGCACCATCAGTTCGCTCGCGAGCACGATTTAATCGTCTGCTCCGATGAAATCCACTGCGAGCTGCTACTTGAACCCGGCGTGCGACACATCCCTTTCGCCACCCTGAATGAAGATGCGGCCCAACGCAGCGTGACGCTGATGTCACCGTCTAAGACATTCAATCTCGCCGGGCTCGGCGCCTCGATGGCGATCGTCCCCAACGAAGCGTTGAGACAAAAGCTGAAACGCGCACGCAGCGGCATTGTCCCGGAGGTTAATCTGCTGGCGCTGGTCGCCGCCCAGGCGGCCTATCAATACGGGCAACCCTGGCTGGATGAGCAGTTAATTTATCTGCGCGCCAATCGCGATCGGTTGACAGAGCGCATCAACGCTATGCCGGGATTGACGTTGTTACCGATCGAAGCCACCTATTTGGCCTGGATCGACTGCAGCGCTTTGCCGGTGGATAACCCGCATCAGTTCTTCGAGCGCGCAGGCGTTGGGTTAAGCGCCGGTTTGGATTTCGGCGATCGGCGCTTTGTACGGCTGAACTTCGGTTGCCGGCGGGCCCTGCTCGATGAAGCGCTCGATCGCATGGCGCAAGCCTGTGCGGCACTGGCTGGCTAGCCTTGTTCGCTGGCGACGATGTCTCTAATGGAATAAGGATGAAACTTGATCGTAACCGTTCCATCGGTGATGGCCAGCGTCGGGTTCGGCAGCCGTTCGCCTTCGCCTTTTGGCGAACTTTGCTTCAGCTTGATCCCCGGCGCCAACAACGCTTCATCAGCAAGGTGACTCAAAGCCCGTGCATGCAGCGTCTGCGGATCGCCGCTGAGCACCAATTCAACATGTTCCCACCCTTCATGCGGATAGCGTTTCTCCCCGGGGTACGGCAGCTCGACGCAATCTATGCGCCACGGCCCCACGGCCAGCGGCTGCTGTAAATCAAACAAACAGATAGGCCGCCCGTTGATCATCGATTCGGACAGCAGTGTCCCACACTGCATCAATCCCTGGCGCCAGCGTTCGGCGGTAGCGTTCTGGTGACAACGCAGGGAGATGTGATCGGCGATAAAGGCAGACAGATCAAGCCGCAATCTGGCGGCAAATTGTTGCAACGCCTGCTCGAAACGCGGCAGGTCGAGCTTCAGATCGTCAAGCTCGGCAATGGCCTGCAAGGGAGTGGTCATAGGAACCTCAAAACAACGGAGCACAAAGTTAAACGCCGTAATTTACACGGTGGCGACAGCGCTCGCCAGCGTTGAGAGGGTTTTCAGCAGTCATTCAGAATGATTTTCGGTTGCGTGCAGAGAGAGCAAAAAACCAACTTTTTATTAAGAAGGCAGCTTATTAAGTCAACAGAAAAATAAAAATTAAGAATTTTCGCAAGCCATTATAACCCTTCATCATGACGTTATGATTTAAGTTATTTTTCACAAAACCATTCGTGATTCGCGGGTTAAACCGATTGAATTGCTTCATTTAATCACACTTTAGCCACTTATCAAATTCACAAAAAAACAACAATCAACCCATTGTAAACAAAGACAATAAAATTAGAATAATTAATAAAAAACTAAGGATTATCTTAATTTTAATCTAGGCAATTGATTCACCAACGCAACTCAGCTACTTTGGAGAAAATTTAAATTCGAGATAAACATTATGTTATTGCTGACGATATCCTTGGTGTTGATAATTATCGCCGTATACGCCATCTACCGTCATTTTAAATCACGCAGTACCAACACGCTGGATGCCAGGCGTCACAATAAAAAGCGTTAGCCTCATAACTTCCCCCTCCGTACATTCTGGTCAGGTCATTCTGCTTTTCACCTTCAGGCATTCTACGCGCCGCACCCGACAACTGTTTCATCGCAGCGGCCGCGCCAACTGCTGACGGGCTCCGTCAGATCGGTTACAATTGCAGGCTGTTTTGTGGAGGTCGCCCGTCGCGCCCGCCACCGTTGAATCCCGCAGGGGCTGGCTTCAGCTCCTCGTTCGTCATTAAGGTAACCCGGTGAATATTCAGGTTCTTCTTTCAGATAAAGTCAGCCAGGCGCTGATCGCCGCTGGTGCGCCAGCCGATTGCGAAGCGCAGGTCCGCCCTTCCGCCAAGGCGCAGTTTGGTGATTACCAGGCCAACGGCGTGATGTCAGTCGCCAAAAAGCTGGGCATGCCGCCCCGTCAGCTGGCGGAAAAAGTGGTGCAACTGCTGGATCTCGGCGATGTCGCCAGTAAAGTGGAAATCGCCGGTCCCGGCTTTATCAACATTTTCCTGAACAGCGACTGGGTCGCCCGCCAGGCCGACCAGGTGCTGAATGCACCGAAGCTGGGCATTGCCCCGGTTGAACCGCAAACCATCGTTATCGACTACTCTGCGCCGAACGTGGCGAAAGAGATGCACGTCGGCCATCTGCGCTCCACCATCATCGGCGACGCCGCGGCACGTACCCAGGAGTTTCTGGGCCACAAAGTGATCCGCGCCAACCACGTCGGCGACTGGGGCACCCAGTTCGGCATGCTGATTGCCTACCTGGAAAAAATGCAGAATGAAAACGCCAGCGATATGGGCCTGTCCGATCTCGAGCAGTTTTATCGCGAAGCCAAGAAACATTACGACGAAGACGCCGAGTTCGCCGAGCGCGCGCGCGCTTACGTCGTGAAGCTACAGGGCGGCGATCAGTACTGCCTGAAAATGTGGCGCAAGCTGGTCGACATCACCATGGCGCAAAACCAGCTGACCTATAACCGCCTGAACGTCACGCTGACCGAAGACGACGTGATGGGCGAAAGTCTGTATAACGCGATGCTGCCGGGCATCGTCGCCGATCTGAAAGCCAAAGGGCTGGCGGTGGAAAGCGAAGGCGCCACCGTGGTGTTCCTCGACGAATACAAGAACAAGGACGGCGACCCGATGGGCGTCATCATCCAGAAAAAGGATGGCGGCTACCTCTACACCACCACCGATATCGCCTGCGCCAAATATCGCTACGAGACCCTGGGCGCCAACCGCGTGCTGTATTACATCGACTCCCGCCAGCATCAGCACCTGATGCAGGCCTGGACCATCGTGCGCAAAGCCGGTTACGTGCCGGAGTCCGTCTCGCTGGAACACCACATGTTCGGCATGATGCTGGGCAAAGACGGCAAGCCGTTCAAAACCCGCTCAGGCGGCACCGTGAAGCTCTCCGATCTGCTGGATGAAGCCATCGAACGCGCCGAACAGCTGATCGCCGGCAAAAACCCGGACATGCCGGAAGAGGAAATGAAGACCGTGGCCCGCGTGGTCGGCATCGGCGCGGTGAAATACGCCGATCTGTCGAAAAGCCGCACCACCGACTATGTTTTCGACTGGGATAACATGCTGGCCTTCGAAGGCAATACCGCGCCTTATATGCAATATGCCTATACCCGCGTGGCATCGGTATTCAAACGCGCCGGGATCGACGAAAGCAGCCTGACGCTGCCGCTGACACTGACCGAAGAGCGTGAAATTGCACTGGCCACTCGCCTGCTGCAGTTCGAAGAGGTGCTCACTACCGTTGCACGTGAAGGCACGCCGCACGTCATGTGCAGCTACCTGTACGATCTGGCGGGCTTGTTCTCCGGTTTCTACGAGCACTGCCAGATCCTCAACGCCGACAGCGAAGAAGCGCGTCAGAGCCGCCTGAAGCTGGCGCTGCTGACCTCTAAAACGCTGAAAACGGGTCTGGATACGCTCGGCATCGAAACCGTCGAACGTATGTAAACCGCACTGCGCGGAAAGCAAAAAGGTCGCCAAGGCGACCTTTTTTATTCTTGCATTCGGCTCAGGCGACGCGGCGCGCAAAATCACGCGGGCGGAAACCCAACCCGGCCAGCACGCCGAAGTAGGCCACCACGCCGGCCACGACCACCGCCGCCAAGCGCAGCAAACGCTCCAGCATATTGCCCTGATCCCAGGCCGGCATCAGCCACATCACACCAATCAGCACCGCCGACATCACCAGCACGGCGATCACCAGCTTGGTGAGGAACAGTGCCCAACCCGGCTGTGGCTGGAAGATCTTCTGCTTGCGCAGCTGCCAATACAACAACGTGGCGTTCAGGCAGGCCGCCAAACCGATCGACAGCGCCAGACCGGCATGCTTAAGCGGACCAATAAACGCCAGGTTCATCACCTGTGTCATGATGAGCGTGATGATGGCGATCTTGACCGGCGTTTTAATGTCCTGCCGCGAATAGAAGCCTGGCGCCAACACTTTAACCACGATCAGCCCCATCAGCCCTACCGAGTACGCCACCAACGCGCGTTGCGTCATCGCTGCGTCAAAGGCGCTGAACTTGCCGTACTGGAATAACGAGACGGTCAACGGCTTGGCCAAAATACCCAGCGCGATGGCGCTCGGCAACGCCAGCAGGAAGCACAGGCGCAGCCCCCAATCCATCAGGCGCGAATACTCGTCGTGGTTGCCGCTTGAGAAGCTTTTGGCCAACGACGGCAGCAGGATGGTGCCCAACGCCACGCCCAACACGCCGGACGGAAACTCCATCAGGCGGTCAGCGTAGTACATCCAGGACACCGAGCCGGACACCAGGAACGAAGCGAAAATGGTGTTGATGATCAGCGAGATTTGGCTGACCGACACCCCGAGGATCGCCGGCCCCATCTGGCGCATCACGCGCCAGACCCCGGCATCACCCAGTTTGAGGCGCGGCAATACCAGCATGCCGATCTTACGCAGGTGCGGCAACTGATAGCCCAGTTGCAGCACGCCGCCGACCACCACCGCCCACGCCAGCGCCAGCACCGGCGGGTGGAAATACGGGGCGGCGAACAGCGCGAAGCCGATCATGCTGACGTTAAGCAACGTGGGGGCAAAGGCCGGGATCGAGAAGCGGTTCCAGGTATTGAGAATAGCCCCCACCAGCGACGCCAGTGAGATCAACAAAATGTAGGGGAACGTGATGCGCAGCAGCGCCGAGGTCAACGCAAATTTGTCGGGCGTGTCGGTAAAGCCCGGCGCAGTAATGTAGATCACCCAGGGCGCGGCCAGCATCCCCAACACCGTCACCACCGCCAGTACCAACGTCAACAGCCCGGAGACATAGGCGATAAAGGTGCGCGTCGCTTCTTCACCCTGCTGGCTCTTGTATTCGGCCAGGATCGGCACGAAGGCCTGCGAAAACGCGCCTTCGGCAAAGATACGGCGCAGCAGATTAGGGAGTTTGAACGCCACGAAGAAGGCGTCCGTTGCCATGCCGGCCCCGAACACGCGCGCGACGATCGCATCGCGGGCAAAGCCCAACACCCGCGAAAACATCGTCATCGAGCTGACGGCAGCCAAGGATTTGAGTAGGTTCATGTGGTTGTCTGATAGGTACCGTAAATATCAACGCCTGCAACAGCAGGCGTCAGTGAAACAATCGGCTCAGTTTACGCATCCGGAAAAGAATAGCTACCGCC
Organism: Serratia sp. CY47444; assembly: GCF_052168635.1. NCBI lineage: Bacteria > Pseudomonadati > Pseudomonadota > Gammaproteobacteria > Enterobacterales > Yersiniaceae > Serratia > Serratia sp. CY47444. The sequence continues at coordinate 504,195 of NZ_JBJNMH010000001.1, forward strand.
ATATGTTACATAGAGTTATCCCGCAGCAAACGCTCGACCACCCGCTGGGCGACCAGCGCCTGTTCGCCGCCGGTTTCCGGCGCGCTCTGGTTGGCGACGGCATCAAGGAAATGCCGTACCGCCCCGTCGAAGCCGCGTTGCACCAGCGTGCTTTGCCAACCCGGCACCGGCTGTTCCAACTCACCCTGTACATCTTCACGCAGCCAGTGGCGCATATCGGTCAACTGATACAGCGCGCCGTCGGTCACCGCCTGCACGCTTTCGCGCTGGCTGCCACCGCGGCGATGCATACTGGTCGTCACCTGCGTGTCGCCGCAGGCGAAGTGGTGCTCGGCGTACAGCATTTCGCCTGCGGCGCTGGCCCGTAAGCTACCGCTCAACAGTTGCTCGCGTCCGCCCGCCAGCCACAGCGCAGTGTCTACCACGTGCAGGTAATCATCCAATAGGGTAAAACGCAGATCGTGCGGACCGAGGCTGTCCGCCCGATGTTTATCCATACGGATAGAGGCCGGCTGGTTCATTTCCAGCTTGAGCTGCCGGTAAAGTGGCGCGAAACGGCGGTTGAACCCCACCATCAGCGTTTTGCCTCGCCGTTCGGCCAACTCGAGCAGTTGCTCGCCCTGCTCCAGCGTTTCCGCCAGCGGCTTATCGACGTAAACGTGCACGCCGCGGTTTAGCAGCTCGCCAATGACCGAAAAATGGCTGGCGGTGCTGCTGTGGACAAATACGGCGTCGCACTGTTCGGCCAGGCTGTCCAGCCGGGAGAAACAGGCCATGCGGTAGCTGTCGCACAGCGGCTGCGCTTTTTGCTGATTGGGCGAAAAACCGCCCACCAGCGTCCAATCCGCCGCTTGGCCGAGGATTGGCAGGTAAGCCTTCTGCGCGATACTGCCCAATCCCACCACGCCTACTCGTAATTTAGTCATTCGCATCCCTCGCCAACAGGTGTTGCAGCTGCCGTTTCAGCTCCGCCACTTCGTTTTCCAATGCGCTGACCCTGGCGCTCAGTTCGCTGTCTTCCTCGGATTCGAACGCCGCCGGCGGCGCTTCATCAATCTGGCCGCTGAACAGATGCATGAACCGGCTTTCGCGCTTGCCCGGCTCACGAGCCAGGCGCACCACGAACGGGCCATCTTCCCGCGTGGCCAGCTGTTGCAGCACCTGCTCGACCTCGCTGACATCGCTGAACTCGTGCATCCGATTGGTGCGGGTGCGTAGCTCGCCCGGTGTTTGCGCACCGCGCAGCAACAAAGTGGCGATCACCGCCAGTTCGGCGGGTGAAAGTTTCAGCTGGCCAAACTCGGAATTGCAAAACCGCTGCTCGTATTTCACTACCCGATTGCCGAATCCGCTGAGGGTGCGCAGGAAATGTTTGCGCAGCAACAGATCCAGCAGTTGCTGCACCTCACTCTCGCTCAGATCCATCACCGGCTCGCGGTTGGTCTTTTGGTTACAGGCCAGGGTAATGGCGTTAAGCGAAAGCGGGTATTGGTCCGGCGTCGTCACCTGTTTTTCCAACAGGCAGCCGATGACCCGGGCCTCTTTGGCGTTCAATTCATATTTCATCGTTTGGCCTCAACGTGGGGGGAGCCACTCTTTATTGGTGTATGCCGTCAAAACGTGGTCTTGCCACTGGCCATCGATCAGCAGGTAATCCTTGGCGTAACCTTCGCGTTCAAATCCCAGACGCGTCAGCAATGCGCCGCTGCGCTGGTTGTGCGGCATATAGTTGGCCATGATGCGGTGCATGCGCTGTTGGCGCAGCATATAGCGGATGGCGGACTGCAAGGCTTCGAACATCAGCCCTTGCCCCTGCCATTTCTCCCCCAGCGAATAGCCGAGGAAACAGGCGTGAAACGAACCGCGCAACACGTTACTGAAGTTCGCCACACCGCGGACTTCCTGCTCTTCCGGATCGAGCAGGATAAAATAGTAGGCGCTGCCCTGCTTTTGCATTTCAGCGATCATCCCCAGGCGCGCCTGCCAGCCGGACGGATAACAGTGGCTTTCATCGCGCACCGGCTCCCAGGGTTTGAGAAAGGTCCGGTTCTCGGCATAATAGTCCGCCAGACGATAGGCGTCCCGTTCATGCACTAAACGGACCACCATCCGGTCGGTAGTAAGACGTACTTTTGGCGATGCAGAGCGGTAGCCGAACATCATTTCCCCCGCAGTCAAAACGGTTCGATAAGAAGTATTTATTGGGAAGTCGCATGGTGAATTATCCGGCGCCGATCTAATGCCATGACTTTATTTAGCCAATAGCGCCTCAGAACCGCACTTCCCTGCATTCAATATAACCGTAGCCCGCCCCCGAGGTAAAATCCCAGTCGCTCAGTAAATCGCCGAATACGCGTTTTACGGCGTTTTTCCGCCTATTTTGCAGCGCAGGTAACACCTTGACGATAAAAAAATATTATCTACTCCGCCCCTGTCGCCGTCCGGCAATTGGGTAGAGAATGGTGGGGTTGCCTTCCCCTCTCTCTTAATTGCTCATGGTGATGCATGTCTCTGGTGTCGCAAGCGCGCAGCTTGGGTAAATATTTTCTGTTGCTCGACAACCTGCTGGTGGTTTTAGGCTTCTTTGTCGTGTTCCCGCTTATTTCGATCCGCTTTGTCGATCAATTAGGGTGGGCGGCGCTGATCGTCGGCATCGCGCTGGGTTTGCGTCAGCTGCTGCAACAAGGGCTCGGCATCTTTGGCGGCGCCATCGCCGATCGCTTCGGCGCCAAGCCGATGATCGTCACCGGCATGCTGCTGCGCGCCGCCGGTTTCGCTACCATGGCGATGGCGGATGAGCCTTGGATCCTGTGGTTCTCCTGCGCGCTGTCCGCCCTCGGCGGCACGTTATTCGATCCGCCGCGCACCGCTTTGGTAATCAAGTTGACCCGCCCGCATGAACGCGGCCGTTTTTTCTCGCTGCTGATGATGCAGGACAGCGCGGGGGCGGTGGTCGGCGCGCTGATCGGCAGTTGGCTGCTGCAGTACGATTTCCACTTTGTCTGCTGGGTTGGGGCGGCGATCTTCGTGCTCGCCGCTGGCTGGAACGCATGGCTACTGCCGGCTTACCGCATCTCTACCGTGCGTATACCGATGAAGGAAGGCATGTTGCGGGTACTGCGCGATCGCCGCTTCCTCACCTATGTCCTGACGCTGACCGGTTACTATATGCTGGCGGTACAGGTGATGCTGATGCTGCCGATCGTGGTCAACGAAATCGCCGGTTCACCGGCGGCAGTAAAATGGATGTATGCGATTGAAGCGGCGCTGTCATTGTCGCTGCTCTATCCGTTGGCGCGTTGGGGAGAAAAACACTTCCGGCTTGAGCAGCGCCTGATGGCGGGCCTGTTGCTAATGACGCTCAGCCTGCTGCCGATTGGCCTCGCCACCACCCTGCAGGGGGTGTTCACACTGATCTGCTGCTTCTATCTGGGATCGATTATCGCCGAGCCGGCGCGCGAAACGCTAAGCGCTTCGCTGGCGGATCCGCGTGCACGCGGCAGCTATATGGGCTTCAGTCGCCTTGGCCTGGCGCTGGGTGGCGCGTTGGGTTACACCGGCGGCGGCTGGATGTACGATACCGGACGCACGATGAACATGCCGGAGCTGCCCTGGTTGCTGCTTGGGGCAGTAGGCTTCGCTACGCTGCTGGCGCTGTACTGGCAGTTCAGCCCACGACGCAGCGCCCCGATGATGCTGCGCGGCGGTTAACGCCATAGAAATCCGGCCGAATCGGCAACAGCTGCTATCCTGTTAGTAAAAACACCCACAGGAGCCCGTCGGCATGAGCGAAGAAGCAAAATTACCGCAACTACTCGAACATATGATACTGAACTTGCGCATGATTTATGCGCGTTCCACCCTGGTGGAAAAAGCACTGGCCCACATCCTCGCCAGTGACGCCGGCCTGAAGGACGATATTATCAAGCAGCTGCAGGTCGTCACCGCCGCCAACGAACGTGACAGAATCGACCTCGAAGAAGCTCGCATTCACCTGATCGATGTGCTCAACTCGGTACCGGCCAAGAAATAACGCCCTCTAGCCCGTGCCGGTGCGCGGGCAATATCGCAATAACGCACCATCCAACACACGCACGTCAAGACAGCCTCGATAAGCTGTGGTAACTATTGCTGTTAAAACCTGACAACCCGGAGCAAGCATGAAACTGTTCATTTACGATCATTGCCCATTCTGCGTTAAAGCCCGCATGATTTTCGGCCTGAAACGTTTGCCGATTCGCCTGGTCACGTTGCTCAACGACGATGAGACGACCCCGTTCAACCTGATCGGCAAAAAAATGGTGCCGATTCTGATTAAAGACAACGGTGAAGCGATGCCGGAAAGCCTGGATATCGTACGCTATGTCGATGGGTTGGACGGCAAGCCGGTCCTGACCGGCCGCACCAACCCGGCTATCGCCGAATGGCTGCAGCGGGTCGGCGGTTACAGCGCAAAATTGCTGCTGCCGCGTATTGCGCATGCCGATTTCGAAGAGTTTGCCACCGCCAGTGCCCGCCAGTACTTTATCGATAAAAAACAGGCGTCAATCGGAGATTTCGCCGAACATCTCGCCAACAGCGCCGATCTGATCGCCCAGTTGGAGGCCGATCTGCAAACCCTGTCACCGCTGATCGTCTCCGCTGACGCGGTGAACGGCGAGCTGTCCGAGGACGACATTCACCTGTTCCCGCTGCTACGCTCGTTGTCGATCGTCGCCGGGGTTGCGCTGCCGGATAACGTGGAAGCCTACCGCAACCGCATGGCGCAGCGCAGCGAGGTGCCGTTGCTACTGGATATGGAACAATAACGTTCGAGAGTCACAAAAAGGACATGGCGTACTGATGTTGAAAATGGTGCTCGCCACCGCTCGCGATCGGGCGCGGCTGAAGGAAATTACCTCCGTTCTGATTCGTTATGGTCTGCAAGACGTTCTGCGCTTGCTGGGCCTGGGGGCATTGCTGCGCGGTGTCCGCGGCGAGCCCGCCCTGCAGGACGCACAGACCCTGCCTGAACGGCTGCGGGAGGCGCTCGAGGCGCTGGGCCCCACCTTCGTCAAATTCGGTCAGATCCTGGCCACGCGTTCTGACCTCCTGGATCCGGCCTGGACCGACGAACTGGATCGCCTGCACAGCCAAGCGGCGGTATTGCCATGGGAGACACTGGCGCCGCAGCTCGTTGCCGATCTGGGGGGCGAGCCCGAGCACCTGTTTGCCGAGTTCGATCGCACGCCGCTGGCGGCAGCGTCGATGGCGCAAATTTACCGCGCCCGCTTGCACAGTGGCGAACAGGTGGTGGTGAAAGTGCTGCGGCCCGGCCTGGCGAAAACCATCCACGCCGATCTGCGGCTGCTGGCCTCGCTGGCGGAAACCGTGGAGCAGCAGAGCCCCACGCTGGCACGCTATCGGCCGCGGCAGATGGTCCGAGCGCTGGCGACGGCGCTCAATCACGAGCTGGATTTGACTCACGAAGGGCATAACTGCGATCGCGTCGCCAAGATGTTTGCACGAGAACCCGACGTGGTCGTGCCGAAAATCTATTGGCAATGGTCGTCTCCGCGTCTGTTAGTGCAGGAATACTTGCCCGGTACCGCGCCGGAGAACCCTCAGCAATTGGCGGCGGCAGGCTTTGACGGCCCGCTGCTGGCACAACGCGGCGCCCGCGCCTTTATGAGCATGGTGCTGGAGCATCGGCTGTATCACGCCGATCCCCACCCCGGCAACGTCATGGCGCTGAGCGGCGACCGCGTCGGCTTTATCGACTTCGGCATGGTGGGCCAGCTGTCCGAGCGGCGGCGCAACCAGTTACTTTTGCTGCTGCAAGCCATCGCCGATCGTCAATCAGAAGGCATCGTCAACACGCTGATCGCTTGGTCGGACAGCGAGCCATTGGACCTGATGGATCTGGAGTTGGCAGCGCAAAACTTTCTCGACAAACAGGCCGCCGCCACCCTGACGCTGGGTAAAGCCTTGACCGACCTGCTGGTGATGGCGCGTGAACACCAGCTGGCGTTGCCGCCCGACCTGGTGCTGCTGTTCAAGGCATTAATCACCGCCGACGGCGTGCTGCATCGGTTGGATCCGGCCTTCGACATCGTCGCCACGCTCAAGCCGATGTTGCAACAAACGGTGCTGCAGCGCTATGCCCCCGACGCCGTGCGCCAGCGGTTGTTGGCCCTGGGCGGGGAAGCGCTCGACGCCGGAGAGGAGCTGCCGCAAACCCTGCGGTTGTTGGTACGTCGCCTGAAGCGGGGGCAGCTCAATGCCGAGATCAACGTCAAGAACCTCGGCCAATTGAGCAAAGCGCTGGAACGCGCCGCCGTCACGCTGGCTATCGCCATCGTCACCGCCGCTTTTGCTCTGGGGCTGGCGCCTTATCTGATGCATTCTTCGCTGCGGCTGTGGGGCATCCCGCTGTTCCCGCTGTTGGGGAGCGCGGCCTGCGTGGCCGGCGTAATTCTCTTGGCGCTACGATTGCGGCGCTGATGCTTTCGGCGTTATCCGATAGGTCTCACCCGCTTTTGCGCGCACTATCCTTTGCACATCGCCGCCTGTCGTTTTCACGCGCAGGCGGAACGTTTATAATGATTAATCAATTATCTGCAGCACTTTTCGCCAGCAGTCGCAATGAGGCATTAATGAAGAAGATCCTGATGGGCGCAGCCGCCCTGCTGTTCGCCGGCGTATTGGCCGGTTGCAATCAACTGACCCAGTACACCCTGAGCGAGCAGGAAGTGAATGATTACCTGCAGAAACACAACGACTATCAGAAGCAGATCGGCGTGCCCGGCTTGGTGGACGCCAATATCGTGCTGACTCAGCTGCAAAGCCAAATCGGCCGCAGCGAACCGGGTAAAGTTACCCTTTCCGGCGACGCCAAGGTCAATATCACGTCGATTCTCGGCCCGCAGACCGCGGATCTGAAGCTGACGCTGAAGGCGCAGCCGGTTTACGACCGGGCGCAGGGCGCCATTTTCCTGAAGGACATGGAGCTGACTGATTACAGCGTGCAGCCGGAAAAAATGCAGACGGTAATGAAAGCGCTGACGCCGTATCTGAACCAGTCACTGAAGTCTTACTTCGACCAAAAGCCGGCTTATGTGCTAAATCCTGACAACAGCAAAACCGAAGCGCTGGCGAAAAAACTGGCGAAGGGGTTGGAAGTGAAGCCGGGTGAGTTGGTGATCCCGTTCAGCGACTGACCTCGTCTTGATGCATCAAGCCCGCCACCAGGCGGGCTTTTTATTGCAAAACAGTATTACTGCGGCGCGCTGTAGGCGATTTCGCCGGTGTTGCAGTTGAGCGTCACGTTGTAGGTTTTATCTGCCTTGGTGCCACGCACCGTCAACGGTACCTGCCACACCTGATCCTTGCCGGTGATGGCATCCGGGCTCACCCAGGCGATCGGGGTTGCGGTGCCCAGCAGTTTTTTGTCCGCCTCCCAACGCGTGATGCGGTTCTGCAAGAAGTCGCGCTTGACCTGGGCGGCGATATCCGCCGGCTGCAGGCCTGCACACTGCCCCACCTTGGCGGTGCGTTGCTCGTGATCCTGCGCCCACACCGCGGTTGATGCTCCCATCATGGCCAACAAGGCGATAGCCAAACCCATTTTTTTCATATGTCCTCCCGTTGTGATTAGCGCTATCCGGGCGCCCATCCCTGGCTCACAACAGGGTTTCGGCAAAGAGTTACCGTTTGACGAACTCGATGACAAACAGCGCATCCAGGCCCGGATAGATTTCCTTGATCACCTGCTTCAGTTCGCCGAGCGACATGTTTTCCTGCTGTGCGTGGCGTTCGGTCAGCGCATCCAGGCGCACCGGCGTTACCGACAGCACTTCGATAAAACAGAAAAAGACGCCGTCTTCATTGCGGCTTACGCGCAATACCTCGCCCGGTTCGAAGTGCGACTCACTGGCATCCCGAATGGTGATGGTTTTACGCCCGGCCAGAATGTCTTGCTCAAAGCGGCTGAAGAAAGTTATTTCACGGCTCATTTTAGATCCTTTTTCATCACAACACCGCAACATAAGTCATTATGCTGCTTGCTTTTCTGACGCAGATCCCTCTTTTGGGTTAGATGTCGCTTTTTTCGCTTTGCTTTCCGCCGGTTTTTTGAGGGTTTCCGCCGGCGAAGCGCCACGCAAAATCAGACCCAGCGCGTCCTTATTCTCCGCCAGGAAGAAGCTCAAGCCTTCGCGCTGTTCGTCATCCAGAGTCAGCGGTGCCTGCTGCAGCCACTCCCCGAGGTTGTCCGCCAGATCCAGCATTTTGTCGTAGGCGTCGGCTTCTTTCTTGCTCGCGAAAGTCATTTTTTCCTCACCGTTTCTCACCACCACATATTTAACTTCAACCGCCATGCGTGCGTCCTCAAAAACTCAAATTACTGTAATTATGTACAGTATAAATAGATCGTGGCGGGAAGGCAAACCGCCGCCCGCCTTCGGCTTATTTCAGCAGCCGCACCTTGCAGCTTTTGCCTTTGATTTTGCCCTGCTGCAACTGTTGCAGCGCCTTGCGCGCGCTGGCTTTGCGGATTGCGACATAGGCATGCACTGGGAACATGTCAATCTTGCCCACTTCCGCCGCCGTCAGCCCGGCATCACCGGTCAGCGCCCCGAGAATATCGCCGGGACGGATCTTCGCCTTGCGGCCGCCGTCGATGCACAGCGTCACCATCTCCGCCTCCAGCGAGCCGTTGGCCGCCCCGCTCAGCTCGGACACCGGCGACCAGTCGACGCTCATCTGCAGATAGTCTTCAATCGCGTGCGCACGCGCCATTTCCTGCGGCGTGCACAGGCTGATCGCCAACCCGCTCATGCCGGCGCGGCCGGTACGGCCAATACGGTGCACATGCACTTCGGGATCGAACGCCAGTTCGTAGTTGACCACCAGCTCCAGCTCTTTAATATCCAGCCCGCGTGCGGCAACGTCGGTCGCCACCAATACTCGGCAACTGCGGTTGGCGAAACGCACCAACACCTGGTCGCGGTCGCGCTGTTCCAGATCGCCATGCAGCGCCAGCGCGCTGATGCCGCGGGCCTCCAGGGCCTCAAGCACCGTCTGACAATCGCGTTTGGTATTGCAGAACACCACGCAGGACGCGGGTTGATGATAGCGAATAGCCGACACCAGGAGCGCCGGGCGCTGATCGCGCGTGGTCTCATAAAAGCGTTGTTCGATGGAGGCCTGCGCTTCTCCATCGTCCACCTCGACGCTCAGCGGCTGGCGTTGAACGCGCGCGCTGATGCGCTCGATGCCTGCCGGGTACGTGGCGGAAAACAGCAGCGTCTGACGTTGCGGCGGCGTATAGCTGATCACATCGTCGATGTCGTCGGCGAACCCCATGTCCAGCATGCGATCGGCCTCATCCAGCACCAGCACCTTCAGCTCGTCCAGCTGCAGCGTTTTCTTGCGCAGGTGTTCCTGGATACGGCCCGGCGTCCCCACCACGATGTGCGGCGCATGCACTAGCGAATCGAGCTGCGGCCCCATCGGCTGACCGCCGCACAGCGTCAGGATCTTGATGTTTTGCGTGAAACGCGCCAGGCGGCGCAGCTCTTTGCTCACCTGATCGGCCAGCTCGCGGGTGGGACAGAGCACCAGCGCCTGCGTGGCGACCTGACCGACGACGATACTGTTCAGCAGACCAATGCCGAAGGCCGCCGTTTTACCGCTGCCGGTTTTCGCCTTGGCGCGCACGTCCCGCCCTTGCAGGATGGCGGGCAATGCGGCGGCCTGTACCGGCGTCATTTCGGCGTACCCCAGTTCGTTGAGGTTGGCCAACTGTTCGGCTGGCAGCGGCAGGGAAGAAAAAGAAACTGTGCTCACGGCGATAACTCTTATATGACGAATGGAATGGCGGCGCGCCCGCAGGTTGGCGCCGAATCAGGGGTAAATGATAACAGAGATGGGCGGCGTTACGGGGTGCGGGCATAAAAAAACCCGCCGGCGGCGGGTTTCTTGGCAACGCAGTCGTTAAATCGCAACGACGTTGGCTGCAGCAGGGCCACGTTGGCTGTCCTGGATGGAGAATTCAACCTGCTGGCCTTCAGCCAGGGTTTTGAACCCATCGCTAACGATAGCGGAAAAATGAACGAAAACGTCTTTAGAGCCGTCGGCAGGCGTGATGAAGCCGAAACCTTTGCTTTCGTTGAACCATTTAACGTGACCAGTGATCTTGCTCATTTGTGTTTCCTTTACTTGATAAACCTGCCTTAACGGCACGAGACGCGAAAACCCTGTTATATGTAGGCCTTCTTTCGCCGTCGGTTATTAACGCATAATCGCTCATGCAGGGCAAATATTTCTGTTTGTTATAAAAACAGTCAGTTAGCAACAAACCTGGCGCAGCGGCTGTGAACGCAATCGTTTTCGTATATACTGCCCGCCGATAATCAATCCGCTTACTTTCACCGATCCAGGTACGACACTATGTTAACGATTGGAACCGCCCTGCGCCCTTCCGCCACCCGCGTTATGTTGCTCGGCTCCGGGGAGCTGGGTAAAGAAGTCGCCATTGAATGCCAGCGCCTCGGTCTGGAAGTGATCGCCGTCGATCGCTATCCCGACGCCCCCGCCATGCATGTGGCGCACCGCAGCCACGTCATCAATATGCTAGATGGTGACGCGCTGAAAGCCGTTATCGAACAAGAGCGGCCTGACTATATCGTTCCCGAAATCGAAGCGATCGCCACTGCCATGCTGGTCGAGCTTGAACGCCAGGGCCACCGCGTGGTGCCCTGTGCCGAAGCCACCCGCCTGACGATGAACCGTGAAGGCATCCGCCGTCTGGCGGCGGAAGAGCTCGCTCTGCCCACCTCAAGCTACCGCTTTGCCGACAGTGAAATCGCCTTCCGGCAGGCGGTCGAACACATCGGCTACCCGTGCATCGTCAAACCGGTGATGAGCTCCTCCGGCAAAGGCCAAAGCCTGATCCGCACGCCCGAACAGCTGCAAAGCGCCTGGGATTACGCCCAACAGGGTGGTCGTGCCGGTGGTGGCCGGGTGATCGTCGAAGGGCTGGTAAGATTTGATTTTGAAATTACGCTGCTGACCATCAGCGCCGTGGACGGCGTGCATTTCTGCGAGCCGATCGGGCACCGTCAGGAAGACGGAGATTATCGCGAATCCTGGCAGCCTCAGCGTATGTCGGCTACGGCGCTGAGCCGTGCTCAGGCTATCGCGGAGAAGGTGGTGAAAGCCCTGGGTGGCTTCGGCCTGTTCGGCGTGGAGCTGTTCGTCTGCGGCGACGACGTGATCTTCAGCGAAGTGTCGCCACGCCCGCACGATACCGGCATGGTCACAATGATTTCACAGGATCTGTCTGAGTTCGCCCTGCACGTGCGCGCGTTTCTCGGTTTGCCGATCGGCGCTATCCGCCAGTTCGGCCCTTCCGCTTCGGCGGTGATCCTGCCACAGCTCACCAGCACCGATGTGCGCTTCAGCGGATTGGAAAACGCGCTGCGCGGGCACAACCAGCTGCGTCTGTTCGGCAAGCCGGAAATCGCCGGCCAACGCCGCCTGGGTGTAGCGCTGGCGACGGCGGACACCACGGAACAGGCGGTGGAACAAGCGAAACAGGCCGCCACCGCAGTGGAGGCCAACGGTTGACACTCACGGGGCCGCTTGCGCGGCCCCGATAACATCAATAGTCTTCGTCTTCTTCAGCATCGTCATCCCGCGACGCCTCCGGTGCGGCATCCTGCTGCTCGTCTTCGTCATCGAACAGCACCGCAACCTGAGCGCCCTGATGCTGCTCACGAATTTCCTGCGCAACGCGAGCAATGGCCTCACCGCTGCTCATGCCCTGTTCCATCAGCTGATGGATGCGATCCGCCGCTTCCTGCTGCTCCGCGTGGCTCAGTAATGGCATACCTGCATGCATGTGTCGTTCTCTCCGGCAAAAGGGAGAGCGAGTATACGCGCTAACGCGGCGGATCCCAACGTCTTGTGGCTCAGGCCGGTTGCGAACAGCCGTTATCGCTGCGCCACTGCTTCAGGCGATGCCGCCACAGCATGACATGCCACCCCTGCTTCAGGCCGCGCGTATTGGCGAACATCGCTCTGTCGATGCCGCGCTGATAGAACTCTTCGGTAATCTGACTCTGGGCGGCCGGATCCGGCTCACGACGGATACTGTGACAAATGCCCAACGCCTCACGGGTGATTTGCCAATGGAAAGCGGGACGAATGGCGACAGTGCCCGCATAGCGCCGGTTGAGCCGCTCCAGCATTTCGACGATTTTCATATAGTGACGCTGATACTCTACGTTCGCTTTGCCGGTGCGACGACGGTTACTGATCGACTTGTCGTGCACCCGTTGCCGGTACAGCGGCGTGCTTAAATATTTGACCCGTTTGGCATTAAACATGACCTCCGTCGTCCAGGGAATATCCTGGTGATGCAACCCCGGCTCAAAATAAAGCCGATGCTGGCGAATAAAATCGAGGCGATATATTGCCAGCCATACAACATGAATAAACTTTCGCGACTTCAATGCACGTTCGAACCACTGAACGCCAGTGATAACGTCGGTAGTGCGTAAACGCGCCTCGGGAAAAATCGGCTGTAATTCGTCTTGGCTGGTAAAATAGCGTTCACCATTACATTGCATCACGTCTAATTGGTGTCGTTCTGCCTGTTCCAACAGCGTGGAATACATCTCGGGCGCCAATAAATCGTCGGCGTCCGGAAACGCCACATATTTACCTCGGGCAACGGCGAGCCCGGCATTACGTGCATTAGAAACGCCGGCATTGGCTTGATCGATCACGCGAATATGCGGATGCACCGCCGCGTAACGGTGCGCGATCTCTCCCGAACCGTCGGTGGAACCATCGTTGACGATGATCACCTCCAACCGTTGCTCGCGCTGGGCCAGCAGCGAGACCAGGAACGGCTCCAATAACTCCCCCGCATTGTGCATCGGGACGATGACGCTCAGCATTAACGACATAGGTAGCTCTTCACTAATAATGTAACAAAATGATAATTTTATTTTTTTAAAAAATAGAAACCGCTTCAGCGCACGAGCGAAATAAAACGCGAACCTTCACATTTCCGCCGCAGGCTAAATAAGATTAATCTTGTTTGTCTTTTCATGCTTTCGACAAGAAAAGCGTTCCACAACAAGGGATAACTTTCACAAGACGGCCACCATGAAAAAACACAGGCAAAACCGTTTCGTATCGCCAGCTTAATAACAGCAAGCAACAATAAAAGTATGAAATTAACGAACCTTTTTTATATTTCTCGGGTCTTGCGCCCTCGATGAATAAACGTCCAGTGCATTTGACGTTAAATTTTTAACATATCGAAGTATAATCAATGGCGCAAAAAATGCCTTATCTCAGGTTTATTGAACTGCCGTTTATGTGAACTGTGCTCCATGTCGCGCGTGGCAAAACATGCATGACGTGACCGTCTATGGCACACTAGCCGCCAGATATCGCCGTCCTCACAGCCAGGTTTATTGACGTTCATGAGCGTAACCGCCCCAAACATAAAATCTTTGCCCTACAGCCGCAGTGCCCTGATGACGCTTTTCGCCCCGATTTCAACCCACCCGTGGGCGATGCTGCTGCATTCGGGCTTCGCCGACCATTCGCATAACCGCTTCGACATCCTGGTCGCGCAGCCGTGCGTTACGCTCACCACCCAGGGCGCCAGCACGAAAATAGAAAGTGACAGCGTCACTATCCAGTCAAAGGAAGATCCATTCTCCCTGCTGCAGCAACACCTGGTGGCGCAAGGTTGGCAACCGGCGTTTAACCCGGATCTGCCATTTCAGGGCGGCGCACTGGGGCTGTTCGGCTACGATCTCGGGCGGCGGGTGGAAAGCTTGCCGCAGTTGGCCGCAGCCGACCTCGCCTTGCCGGACATGGCGGTGGGCATTTATGACTGGGCATTGATCGCCGATCACCGGCTGCAAACCCTGACGCTGCTCAGCTATGGCGACGTGGAACAGCGCTGGTGCTGGCTCAATAGCCAAACCGCGCCGACAGAACGCCCTTTCACGCTGCTGAGCGACTGGCGCGCCAATATGAGCCGGCGGCAATACGGCGAGAAATTCCAACGTATTCAGCGCTACCTGCGCAGCGGTGACTGTTACCAAATTAATCTGGCGCAACGGTTCTCCGCCGACTATCAGGGAGATGAGTGGCAGGCTTTCTGTCGATTGAGCGCCTGCAACCGCGCGCCGTTCTCGGCCTTCCTGCGCCTGCCGCACAACAGCGTACTGAGCGTCTCTCCCGAGCGCTTCCTGTGGCTGGAGCAGCAGCGCATCCAAACCCGCCCGATCAAGGGCACGCTGCCGCGGCTGGCGGACGCGGAACAGGACGCCGCTCAGGCTCGCCGTTTGGCCGATTCCCCCAAGGATCGCGCTGAAAATCTGATGATCGTCGATCTGCTGCGCAACGATATCGGCCGCGTCGCCCAGCCTGGCAGCGTACGGGTGCCGGAACTGTTTGCCGTGGAGCCGTTTCCCGCCGTGCATCACCTGGTGAGCACTATCACCGCAACCCTGCCGGAACAGACCTCGGCGGCCGAACTGCTGCGCGCCTGCTTCCCCGGCGGTTCGATCACCGGCGCGCCCAAGGTGCGGGCGATGGAAATCATCGAAGAGCTGGAGCCGCAGCGCCGCAATGCCTATTGCGGCAGTATCGGTTACTTAAGCGCCTGCGGCACCATGGACACCAATATCACCATCCGCACGCTCGTCACCGAAAACGGCCGCATCCACTGCTCCGCCGGTGGCGGCATCGTGGCGGACAGCCAGGAGCAGGCGGAATACCAGGAGACTTTCGACAAGGTTGGCCGTATTCTGCCGCAGCTTGGGGAGTGTGCCCTGTCGTGATCCCATCGAACACACCAGCCTCACTGCACGCCTTTATCAGCCGTTTTCAACTGCAGCTGCCCCAGGCGGCGCAGATCTCGCACAATGTGCGCCCGGCGGCGGTGCTGATCCCGATCGTCTGCCGCGCAGAGCCGACGCTGCTGTTGACCCGCCGCGCCGACTCGCTGCGCAAACATGCCGGCCAGGTGGCCTTCCCCGGCGGTAAAACCGACGCTGAAGACGGGTCGGCGATCGTCACGGCGCTGCGAGAAGCGCAGGAAGAAGTGGCGATACCGCCGCAGGCGGTGACCGTCCTCGGCCAAATGGCGCCGCTCGACAGCAGCACCGGATTTCAGGTCACGCCCATCGTCGGCCTGGTCTCGCCGGATGTGCAGTTCCACGCCAATGAGGGTGAAGTGGCGGACGTGTTCGAGATGCCCTTGAGGGAAGCGCTGACCCTGTCGCGTTACTATCCGCTGGATATTCATCGCGCCGGCCATATGCACCGCATTTACCTCTCCTGGTATCACAGCCAGTTTATCTGGGGGCTGACCGCAGCCATCATTCGGCGTCTGGCGCAGCAGGTCAGTATTTAGCCCATATTACGTGATCTGACTCGCAATCTGGCATGGCCGACGGCCTCCGCTGCCGGTAAAGCGATCGAAATCACTTCATTTGAACGCTTTTTCAACTACCGTTCCGATTGAATGGTTTTAAAAAAACTGTAAACCCTCTCTTAAACCTTACGAAATACCTGTAAAATACCACCGTCCGAGATAAACCACTGTAGAAACAGGGATTAAGCCGGCGGCGTTCAGCACGGAAAGCTGGCGCGATTACCGCTAATGGAGCTTGGGCGAAAGCGGATACCTCGCATAAGGGTTCGCCCCGGGTAATCAGTAAAAAAAGCGACACCACGGATTATTTAATTTCATGCGAAAAAGGCAGCCGAACCCGCACGGCCCTTTTACAATATCGCTGTTCCCTGCGCGGTTTTTAACCGCTGCAGCCATAACAATACGTCTCTTTAAGGAGTTTTAGCGTGATTAGCGTTTTCGACATGTTTAAGATCGGCATCGGCCCGTCCAGCTCTCATACGGTTGGACCGATGAAAGCCGGCAAACAGTTTGTCGACGATCTGGTAAATAAAGGCCTGATGCCTTCTATCACGCGTGTTGCCGTAGACGTTTACGGCTCACTCTCATTGACCGGTAAAGGTCACCATACCGATATCGCCATCATTCTCGGCCTGGCCGGCAACATGCCGGACACCGTCGATATCGATAGCATTCCTGGCTTTATTCGCGATGTAGAACAACGTCAACGCCTGATGCTGGCCAACGGCCTGCATGAAGTCGATTTCCCACGCGACGGCGGCATGGTCTTCCGCAGCGACAACCTGCCGCTGCACGAGAACGGCATGCAAATCCACGCCTTCGCCGGCGATAAAGAAGTGTACAGCAAGACCTATTACTCCATCGGCGGCGGTTTCATCGTCGACGAGGAGAACTTCGGTAAGGACGCCGAGCAAGAGCTGCAAATGCCTTATCCATTCAACTCCGCGCGCGAAATGCTCGACCACTGCCGCGAGACCGGGCTGTCACTGTCCGGCATGGTGATGCAGAACGAACTGGCGCTGCACAGCAAGCAAGAGATCGACACCTACTTCGGTAACGTCTGGCAAACCATGCGCGCCTGCATCGATCGCGGTCTGAACACCGAAGGCGTGCTGCCGGGCCCGCTGCGCGTGCCGCGCCGTGCTTCCGCGTTGCGCCGCATGCTGGTGGCGTCGGACAAACTGTCCAACGATCCGATGAACGTGATCGACTGGGTCAACATGTTCGCACTGGCGGTTAACGAAGAAAACGCCGCCGGCGGCCGCGTCGTCACCGCGCCGACCAACGGTGCCTGCGGCATCGTGCCTGCGGTGCTGGCTTACTACGATCACTTTATCGAGTCCGTCAGCCCGGATATCTACATCCGTTACTTTATGGCGGCGGGCGCCATCGGCGCGTTGTACAAGATGAACGCTTCCATTTCCGGCGCCGAAGTCGGCTGTCAGGGCGAAGTGGGCGTGGCCTGCTCCATGGCAGCAGCCGGCCTGGCCGAACTGCTGGGCGGCAGCCCTGAGCAGGTATGCGTGGCGGCGGAGATCGGCATGGAACACAACCTGGGGCTGACCTGCGACCCGGTCGCCGGCCAGGTGCAGGTGCCGTGCATCGAGCGCAACGCCATCGCCTCGGTCAAGGCGATCAACGCCGCCCGCATGGCTCTGCGCCGCACCAGCGAACCGCGCGTTTCGCTGGATAAGGTGATCGAGACCATGTACGAAACCGGCAAAGACATGAACGCCAAGTACCGAGAAACGTCACGCGGTGGCCTGGCAATCAAGGTGCAATGCGACTGACAGACAACCCCGCCGCCCGGCGGGGTTTTTTATGGTCAATCAATTCATTGACCGCTTTTAGTGACAATGTCACCAGAAAATATCCTGCGTTTTTCTCATCGATCCAGCGGTTAGCCTGCAAATTGACCTTCTGTTTTGCCAAATCGAAATAATTTACTGAGTTACCATCAATCTTGTATAACCTCAGGCTAGAATTAGCCGAGCGCAACTTAAGGAACTGTGGCCTGACTGTGACTCGGAGCTGGATTACCGAACAAGGATTTACCGGATGTTGATGACCCACCTCGCCGCGTCCCAATATCGTTACTACCGTTGGCTGCTGGCCGGAGCGGTGGGCGTGGCTATTCTGTTGGTATCGCTGTATACCCGTTACTATCAAGAGGTCAAAAGCATCGAGCAGAGCCAGCAAACGTTGGCCACCCGCACCGTCGGCAAAATTGACCAGCTGTTGTCCCCCGCGCAGCTGCAGGCGGAACGCAGTATGGACATGCTGGAACAACCCTGCGAGAACGTCTCATCGACCCTGCGCTTTCGCGCCGCGCAAAATCAGGCGCTGCGCGCCATGCTGCTGGTAAAAAATGGCATCATCTACTGCTCCAGTCTGTTTGGCGCCCGACATTATCAGTTGGCCGCCGTGCTGCCGATTTTCGTCAACAGCAACGTCAGGCTGGCGCTGCGCCCTTCGTTGGCGGTGAGCAAAGGACTGCCCACGTTGGTGATGTGGACACCCTCCCCCGGCGATAGAACCAGCGGCGTGCTGCACGTCTTCAATATCGAGCTGTTATCGAACTTTTTACTCGAACCGCAGGAGCCTTATGTTCAGCGCATGGTGCTGAACGTAGCCGACAGTAGCCTGGAATACGGGCGCCGCGAAATCCTGCGCCGCGACACCCTGACCAACGATCTGCGCTACACCGCCGGCTCTGCGCTGTACCCGTTCTCGATTTCACTGTTCGGCCCACAGATCGGCATGTTGGCGCTTTCCGCATTGCCGCGCCATATCCCGCTGGCGCTGTTGATCAGCCTGCTGGCGGCCTATGTGGTCTACCTGCTCACCGCTAACCGCATGAGTCTGTCTTACCACATAGGCCATGCCATCACTCATCGGGAGTTCCGCGTCTACTGTCAGCCTATCATTCACAGTGACACCGGGCGCTGTGCCGGCGTCGAGATGTTGCTGCGTTGGAAAAAGAAGCGACAAGGATGGATCTCGCCCGACGTGTTTATTCCGTTGGCCGAGCAGCATGACCTCATCATTCCGCTCACTCGCTATCTGATGAACACCGTGACGGAAAATCTGCAGCTGTTCCCGCCACGACCGTCCTTCTATATCAGCATTAACGTCGCTGCCGAGCATTTTAAAACGCTCAACATCATCGACGATATCCGCCAGATTTGGCTGCCGGCGCATCCGATGCCCTCATTGATGCTGGAGCTGACTGAACGCACGGCGCTGTCGGCCATCCAGTATGACCAGATTCGCACGCTGAAAGACATGGGGATCATGCTGGCCATCGACGATTTCGGCACCGGCCACAGCTCGCTGAGCTACCTGAAGAACCTCAGCCCGGACGTCTTGAAGATCGATCGCGGGTTTACTGCCGCCATCGGCACCGACGCGGTCAACGCCACGGTGACCGACACCATCATTACGCTGGCGCAGCGCCTGAAGCTGAAACTGGTGGCAGAGGGGGTGGAAACGGAGGAACAGGCCGACTATCTGCGCTCACGCGAGGTCAATGCCCTGCAGGGGTATTATTTCGCCAAGCCGATGCCGATTCATGTTTTCCCGCTGTGGTTGCAACAGTACGAATCGCGCGTCAGGAAAGCGGAAGAGGATCCGCCGGAGGCCTGAGCCCCCGGCGGGAGGGTTACGCGTGCGCCGTCTCGTCCAGGGCGACGCGGGTAACGCGCACCAGTTCGATACGGTATTCGGACACCTCAACGATATCGAAACGCAGGTGGTTCAGTTCTATGGTATCTCCCACCACCGGCATCTGTCCGTAGTGGGCCAACAGCAGCCCCGCCAGGGTGGCGTAGTCGGCGGTGGGGCTAACCAGGTCATCGCAGGCCAGCGCCTGTTCCAGCGAGTGCAGATCGGTTCCGCCCTTCACCAGCCAGCCGTCGCCTTCCGCCACGATGTCCGGCGTTTCGTCCTCGTCCGGGAATTCACCGGCAATCGCTTCCAGCACGTCCAGCGGCGTCACCAGCCCCTGCACGACGCCAAATTCATTGGTGACCACCACCAGACGCCCTTTGGCGCGGCGCAGCACCGCCAGCAGTTTGATGACGTCCATGGTTTCCGGCACCACGATCGGCGGCGTGCGGGCGGCGAACTCGGCAATATCTTCACCCTGCTCCAGCGCCACCAGCAGATCCTTGGCGCGTACCACGCCGACGATCTCATCCACCGAATCACGACACACCGGGAACAGACTGTGTGGCGTATCCAGCAGCTGTGCGCGTACCTCTTCGCGGGAGCGCTCGCAATCGACCCAGGAAATGTCGGTGCGCGGCGTCATCACGCTGCGCAATGAACGCGAGGCGAGCGTCAACACGCCGCTGATCATATAACGCTCTTCCGCCGCAAAGGTTTCATCCCTCGGCAAGGCGACCGCATCGTCCGTCTGCTGCGTACGCTGCTGCCCCATCAGGCGCATGATCGCTTCCGCGGTGCGCTCGCGCATCGGGCGACGCGCTTGATGCTTGATGAAGTTGCGACGCGCGATCTGGTTGAACAATTCAATCAGGATCGAGAAGCCGATCGCGGCGTACAGATAGCCTTTCGGAATATGCAAACCGAAGCCTTCGGCGATCAGGCTCAGGCCGATCATCAACAGGAAGCTCAGGCACAGCACCACGATGGTCGGGTGCGCATTGACGAAGTTGGTCAATGGCTTGGATGCCAACAGCATCACCGCCATCGCGATCACCACCGCCGCCATCATTACCGGCAGATCGTTCACCATGCCTACGGCGGTAATCACCGCATCAAGCGAAAACACCGCGTCCAGGATCACGATTTGCACCACCACCGCCCAGAACTTGGCATAACCGCGGTTGGCGCCATCCTGGTGCGTCTGCCCTTCCAACCGCTCATGCAGCTCCATGGTGGCCTTGAACAGCAGGAATACCCCGCCGAACAGCAGGATAAGATCGCGGCCAGAGAAGCTGAAATCGCCAACGCTGAACAGCGGTGTGGTCAGGGTTACCATCCAGGAGATCACCGACAGCAGGCCCAAACGCATCAGCAACGCCAGCGACAGGCCGATAACGCGCGCCTTATCGCGCTGCTTCGGCGGCAATTTGTCGGCCAAAATGGCGATGAACACCAGGTTGTCGATGCCCAGCACGATTTCCAGCACCACCAGCGTAAGCAACCCCGCCCAAATAGAGGGGTCCATTAAAAATTCCATATCAGACTCCAGAAAAAAGTGGGAATGAGCGCTCGCCGCTCAGACGTGACGATGCCGCCGCTGCATGGGCGCAGTCGACAATAGCAAGGTGACGGGATGGGGTTACCGGGAGATGGCCGAAGGGCCGAACAGCATATACAACGCCAGCAGGTGGCGGGTGAAACCTGGAAAAACAGTAACTTCGGTGACAGTCCATAGGGAGGGCTGAGGCCCTTCACTCCTTAGTGATGAAAGAAGAAATTACTGTATCAGGATTTTTCTGGGGGACAAAGCGGCTTTTTCAACGGTGGTTTAGGGTGGCGCCACACCATATCGTCTGCGACAGCTAAGATTTCTCCGAGCATTCAATAGCGGAGCAGCGTCACAAAAAATATTTTTTCACTCACTAAAATAAATCTCGCGTTCGTGAAGTATCACGCACAGGCATTTGAAACTGCGTGAGAAATGTTAGGCGTGCGTTTCTTTTTTTCTACCATAATGTATCTGAACCGCGGAAGTGACTGCCAAGACGGCGCGGAGAAACGACACACACCGCGTCTGGAGTTCAACGAGGAGGTAGCGAGTGGCAATAGCTATTATCATCGGCACACACGGGGCTGCAGCGGAACAACTGCTGAAAACGGCGGAGATGCTATTGGGCGAGCAGGACAACGTCGCCTTTATAGACTTCGTTCCCGGTGAGAATGCCGAAACGTTAATCGTCAAGTACAACGAAAAAATCAGTGGGTTGGATACCAGCGGCGGCGTGCTGTTCCTGGTGGATACCTGGGGCGGCAGCCCGTTCAACGCCGCCAGCCGCATTGCGGTCGACAAAGAAAACTATGAGGTCGTCACCGGGGTCAACATCCCGATGCTGGTGGAAACCTTCATGGCGCGGGACGACAACCCCGCTTTCGATGAACTGGTGGCGCTGGCGTTGGAAACCGGCCGTGAAGGCGTGAAAGCGCTGAAAAAACCGCAGGAAGAACCCGCAAAACCCGCAGCACCCGTCGCCAAAGCCGCTGCCCCTCAGGCGCCGCTGGGGCCGAACGACCACATGAAAATCGGCCTGGCGCGCATCGATGATCGCTTAATCCACGGCCAGGTTGCTACCCGCTGGACCAAAGAGACCAACGTCAGCCGCATTATCGTCGTCAGCGATGAAGTCGCCGCCGACCATGTGCGCAAGACCCTGCTGACCCAGGTTGCCCCGCCGGGCGTCACCGCCCACGTGGTGGACGTGGCGAAGGCCATCCGCGTCTGGAACAACCCGAAATACGCCAACGATCGCGTGATGCTGTTATTCACCAACCCGACTGACGTCTGGCGTTTGGTGGAAGGCGGCGTGGAGATTACATCCGTCAATATCGGCGGCATGGCGTTCCGCCAGGGGAAAACCCAGGTGAACAACGCCGTTTCCGTCGATGAAAAAGATATCGAAGCGTTTAAGAAACTGAACGATCGCGGTATCGAGCTGGAGGTGCGTAAGGTCTCGTCCGACAGCCGGCTAAAAATGATGGACCTGATTAACAAACTCAATTAGTGGCGCCAGCCGCTAATTATTTTACTCAGAGCTTTTTTGGTCATAGGAGAAGTGCAATGGAGATCACCACTCTTCAGATTGTGCTGATATTTATCGTTGCCTGTATCGCCGGGATGGGTTCCGTCCTCGACGAGTTCCAGTTCCACCGTCCGCTGGTCGCCTGTACCCTGATCGGCTTCATTCTCGGCGATATGAAAACCGGCATCATCATCGGCGGTACGCTGGAAATGATCGCCCTGGGCTGGATGAACATCGGTGCGGCCGTCGCGCCGGATGCTGCCCTGGCGTCCATCATCTCGACCATTCTGGTCATTGCCGGCGGGCAAAGCGTCGGCGCCGGTATCGCCCTGGCCATTCCGCTGGCGGCGGCCGGCCAGGTGTTGACCATCATCGTGCGCACCCTCACCGTGGCGTTCCAGCACGCAGCAGACAGCGCGGCGGAGCGCGGCAGCCTGCGCGCCATTAGCTGGATCCATGTCGGCGCTCTGCTGCTGCAGGCGATGCGTATCGCCATCCCGGCGGTCATTGTCGCCATCTCGGTCGGCACCGCCGGGGTACACGCCCTGCTCAACTCGATCCCGGAAGTGGTCACCAGCGGCCTGAACATCGCCGGCGGCATGATCGTCGTGGTCGGTTACGCAATGGTGATTAACATGATGCGCGCCGGCTACCTGATGCCGTTCTTCTATCTCGGTTTCGTTACCGCTGCCTTCACCAACTTCAACCTGGTGGCGCTCGGCGTCATTGGCGTGGTGATGGCTGTGCTGTATATCCAGCTCAGCCCGAAATACAACAAGTCTCAAGTTGTACAGGCCGGCCCGGCTAACGCGAACGATCTCGATAACGAACTCGACTAGGAATAGGTGAGAGAAATGGTTGATACAACTGCTCAAAAGAAACTCACGCCGGCCGATATTCGCGGCGTATTCCTGCGTTCGAACCTGTTCCAGGGTTCATGGAACTTCGAACGCATGCAGGCGCTGGGTTTTTGCTTCTCGATGGTGCCGGTGATCCGCCGCCTGTATCCGGAAAACAATGACGATCGCAAACAGGCGATCAAGCGTCACCTGGAGTTCTTCAACACCCACCCTTACGTGGCGGCGCCGGTGCTCGGTGTGACCATGGCGATGGAAGAGCAACGCGCCAACGGCGCGCCGATCGATGACGCCGCAATCAACGGCATCAAGGTCGGTTTGATGGGGCCTTTAGCGGGCGTCGGTGACCCGATCTTCTGGGGCACCGTGCGACCGGTGTTCGCCGCGCTTGGGGCGGGCATCGCCATGAGCGGCAGCCTGCTTGGACCGATCCTGTTCTTCGTGCTGTTCAACCTGGTGCGCCTGCTGACCCGCTACTACGGCGTGGCCTACGGTTACCGTAAAGGGGTCGATATCGTCAACGACATGGGCGGCGGCTTCCTGCAGAAACTGACGGAAGGAGCGTCCATTCTCGGCCTGTTTGTCATGGGGGCGCTGGTCAACAAGTGGACGCACGTGAATATCCCGCTGGTGGTGTCCAAGATAACCGACCAGACCGGGCATACCAACGTCACCACGGTGCAGACCATCCTCGACCAGCTGATGCCGGGCCTGGTGCCGTTGCTGCTGACCTTCGCCTGTATGTGGCTGCTGCGCAAGAAAGTCAACGCGCTGTGGATCATCATCGGCTTCTTCGTCATCGGTATCTTTGGCTATTGGATTGGCCTGCTGGGCCTGTAATCGTTCGAAACGGCCGGGGGGCAACCCCCGGCTTTTTTATGGAGCAAGAGATGTCACTGACCGACGCCGTACTGATGCTGTTTATCGCCCTGCTGTTGCTGTATTCGCTGTACGACGAATTCGGCATGGATCTGCTGAAAGGTAAAACGCGGCTCAAAGTACCGCTTAAACGCCGCCACCGCCTCGACAGCCTGATTTTCGTCGGCCTGATCGCCATTCTGATTTACCGCAATGTCACCGACAACGGTGCGGCATTAACCACCTATCTGCTTATTTCTTTGGCGTTGCTCGCCATCTATATTTCTTATATTCGCGCTCCCAAGATGGTGTTTAAAGCGCACGGTTTTTTCTTCGCCAATGTGTTTGTCGAATATAACCGCATTAAAGCCATGAATTTATCGGAGGACGGCATTCTGGCCGTCGACCTGGAACAGCGCCGGCTGTTGGTTCAGGTGACCCACCTGGACGACCTGGAGAAGATTTACCACTTTTTTGTTGATAATCAATAAATAAAGAAAAATTAACGTTATTTTAGCTCAAACCTTGCGCTGCTTGTGGGTAATTAATCGGCAGCGCAATCTCCTTTCTGACTATTATTCCTGCAACATTGTTACCCCTGGCTACATTATATTCCCGCATGAAATTAGATTAATGAAAACGAGTCTCAATTAAGAACAAACATTGCCATAGAATAAGGTTGTCCGTGGCGGAAATAATATGATATGGTTGCGCCGTCATTGGGGAGTAGCCGGTTTCTGGAGAATAAAAAGCCAGAAACGCCCGTATCAACATACTCGTTTCGCCGTAAGAAACGTGGTGCGGGCAGCCAGGTAAGGTTGGCGAGACCATAGACACGTAACTCCGTCGTTTGGTTGGGGGTGGGTTACGTGTATATGGAGCCACCCGGCCGAGGCTATTTCACATGAACCTTTCAGCAACGCTTATTCTCGCTTTTGGCATGTCCATGGATGCTTTCGCCGCGTCGATCGGCAAAGGTGCCAGCTTGCATCAACCCCGTTTCCGCGAAGCGATCCGCACCGGCCTGATCTTCGGCGTGGTCGAAGCGATCACCCCGCTCATCGGTTGGGCCATCGGCCTGTTCGCCAGTCAATACATCATGGAATGGGACCACTGGGTCGCCTTCTCGCTGCTGTTCATTCTCGGCATGCGCATGATCGTCGAAGGGGTACGTAACAAGCCCGATGAAGAAGAGAAGGTCAAACGTCATGGTTTCTGGTTGCTGGTCGCCACCGCCATCGCCACCAGCCTCGACGCGATGGCCATCGGCGTCGGTCTGGCTTTCCTGCAGGTGAACATCGTGCATACCGCGATGGCCATCGGCTGCGCCACCATGATCATGGCGACGCTAGGCATGATGATCGGCCGCTTTATCGGCCCACTGCTGGGCAAGCGCGCCGAAATCCTCGGCGGCGTGGTGCTGATCGGTATCGGCGTCAACATTCTGCTGGAGCACCTCGGCTACCTGGCCTGAAGCGCTCGCTTTGAAAAAAACCTGCCGCGGCAGGTTTTTTTGTTTTTGAGTTCAAGGCCCCTTAAGCGCGACGTCGGTACAACGCCAGCACGAAGTCCGTCTCGCACACAAACTCGCCGCTCTCGGCCAACCGCTGTTGCACCTCCGGCGTGGCGCGCCAGGCGAACGGCGTCATCTGCAGCAGATTGGCGGCCTGCGTGCCCGGTAGGGTCATCGTATAGGCCAGCGCCTCTTTGCGCTCGCAGTCGAATCCGGCGAACTGTTCATCCTGTTCGGCATGCAGCTGCACCTGCTGGTACACCTGCTCTTTCAGCTGGTACAGATGACGCGGGCCCGGCGACACCGTCAGCACTACGCCGCCCGGCTTCACTACCCGTGCCAGCTCCTCCGCCTTGCAAGGTGCATAAATGCGCAAGACCGCATCCAACGCCCCATCGGCGAACGGCAAACGGTGACTGGAAGCGACGCAGAACGAGACCGCCGGATAACGTTTAGCGGCGTAGCGGATCGCCACCTTGGCGACATCCAGCCCATTGACCGCCATATTGCGCTCCTGGGCCAGCCTGGCGGCCACCGCGGCAGTGTAATACCCTTCCCCACAGCCTATGTCCAACAACGCGCCAGCATCGGCCGCCAGCGCCAAATCCAGCCACTCGGCCACCTGCTCTTGCAACGGCTGATAATATCCACCGTCGAGAAACGCTCGCCGCGCCTGCATCATTTCCGCGCTGTCTCCCGGCTGCTTCGATCGCTTGTGCTGTACCGGCAGCAGATTGACGTAGCCCTCTTTAGCTTGATCGAACTGATGATTGCCGTCACAACGCCAGTGTTGTGATGAAAAATGCAGCGATTGATGACACAGGGGACATTGATAAGACATGAATGGGCTTCCAGAGAGACAGGGCGCGGCTAGTCTAAAGAAGGCGCCGGTTTGATGCAAGGCGCATCCCCACTCGCTTTCGCCGCCAACAACACCTGGCCAAGCGGGGAAAAAGCTGGCTACACTGAGAGTCTGTTTTCTCACGCAGGTGAACATAACTTATGAGCGATCGTTCCGCGCTGCTCGATGCGGTGCCCCACATTCAGCACGGCTTCGGCAGCAAACTCGCGCTGCTGCCAGGGCATCTGCTGCCCTACAGCGCCACGCTGCCGGAAAAAAAGCAGGTACACGGCACCCGCATCGTCGACGTGCTGCAACCGGCGCAGGCGTGCGGCGAGGCCGATGGTTTCTACACTCGCCAGCCCGGCATTCTGATCAGCGTACTGACGGCGGACTGTCTGCCGGTGCTGTTCAGCCGCCGCGACGGTGGCGCTATCGCGGCGGTACACGCCGGCTGGCGCGGGTTACTGGACGGCATTCTGGAGCAGATGGCGTCCCGCATTCGCCAAGATGGCGACACCGCCGATTGGGTGGTGTCTATCGGCCCCGCCGCCGGCCCATGCTGCTACGAAGTCGATGAAGCGCTGGTGGAGAATTTTAAACAGCGCCTGCCGCTGCCCGCCACGCTGATCAGCCCGCATTACCGGCATCTGGATCTGGCCGCAATTGCCGAATACAAGCTGACGGAGCTCGGTTTCGCCGCCGTTGACCGCGCCGGCAGTTGCACCATCTGCACGCCGGACGTCGACCCGCAGCGGCCGCAGCGCTTCAAATACACCAGCTATCGCCGCAACAGCCATCGGCGCGCGCAGGATCCGACGCATCCGGGGATCAAAGGCCGCAACCAGTACGCAGGCATCGTCATCGCCGCCGGATGACGGAAACGAAAAAGCCCGCGCGAAGGCGGGCTTTTTGTACAGCTGACGCTGATTAGATAGCAGTAACGTTTACTGCAGATGGGCCTTTCTGGCCATCTTGGATTTCGAACTCAACGTTCTGGCCTTCAGCCAGGGTTTTGAAGCCGTTACCCTGGATTGCAGAGAAGTGTACGAACACGTCTTTGCTGCCGTCAGCCGGGGTGATGAAACCGAAACCTTTAGACTCGTTGAACCACTTAACTTGACCTTTGATCTTTGCCATCTTGAGTATTTCCTTTGGATTGTTTAAACCGCCCGTGGGCGTTACATAGACAAACTAGAGTCGTTACTGCTTGAGGCACTAAGATAAGGATCGGCAGAGAAGCGGTATTCAACGCTAACGTCTTTACTCAGAACTTCTTTACTGAAAATGCCACACATATACAGAACTGTACCTCGTTTTACCCAGATGCGTTATCACATACTCTGTATGCGATGGCAAGCCATTTTTAATCACTGAACGACATGTCGCACATATTTGAAACGGTCGAGAGCCACATTTGCTTAAATAGGCCAAAAGATGTTGAAGCATCGGCTATTTTCTGCTTGCTAAAACCACCGCACCAGACCCCGCATTCTGGTGGAGTTTTAACAAAACTTTCATCGTTTTGTCGCATGTCCGTCTCGTCATTTTCGCTTTTTTGCCGCTTATAGCGTTAAAAAATTTGAATCTTTATGGAATTTGATATGCAACATTTGAATATCGATGAACGGGGGCCAATTTATTCATCGCTGCTCCGCCCCTTTACCGTCGAAAACGCATCATCATCAGCCTTCAGCCCTGCCGCCACACCGCGCGAGCAGGAGCAGCACACAGGCGGGCGATGATGTTACCGTCCTGCACAACGGTTGCATAAGCATGCAACGTCCAGACGCCTCTCCCGCTGGCCAGTGGCTTCATCCTAAATAATCCGAAAACCATCAGTCCGAATAACCGGAATAATCTTATGAATAGCAAAAGTGTGGCGTTGAATTAAATCCTGAAGATCGGGTGGTTATTTGAATCACCACCCGCACTTATCAATTTTGCTAATTACTGCCGCGCTTTCAAACCGTTGCTCTTATTCTTTCCTCTGTACCGCAGGGCGAAGAGACCACGCTTGCTGAGAATCCTGCAACGCGATGCGCTCGCCAATCTTCAGCGGGTGGAATTGATGCTGTTCAAGCCCCGCCTCACTCAGCGCCAGATTCAACTGCTGCGGCGGTTCGTCCAGCGACTCATCCGCCAATTCGAATACCCCCCAATGGATGGGAATGGCGCGCGGCTGATTGAGTTGACGGTACAGCGTCACCGACTGCTGCGGATCCATATGCTGCTCCTGCATAAACCAGCGCGGTGCGTAGGCGCCGATGGGCAGCGCCGCCACGTCGAACGGCCCCAGCCGTTGACCAATCTCCGCCAGCCGTTCCGAATAACCGCTGTCGCCGGAAAAATAAAACCGCAGCGCCGGATGGTGGATCACCCATCCGCACCACAGTGAGCGATTGCGATCCCACAGCGTGCGCATGCTCCAGTGCCGCGCCGGCGTGGCGTAGACCGTCAGCTCGCCCAACGGCAGACTCTGCCACCAGTCCAGCTCATGCACCTTCAGCCGATAACGGCGGAACCAGCGCTTCAAGCCGAGCGGCACGATGAACTCGGCCTGAGGGAAACGCCGCGCCAATTGCCGCACCGTGCGCCTGTCAAGGTGGTCATAATGGTTATGGGAGATCAGTACCGCATCCACCGCCGGCAGTTGCTCCACCGTCAGCGGCGGCGGCGTTCTGCGCTTCGGGCCGTAAAAGCTCAGTGGCGATGCACGTTCGGACAACACCGGATCGATCAGGATATAACGCCCGCTCAACCGCAGCAGCATCGAGGCATGCCCCAACCACCAGACGCTGTCGTCGTTGCCGCTGAGATCGGCAGGCTGCCACCAGCGTTCGGTAAATTGTGCGTAGCCCTGCTGCGGCGGCTTGGGCAATCCCTGGCGCTTGCGTTCATCTTGCCAACGTTGAAGGTCCCCCTCCTGACGCCGCGAAGGTTCCAGGTTGCGAAATCCCTCCGGCGTATGATGCGCCTTGGCCGCGTCGTAATAACGGTTGATTCTTTTCATCCAGCCTTTTCTCCCGACCACTGCGCCCTGCACGGGCATGACTTTCAGTGTAACAAACCCGATGAAGCTCGCACTTTGTCAGCCGTGCGCTGCATCTCGGGACCTTTTGCCGTATGCTGTTGTCTCACTCCGGTGAGACAGCCAGGGCCGCCAAGAGCCCGTTAAGACTCTCTTAAGATCTTTGTGATTGACTTGTAGGGCATACAGAAAAGGAGAAGTTATGAGTCGTTCTACATCCCGCAAATCAGGCTCAAGCCTGGGGCGCCGTATTCGCAGCGCGCTGCTGGCGCAGAAACAATACTGGAAAATGTATTTCGCCATGAAGCTGCGCCGCGTGCGCGTACCTGCACCGCTGGTGCTGCTGGGCGGTTCGCTGCTCGGATTCTTCATGTTGACCCTGCTGATGCTCAGCGTGGTGGCCATCGACGTGATCAGTACTCTGCTGTTGCTGTGCCGGAAACTGCTGGGGCGGGGGCACGGAGAGGGGCGCGCCTTTATGCCGCGCGGCTAACGAGAAGAGAAACGGAGGCGCGTCATACGCCTCCGCAGCACACAGATTAACGCTTGGCGTCTTTGCGGCGCGTCAGCATAAACCCGCACCACAGCACCGCAACCCACAGAGGCATCAAAAGCACCGAAATACGGATCCCTTCGCTGAAATACATAATCACCAGAATCAGGCCGAGGAACGCCAGACACAGGTAGTTGCCGAACGGATACCACAGCGCCTTAAAGCTGGGAATGACGCCCTGGCGGGTCTTGGCAGCGCGGAATTTCAGGTGTGCCAGGCAGATCATCACCCAGTTGATGACCAACGTTGAAACCACCAGCGCCATCAGTAACTCGAACGCCTTACCGGGCATCAGGTAGTTAATCAGCACGCCGATCGAAGTAATCAACGCCGACAGCGCGATGGACAGCACCGGCACGCCGCGCTTGTTAACGCGCGTCAGCGCCTTCGGTGCATTGCCTTGGCTGGCCAGCCCAAACAGCATGCGGCTGTTGGCGTAGACACCGCTGTTGTAAACCGACAGCGCGGCGGTCAATACCACCACGTTGAGCACGGTTGCCACCAGATTGCTGTTCAGCGCATGGAAGATCAACACGAACGGGCTACCGCCCTCCACCACTTGCCCCCACGGATAGAGCGACAGCAGCACAGTCAGCGAGCCGATATAGAAGATCAGAATGCGGTACACCACCTGATTGGTGGCTTTAGGAATGCTGCGACGCGGATCGGCGGCCTCCGCCGCGGTGATGCCGACCATTTCCAGGCCGCCGAACGAGAACATGATCACCGCCATCGCCATCACCAGCCCCGAGAAGCCGTGCGGCATAAAGCCACCCTGCTGCCACAGGTTGGTGATGCTGGCCTGTGGCCCGCCGTTGCCGCTCGCCAACAGCCAGGCGCCGAACACGATCATGCCGACAATCGCCACCACCTTGATGATGGCGAACCAGAACTCGGTTTCGCCATACAGGCGCACATTTACCAGGTTAATCAGGTTGATCAGCACGAAAAACAGCGCGGCGGAGGCCCAGGTGGGGATCTCCGGCCACCAGTACTGAATGTAGATGCCGACGGCGGTCAATTCCGCCATGCCGACCAGAATGAACATCGCCCAATAATTCCAGCCGGAAAGAAAGCCGGCGAAGTCGCCCCAATACTTATAGGCAAAGTGGCTGAAAGATCCGGCGACCGGCTCCTCCACCACCATTTCTCCCAGCTGGCGCATGATCAAAAACGCGATAAAACCGCCGATGGCGTAGCCCAACAGCACGGCGGGGCCGGCCATCTTGATGGTTTGCGCAATGCCGAGAAATAAACCGGTACCGATGGCGCCCCCGAGGGCAATAAGCTGTATATGTCTGTTTTTTAAGCCGCGTTTTAGCGGAGTATCCTGATGCTGACCGCCCATCTTATCCTCATATGGCGTACACCCTTGCCGTTATCGGCCAAGATTTCACCAATCAATAAATGTATCTGCGGGCGGCTTTTTAACACTTAACCCCGTGAGCATCAAGGAGAAGCGCCCCGAGACGGCGTAGCGGAGCGCGATTTTTTAACCGTGAGAAAGCGTGAAATGGCGGCGTTCAGCCAGGCATGCCGCACAGTTTGGTCAGGTTGCGCGCGCCTATCATCAGCGTGGCGACATAAGATTGGCGACGCGTGACCACTTCCACCGCCACGCGATCGTTTTGATATTTTATCAGGTAGGTCGAGGGCCAACCCTGACGACGCTGGCCAAAGCTTTCGGCATGACGATCGATCGCCGCATGGGCAATCACCAGATGAGACAAGTTTTTATCACCTTTGATAATGCGCTTCATAAACAGCCTCCGCCAACGACAGCTCTGTTATTAGAAAAAGGAGAAACTCTTACCAATCACCGGTATTGTTCGACTCAGTTAGCCTGCCGGCTCATCAGGAAGCAGATCATCGCCGCGCGCAGCGGGCTGGCGCTGTCCGCCTGCCATTCACCGCCCTGGGTGCTCATGCGCGCCTGCCACTGCGGGCTGTCGCTTTGGTTGTCGGGGTTCAGACTGATTTTGTTGGCGCAAATAATCGGCCAGGCATCGGAGGGATTCTTGCAGTAATCTTTACCTTTCACGCCACCGTAGGGATACCACTTGTCCGGGTTCTCTCCGGTCAGCAGCGCGATGCTGCGGTTCACTTCGGCATCGCTTTCTTCGTACCATTTAATCATCGGCTTCATCCATCTTTCGTAAGGTTCGCGCTACATTACGATGTCTGTAAGACAGTTTTATGACAGTGCCGCCGGTTTTCACATTATCTGAACTAATGTTTTGCTCCCTTTAACTTTTCTCCCCTTCTGCGTACACTTTTCCTCTGTTTAGCGCCCAGGAAACGCACGCATGTTGACCGGCCTCAACCACCTGACGCTCGCCGTCAGCGATCTCGATCGCAGCTTCGATTTTTATCGTCATCTGTTGGGGTTTACTCCTCACGCCCGCTGGCAAGGCGGCGCCTATCTGTCGTTGGGGGCGTTGTGGCTGTGTCTGTCATTGGATGAGGCCCGCATGCAACCACGGGAGCGTGATTACACCCATTACGCCTTCAGCGTCGCGCCGGAACACATTGAACGGGTCAGCGAGCGGCTGCGCCAGGCCGGCGTCGAAGAGTGGAAAAG
Source organism: Serratia sp. CY47444 (assembly GCF_052168635.1). NCBI lineage: Bacteria > Pseudomonadati > Pseudomonadota > Gammaproteobacteria > Enterobacterales > Yersiniaceae > Serratia > Serratia sp. CY47444. The sequence continues at coordinate 536,626 of NZ_JBJNMH010000001.1, forward strand.
CAATCGCAGCGAAGGCGAATCGCTCTACTTTCTCGATCCCGATGGGCATCAGTTGGAGATCCATGCCGGCGATCTGGCCAGCCGCCTGGCGGCATGCCGGGAAAAACCGTATCAGGGCATGGTGTTTTACTGAAACGCCCCGGCGACGCTGCCGCCGGCCGGAGCATCATGTTCAACGTTCGGGGATAAAACCTTTGAAATCCAGCGCGGGGCTGAGATCGTCGTCGTCAGCCGCAGCGGCGCCGTCAGCGCCTGCGCTGTGCGCCAAACGCTTCAACAGCGCCGTTTGCTGGCGTTGTTGCTCGGCAATTTCCTGCAGCAGGCGAATCTGCTCGTTGGCGCGCACACTGGCGCGGTTCACCAGGAACCAAACCCACAGCCCGGCCAACAATGCCACAACGGCGAGCGCCAGCGACAACAGGCCGTTCTGGCCAAAACCTAAATCGTACATGGACAACCCTATCTACTGCGAAATTCAGGCCGCCATCTTAGCACTCGCGGCGGCCGTGCGAACATCCCTACCGAAAATTGCTTACCAGGGCACGAAGCGGGTCACCGAACAGATGCCCAACGCAAAATTTCCACCGTCGTCGCAATAGCTATCCAGCGCCAGCAGGTAGAAAAACAGGCAGGCAGCGACGGCCGTCATTATCACGAGGATTTTTTTTCGCAACAAATTTAGCAGCCTCATTGTTATCTGGGTAATCTATCGCGCATGTTATCACAGCGAAGTTAAACGAAGTTTAACTTTCCGTTTAGATTTCTGGCTATTGCCCGGTTTTCAGACTGTTACCCTTGTCGTCGCGCGGCAGTCATGGCTAGATGAACCCTCAGGGATAATGAGGAAGCGCAATGAGCAAATTGATTAAGTGGGTACTGGTGCTAGCGGTCATTTACGGCGGTTTTTTGATCTCGGGTTACGGCGTGCTGATCGGCAGCAACAAAAACGTTGGCGGGTTGGGATTGCAGTGCAAATACCTGACGGCGCGCAACGTGGCGATCGCCCAGTACGTGAATGGCGACAACGGTTTCATCGGCGTAGCCGACTGCCCGTTGTTCAAGAAAATCGAAACGGTGGTGGATTAACCGCCACCGCCCGACGCCGTCGCTTTGCGGCGGCCCCGCCTCAGCTGCGGGTGAATTTCATCTCGATCAGCGCAATCGCCTTGTCAATCGCTCGGCGTGTCACCGGATCGGCACCTGCCGGGTGCGTGGAGAAATCGATGCTTTTTAGCTGACTCGCCATCTTGTCGCGCACTTCGGTCGGCGCAATCACGTCGATAACGTCCAAAATCTGTTTGATGACCAGTTGGCAAGCGACCAGATCGGAAGCCAGTTCCTGCTCGTTGCTCAGCATGTCAGACATAATAACTTTCCCTCTTGATTCAAACGCCGCACAGAATAGCACGGCGTCCGCGCCATTGCCCGCTCTCCCCGTTTTTTTCCCCTTCTGCGCACCGCCGGGCAAAAGCCCGCGTCGGATTAGCCTATACTTGCAGCATGACGGTGGCAAAAACCACCCATAAGCCACAACCAACAGGAGAAAGTTATGGCGAATCACAATGTGAAATCCTGGGCGACAGTGCGTGAAACTTCGGTGGAAATCGCCGAAGCCATTTTTGAGCTGGCAGGGAACGACGAAGTGTTGGCGCAGAAAATCTGGGAAGAAGGCAGCGATGAAGCACTGGAGAAGGCCTTTGCCAAAACCACCGCCGACCAGCTTTATTGGGGAGAGGAAACCGTCGAGCGGAAAAACGTTTGAGCGCCCGCGCAACAAAAAGCCCGGGTTTCTGACCCAGGCTTTCCCGATTAGCGAACGCCCCGCTCAGCGGCGTGCAATGTCTCTTGCTCTCACGGCTCTTCACCTCCCACACTTTCCGCATTTTTCATGCTCATCACCGGCATCGCCATAAAAGCGCCGACGCCCACGATTACAACCAGAGTAATAATCACTGTCATTAACATGCGATCACCCCATCAACGTTGAGTTGTTACGGCTGACTCTGTTTTGGCGGTTACTTGCTGTGGCCTTCTTTCCGTCCCCCACCGCGGCGGCGACAGTCTCAGATTAGCCGTTTTTCCTTTCTGCTGACAAGCGGCGGTTCAACGGTTTTTCCGAATAATCCCCCCCGGTCATCGGTGGCGTTTTTGTCCACGGCGGCAAGTTGTGTATACTTCACCGCTATGTAGGTCTCACACTGACGCACTGATGATACAAGAACACCACCTCTCATTGGTCTGCGCCCTCAGCAAATGGGTCGAAACTCACCTCGGACGAGTGATCCATCTCGAAGAGTTGGCCGAGTACTCCGGCTACTCGCTGTGGCACATGCAGAAGCTGTTCAAAGAAGCGACAGGGATTTCGCTCGGCAAATACATTCGCGAACGCCGTCTGGCCGGCGCGGTCTATCAACTGCGCAGCAGTGAAGCGTCGATCTTCGATATCGCCCTGGACTTTGGCTTCGGTTCACAGTCCCACTTCACCTACATGTTCAGAAAGCGTTTTAATATCACGCCCTATGATTTTCGCCAGGATTTGAGCGTCGATCTGCACATCGATCCGCCGCTGCACGTCATTCATCAAAAATCCGCCTGAAGCCCGCCGTAAACCGGCGGGTTAACGCGTTCCCCAGACCGCCAGTATCGCGATCGCGGCCGGCAGAGCCTGCACCCAGAGAATTTTACGGCTGGCGCTCAGGCCGCCGAATACGCCGGCCGCCAGCACACACCCGAGAAAAAACAGCTGCAGCGCCATATCCTCACGCCAGTAGCTCCATGCCAACCCCAACGCCAGAAAGCCGTTGTACAACCCCTGATTGGCGGCCAACACCCGCGTGGCTGCAGCGAACTCCGCCGTCGTGCCAAATGCGTGTCTGCCGAGTGGCGTACGCCACAGGAACATTTCCAACACCAGGATATAAAGATGGAGCGCTGCGATGAGCAGCAACAAAATATCGGCAAAGAGCTTCATGATGATCCCTGTCGTTTATTGAAGATGTCGTCAATTATAAACGCCGCCTCTCACCTCCCCATCGATAGAGATAAAAAAACCCGCCGAAGCGGGTTTATGCAGGAGTCATTTTTTGAGGTTAGTTTAATACGGCGACCAACAATGCCGCGACAGAGACCCAAAACAACGCCGTGGCAACCACGACATGGGACAGTCTTGCACGATAGAGTACCTGGCTCATAATGACCTCACTGACATCTGACTAACGGGAGACAACCTGACTTCCTGAGGATTATCCTAAACTTCTTCTCGTTGTCATTATATGCGCCAGATCACTTTTCCGCCGAGAAACCTTATATTGTCCTAAAGCTGGAGCCGCGATCACATTAATTACGTCTTATTAGAGCGAAATAAGCCGAATAACCGCGGCGATTATATCCTAACGCTATCAAACATCGCTCCAGGGCAGGCGTGGCGCGGTCATGCGCTCACCAGAATAACCGTCAACCGCCGGGAAACGCGGCGCCTCTTGCTCCCAATCATGCTGAGCCTGAGTAATTTCAGCTTTGGTATGGCCAACGAAATTCCACCAGATAAGGATCTCTTCGTTTAGTGGCACTCCACCGATTAATAATCCCCGGCTGCCCTTCCGTGCATTTAACCCAATAGAGTTATTCTTCATGCCCAAATAGGCAAACTCATCAGGTGAAAAAGTTTCACCATTAAGTTCAAATGCACCAATAAGGGGCAAAAAGCCGATTTCATAATCATCGCGCAGCGGCAATTCTATCCTCGCCGCTTCCTGCCACTCCATATCAATGGCAATTAGTGGCGAGAAAGCAAACACCGGTGAACGATAAGCGCCAAACTCCCCGACCAACAAACGGTGATTTACGCCGTTATTCTGCCATTGTGGCAAGTCAGGATAGTGATCGAAACGTGGCGCCATGTCGGCATGTTCGGCCGGCAGCGCGATCCATAATTGTGCGGCATGCAATCGCCGCTGCTCGCCCACCGACTGTTCCGTATGCGCAATGCCACGCCCTGCGGTCATCAGATTAACCTGCCCTGGGCGAATCACTTGCTCACTGCCGAGGCTGTCACGGTGCAGCACTTCACCCTTTATCATCCAGGTGAACGTTTGCAGCCCGATGTGCGGATGCGGCCCCACATCCATGCCGGGCGAGGTGCCGTTGAATACCGTCGGTCCAGCGTGATCGAGAAAACACCAGGCGCCGACGGTGCGCCGCTCCCGAGTTGGCAACGCACGATTGATCGGGATACCTCCCACTTCAGCATTACGCACGGCAATACGTTGTATCTGGCGCACGCCGTCAACGACAGGGCATTCGCGTGAAGATGAAGAGAGCGTAGGACGTGACTGACTCATCGCAAAGACCTCCTGAATGGCGCCGATTCGCCAAGGGTACCCCCAATCTTAACACAGGGTAGCCCCCACAGAGCGGCGACGCTCAGCGCGTTCGCGCGATTCAGGACGCTTTGATATAGCAGCTCTTGATGTCTATATCGTCATGCGCGTGCCTGAGATCGGAGAAATAGGTCACGCCAAAGAGAATTGATACCACCAGCAGCACGGACACCAACAGGCCGATGATCGCCAGCAGTTTGGTTTCATCATGGAGATTAGGCTCCATTTTATCTCCCCTAGTTAATCGCGTCAGGTCACCCACAGCGTGACCGCCAGCGTAAAGATAATCAGTGAGCAGGACGCCACCGCCAACACGACGATCGCAAATTGCGCATCACCCAAGGTTTCTCGATAATTTTTATCCGTTGAGGCGTTACGCTGTTGTTTCACTAAATCGGTTTTCACTCGTTCAACTGCTGCATTGCTGTTTGACGGGGCAAAATATCCCCTCAGAATAAGGCACGCACGTTGGCGCCTTGGTCGTTCCGGCCTCAACCGGGAGATGACGCTATCAATTTTCCCCATCAGGGTCAACACCGCCCCTGCCGGCGAGCGAGCAGGGACACAGGGGAGATGTAACTGGCATGGAGATCGCAGGGAAATAAGAGACGCCTATTGCAGAGGGCAAAAAAAAGCCCGGTACGCAACCGGGCTATGGCAGACCTACGCGTTATTGCGGGATACGCAATACCTGCCCCGGATAAATCTTGTCCGGGCTCGACAGCATCGGCTTGTTGGCTTCAAAAATCTTGTTGTACAGATTGGCGTTGCCGTACATCTCTTTAGAGATCGCGCTCAGCGTATCGCCCTTCTTCACGGTATAGAAGCGGCTCTCGGCGTCGGGTTGCGTCACCGCCACCTTGTCTTCCACCCCGCTGATACCCGCCACGTTGCCGATAGCCACCAGGATCTTCTCTTTTAACTCCTGGCTGACGGCATCGCCGGTCACTACGGCTTTACCATCGACCACCTGCACATCGACTTTGTCGGTGCCCGGCAAGCCGCTCTTATCGAGATGCTCCTTGAGTTTGGCGCCTTGATCTTCGGCGGAGGCATTGCCGGTGACTGTGTCCCACAGTTTTTCTCCCGCTTCTTTGACGAAGTTAAACAAGCCCATATTCACTCCTTTTGATGGTTGCATTAATGCGTTTATGTAAGGCTTGTTAAGCTTAGCATCGTCAAAAGGATATGCCATCCGCTCACGGCGCCAGAAACGGGTAGAGTATTCCGAAAGTGTCGTCAGCGGCGTTTCAACGGTGATTAATTGCGCAATGATGCTGAAAAATCGTGCTTTTTTACCTACACTGTTGCAGACAAGGCAACTCGACGAAGGAGGCGTGCAACGATGTACGCATTGGTGATGTTTGTCTGTTATCTGGATGGTGGCTGCAGTGAAATGGTGGTCGACATATTGCGCGACGAGCCACAATGCCTGGTCGCGATGAAGGAACAGAACTTGCGACACGCCGGTTGTTATCCCATGGAAGAGTTCATTGACGGCTTCTGGTTGCCAGCCAGCGAATATTCGGATTTTTAATTCCCTCCCCGCGCGATGCTGAGGAATTTCTGATTTCATCAGAAACTTCGCCTTCCTCCGAGGCATAAGGCCGCTGTTTTGCTAAATTGCGGCTCCCGAAGAAGAGAGAGACAGAGAAAGGTCATGCCAGCATCAGCTCATTCCAACGAGCAATATGAAACTCTGCTGCGCGACGTCAGCCTGGCGTTAGGCGACGCAGTGTTGCAGTTAATCAAAAACCATAAAAAAGTATCCGGCGGCAATATTCTTTCACAGCTGGTGACCGAAATAGAGCGGGAGCAGGATCAGCAACGTTTCGCCGCGCTGCGTTCCGCCATTGAGCTGGTCGGGTTGGCATCCAAAGGCTGAGTTCCCGATAAAACAAAGGCAGGGCTTGCGCCCTGCCTGAGGTTAATGACAAACCTGATGACATTACCAGGTTTACCGAAGACAACCTTTAAAATAAGGAAAATCAATTCATTGATTTTCGACTGCTCACCACAAAGGAGGAAAAACCACGCTTTTTCCTCCTTTGTCAGCAAGCTAAGGCAGGGCTTACGCCCTGCCTGATTACCACTCCCGACACAGGATGAAGGTAATGAAATTGCCGCTTAGAAGCGATACGTCAAGCTGACGGCAACGATATCATCGTTGGCCAGTTTCAGTTTGTTATTGTCGCTCAGCTGGTTGATTTGATAATCAACGTAGGTGTACATATTTTTGTTGAAGTAGTAAGTCGCCCCCACTTCCACATATTTCACCAGGTCGGCATCACCGATCCCTTCGATATCCTTGCCTTTGGACTGCACGTAGCCCAAGGAAGGACGCAGGCCGTTTTCGAACTGATACTGGGCCACCACTTCGAAGTTTTGCGTTTTATTGGCGAAGCCGGAGGTGCCATTGACGCTGATCGGCGTCATGTTACGGGTTTCGGCATACATCGCGGCCAGGTAAACCTGGTTGGCGTCGTATTTCACTGCGGTGGTCCATGCAGTGGCGCTGTCGCCCTTACCATACTGCAGCTCTTTTTGCTTGCTGGTGCGGTTAGAATCAGAGAACGCCGCCGCTACGCCGATGCCGGAACCGCCGATGTCCTGGTAGTCCAGGGACAGGCCGTAACCGTCGCCGTTTTGCTTGGTCACGCTGCGACCGTCGCCGTCGTTTTTACCCTGATACTGCACCGCCAGATTCAGGCCTTCCACCAAACCGAAGAAATCACGGTTACGGTAGGTAGCCAAACCGTTGGAACGGGCGGTCATAAAGTTATCGGTATAGCTGTAGGAGTCGCCGCCGAATTCTGGCAGCATGTCGGTGTAAGCCTCGGCGTCATACACCACACCGTAGTTACGGCCGTAGTCGAAAGAACCGTAGTTGCCGAATTTCAGCCCCGCGAAGCCCAGACGCGTTTTGGTGCCGGCGGTGCCCTGCGCTTCGTCGTGATTGGCCTGGACGTTGTATTCCCACTGACCGTAACCGGTCAACTGGTCATTGATTTGCGTTTCGCCTTTGAAGCCCAGGCGAACATAGGTCATATCGCCGTCATTGGACTTACTGTCGCTGAAATAATGCTTGGCGTTAACGCGGCCGTACAGGTCGAGTTTATTACCATCCTTATTGTAGATTTCAGCCGCGTTGGCGAAGGAGGTGATCGCCCCGAGGGCGACAGCTAAGGCTAATACACTGCGTTTCATCATTTATTTTCCTAGATATTATAATTAGAACCCTGCCCGTCACGCCCAATTTATAGTTTGGGCTGTGATTTTATCTTTTGGTATTTTATGAGCCCCCCTAATGTGGGGTGATGTGACATTAGCATCATGAATCAAAACTTAAAATCAAAAAGTTCATGAAACAACGAGGAGAAAGCATGTTTATTTGTAACTAAATATTTCCAACAAGAAAGCATATAACCTATTGAATATAAGAATTTTTTATCACATAACTTATAACCAAAATGGTGCATCGCACTCTTTTGGTGCATTTTGGTTTCGTTTTGCGTGCTTTCTGCGCGATTCAAAAGTAACAACAAAATTAGCATGGTTATTAAAAACGTTACTTATTTCACATTTTTATCTTAACAATCTCACCAGGCAATTAAGGCTTTCAGATAACGACCTAATACCTCCTTTTATTCACGCGTATAAAAGGAGGTATTAGGAACGAATAAAATTCGCCTTAGGGCAATTAAAATAGCGGGAAATAGCAGAGCAAAATAATGAACGGAATAACGGCGGCGCGCTGACGGCGCCGCCGAGGATAAATCAATAGAGCGTAGAACGGGAAACTTCGCTCAACAGCATGCCAGCGCGCAGGCCCAGCGCCACAGTGGGGTTAGGGAACAGTATCCACGCGCCCTCTTGGCCAACGCGATAGTCTTCCTGCGGCTGCTCGCACAGCAACATCCCCGGTTTCAACTCGGTGAAGTTGGCCGTGTCATCATCCAGGTGCAGCTTGAAATCCTCGCTGTGTTTGATCAACGAATGCATCACACGGAATACCCGGATCGCCTCGCCCTCGCGCTCCGGCAACGGCCCCTCGCTGACCGCCGCCCGCAAAGCGCGATCGATGGCAGCAAACTGCTGTAGATCGTTGCTGCCAAACGGTCGCGCCTTGCCCAGCTCGAGCGTACAGCTCGCCGCATTGAGATGCTCGCTGGAATAGTGGCTAAACGTCCCGCCTGGTGCGCTGTGCACCACCAGCGCATCCAAATCGGCGGCATCCAGCAGCTTCAACATCGGCTCACTGTACGGGCGTTTCTGGAAAGGCAGAATGCCGAAACGTGGCAACCGCGATTCACGGATGGCGGTGTGCAGATCGTAATGGAAACGCGCCGCCAGTTCCCCATCGAAAAAGGCGGCGAGCGCACGCTCCAACTGCTGCGCACGCACGGTCTCGCCGCTGGCGGCGAAGTTGCGGTAGCGGCCGCCGAACATGCGGTTCATGTCGCTGTGCAGATAACGCTTGCCGGCCCGCATCGCTGCCGGGTTGCCCAGCACCACCAACAGCCGCACCGTCAGCGGCAACCGGCCGATCAGCAGATCGCCAACCAGCTGATTGAGCAGTTCAATCGGCGCGGTTTCGTTGCCGTGCACGCCCGCCGACATGACCATCGCCTGGCGGTAAGGCTGCCGCGGCATAAGCTCCAGCACGCCTTCCCCCTGCCAACGCCAGCGCAGCTGCGGCGTTTCACCTTGCCATTCGACGGGTTCGTTCCCTTCCAGCGTCAGGGGCAGTAGATCGATCATGCCGCCTCCCTTAGCGTTGGAACGGATAAATGGCGCCGAGACCGAGGATCGACGTCAGCGAATCCAGCGCCTCACGCCCTTCGCGCAGCAGCAGCGGATCGGCCAGGTCATCCTGCGTCAGGCGATCGCGGTAATGGCGATCCACCCACTCGTTCAGCGTCGCGAACAGCCGCTCGTTCATCATCACGCGTGGATTCACCGCCCGCAGCTCCTGCTCGTTGAGCGCCACCCGCAACCGCAGGCAGGCCGGGCCGCCGCCGTTGCGCATGCTTTCGCGCAGGTCAAACACGCGAATTTCATCGATCGGGCCGCCGCTGCCGACCATGTCGTTCAGATAACGCCACACGCCGGCATGTTGGCGCGACTCTTCTGGCACCACGATCATCATCTTGCCGTTCGGCTTGGTGAGAATTTGGCTGTTGAACAGATAGGTCGCTACCGCGTCCGCCACCGAGACGCGCTCTGTCGGCACCTCGATTGCCACCAGCTCGCTGTCCAGCGTCGCCATCTTGCGGCGCACGTCATCCAACGCCTGTTGCTGGCGGTAAAACGCCTGCTGATGGTGGAACAGCACGTTCTGGTTACTGACCGCTATCACGTCGTTATGGAATACGCCCTGATCGATCACCGCCGGGTTTTGCTGTACGAAGACCGTATGCTGCTCGTCCAGTTGGTGCAGGCGAGCGATTGCCTCGCCGGCTTCGCGCGTTTGGCGCGCCGGATAACGCGTCGGCGCCGTTTCGCCACCGAACTCCTGACGACCGTAGACGAACATCTGCACGCTGCGCTTGGCGTAGTCGCCGCCCAGACGGTTATGGTTGGCCGCCCCTTCGTCGCCGAATAACGCCACCTGCGGCAGCGCCTCGTGGTGGGCAAAATGCCGATCGTCGCTGAACATCGCCCGCAATACGACGGTGGTGGTTTCCGCCTCGATGGCGCGGTGGAATTTATTGTTCAGGTTGGCGGCAGTGAAGTGCACCTTGCCGTCGGCGCTGTCCGCCGAGGGCGACACGGTGGCCGCATTGGCGGTCCACATGCAAGACGCCGAGCTGAGCGCCGACAGCAAACGCGGTGATTGACGCATCACCTGCGCCAGCACCGTCTCATCGCTGCCGCTGAAGCCCAGGCGACGCAGCATCGGCAAATGCGGCCGCTCCTGCGGCGGCAATACCCCTTGCTGGAAACCGAGATCGGCCAGCGCCTTCATTTTCAGCAGACCTTGCTTCGCCGCCAGCTTCGGGTTCGATACGCTGTTTTGATGCTGCGTAGAGGCCTCGTTACCGAACGACAGCCCGGCATAGTGGTGCGTCGGCCCCACCAAACCGTCGAAATTGACTTCATATCCTGACATGGCTATCCCCTGGGGATGGCCTGCGGCAGCGCCATCGCGCCGCCGCAGACGATTAACGGAACGACAAGCCCGGCGAGAGCGTCGCCGGCAGCGACAGGCTTTCGCTTTCCAGCGACGCCATCGGCCAGGCGCAATAGTCCGCCGCATAGAAGGCGCTTGGGCGATGGTTGCCGGAGGCTCCCACGCCACCGAACGGCGCCGCGCTGGACGCTCCGGTCAGCGGCTTGTTCCAGTTGACGATGCCGGCACGCGCTTCCAGTAGCAACCGCTCGAACAGCTCACGCTGCGGCGATACCAGCCCCACCGACAGGCCGTAGCGCGTCCGGTTGGCCAGCTGCAGCGCCTCGTCGAAATCGCGGTAACGCACAATCGTGGTCAACGGCCCGAAGTACTCTTCGTCCGGTACGCCGGCCACGCCGGTCAGCTCGATGATGCCCGGGCTGAGCAGCGAACTGCCCGGCTCCAGCAGGCGCATGGTCAGCAGCGATTTGCCGCCCAGCGCCAGCAAGTTTTGCTGCGCTTTCAGCATGTTCTCCGCCGCGGCTGCCGACACCACCCCGCCCATGAACGGCTGCGGTTCGGCATCCCAACGGCCAACGCGCAGTTCGCCCGCGACCTGAACCAAACGCGCGATAAAGGCGTCGCCTTCCGCCCCCTGCTTCACCAAAATGCGGCGTGAACAGGTGCAGCGTTGGCCGGCGGAGATAAACGCCGATTGGATAGCCAGGTTGACCGCCGCGTCGCGATCCTCGAAGCCATCGACGATCAGCGCGTTGTTACCGCCCATCTCCAGTGCCAGGATCTTCTCCGGCTGCCCCGCCAATTGGCGATGCAGGTGATAGCCGGTGCCGGCGCTGCCGGTGAACAGCAGGCCGTCGATATCCGCACTGGCCGCCAGCGCTTCGCCGGTTTCCCGGCCGCCTTGCACCAGATTGATCACCCCGTCCGGCAGGCCGGCCTGCTGCCACAGCTTCAGGGTTTCCTCGGCGGTCAGCGGCGTCAGCTCGCTCGGTTTGAACACCACGCAGTTTCCGGCCAGCAGCGCCGGCACGATATGGCCGTTCGGCAGATGGCCGGGGAAGTTGTAAGGCCCGAACACCGCCAGCACGCCGTGCGGGCGATGACGCAGCACCGAAGCGCCGTCGGCCATCGCCGTCTGGCTAAAACCGGTGCGCGATTGGTAGGCCTGCAGCGAAATGCCTACTTTACCGATCATCGCCTGAATTTCGGTCAACGTTTCCCAACGCGGTTTACCGGTCTCACGGCTGATGGTTTCCGCCAGCGACTGTTTGTGCTCTTCCAGCAAGGCGGCGAAGCGTTTCACCAGCTGTTCGCGCTGTTCAAACGGCGTACGCGCCCAGGCGGGAAACGCGGCACGCGCGGCCTCGCAGGCGGCGGCGACGTCGTCAGTATCGGCGGCGTTAGCGCGCCACAGCGGCTGGTTGCCGACCGGATCGGCTTTGCCGAACTCGGCGCCGCGGCCCTGCCGCCAGACGCCGTTAATCAACAGAGCAGGATGGGACATCATGCTTTCTCCTGTGCAATAAGGGGGAGCACCCGCACCGGGCTGCCCTGCTCGACGCCCAGCGCCGCAGCGGTGGCGGCGTTGATATGCAGGCGGTCGTCATACAGTTCGGCATTGACCAACAGTGCGCGGTAGTTCTGATAGTTGTCGTTGGCCACCAGATGCACCGGCGCATCGGCGCGCATCGGCGTGTCATCCAGCACCACTTTCACCAGGCGGCTCTGCTTCACCGCGCGGATATGGTCGATCTCGGCTTCCAGCGTCGGGCCGCCGTCGAAGATATCGACGTAGCCCTGATAGCTCAGGCCTTCCGCCTCCAGCAACCGGCGTGCCGGCAGGGTTTGCGGATGCACTTCGCCGATCACTTTCTGCGCGTCTTCGGCCAGGAAATCGACATACAGCGGATGTTTCGGCATCAGTTCAGCGATAAACGCCTTTTGTCCGGTGCCGCTCAGGTAGTCCGCCTTGGCGAACTCGATGGAGAAGAAACGGTGGCCGACGCTCTCCCAGAACGGCGAACGGCCGTTTTCATCTGAGAAGCCGCGCATCTCGGCGATCAGACGGCGGGAGAAACGCTCGCGGAATGCGGCAATAAACAGGAAACGCACCTTCGACAGCAGTTTGCCGTTCTCACCGTGGCGATAGTCCGGATCGAGGAACAGCGTGCACAGCTCCGAATGGCCGGTATGATCGTTGCTGAGGAACAGGGTCGGTACCGATTTATAGACGTTCAGCTGTTTGGAGGCATGTACCTGCGTGCCGACGCGGAAGCTGTACCAGGGTTCTGCCAGGCCGACGGCCACTTCGATCGCGCAGACCCCCACCGCTTTCCGGCGCTCGCTGTCCTCCAACACGAACAGATAACACTGGTCACTTTGCGGAAGTTCGCCTTGCCAGGTTTTTAACGCCCGCTCAATGCGTGCCGACAGGGTATCTTCATTTTGCGGCAGTGAAGTGAGACCGATGCCAGATTTACCGGCAAGCGTCAACAAATCCGCCAGATCGCGACGCTCTATAGGGCGAATAATCATCATAATGCGAACCTCTTCTGAATCAGGCTGCGCCGGTGAAGGCGCAGCCCGCTGATTAGCTGCAAATGCGCGCCACGGCGCGCGCGAATCGCGCCAGCCCCTCTTTCACATCCTGCTCAGGGATGATCAGCGACGGCGTGAAACGCACCACGTCCGGACCGGCGATCAGCGCGATGACGCCTTCTTCGTTGGCCAGTTGGGTGATCTGCTTCGCTTTGCCGGCATAGTCCTTCGTCAATTGGCAGCCGATCAGCAAACCGCCGCCGCGAATGTCGGCGAAGATCGGGTACTGGCGATTGATGTCGTTCAACCCGTCGATGAACCACTGGTGACGCTGTTTGACGCCTTCCAGCACTTCCGGCGTGTTGATGATGGAGAACACTTCCCCCGCCACCGCCGTCGCCAGCGGGTTGCCGCCGTAGGTGGTGCCGTGGGTGCCGACGCCCAGCGTTTTCGCCAGCGCATCGGTGGTCAGCATGGCGCCGATCGGGAAGCCGCCGCCCAGCGCTTTCGCGGTGGTCAACACGTCCGGCACCACGCCGTACTGCATATAGGCATACAGGTGGCCGGTGCGGCCGACGCCGGTCTGTACTTCGTCGAAGATCAGCAGCGCGTTATGACGATCGCACAGTTCACGCAGCCCCTGCAGGAAACTGGCTTCCGCCGGCAGCACGCCGCCTTCGCCCTGGATCGGCTCGACGATCACCGCGCAGGTGCGATCGTTGATAAGCTCGGCCGCTGCGGCCAGATCGTTATACGGCGTATGAGTGATACCGCCCGGCAGCGGCGCAAAGTCCTGCGAATATTTTGGCTGGCCGCCGGCGGACACGGTAAACAGCGTGCGGCCGTGGAACGCGTTGTTGAACGCCACAATCTGATCTTTACCGGCGCCGTGCTGATCGTGCGCATGTTTGCGTGCCAGTTTCAGCGCCGCTTCGTTAGCTTCGGCGCCCGAGTTACAGAAGAACACCTTGTCGGCGAAGGTGGCGTCGATCAGTTTTTTGGCCAGGCGCAGCACCGGTTCGTTGGTATAGCCATTGCCCAGATGCCACAGCTTGCCTGCCTGCTCCACCAGCGCCGCCTTGACCGCCGGGTGCGCATGCCCCAACGCGTTAACCGCGATGCCACCGGCGAAATCGATATAAGACTTACCCTGCTGATCCCACACCTGCGATCCTTCGCCCCGCACCAGAATAAAATCGGCAGGGGCATAAACCGGGACCATCCAGTCATCGAAAGACTGGCGGGTAACTGCGATTGGCTGTTCCATAGTGACCTCATAATCTCAGCAAAGGCTGAATTTTGACTGTAAGGGTCGCTCAAGCCCGGTTAGGCCGCCACAATGCAAAAAAACCGTTGTTCAAAACCGACTTTCGCGGCGGAGAAAATACTGTCCCTTACCGCTGATTTAGAAACAAATCTGTTACATAAAATCGATTTTTCACTATTTATGGCGTATATCCGGTCCCTGAGCGGGGAGTAAATGTTAACGAGCAGTTAAAATACATGTCGTTTGATAAAGAGTGTAGAGCAGCTATCGTGCCAAAACGGGATTTTTGCCGGATTTTGCTATTTTTTACGTTAAAACAACGGCTTATATTGAATATTTATTCATTTTCTATGCATTGGTAATGCATAAATTAAAAAATAAGGCCTAAAATCATCATTGCGCGCGAAATCCTATTCAATTACGAAAAACTTTAGAATTTCTGATCGGGCTCGCAAAAATAATTTCACCCAATTTGCTCGCCCTCACACTTTTTGCCCCAATTGGGTGCAGCGGTGCGTCAGGATTGTGCAAGACGGCAGTGACGCGGAGATCCCACCTGCAACATCCCCAAAACACGGGCCGCGCTGACCGCCGTCAGCCTCCACTCCCGCTTTGTTTGCCAGCGGCTACACTGTGATCCTGACCGCCCCTTCTCTTCTGCGCCCAAGGAGTCACCATGCCCAAGAAAACCGTCGATATCAGCCAGCCACACGCCCAGCACGACATCCGCGTATTTCTCGACGCGCTGAATGCCGCCGGCGGTAAACCCATGGAACAGATGAAGCCTAAAGAGGCACGCAGGGTCTTGGAGGACGCGCAACGCAGCGTCGAGGTGCCGCTGCGCGAGGTCGAGATCAGCGAAAAAACGATTCACGTAGAAGGTCAGGATATTCTGCTGCAGCTGGTGCGGCCGGCCAGGGTCAACGAGGCGCCGCCGGTATTCATGTTCTTTCACGGCGGCGGCTGGGTGCTGGGCGATTTCCCCACCCACGAGCGCCTGGTGCGCGATCTGGTTTACAGCTCCGGCGCGGCGGCGGTGTTCGTCAACTATCCCCGCTCACCGGAGGTGCGCTACCCCGAGGCGATCAACCTGGCTTACGCCGCCACCGAATGGGTGGCCGAGTACGGCGAGAAGATCAACGTCGACGGTTCACGGCTGGCGGTGGTCGGCAACAGCGCCGGCGGCAATATGGCGGCGGTGGTCAGCCTGATGGCCAAAGAGAAAGGCATACCGGCGCTGCGTTGCCAGATCCTGCTGTGGCCCGTCACCCGTGCCCAGTTTGATACCGACTCCTATCATCAGTTCGCCGAAGGCCATTTCCTGACCCGCAACATGATGAAGTGGTTTTGGGACAGCTACGCGCCCGATAAGGCGCAGCGCAAAGATATCTACGCTTCGCCGCTCAACGCCACGCCGGAACAGCTGCGGGGCTTGCCGCCGGCGCTGGTGCAGACCGCCGAGCTGGATGTGCTGCGCGATGAAGGCGAAGCTTACGCGCGTCTGCTCGATGCCGCCGGCGTCGAGGTCACCGCCACCCGCTACAACGGGCTGATCCACGACTACGGCCTGTTGAATCCGCTCGCCCACGTCCCGGCGGTGCATTCGGCGATCCACCAGGCCGGGCGCGCGTTGAAGCATTACCTGTCCTGACGCTAGCCGACCAGGTGGCAAGCCACCTGATGACCGGGCGCCACGCTGCGCAGCTGCGGCGCCTGTTCGCGGCACTGCGCCGTGGCCAGCGGGCAGCGGGGATGGAAACGGCAGCCGCGCGGCGGGTTGGCGGGGTTCGGTGGCTCGCCGCCGGCCACCCACGCCGGCGCGCGTTGCGCATCCAGCGTCGGCACCGCTGCCAACAAGGCCTGCGTGTAGGGATGCAGCGGTTGGCGAAACAGCGCGTCGCGATCGGCGCTCTCAACGATCTGCCCCAGATACATCACTGCCACATCCTGGCACAGATGCTCCACCACGCCGAGATCGTGCGAAATAAACAGTAGCGTCACCCCCTGCCGTTCCTGCAAATCGGAGAACAGATTGATGATCTGCGCCTGAATCGACACGTCGAGCGCCGATATCGGTTCGTCTGCGACGATAAACTCCGGCTGCAGGATCAGCGCGCGCGCGATGCCGATGCGCTGGCGCTGGCCGCCGGAAAACTCATGCGGAAACCGCCCATAATGCTGCGGCGACAGCCCGCAGATCGCCAGGGTATCGAGCACCCGTTCGCGCAGTTCCGCCTTGCTCGCCAGGCCGTGTTGCAACAGCGCTTCGCCGATGGCGTCGCCCACGCGCAGGCGCGGGTTCAGCGAACTGTACGGATCTTGAAACACTAACTGCATTTTCGGCCGCAGGGCGCGCAGCGCATCTTTACTCAGGCTATCCAGTGCCAACCCTTTGAACATTACCTCACCGGCGGTTTTGTCGTGCAGGCCGAGCAGCGTGCGGCCGACGGTGGTTTTTCCGCTGCCTGACTCGCCCACCAGCCCGAAAATGCGCCCCTTGCGAATGCTGAAGCTGACGTCGTCC
This sequence comes from Serratia sp. CY47444, assembly GCF_052168635.1. NCBI lineage: Bacteria > Pseudomonadati > Pseudomonadota > Gammaproteobacteria > Enterobacterales > Yersiniaceae > Serratia > Serratia sp. CY47444. The sequence goes on from NZ_JBJNMH010000001.1 coordinate 553,467, forward strand.
ACCGCCTTCAGTTGACCGGTGGTGCGCCCGAACAGTCCGTCGCGCAGCGGAAAATATTTCTTTAATCCTTTCACTTCCACCAAAGGTTCAGTCGACATGCGGGCGCCCTCCGGCGTTGAGGAAACAGGCGGACTGGCGCTGCGGCGTGCCGTACAGCGGCGGAATGCCATCGCGGCAGCGAGCGGAAGCCTGCGCACAGCGCTCGGCAAACGCACAGTGATCAGGCAAGCGCGCCAGATCCGGCACCTGGCCGGGAATGGAATACAGACGGCGACGCCGCTGCCCCGGCACCGGCCGCGAGGCGATCAGCCCCTGAGTATAAGGGTGCCGCGGTTCGGCGAGCACTTCCCGCGTCGTGCCCTGCTCGACGACGCGCCCGGCGTACATCACCGCCAGCCGATCCGCCATCTGGGCGATCACCCCAAGATCGTGGGTGATCAAGATCATCGCCATGTTGTGTCGCCGGTTCTGCTCACGCAGCAACGCCAGGATCTGCGCTTGCACCGTAACGTCGAGCGCCGTGGTCGGTTCGTCGGCAATCAGCAGCGCCGGACGGCACCCGATCGCCATAGCGATCATCACGCGCTGCAGCATGCCGCCGGAAAGCTGATGCGGATAGCAGCGCATCAGTGCCTCGGCGCGCGCCAACCCCACTTCAGTCAAGAGTTGAATCGCCTGACGCCAGGCCGCTTTCGGCGACAGGGTCAGGTGGCGAATCAGCGGCTCCACCAGCTGTTCGCCGAGGGTCAACACCGGATTGAGCGCGCTCATCGGTTCCTGAAAGATCATCGCCAGTCGGTTGCCGCGCAGATCGGCCATCTTGGAGGCCCGCAGCGACAGCAGGTTTTGCCCTTCAAAGCGAATTTCACCGCCGTCTACCTGCGCCAGCGGCTGCGGCAACAGCCCCATCAGCGCCATGGCGGTCACGCTTTTGCCGCAGCCCGACTCACCGACGATCCCCAGCGTTTGCCCGGCCTGCAGCTCAAGGCTGACCTGCTGCACCGCCCGCACCGGCCCTTGTTCCCCCTGAAACGACACCGACAGTCGCTCGAACGCCACCAGCGGTTGGCTCATCGTGTTACCCCGTTCATTTTCGGATCGAGCGCGTCCCGCAGGCCGTCGCCCAAAATATTGATCGCCACCACGGTGACGAAGATCGCCAGCCCGGGCGGCATCCACAGCCAGGGGCGGCGCTGAAAGTCGATCAGGCTATTGGCGGCGTCCATCATGTTGCCCCACGACGGCGTCGGCGGCACCACGCCCAGCCCAAGGTAGCTCAACGCCGACTCGCTGAGGATGGCGTTGGCCACCGCCATGGTGGCAACCACCACCAAAATCGGCACGGTGTTGGGCAGCAGATGGCCGAAGAGACGCCGCCGGGTAGAGAGCCCCAGCACCTCGGTAGCCAACATGAAATCCCGCTCGCGCAGCGACAGGATCTGGCCGCGCACCAGCCGCGCCAGCGACGGCCAGCCCAGCAGGCTCAGCATGATCATCACCATGTAGATACGGTAATCCGGCGACACGTCGAGTTCGGTCAGCATCGCCCCCATGATGATCAGCAGCGGCAGGCCGGGAATGGTCATCAGCAGATCGGCGAAGCGCATGATCAGCCTGTCCGCCACGCCCCCCAGATAACCGGCGAGCGCCCCCAGCACGTAGCCCAGCGTTACCGACAGCAGCATCGACACCAGGCCGATGGTCAGCGATATCCGCCCCGCCAGCAGCAGCCGGGTGCAGATATCGCGGCCGAGAAAGTCGGTGCCCAGCCAGTGCGCGCCGCTCGGCGCCTGGTTGATATTCAGCACGTCGCCGGCATCGTCGTGCCACGGCGACAGCGACGGCCCAATCAGGCACAGCAGCGCCAACAGCACCAGCAACGCCAGCGAAATCATCGCCGGTCGGTGGCGGCGCAAACGTCGCCAGGCCTGAGCGGCGGGCGGTGGCGACAGTTGCGCCAGCGCAGGCAGTTGCGCCTGGCGCCAGCGGCGACGGCGGCCGAAAAACAGCGTAACCAACATCGTGTTACCTCAAGCGAATGCGCGGGTCGGCGTAGGCGTACAGAATATCCGCCAGCAGATTGCCGAGAATGGTCAAGGCGGCCAGAAACAGCGTGAACCCCATCAATACCGGGTAATCACGCGCCGCCAACGAATCGATATGGATATGTCCGGCGCCCGGCCAGTTGAAGATTTTTTCGGTGATCAGCGCGCCGGAGAACAATCCCGGCAGCTCGAACCCCAGCAGGGTGATGATCGGCAACAGCGCATTGCGCAGCGCGTGTTTGAGGATCACCGTTTTCTCCCTGAGCCCCTTGGCGCGCGCGGTGCGGATATAGTCCATGCGGATCACCTCCAGCATGCTGGCGCGAAAATAGCGCGTCAGGCTGCCGGCCTGCAGCATCACCAGCGCCAGCACCGGCAACAGCAGGTGCGCCGCCACCTCCAGCGCCCAGGCCAGTCCGCTCGCTTCGCTGCCGGTACGCAACATGCCGCCCGCCGGTAGCCAGTGCAGGTCGACGGCGAACCATTTGATCAGCAGCAGACACAGGAAGAACGTCGGAAACGACATAGCGGCGAACACCGCCACGGTGATCAAATGATCGAACAGCGAATAGGGTTTCATCGCCGAGATCACCCCCACCGCCAACGCGATGCCCCAATACAGCACCATCGCCACCGCCGCCAGCAGGAACGAGTTCCAGATGTATTGATTCAGCAACGTGCTGACCGGGATCTGATACTGCAGCGAAAAACCGAGATCGCCCTGCAGCAAGCGGCCGAGCCAGTGCAGGTAGCGGCTGAACAACGGCTGATCCAACCCATACAGCGCCCGCAGCTCGGCGGCGCGTTGCGCGGTCAAATTGATGTTGCCGTCGATAAAATCGCCGGGCGCCAGGGCGAAAATGCAAAAAATCAGCAAGGAAGCCAACAACAGCATCGGGATAGTCTGCAACAGACGGCGCAGGATAAAGTTTCTCATCGCGGGTTCCATCGCCGCCGCCCGGAATGGCGCGGCGGCGTCAGGGCGTTACGGCGCCGGTTTGACGTTCGGCAGGCTGCCGACCAATCCGTTGTAGATATCCGGTTTAAAGCCGGTGACGCGCGCGCTGCTGGCGCTCAAAATCTCGCGGTTGCCGAGCAGGATCACCGGCGGATCGTCCGCCAACGCTTGATACAGCTGGTGATACAGCGGCTTGCGCTGGGCGATATCCAGCGTGGCATTGGCCCTGGCGATCAGCGCGTCTACCTGCGGGTTGTGATAACCGGTCTCGCTCTCGCTGCTGATGAAATCGCGTACGCCGTCGTGCGGATCGTTCAGCGTACTGGTGCTGAGGGACGCCAGGTCGTAATTGCCCGCCTTGCGCTGCGCCAACAGCGCGTTGAAGTCCAATACCTGCGGTTTCAGCACCACGCCGAGCCGGCGGTAGTTATCCTTGGCGATCGGCACCAGCGCGTCGTTGATCAGCTTTTTGGTTACCAGCAGCGTCAGCTCCAGCTTTTTACCGTCTTTTTGCCGAATGCCGTCCGCGCCCACTCGCCAACCGGCCTCGTCCAACAGCTTCTCAGCCTTATCGAGATCGTAAGCGTAGGGATTGATGCCGTTCGCGTCATAGGCCCAGGAGATCGGCGAAATCGGCTGGTTGGCGACCTTGCCGTACCCCTGGTACACCACGGCGATCAGCTTTTGCCGATCGAGGCCGTAGATCAGCGCCTGGCGCACCCGTTTATCCTGCAGCGCCGGGCGTCTGAGGTTGAAATCAACGCGGCTGTAATCGCTTGAGCTGTAAAGGTTGATATTGGCGAAGCCGAGCAGCTTGAGCTGTTCGATATCGTCCGGTTTGGCGGTAAAGGCGTCGTAGTCGGTCTCACCGGTCTGGAACAGCTGGAAGTTGGTGGCCGGGTTGGTGACGCGGTAGATAAAGCGCGCCATCGGCGGCGGGCCGAGGTAAAAGTTCGGGTTGGCGTGGAAGCGGATCTCCTGCCCCGGCACGTACTTGTCGTAAATATAGGGGCCGTTGCCGAGCGGCTTGCCGTTCAAGGCGCGCACGCTGTCGAGCTTGCCGCGCTGATAGTCTTTGCCGTAGTAAGCCCGCGACAATACCGGCCCGCCAATCAGTTGCAACGTGGTCGCGCCCGGCTGGGTGGTGACGATCTGAATGGTGCGATCGTCGATCACCTTCAGCCCGCTGATGCCGGCGGCGGTACCGTTTTTATACTCGGCGCCGCCCTGGATGTGCGCCGGCGTGATATCGGTGTCGCCGTCATAGGCCGGATCGTGCAGCAGCGTCAGGGTAAAGGCGATATCGTCGGCTTTCAGCGGCGAGCCGTCGCTGTAGACCAGATTCGGCCGCAGCTTGATGGTATAGGTCAGATTATCGGGGCTGACCTGCCAGGACTCCGCCAATCGCCCTTCTGGCTTGCCCTGGCTGTCCAGGCCGATCAGGCGGCTGAAGATCACGTCGGTTACGTTCTCGTCCCAGCCGTTGGTGAACAGATACGGGTTGAAAATCCCCTGCGGTTCCGAGATGCCCGCCACCACGGTGTCTTTACGCAGTTTGGCGGCGGCCGGCACCCGAGCGGTGTCGCTGGCCGGCGTGATACCTTCGGCCAGCGTTTCCGCCTGAACGACGCCGCTCAGCCCCAGCGCGCAGACCAACGCCAGCGGTGTCAGGCGATATCGCAACAGTTTGTTTAGCTTATTTTTTATTCTTCTCACCCACAGCCCCTCGTCTTCCCGTTGATAAAAATGTGACAAAATTTATCGCAGAGTAATGGGCGGCTGGAGGGCTGTCTAACAACGAAACCGGCATTCCATTGCCGAAAAAAGCATTATGAATTTTTCTGGGGCAAAGCCCGCTGCAAATCGCGGTTCAACCGGTCGCAGCCAGCCCCCGGATAAGTTTGGCTAAGGTTTTGATCGCCTCTTCAAAGCGGTCATTCCATTCAAAAGAGGCGTTGAGGCGGAAGCAGTGGTTGAAATGGTCGCCGGTCGTGAACATGCGCCCCGGCGCGATGCTGATGCCCCGGGAAAGGGCCCGCCGGTACAGTTCCATCGACGACAGCGCCGGATCCAGCTCCAGCCACAGGAAATAACCGCCGTCGGGCTGGCTGACCTTCACCGTCGGCGGGAAATGGTGGGCGATCGCCTGACGCATCGCGCTTTGGCGTTGAGCCAGCAGGCGCCGCAGCCGCCGCAGATGGGTATCGTAGCCGCCGTGCAGCAAATAATCCGCCAGCGCCATCTGGGTCGGCACGCTGGTGGAAACGGTGCTCATCAGCTGCAAACGCTGGATCTGCTGCGCATAACGCCCCGCCGCCACCCAGCCGACGCGAAAGCCCGGCGCCAGGCATTTGGAAAACGACGAGCAGTGCAAGATCTGGCCGCCGCTGTCGAGCGCCTTGGCCGGCAGCGGCCGTTCGGCGCTGAAGTACAGCTCACCATAAACGTCATCTTCAATCAGCGAAATCTGCCGTTCGCGCAGCAGCGCCACCAGACGCTGCTTGTTGGCCTCCGGCAGGGTGGCGCCCTGCGGATTTTGGAAGTGGGTCATTAGCCAGCAGGCCTTGATCGGATACTGTTCCACCGCCTGCTGCAACGCGTCCAGATCGATACCGTCCTGCGGATGCGTGGCGATCGCCACCGCCTTTAACCGCAGCCGTTCCAGCGCCTGCAGCGCGCCGTAAAACGCCGGCGATTCGATCGCCACATAGTCGCCCGGCTGGGTCACCGCCTGCAGGCTGAGGCTGAGCGACTCCATCGCCCCGGCGGTGATGACGATTTCGTCCGGGGCAACCTGCATGCCGCTCAGCGCATAGCGTTGGGCAATGTGCCGCCGCAGCGCGTCGTTGCCCGGCGGCAGGTTGGCCAGCGAACTGTGCGGCGTGAACTTGCGCGCTACGCTGCTCAGCGCCCGCGCCAGCTTCGGCTGGGCGAACAGCGTGGCGTCGGGAAAGGCCGAACCGAAAGGCACGATGTCCGGATCCTTGCAGGCCTGCAGCACGTCAAAAATAAAGGCGTTGATGTCCACCTGCTCGCTCAGCAACAGTTTCTCGCCGCGCGAAGGCTGAGGCAGCGGCTGCGGACGCGCCGCCACATAGTAGCCCGACTGCGGGCGGGCGACGATCCACCCCTGGCTCTCCAGCAGTTGGTAAGACTGCACCACCGTCATCAGGCTTAATCCGGCGCGTTTGCCGCTCTCGCGCAGCGAAGGCAGCTTGTCGCCCGCCCGCCACACCCGGTTCTGGATCTGTTCTCTAATCTGCTGCGCAAGCTGCTCGTATCGGGTCATAACCATTAACTGTTATATGAAAAAGTAAAATAACTGTCACTATTATAGTCACTGTACTTCGTGATTAACTTAACGCCAAGCTTTTCACATAAAAATGACAGCTATACTCAAGAGGTTAATTTATGTTCAACCCTAGGAGGCGCCATGCTGGGTCTTGATGCACTGGAACTCGCCAGAATACAGTTCGCCTTCACCGTGTCTTTCCATATCATCTTCCCCGCCATCACCATCGGTTTAGCCAGTTATCTGGCGGTGCTGGAAGGGTTATGGTTGAAAACGCACAATGAAGCCTACCGTGAGCTTTACCATTTCTGGTCAAAGATTTTCGCCGTTAACTTCGGCATGGGCGTCGTGTCCGGGCTGGTGATGGCCTATCAGTTCGGCACCAACTGGAGCTTCTTCTCCGAGTTCGCCGGCAGCATTACCGGGCCGCTGCTGACTTATGAAGTGCTGACCGCCTTCTTCCTCGAAGCCGGTTTCCTCGGCGTGATGTTGTTCGGCTGGAACCGCGTCGGCCCCGGCCTGCACTTCTTCGCCACCTGCATGGTGGCGCTCGGCACGCTGATCTCCACCTTCTGGATCCTGGCTTCCAACAGCTGGATGCAGACCCCGCAGGGGCATGAAATCATCAACGGCCAGGTGGTCCCGGTCGACTGGCTGAAGGTGATCTTCAACCCGTCCTTCCCGTACCGCCTGCTGCACATGTCCACCGCCGCCTTCCTCTCCTCGGCGTTCTTCGTCGGCGCCTCCGCCGCCTGGCATCTGCTGCGCGGCCGTGATACCCCGGCGATGCGCAAAATGCTGTCGATGGCGATGTGGATGGCGCTGATCGTCGCGCCGGTGCAGGCGATGATCGGCGATGCGCACGGCCTGAATACGCTGAAACACCAGCCGGCGAAGATCGCCGCCATCGAAGGCCACTGGGAAAATCCGCCGGGCGAAGCCACGCCGCTGATCCTGGTCGGTTGGCCGGACATGCAGCGCGAAGAAACCCGCTTCAAGCTGGAGGTGCCTTACCTCGGCAGCCTGATCCTGACGCACAGCCTGACCGAACAGGTACCGGCGCTCAAATCCTTCCCGCCGGAAGATCGCCCCAACTCCACCGTGGTGTTCTGGTCGTTCCGCATCATGGTCGGGCTGGGCATGCTGATGATTCTGGCCGGGGTGTGGAGCCTGTGGCTGCGCTGGCGCGGCGGGCTGTATCAGTCGCGTCCGTTCCTGTACTTCATTTTGTGGATGGGCCCTTCCGGGCTGCTGGCGCTGCTGGCGGGCTGGTTCACCACCGAGATCGGCCGCCAACCGTGGGTGGTGTACGGCCTGCTGCGCACCAAGGATGCAGTCTCCGCGCACGGCGACCTGCACATGAGCATCAGCCTGCTGGCGTTCATCATCGTCTACTGTTCGGTGTTCGGCGTGGGGTATTCCTACATGATGCGCCTGATCCGCAAAGGGCCGCAGCCGCATGAACACCAAGAAGACAATACCGAGGGCCGGCCGGCGCGTCCGCTGTCCGCGGTCAACGACACTCTGGACGACAGGAGCTGAACATGGGTATCGATCTTCCGCTGATTTGGTTTGTCATCATCGTGTTCAGCACCATGATGTACGTGGTGATGGACGGTTTCGACCTGGGCATCGGCATCCTGTTTCCGTGGGTGAAAGAGAGCGGCGACCGCGATCTGATGATGAACACCGTCGCCCCGGTGTGGGACGGCAATGAGACCTGGCTGGTGCTGGGCGGCGCCGCACTGTTCGGCGCCTTCCCGCTAGCCTATTCGGTCATCCTCGACGCGCTGGCGATCCCGCTGACGCTGATGCTGATCGGGCTGATTTTCCGCGGCGTGGCCTTCGAGTTTCGCTTCAAGGCGACGCCGGAGAAGCGCCATATCTGGGACAAGGCGTTTATTTGGGGCTCACTGTTCGCCACCTTCAGCCAGGGTGTGGTGGTGGGCGCCGTGATCAACGGCTTCCCGGTAGAAGGCCGCACCTACGCCGGCGGCGCGCTGGACTGGCTAACGCCGTTCGCGCTGTTCTGCGGGCTGGGGCTGGTGGTGACCTATGCCCTGCTCGGCTGTACCTGGCTGGTGATGAAAACCGCCGGTGAACTGCAGGCACGCATGTATCACCTGGCGACGCCGCTGCTGGCCATCCTGTTGCTGGTGCTGGCTGCGGTCAGTGTCTGGACGCCGATCGCCCATCCGGAAATCGCCGCCCGCTGGTTTACGCTGCCTAACCTGTTCTGGCTGCTGCCGGTACCGCTGCTGGTGCTGCTCAGCGCCTGGGGAATTCAACGCGGAGTGAAACGCGGCGCGCACTACTCGCCGTTTATGCTGACGCTGCTGCTGGTGTTCCTCGGCCTGAGCGGACTTGGCATCAGCATCTGGCCGCACCTGATCCCGCCGGCCATCAGCCTGTGGGACGCCGCAGCACCACCGCAGAGCCTCGGCTTTATGCTGGTGGGCGCGCTGTTCATCATCCCAATCATTCTGGTCTACACCTTCTGGAGCTACTACGTGTTCCGCGGCAAGATCAGCCATGAACACGGCTATCATTGAGAAGGGAGGACGCTATGCAAGATAAAACGGCAACCGCCGCTCCGGCGCCCTGGTGGAAACGCATCGGTTGGCTGGTGATCATCTGGAGCGCCAGCGTGCTGGGGTTATTCGTGGTTGCCTCACTGTTCCGCCTGCTGATGACCGCGGCGGGCATGAAGTCGCATTGACGCGGCGCCTTATCTGGACGCGCTGTTGGGAAAGTAAAAAGAGACCACCAGCGTGACCAGCGGCAAGGCGCCGATCTTCACCAGCTCAAACACCTGATTCAGCGCTTCGTTTTTCTCCCAATACGCGTGGGCGGCGAATACGCCCACGCTGACGGCGAATATCCCGCACAGCACCTGGCGTGCCAGGCGCAGCCGCTCCATTTCGTCGAAGACCAAGACCTGCTCCAGATAAACCTGGCTGGCCTCATCGCGCAGATTACGGCTTTCGATGTTCATGGGAAGATCTCCACGACCCGCCCCACCGCTTCAAGCTGTTCACCCTTCTCCCGAACAATGCCAAGAGAAGTACCATCCTGTTTCATCCAGTACTTATCGGCAAGGGTAATCAGTGCAAACGCCATTTTGATTACCTCGGTTTTTTCCATCCCGTGACGCCGGGCGATATCGTTCAGATCATCATCAATTTTGTTCGATAACCGAATCGGCAAGCTGCGCATAGTCCACCTCCTGTGGCCGTTGATTCACAGAGGGAAAGTCTACTGGAAGGGCAAATATCGTTCAATTAGTGAACTGCGTAACGCCTCGCACAATCCGCATGCAACGCTAGTGCGGCTTGCGGCCCATCGCGCTGAGGAAGCGTTGCTGCAGACGCAACAGCTCCTCCAGTTCCAGCAGGCGGTAGTCGATGCCGAAACGCGGCGCCACCTCGCCGATGATGCGGCTCAGCGCCGGGTAATGGCGGTGGCTCCAGTGCGGGAACAGATGATGCGTCAAATGCAGGTTCGCCCCGCCGAGCCAGTACCCCAGCCAACGCGGCCGGGTCAGCCAGTCGAAGGTGGTGGCGAACACGTGGTGATACCAGCCGTGCGGCATCGTGCCCTGCGCCGGCGCCTGATAAAAGTTGGCCTTGGCCCAGTGGGTGCCGATGATCAACATCACGAACAGCAAGGAAGAAAGCATCTGGCTCAGCAAATAGACCAGCAGAATTTGCCCGATGCCGATAGCCGGCGGCAACAGCCAGCATGGGATCGCCAGCGCCAGCAGCAGGTGTGCAGCCTTACCCGCCAGAAACCCGCACCAGCCACGCACGCCCTGCTGCGCCATGCGCGCCGCCACGCGGGTGCGGCCCGCCCTGTCCAGCCAATCGAACAACCAGATGTAGTACGGGAACGTCAGCGCCGCCACCAGCGGCCAATAGTAACGCTGCGCGCGCATAAAGGGGCGCCAGCGCTGGAACGGCGTTTGCCGCAGCACGCCGTTGGCGTCGATGTCGGGATCGTAATGTTCGATATTGTTATGGGCATGGTGGAACAGCACGTGCCGCACGCGCCAGCAGTCGGGATCCAGCCCCAGCGGCACACTCACCAGGGCGTTCAGCCAACGGTTGGCCCAGGGCCGACGGAAAAACGCGTTGTGCGAGGCGTCGTGCACCACGTTCACCGTCAGGAACATGCCGATAAAGATAAAACCGAAATAGCAGGCGAAAAACGCCCAGCCGTTTTGCTGCTGCAGGCTCAACCCGTAACACAGGCCGCACAGCGCCAGCAGCAGCGCGACCTTCGCCAGCATGCCGCCGTCGGCGAAACGGTGATCGCCGTTGGCCGCCAGATAATGCTGGGCGGCCTGCATCAGCGCGCGGTGCAACCCGTTGTCGTCGCGCCGATAGGCTAACGGACGCAGCGGTTTCATGGCTGCCCCATCCGCCGCAAGAAGCGCTGTTGCTGCGCCAGCAGTTCGCGATAGCCGATGCAGCGGTACGCCATGCCGTGCCGCTGTGCCACTTCCGCCACCGCGGCGGCCAGCGCCGGATAGTGGCGGTGATTCCAACCGGGAAACAGGTGATGGGTCAGGTGATAGTTCAGCCCGCCGGTCAGATGCTCCAGCCAGCGCGGTTCGGGCTGCCAGTCGCAGGCGGTGGCGAAATTGTGCCGATACCAGCCTTGCGGCATGCTGTCGCCCGTCGGCGCCGGGTAAAACTCGGCCTGCGCCCAATGGGTGCCCAGCAGCAAGAACACCACCAGCAGCGAGGCGCACATCTGGCTGAGCGCGTAAGCCAGCAACACCCAGCCCCAGCCGATGCCGTGCAAGTGGCCCACGATCAGCGGCACCACCAGCACCAGCGCCAGATGCGCGAGCTTGCACAGCACGAACAGCGTCCAACCGCCGCGCCCCGCCAGCACGCGTTTTTCCCGCAGCGGCGTTTTATCGAGCCGATCGGACCAATCGAAAATCCAGGCGATATAGGGCAAGGAGAGCGCGGCGATCAGCGGCCAGTACAGATGCTGATAGCGCATATGGGGCCGCCAGCGCTGGAAAGGCGTCTGGCGGAAAAAGCCGTTCTCTTCGGTGTCCAGATCGTAATGCTCCACGTTGGCGTAAACGTGGTGGTAATCCACGTGCCGCGTACGCCAATAGTCCGGATCGACGCCCAGCGGCAGCGTCACCACCCGCCCCACCAGGCGATTGGCCCAGGGCGCACGCAGGAAGGCGTTATGCGAAGCATCGTGGTTGACGTTGACGTTGAGCAGCATACCCATGGTCACGAACAGGAAATAGCAAAGGAAAAACGCCCATGGCTGATGCTGCATCAGGCTGAGCGCGTAAAACCCGGCGCACAACACCAACAACAGCGCGGCCTTGACCAGCCGCGCGGCATCGGCATAGCGATGATCGCCCGCCAGGCAGGCGTGCGCCGCGCGCTTGAGATCGCGATGAAACGCCTGCTCGCCATCGGCGGGAAAACGCAGCGGCGGCAATGACTCAGCCATGCGGTTCCTCCACGGCGGCCGATGCGGCCACTCGCCCCCAGCCCAGCGCGATGCACAGGGCATGCAGCGCCACGGCGGCCATGGCGATATGCCAATAGCGCTGCGGCCAGCCAAGATAGCCGATAAACAGCAGCGGCATGCCCAGCGCGATCAGCAGCCAGACGGCGCTCGCCCACGGCCGCCCTTCCGTCATGCCGCCCAGCGCTACCGATCCCAACGCCAGCAGCACCAGCAGCGCCATTTGCGGCCAGCTGATGTCGCCGTAACCATAGCCGTATTGGTAGACGTAGCCGACCACCAGCGTGAACAACAGCATGGCGCCGCTGAATACGCTGAGTGCCGAACGGCGGTCGCGTGGTCGGCCCGGCGCCGGGCGCCATGTCAGACGCAAATAGCGCAGGAACGGCAGATTACTCGCCCAGAACGGGTTGGCAGACGGCCTGTCACCGCTGACGCCATAGCTGAACGGCGTGGTCGGCAACGCCGGGCAGAAGGTGCCGAACAGCTTGTCCCAAAAGATAAAGCTGCCGCCGAAGTTCTTATTGGAATACGCCATGTCCTTGACGTGGTGCACCCGGTGGTGCGCTGGCGTGACCAGGATTTTTTCCAGCACGCCCAGCTTCGGCGTCAGCGCATTGTGGTTAAACAGCTGAATGCTGTAGTGAAAAATCGACACCGCGACGAACACCGACAGCGGCACGCCCGCCAGCGCCAGCAGCAAAAAGAACGGGATCGACGTCAGCGACGAATACCAGGAGTTGCGCACCCCCAGCGACAGGTTGAAGTGCTCCCCCTGGTGGTGCACCACGTGTACCGCCCACAGCACGCGGAAGCGGTGGTGCAGGCGATGCAGCCAGTAGAAACCGAAGTCCCACGCCAGCAGGGCGAACAGCCACATCAGCAGCGGCGGCCAGGCGTCCAGCAGCCCCAGGCTGAAATGCGCGGCCACGTAGCCGTAGCAGGTGATCTCCAGCCCGCGGAACAGCCACAGCATGATATGGCCGGAGTTCAGGTTGAACACCAGATCGTGCCAGTTGACCGGCTCACGGCGCCCCCACTGCAGCGCCACCGCCTCGGCCACCACGATGAACAGCATGAACACTATCGGCAACGCCAGATCGCTCATCCCATTTCTCCTTTAACCACGCGCCTGCGCAGGGCCTTTATACGCAGCGCCAGCCCACCGGCGCATAGCGCCAGCAAGGCGCCACCTGCCAAATCGACAAACAAGTGACGGCGCAGCTGCAGAATGGAGAACGCGATCGCCACGCCCCACAGCATCCACAGCGCCGTCCGCATTTTGCGCTCGCCGTCGCTCAGCGCCCACACCGCCAGCACCGTCAGCGCCATGTGCAACGAAGGCAGGCAGTTCTGCGCCGAATCCACCTGCGTTAACACCGCCAGCAGCTGCGCGCTGAGCCCAACGCCCTCGTTCTGCGGATAGGCCATGGTGGTCGGCCACAGCAGGTAAACCGCTCCGGCGCCCAGCGCCGTCAGCTGCATCGCCAGCGTCAGCCATTTGATTCGCCGCAGCGGCGCCAGCAAATAGCCTGCCGGGACGATGAGAAAAAACGACAGATAGAGCCAAATGGCCGCCGGGTTAAACGGGATCGCCCGGTCAAGCGCCGACGGCGGCAACAGGGTTCCCGCCCCCTGCAGGCGATCGGTCAGGCTATACACCACCCCGACCGTCCCCCAGCCGAGCAACATGTGCCCTAGCCTGAACAGCGTATTTTTCATGCTTCCTCCGCCTGGCGCACGATGCGCCGCCGCTTGCGATCGAACTGCGGCAGCACCGCCTGCGTCGTCAGCCGCCATTCGAGCCGCTCGGTGGCGATGCCCTGACGGGCGAACAGTGCGATCAGCTGCGCCTGGCAGTGCGCCAATTCCGCTTGGCTGCAATCGGCAATCAGCTCCAGCCGCTGCTCGCCGCGCTGGATCAGGCGGTAATCGCTGGTCAGCGGCAACGCATTGGCGATCGTCCGGCTGCAGGCATCGGCGAACACCGCCTGCGGTTGCCGCTGCGCATCGGGTAACATCAGCTGATCGTCGCGCCGCCCTTCGATACGCGCAATCGCCCGCGTCGGTTGCCCGCATGGGCAGGGTTCCTGGCGCAGCACCAATACATCATCCAGCCGATAGCGCACGATCGGCTGCGTACTGCGGGTAAAGTCGGTGATCAGCGGCGTGAAGCGCAGTTCGTCGATCCACTGCGGTTCGATATGCAAAAACTCTTCGTTCAGATGTAGCGTGCCGTGCGCGCAGGTGGCGGCCAGGAACCCCTCGGTGGCCTGATACACTTCGCCAACCGCCGGAAACACCTGCAGCAGCAGGCGGCGATCCTGCTCTTCCAACACCTCGGCGACCGAGATCGCTTTTTTGACCGGCAGCGTCACCTGCCCGGCCAGCACCGCCAGCGCCAGGGCGCGCAGCACCTGCGCCGGCGCCACGATGATGCTGGGCGCCTGCCGTTCCAAGGCGGGCAGATGCGCATTGAACGGCGCGAGCAGATCGTAAAACGCCAGGCTCAGCCAACGGTTGTTCACGCTGTGATAGAGGTTATTGTCCGCCCGCAGAAACAGCGCAACGCGCTCGCCGGCCAACAGCCCGTCCGGCAGCATTTTCGCCAGCATGCCGCCGGCCCACACCTGCTGTTCGCGCGGGCTGACGACAAACACGCCGCGCTGCCCGGAGGTGCCGGACGACAATCCGACGCTGTAGCGCCCGATCTTCGGCGTGAAATCGCGATCCGCCTCGCTGCGCTGCGCGCAGGCCAGCACCGCATCGCGCTGCAGCCCGGCGGTATTCATCCGGTCGAACTGCGCCATCATCAGCGCCTTGTCCATCTGCGGCCATTCGGCGAACGGCCGGCGGCTGAAACGCTGAAAATAGGGGCTCTTGCTCAGCACCCGGCGGGCAAAGCCCGTGAGCTGCCGGGCCTGATACGCCTCCAGCGCCGCACGATCGCCAAAGCGCAGGCGTCGGGCGCGGAAATAGTGCCAAAGGGTCATGAAGGGGATCACAGGTCCCCCTCATGACACAGCAAAATGTTGATCTGGCCGCCCGCCCACAGCTGGTTGAGCCGCTCCAGCGTGCGGGTGTACGCCGCCGCGTCGTCCATCACCAGATTGGCCAGGCGCGAGGGCCCACGCAGCGTCTGGTAGCTCTGCGGCGACCAGGCGGCGTCGCTGGCCAGCAGCGTCCAACCGGCATCGGTGAGGATAAAGGCGCCGATATGGCCGGCCGCATGCCCCGGCAACGGCACCAGCACGATCTGCCCTTCGCTGCCCGGCAGCGCATAACCGCGATCGAACGGCGCCAGCAGCGCGGGCAACGCCACTGAGGGAAAAGCCTCCATAAACTGCAGGCGGCTCTCGAAGTCCGCCGGGATCAGGCCGGGAATAAAGGCGCGCTTCAGCGCCGCGAAACCGCGCAGCCCACGGGTTTGCTGCCAGCCTTCGCCGGAGCAAATAAAATCGAGTTGGCTGAAATCCTGCAGCCCGGCGATGTGGTCCGCGTGAAAATGCGAGACGATCAGCGCCTGGATGTCGCCTTCACCGTAACCAGCAGCGCGCAGCTGATGCGCCAGCGACTCGGCGGGATCGAAATAGACCGGCGTCATACGGCGGTAAAGGCTGAACAGCCCCGACTGCGTGTGCTGCTGAAAATAATGCGCGTAGCCGGTATCCCACAGCCAGCGGCGCTCCCCCACCTCCAGCAGATAGGCGCGCGCCGGGAATTTGCACACCCGGAACCCGGCACCGCGCAGCGCCATGCAGCCGATATGCGTGCAATAGCCCACTTCAAAAACGGTGACTTTAGCCATGTTGTCCGCCTCCTTGCTGCCGCAGCCACTCGCCGGTCAGGCGGATCCCCTCTTCCATCGAGTAACGCGGCCGATAGCCCAGCTCTTCGATCGCGCGGGTCTGGCTCAGGGTCATGTCGAAATGCACCGCCGCCACGCTGTAGCGCGTCAGCATCGGTTCCTTGCCGCTCAGGCTTGCCCACAGCTCCATGCCGCCGGCCAGCGAATGCAGCAGCGGATAGGGCACGGCCTGCAGCCGGTAACTCAGCCCCAGCGCCTGACGCAGCAGCGCATCCAGCATCTCCGCCAGCCGCTGCGGTTGGTGATTGGTGATGTTGTACACGGCGCCGGACGGCAATCCGCGCTGCCGGCTGGCCAGCTCCATGGCGTGCACCACGTTGGGAGCGAAGGTCAGATCCAGCAACGCCTGCCCGCCGCCGGGCAATCGCAATACGCCGCGATCGCGTTCGAGCTGCTGCAACAGCCGCGGCACGATCACCCGATCGTGCGGGCCAAACAGGCCGCGCGGCCGCAGCATAATGTAGGTGGTTTGCGGATAGATCTTCGCCTGCGCCAACAGGCGCTGTTCGGCCGCATACTTGCTGGCGGCATAGTGATTGGCGAAGCGCCGGGCACGGTAACCCTCGTCAAGATCGTAATGCGGCTGAAAATCGAAGTAGATTGCCGGCGTGGAGATATGCACGAAGCGCCGCACGCCACAGCGCCCCGCCGCCTCCGCCAGCTTCTCCGTCGCCGCGGCGTTGATGCGGTGAAATTCCGCCTTGCTGCCCCAGGGCGAAGACTTGGCCGCACAGTGCCACACCCACTCGCAGTCGGTCACCAGCTCCCGACATTGCTGCGGCGTGGCCTGCGCCAGATCGAGCGCACAAAACTCGGCGCCCAGCTGACGCAGCGTTGCGCCGGCCCGTTCATCGCGGCCGGTGGCGCGCACCTGATGTCCGGCCTCCAGCAACCACTGCGCCGCGTTGCGTCCCAGCCCGCTGGTCGCCCCGGTGACCAGCACCCTCATGGCAGCAACACCATGCCGGCCAGCGCCAGCCCGGCGGCGGTGCCGATCAGCATCACCGGCTGACCGGGATTGAAGCGCCCGGTGGTCGCAGCGGCATGCAGCGCCGTCGGGATGGACGCCGCCACCTGATTGCCATGATGGCGGTAGATGTCGACCAGCGCCTCGCTGGAGACGTGCAGCCGCTTGCGCATATGTTCGAGCGACAGATGGCTGGCCTGATGCGGCACCACGGTGGCGATCTGGGCCAGGGTCAGGCCGCTGGCGTTCAGCAGCCGGTCGAGGTAGCCCTCAATCAGCGCCGACGCCTGACGGAACAGCGGCTTGCCCTGCATATGAAACAGGAAGTCTTGCTCACACATGCCGGCGCGCGGGTTACGACGCGTACCGCCGGCGCGGATCTCGCACAGTTCGCTCCCAGCGGGATAGGTTTCCACCAGGCTGGCGAGGATGCCGCTAGCGCCGTCGCCGCGCTCCACAATGGCACAGGCGGCGCCATCGCCGAAAATCAGCGACGACTCTTCGTGCTGCCAGTCGATGCCGCGTGAAGCGAGATCCGCCGAAACGATGGCGATACGCCGATACGTCCCGGCGTTCAACAGCCCCGCCGCCACCTGCAGCGCAGAGATAAAGCTGACGCAGCTGCTGTTGATGTCGAAGCCCGGCGTGCCCGCCGCCAGCCCCGCCACCTTGAGAATGTGCGCGGCGGTGCATGGCAGCGCCTGCACCGATATCGCCGAGGCGGAGATCAGCAGGTCAATGGAAGCTGCCGGGATGGCGTGGCGAGCCAGCGCATCTTGCAGCGCAGCGGCAGCGAGTTCGGCCTGGCTGGCATCGTCGGCGGCGTGATAGCGGCAAACGATACCCGAGCGTTTTTCAACGTAGCCGGCCGGTTTCCCCAGGCGAGCGTCGAGCGTAGAAGACGCCACGCAGTTGGGCGGCAACGCGGCCCCGGTGGCAATGATTTTCAGAGGCAACAGCTCGGGTGAGCGACATTGTGTGGTCATTATTGTTATTGATTAACCTGACTATCCATAAAGCGATTCTCCCGCACGGCACGAAGGCCACGCGGATCATCCCCGGTTTTTATGTCCCAAAATGCCTTTCATCAAGGCGGTATCTCTTGTTATCGGCTACCACGGGCCGACGTCCGTCGGCGGAAGCATAAGCGTAACATGACTGAGATAATTAGTTTACGACAAGGCGGCGAGAATGGGCAGACGGCGGGGGAATTATCGGAATAGCGCCGCCGCTGGCGATCGGCGGCGGCGGGGTCAGGCTCAGCGGCGGTTGCGCACCAGCTGATAACGGCGGGTCAGGTACTCTACCGGCGCACTCCAGATGTGCACCAGGCGGCAGAACGGGAACAGCACGAACAGCGTCATGCCCAGCACCATGTGCAGTTTGAAGATAATCGTCACCCCTTCCAGGTGCGCAGAGGCGCCGGCGTGGAAGGTCACTACCGCCTGCGCCCAGGCCACCAGCTTCATCATTTCGCTGCCGTCCATATGCTGGGCGGAGAACGGAATGGTCAGCAGCCCCAGACACACCTGCACCACCAGCAGCGTCAGGATCATGATGTCGGCGAAGCTGCTGGTGGCGCGCACCCGTGGGTTGGTCAACCGGCGCTTCAGCAACAGCGCGCCGCCGATCAGCGTCATCAGGCCGCAGGCGCCGCCGGCGATCATCGCCAGCTTCTGCTTCACGTCGATCGGCAGGAAGGCCTCATACATCCAGTGCGGCGTCAGCATGCCGAGGAAGTGGCCCGCGAAGATGCCGATAATCCCGATGTGGAACAGGTTGGACGCCAGCCGCATGCCCTTTTTATCCAGCATCTGGCTGGAGCCGGCGCGCCAGCTGTACTGCCCGTAGTCGTAACGCAACCAGCTGCCGATCAGGAATACCGCGCCGGCCAGATAAGGGTAGATATCGAAGAAGAACTGATTCAAAAATTGCATGATTAGCGTCCTTTGGTTCCGGTTAACGCATCCGTCAGATCCAGATACTGTGGCGCCACCGCGCCGGCGAAGCGCCGCTGGTGCGCCGTCTGCTGGGCGGAGGCGCAGCCCTGTTCGCCGAGAAACTTGACCTGCTCCTCTTCCCACACCGCATCCAGCGCCTGCGGCGTATCGTCGCGCGCCTCTTGCGCCACCTGGGTCTCCAGCGCCTGGGCCTGCACCTCGCTGCCGGACAGCGCCAGCAGCAGATCGAACAGCACCGCGTAGGGGCTTTCGCGCTGTTGCAAGCGCGCGCCCAGCAGCGCCAGGATCGGCGCGATGTCCTGCAGCCCTTCCCGCGCCTGCGCCGCGCTGCGGCTGGCCAAATACTCCAGGTACAGCGGCAGGAAGTCCGGCAGCTCGCGGCTGTCGATCTCCAGCCCGGCGGTGCGGTACTGCGCCATCAGGTCAACCATCGCCTGGCCGCGATCGCGCGACTCACCGTGCACGTGCTCAAACAGCAGCAGCGAGGTGGCGCGGCCGCGATCGAACAGCTCGCAATAGTCAGCCTGAGCATCCAGCAACGGGCGCGCGCACAGGCGGCGGATAAACAGAATCAGCTGCGCGCTGTGGTGCAGATCCAGCTCGCTGGCCGGCTCCAGCGCTTCGATCAGCGCCTGCTGATGGTCAAACAGCACCTGCTCCGGATAATCCAGCAGGCGGGCGATCACTTTCAGGCTGATCATGAGGCATCCTCCGGCCGCGCGGTTTTCGCGGTCACGTCGATGGCGTCGATACGGCGGCTGTTGAACAGATTGAACTTGCCATCGCTGCCGTGGCAGCCGTCGCCGAAGCTGAAGCCGCACCCCTTGCTTTCCGGGAAGGCTTCGCGCGCCAGTTCGCGGTGGCTCGACGGCACCACAAAGCGATCTTCATAGTTGGCGATCGCCAGGTAGCGATACATCTCCTGCGCCTGCGCTTCGCTCAGGCCAACCTGCTCCAGCGCGCTGGTGTCCACCACGCCGTCGACGGTTTCCGCCCGTTTGTAGTGGCGCATCGCCAGCATGCGCTTCAGCGCCAGCAGTACCGGTTCGGTATCGCCGGCGGTCAGCAGATTCGCCAGATACTGCACCGGAATGCGCAGGCTCTCGACGTCCGGCAATACGCCGTTGTGCGCCAGCTCGCCGGCGTCGGCGGCGGACTGAATCGGCGACAACGGCGGCACGTACCACACCATCGGTAGCGTGCGGTATTCCGGGTGCAGCGGCAGCGCCAGCTTCCAGTCCATCGCCATTTTGTACACCGGCGACTGCTGGGCGGCTTCAATGACGCTCTGCGGCACGCCGTCCGCCAGCGCCTGAGCAATCACCTTAGGATCATGCGGATCGAGGAAGATATCGAGCTGGCTCTGATACAGATCTTTGTCGTTCTCCACCGCCGCCGCCTGCTCGATGCGATCGGCGTCGTACAGCAGCACGCCGAGATAGCGGATGCGGCCCACGCAGGTCTCCGAACAGACCGTCGGCTGCCCGGCTTCGATACGCGGGTAACAGAAGATGCACTTCTCGGACTTGCCGCTTTTCCAGTTGAAATAGATTTTCTTGTACGGGCAGCCGGTCAGGCACATGCGCCAGCCGCGGCACTTGTCCTGGTCGATCAGCACGATGCCGTCTTCGCCGCGTTTGTAGATCGCCCCGCTCGGGCAGGTGGCGACGCAGGCCGGGTTGAGGCAGTGCTCGCACAGGCGCGGCAGGTACATCATGAAGGTGTTTTCGAACTGGCCGTACATCGCCTTCTGCAGGTTATCGAAGTTCTTGTCCTGCGAGCGTTTTTCGAATTCCCCGCCGAGGATCTCCTCCCAGTTCGGGCCGCTTTCGATCTTGTTCATGCGCTGGCCGGTAATCAGCGAGCGCGGGCGGGCCACCGGCTGGTGCTTGCCCTGTTTGGCGGTGTGCAGATGCTGGTAGTCGTAATCGAACGGCTCGTAGTAGTCGTCCAGCGCCGGCACGTCCGGGTTGGCGAAGATTTTCGCCAACACGCCGACGCGGCTGCCCATTCGCGGCTCCAGCTTGCCGTTGATTTTGCGGATCCAGCCGCCCTTCCATTTTTCCTGATCTTCCCAGGCGTGCGGATACCCGACGCCAGGCTTGCTTTCCACGTTGTTGAACCAGGCGTATTCCATACCTTCACGGCTGGTCCAGACGTTTTTGCAGGTGACCGAACAGGTGTGGCAACCGATGCACTTGTCCAGATTCAGCACCATGCCGACTTGCGAACGAATTTTCATTTGCTGTTCTCCTGCTGACTGCCCTGCGCGTAGTCGTTGCCTTCGTCGTCCAACCAATCAATGCGGTTCATCTTGCGCACCACCACGAACTCGTCGCGGTTGGAGCCGACGGTGCCGTAGTAGTTGAAGCCGTAGGCCAACTGCGCATAGCCGCCGATCATGTGGGTCGGCTTCGGACAGGCGCGGGTCACCGAGTTGTGGATGCCGCCGCGTTGGCTGGTGATCTCCGAGCCCGGCAGGTTCACGATGCGCTCCTGCGCGTGGTACATCATGGTCATGCCGGCCGGGATACGCTGGCTGACCACCGCGCGCGCCGTCAGCGCGCCGTTGGCGTTGAAGGCCTCGATCCAGTCGTTGTCCGCGATGCCCAGATCTTTGGCGTCGTCTTCGCTCAGCCAGACGATCGGGCCGCCGCGCGACAGCGTCAGCATCAACAGGTTGTCGCTGTAGGTGGAGTGAATGCCCCACTTCTGGTGCGGCGTCAGGAAGTTCAGCGCCTTCTCCTTGTTGCCGTTCGGCTTGCTGTTCAGCAGCGGCTGCGCGGCACGGGTGTCGATCGGTGGCCGGTATACCAGCAGGCTTTCACCGAAGGCGCGCATCCACTCATGGTCCTGATACAGCTGTTGACGGCCGCTGAGGGTGCGCCACGGGATCAACTCGTGCACGTTGGTGTAGCAGGCGTTGTAGGAAACGTGTTCGTCTTCCAGACCGGACCAGGTCGGGCTGGAGATGATTTTGCGCGGCTGCGCCTGAATGTCGCGGAAGCGAATTTTCTCGTCTTCCTTGTTCAGCGCCAGATGCCGGTGATCGCGGCCGGTGACGTTGCTCAGGGCCTCCCAGGCTTTTACCGCCACCTGGCCGTTGGTTTCCGGCGCCAGCGACAGGATCACTTCCGCCGCGTCAATCGCGCTCTCGATCTTCGGCCGCCCCGCCGCCGGGCCGTCGGCCTTGACGTAGTTAAGCTGCTTGAGGAAGTCGACCTCGGTTTGGGTGTTCCAACTGATGCCCTTGCCGCCGTTGCCCAGTTTGTCCAGCAGCGGCCCCAGCGAGGTGAAGCGCTCGTAGGTGGCCGGGTAATCGCGTTCCACCGCGATGATGTGCGGCGCGGTTTTGCCGGGGATCAGATCGCATTCGCCTTTCTTCCAGTCCTGCACGCCGTAAGGCTGTGCCAGTTCGGCGGCGGAGTCGTGCTGGATAGGCAAGGTCACCACGTCGGTTTCCTGGCCCAGATGGCCGACGCACACTTCGGAGAAGGCCTTGGCGATGCCCTTGTAAATCTCCCAGTCGCTCTTCGAATCCCAGGCCGGATCGACCGCCGCCGACAGCGGATGGATGAACGGGTGCATGTCGGAGGTGTTCATATCGTCTTTTTCGTACCAGGTGGCGGTCGGCAGCACCACATCGGAGTACAGGCAGGTGCTCGACATGCGGAAATCGAGCGTCACCACCAGATCCAGCTTGCCTTCGCCGCCCTGCTCGCGCCATTCCACTTCCTGTGGCTTCACGCCGCCCTGCTGGCCGAGATCTTTCCCCTGGATGCCGTTTTCGGTGCCCAACAGGTATTTGAGCATGTACTCATGGCCCTTGCCGGAAGACCCCAGCAGGTTGGAGCGCCAGACGAACAGGTTGCGCGGGAAGTTCTGCGGATTGTCCGGCTGCTCGGCGGCGAAGCCTAGCGTGCCGTTTTTCAGGCCGTCGACGGTGAACTCGACCGGTGACTGGCCGGCGGCGCGGGCCTGCTCCGCCAGGCGCAGCGGGTTGGTGCCCAACTGCGGCGCCGACGGCAGCCAGCCCATGCGCTCGGCGCGCACGTTGAAGTCGATCAGGCTGCCGCCGAAGCGCGACTTGTCCGCCAGCGGCGACAGCAACTCGTCGGTGCCGACAGTTTCATAGCGCCATTGGCTGGAATGGTTGTAGAAGAACGAGGTGCTGTTCATGTGGCGCGGCGGGCGCTGCCAGTCGAGGCCAAACGCCAGCGGCAGCCAGCCGGTTTGCGGCCGCAGTTTTTCCTGGCCGACGTAGTGCGCCCAGCCGCCGCCGCTCTGGCCGACGCAACCGCAGAAGATCAGCATATTGATCAGGCCGCGGTAGGTCATGTCCATGTGATACCAGTGGTTGACGCCGGCGCCGACGATGATCATCGAACGGCCGTGGGTCTTCTCGGCGTTTTCCGCGAACTCGCGGGCAATGCGGATGATGTTGTGACGCGACACGCCGGTGATCTGTTCGGCCCAGGCCGGGCTGTAGGCCTTGACCTCGTCATAGTCGGCGGCGCAGTTGGCGTCGTCCAGCCCGCGTTCCAGGCCGTAATTGGCCAGCGTCAGGTCATACACGCTGGTCACCAGCGCTTCGCTGCCGTCCGCCAGCCGCAGGCGTTTCACCGGCAGCTTGTGCAGCAGGATCTCGTCCAGTGCCACGCTGTTGAAATGCTCGCTGTCGGCTCCGCCGAAGTACGGGAAGCCCACCTCGGCGACGTCGTCATGCATGCCCAACAGGCTGAGCTGCAGCTCGACTTCCTGTTGCGATTTGCCCTCGCGCTGTTCCAGGTTCCACTTGCCCTTCTCGCCCCAGCGGAAACCGATGGAACCCTGCGGCGCCACCAGATCGCCGCTGTGGCTGTCGATGGCGACGGTTTTCCACTCGGGGTTGTTTTCCTGGCCCAATCCGTCCACCAGATCGGCGGCGCGCAGCAGGCGGCCGGCGGCGTAGTGGCCGCCTTCACGCGGCTCCAGCAGCACCAGCATCGGCATGTCGGTATAGCGGCGCACATAGTCGCGGAAGTAGCCAACTTCGCGGTCGAGATGGAACTCTTTCAGCATTACGTGGCCCATCGCCAGCGCCATCGCGCTGTCGGTCCCCTGCTTCGGATTCAGCCAGTGGTCGCACAGCTTGGCGACTTCGGCATAGTCCGGCGTCACCGCCACGGTTTTGGTGCCCTTGTAACGCACTTCGGTAAAGAAGTGGGCGTCCGGGGTACGCGTCTGCGGCACGTTGGAGCCCCAGGCGATAATGTAGGAGGAGTTGTACCAGTCGGCGGATTCCGGCACGTCGGTCTGCTCGCCCCAGGTCATCGGCGAGGCCGGCGGCAGATCGCAGTACCAATCGTAGAAGCTCAGGCAGGCGCCGCCGATCAGCGACAGGTAGCGGGCGCCGGCGGCGTAGGACACCATCGACATCGCCGGGATCGGCGAGAAGCCGATAATGCGGTCCGGGCCGAAGGTTTTGGCGGTATAGACGTTGGCGGCGGCGATCAGTTCATTGACCTCTTGCCAGCTGGAGCGGACGAAACCGCCGCGGCCGCGCGCCACCTTGTAGCTTTTGGCTTTTTCCGCATCGCCGACGATAGAGCCCCAGGCCGCGACCGGATCGCTGTGCTGCGCTTTCGCTTCGCGCCACAGTTTGAGCAGACGCTTGCGCATCAGCGGGTATTTCAGCCGGTTGGCGCTGTACAGGTACCAGGAGTAGCTGGCGCCGCGCGGGCAGCCGCGCGGTTCATGGTTAGGCAGATCGGGACGGGTGCGTGGATAATCGGTTTGCTGGGTTTCCCAGGTCACCAGACCATTCTTCACATAGATCTTCCAACTGCAGGAACCGGTGCAGTTCACGCCGTGGGTGGAACGCACCACTTTGTCGTGTTGCCAACGGCTGCGGTAGCCGTCTTCCCAGTCGCGGTTGGTGTTCAAGGTCTGGCCGTGATCGCCAGAAAAAGGCTCCGCCAACTGCTTGAAATAGCGGAAACGGTCTAAAAATTTGCTCATCCGGAATGCTCCTGAAGGCTCTTGTCGTTATAAGAAGACATGCTCAATCTGCCGCCAGCCTACTGACGGCCAACCGGCGGCAAATTGATTGCGATCAAGAGAAAGCGGGAGGCGACGCGCGCGTCGGGGATGAAATACCACCAAAGTATAGGTGCGAGAATTAACTTTAATTAATTGAATTTGAATGAATAAATCAGGAATTCATGACAGAGACTGACGGGCGGGGGGGCAAGGTGGGGTATTTGGGGGTAGGACGCGGGAGAAACCTCCCGCGTGATGCTAACTCGTCGCTTTCAGCGTTGAAGCCACAGCGTCGCGGTGCCCACTGCGGGCAACGCCAGCTTGACCTCCGTGCCCTCTCCCTGCTGCCGCCAGCCCGCCGGAAGGCGCAAGCGGGTGCTTCCCTCTCGATAGTAGGGGTTGGCTACCAGCAGCAAGGCGCGATCGCCCAGAATAAACATCCGCGCCGGCATTTGCGGGTCGCTTCCCGCCAGCGGCGTCGATTTTCCCGTCAGCAGATAAGGGGTGAAAGCGGCAATTTGCTGCGACACGGCAGCCACGCCACGCCAGGTGGCGTCAAACTCCCGTTGGTCGAAGCGGCCGGTTTTACGCTTGTAAAACAGATCGGTATAAGAATAAAACAACAGCCCCTTAGCGCCGCCGATCAGCGCCTGCCAGGCCTGGTTGCGGATTTCCGCCTCTGACGGCGGATGTGGCTTGCGGCGGGCGTCATAAGCGGCGTGATCCATGATTTGCATCACCACCCAGGCCCCGCGTGCCTGGCGGGCGGCCTGCACCGTCAGTTCGGTATAACGCGTAGTGCGCGTCAGATCGCGATCGTTCCCCACCGGGTAAGGGTCGGTCGCCAAAATGTCGCTGCTGTTAAAGTAGGCGTCCAACTCCCCGGTTTTGTTCAACACCTGGAAGGTGGGGTGATCGCCGTCAAGCCGCTTTATTTGCAGGTTTTTTTCCTCGATCTTATCGAGATATTCCGGCCCCAGTTCATCGTTGATGTACCAGGCGAGCAGGTTGGGCTGAGAGCGCAAGCGCTGCACGTACCAGGCCGTCATCGCCGCGTAGCCGCCACCACGCACGGCCGGCGCGAAACGGCTGCCGCGGTACTGATCTTTGACGGAGTAAATGACCAGCAGCCCGCGCTTGCGTGCGTTGCGGAAAAAGGCGTAAGGATCTTTCTTTTCCCCATAATCATAGTTCAGCACCGTGTTGAATCCCGCCGAGGCGATGCGCGCCAAATGTTCATCGGTAGCCACGTTGGCGTAAATGCCCAACGGGAAAAGCCGTTGACCATCGCGCAGGGTAAAGCCTTTGCTGTCGATCGCCACTTTGGCCGCAGGCTGGCCAACGCGAAAAGACAGCTCGCTGCCCTGTGCCGGCTGGGATTGCTGACCGGTGACCTGCTGACGCAGGCGGTACTCTCCCTGGGCCAGGCCGGTCGGCAGTGGGTATTCGATACGGCGCTGCCCTTCAACCTGATAACGGTCGCGACTACGGTGAACAACCTGCCCCTCGGCATTAAGCAATTCGCTATCGACCTGCAAATGCTGCGGCTGCGCAGTGACTATCAGCGTGTCGACCTTTCCCTGCGCCGACGCGCCGAGCTGATACAATGCCGGCTTAGGCGCTCGAGTACACGCATAGGCGTCGTCAAACCAGACGGTACCGGTGCTCCCCTTACGCAGGTAAACGCCAAAAGTGATTCGCGCCGCCTGCGGCGGCACGGTATAGCTGGCGTTCACCTGCCGCCAACCGCTGTCGCCGGTCACGCCAGCCGGATAGCTGCCTTCCAGAAAGCGCCCCTGCGCATCAAAGCTTTGCAGATAAACCCCGGCGCCGCCGTCGCGGCTTTGCCCGCGTACGCTGCGGGTCTTGAGCCAGACGCCGAAATCGATCGTCTGCCCGGGTACAACCTGCAGCGCCTGATTGAAGGTACGGTACTGCGCTGCATCTGCATTGTCATAACGCAAACTGCCACGGCCGCTGTGCGTATCGCCGTCGCCCTGTGCGCCCTGCGCGCGCCAGCCGCTGAGCCCCTGCTCAAAGCCGGGATTGGCCAACAGATTGGGTTGGCAGCTCTGCGCCAGAGCCGAAGCGCTCCACAAGGCGCAACAGCCCAGAGCCACCCTCTGATACATTCCCCTCATGGTCACTTCCTTTTCACCACGGCATTGAACAGATAGGTGGCGAACAGATAGCAGGATTTCTGGTAAGACAGCCCCAAATGCTGACGGTAAATCCGCCATTGCCAGTCCGCGGCGCGGATTTTGTTGCCCGACAGCGAATGGGTAGACAATCGGTAACAGGCCAGCGGTTCGGGAATGCAGTAGGCCAGGCCGTTACGCGCCTTCTGCAGCACCGCCAGCCACATCAAATAGTCCTCATGGCCCACTTTTTGCTGATACACCTTACCGATGCGCTTCTGGTTGTAGATGCCGGTGAGATTGCCAATCCAGTTGCTTTTCAACATATCCTGATAGCCAATAAGCTCATCCGCACCACGGGTGTTTTTGATTAATTTCAGGTCGTCTTCGAAGGTGTAATAATGGGAGCACACCACGTCGTAGCGGCGGGTTTGCAAAATGCTCGCCTGGCGCGACAGCTTGTTGGGCAGCCATACGTCATCACTGTCGCAGAAGGCGATATAGTCGCCTTTCGCCGCCTCAATGCCGATGTTGCGCGTTTCCGCCACGCCCTGGTTATGCTCATTACGGATATAGGTGAGGCGATCGTGGATGAACGGCCGTACCACCTCGGCAGTATCGTCGGTAGACGCATCATCGATCACATACAGGTGATAATCGGTAAATCGCTGATTCAGCACGCCTAGAATCGACTCTTTAATAGAGTTCGCAGCATTGTAGGCCGGCATTATCACGGATATCTTTTCCATTCTGTCCTCACTCGGTGAGCTGTTGCCACTGGGGATAAATACGTTCGGGAGAAAAACGACGAGACTTCTCTAACGCGGCGATAGAGAAGTGCTCGCGCAAACCCGGATCGAGCATCAGTTTGATCACCCCTTCGCTGAAGGCGGCGGCGTCGTCATCGGGCACCAGATAGCCGTTGACGCCATCGTCTATCAACTCGGCCGGGCCGGTCTTGCAGTCGTAGGCCACCAGCGGCAGGCCGAAACTCATGGCTTCGATCAGCACCATCGGCAATCCCTCATAGCGAGAGGTCATCAAATACAGGCTGGCCTGGCGATAATAGTCCGCCACGTTAGCGGTGGCCGGCAGCAGACTCACCTGCTGCTCCAGCCCGGCGTCTTCAATCTGTCGCCTCAAAGCGTCGCGCTCCGGACCGTCGCCAATAATCAGCAGACGCCAATCCGGCGCCTGTGCCACCACCCCTCGCCACAGTGCGATCAGTCGATCGAAGCCTTTCTGATTGCTCAATCGCCCCACCGCCAGCGCCACCTTTTTTTGCAGCGCCGGCGTCGGCGCCTGTGCGCCGAATGGCGAAACGTTCTCGATCACCCGACATTTTCCGGCCCCCACCCAGCGAGCGATGGCGTCGCTATCTTGCCGCGTCAGGAAAATCACGCGATCGCTCAGCCGGTAAACCAGCAACTTCAGCCACTTAAATACGCGCGGATACTGGTGAAAGCTGACGTGCTCACTTAATAGCAACCGGCTGCGGGCACAGAACAAACGCAGAAAAGGCGTCATCACCACCGACAGTTTTCCCATAGAAACGGTAATGATCACGTCCGCGCGTTCACGCCGCAGCGCCAATGCCAGCCGCCATG
Organism: Serratia sp. CY47444; assembly: GCF_052168635.1. Taxonomy (NCBI): domain Bacteria; kingdom Pseudomonadati; phylum Pseudomonadota; class Gammaproteobacteria; order Enterobacterales; family Yersiniaceae; genus Serratia; species Serratia sp. CY47444. The sequence goes on from NZ_JBJNMH010000001.1 coordinate 581,829, forward strand.
GCCAGAACAGCGAATCGCCACCGCCGCAGCGCAACCGGACGTCACTCGCCAGCGGAAAGAAGCTCCGCTCGCCAAACAGCGAAAACACCGCCACCTCATAACCCGGCAGACGCGCCAGCGCGTTGGCCAAACCGCTAGCGACCCGTTCAGTACCGCCCTTGCCCGCGATATTTTCGATAACGATGATTACCTTGCGTGCTTGCATATCATCTCCTGAATCCCTGGCGCACATTGCGCAGCAGCCGGCCGCCAACCGAGAACAATCCCAACCGCGCCAGACAATCGCCATACCATTTGATCACCTTGAACTTGCCGCTCAGGCTGTGCCGCACGATGCGCGACGAGTAATAATTGAACGCCTGGGCGTTTTCCGAATACAGCGAGGCCAGCAGATGCTTGCAGGCGAATCCGCTGATATGGCGATCGCTGGGGCTGAGGAAGGTATTGATAAAGCGGTCGCTGGCCTCCAGATTGAGCTTCGCCGTCATGCGCCCATAGCGCCCTACGTCGAGAAACACCCCTCCGCCGGCGTCGTGCGCCACATGCGCGCCCAAATTGGTGGCATTGACCAAAAAACCCCAGTCCTGATGCTTATTGAGGAACTCGGGAAATAAAAAGCGGCGATCGCTTTTTTTACGGATGCTGATGGTGGATGAACGAATATCGCCCATTTCCAGAAAAAGAAAATCCTCGCCGGAGGAACCGGATTTATAATGGAAGTTGAAATCACGCACCGAATCGCCGCTCACCTCCGCATAGTTGCCGAAGATAATATCAATATGGCGATCCTCATGTTTATTCATACGACGAATAATATAGTTGGTCGTGAAGTAATCATCAGAGTCGAGGAAAAACACGATCTCCGATTGCGCTAACTTGGTACCTAAGTTGCGCGACACCGCCGCATTGCTCTTCTGTTTTTTCTCATGCAGCATCACATTGCTATTCGTCGCCGCTATCTGACGAATATACTTGATATCATCCTCGTCAGAGCAATCATCAACCAAAATCACCTGATAGTCGAATCCTTGGCAAGCGTTGAAAATCCGCTTCAGCGTTTTCGGCAGATAGCGTGCACTATTATAAATAGGGATAACGATCGAGAAATCCATTTCTTAACCCTCCAACTTAGAATTTATCATTTCTTTTCCACGGCAAAGCAACAATAACGACACGTTAAATACCGGGACCAAAAAATAGGTTTCCGTAAAGGTTGTCAGCAGGAAAACAACCACCACCCAGCGCATGAACCGACTCAGCCTGCGCATATTGCCCAACAGGTGAAAATAACAAAAAAGCATGACGACAGAAGCGATGCCACCGGCCGAATAAAACATGGCGATGAAGAAGAAATCGACGGGCTTATAAGGCTCTATATTCATGCCGAACAGCGGATTGGGTAGCCCCACCGCCTGAAACATCTGCCAGGAGAACCAGATTCGCCCGGTCAACGCCTGGTTCAAGAGGACGTCCAAGGCCGGATTACTCCCCCAGCGTATAACGCTGGCGAATTGAAAGCCTACAATGGCCAACGTCAGCGCGATGCAGACTTTTCTGTTCGGCGCGACACGCAGCAGCGGCGCCAGCCAAAACAGCAACAACATCAACAGCGCCAACATAAAACAGGTGCGAGAATAGGAATACATCAGCACCGGGAGAATTAACGCCGATACCGCCAGCGAAGCGATATTTTTCATTCCTCGCGTTAATTTCGCATGGTCGATCAGGCACAGCAGTGTGGCGAACAAGGCAAAAGAATAATACGCCAGGGTATTCGGATTATCGAACCCCAGCGTTAATCGATTGCCGTAACGCTCATCAAGGTAAACAAACCCATCGGTGTAAAAGATATAGGGAATAACCACCAGTAACCCTGCCACCACAAAGGTGATGGCAAACATTTCAGCGCCACGCCCCATGTCTATGCGGCGAAATAAAATGATCACCGCCGTGCTGAATACCGCACCAAACAGATAATCACCATGACCGGTGGCAATATTAACAAGAAACAGCAGAACCAAAAAACCCGCAACCGCCTTTTCCGCCAGCGTAGCGATAAAAAATGCATAGCCAACATAGAGCAACATCAAGCCATTAAGCCCCATGACCGCTTTATTAATCAGCTCGCTATTGAACGATCCCGAGGTCAGGAACGTTTTCACGAAAAACATCAGCAGGAAGGTCAATACAATTGATTGATTGACTAAATCTCGCGACTGATTATAACCCGCATTGGCATGCATTTGAAAATTGGAGGCGACTCTTTGCATAAGCGTTTACTCAGTAAAATAACTGCCCCATTCCTGCTCAATGTTTTTCGGCATCAGCTTGCTTAACCCCGCGCCAGGCGTAAACGTCAACTCACCGAAATACACCTTCTCACCGACCTGGTAGAAATCCACACGGACATAAGAGAACTGCTGCGCGGTCTGGCGAGCCAAACGTATCATTTCCTCCAGCCGTGTAGGACGCGGCATCGGTTCGTCTGCATTCGGCAAGTTGATACGAATTTCGGTGCGGTTCCAGTCGATATCAAAAATATCGCGCCGATGGGTGCCGAAACGCTGGTAATCCACCTGGATGAACATACGAATTTCATGATTGTCGTTGAAACAATGAAACTTGATATCGTTCGGCACCTGTTCGCCATCCAGCAACAGGCGCTCCACCATGATGCAGGGTTCGATATCCAGATAATGCTTTTCGCGGCTCTGCTCATAAAAGTTGCTGCGCATCCACGCGTTGCTGAGATCGTACAACTCCGCGTAGCTAATCTGCTGCTTGTCGAACACCAAGCGGTTATAGCCGCTGCCGTGGTTGGCCTTCAGCACAAAGGCGTTAGGCAATTGCCTGAACATGTCGTAGCTAAGTTCAGTGCCATGCGCATACAGCTCCACCAGATACTCCTCGCCCCACAGGCCGGCGATAAATTCACGCACCTTGAACTTGTCCGACAAAGTGGTGTAGATGCTGCGCGGATAAATTTTGCGGCGCATGATCTTTTCGCTGAAGCCGGTCGGTTTTGACAGGTGCGGCAGCTTCTTGAAATAGAGCGCGTATTTAACCTGATGGTGCCAGGCATCGGGCAGGCGCTTGGAAATATTTTTAACCAGGATGTTTAACATGCTCTCTCCTTAATTTGCTGACAAGACGCGGCAGGCAGTAAAAACAGGTCAGCTGCAGTCGGGTAATTTTTCCGCCACGGAATAAACTGTTCAGCACGAAGAACGAAATGAACTCCGCCAACAGCGTAGATACCGCCGCACCGATCAGGCCGTAGCGCGGGATCAGCAGCAGATTCATCACCACGTTCGCCACCGCCACCAACGGCATCTTGATGGCGATAAAACGATAGCCGGCGAACAGCACGATGCTGCGGTACGAAACCGTCCCCATTACTGAGAACAGCGAGGTCAGCGTGCAAATAGCCAGGATATTGGCGGCCGGTTGGAAAGCGGCGCCGTACAGCAGCGCAATCGCTGGGTGGGCGAACCACCATAGGCCCAGCAACACCGGCAACGACAGGCCCAAGACCACCAGATAAAGCACCCGAATACGGTACTCCTGCTCCAACGGATCGCGACAGCTGGCAATGCCCGGCATCAACGAAGTGATCAGCGCCATCGGCACGAAAACCCAGCCTTGGCTGAGGGTGGTGGCGGCACTGAACCAGCCTACCGCCTGCTCGCCGACCAGATTGCCCAGCATGATTTGATCGATGCGGGTATAGATCACTATCGACAGGCTGGAGATGGCCAACGGCAGGCCCACCTTTAGCAAATAACGGCCATAGCGCCTGGCCTGGCGCGGCGTAACCCGCGGCGAGGCCGCCGCTTCCGCACGGAATAACCAGAGGCGCGCCAGGTAAGGTACGGCGCTGCTGAGGATGTAGGGTACCGCGAACCACACCAGCGGCAGCGCCGCGCTCACCAGCGCCAGCCGCAGCCCGATCGACAGCAGCAGCGCCAGGTTGTTGATCAGCGTATTGCGTTTCGACTGCAGGCGGGCATCGTAATAAATTTTGTACACGTCCTGAATCGAGAAATAGGCGCTGATAAGCAGCAACAGCGTCATCAGTTGGCTGGCGGGCGATTGGCTGAAATAGCTCCATATCAGCATCGGCAGCGCCACCACCAGGAACAGCCAACGACGCAGGCGTATTGACGCCAGCATCAGGCGAATGCCGCTCGGCTGTCGGCGGGCGACGCGGTTGAAAATGATGCTGTCGGCGCCCAACTGCACCAGTGGCACTACGATGGCGATCGTCGCCAACAGATAGTTGAGGGTGCCAAACTGCGCGGGCCCCAGATAGCGCGCAACGTAAATGGAGACGAAGATGCCGGACAGGCTGAGCGAAACGCGTTCAAGCATCAGCCACAGGGCATTGGTGATAATGGCCTTCACCCGCTTATTCCCCTGCCTGCGGGTGATCTTCCCGATGGCTTGGGTAGGCGAAGTTGTAATAGCTCATGTCGGTTGCCGCCTTCTTCACCATCCCGTTGAGGATCACGCCCTTGATCGCCACGCCATTCTGTTCGAAACGACGCATGCTGGTTTCGATCTGCTTGACGGTATTCACCTCAAAGCGCACCACCAGCAGTGAGGTACCCGCGTGATTGCCGACGATCGCCGCGTCCGTCACCGCCAGAATCGGCGGCGTGTCGATCAGCACCAGATCGTAGTTCTGCCCGGCCCAGCGCAGGAAGTCGGCGAAGCGGCGGTGCATCAGCAGTTCGGACGGGTTCGGCGGCACCTGCCCGCGCGGCACGAAGTCCAGATTGGCGATGGCGGTTTTCCGCACCGCCTGTTCCGCCATCACGTTGCCCACCAGCATGTCGGACAGCCCCTGATGCCCATCATCCGCCAGCCAGCGGTGCAGGAAGCCTTTGCGCATATCGGCGTCGATCAACAGCACCCGCTGCCCGGCCTGCGCCACCACCACCGCCAGGTTGGTGCTGGTAAAGCTCTTGCCGCTTTCCGGGCTGGCGCCGGAGACCATCAGAATGTTGTTCTTGGCCTCCATCATGGCGAAATGCAGGCTGGTGCGCAGGCTGCGGATCGCTTCCACCGACAGGTCCGTCGGTTCGGCCACCGCCAGGATCGGCAAGCGCCGCCCCCCGGACCTTGGCAGCAGCTGACGTTGCTCGCGGTTGCGCTTCACCTGCCACGGCGACAGCGGCACGGTGGCGTAGACGTTGATGCCCCGCTTCTCCAGGGTATCGATGTCATTGATGCCGCGATGGAAGGCCGCACGCAGCAGCACTACGATGGCGCCGCCCCCGGCGCCAAGCAGCAGCGCCAACAATACGATCAGCATCTTTTGCGGCTTAATCGGCCGCAGCGCGGTTTCCGCTTCGTCGATGATGCGCACATTGCCCACCGTGCCGGCCTTGCTGATGCTCAGTTCCTGCTGCTTGTTCATCAGCTGCATGTAAACCTGCTGATCCACCTGCACGTCGCGGGTAAGACGCAGGATCTCCTGCTGCATTTTCGGCAACGTCTGCACCTGTTTACCCAGCCGTGCCTTTTCCGCCTCCAGCGTGGCGCGCTTCTCCAGCAGCGCCCGGTAAGCCGGGTGCGCGCGGGTGTAGAGTTTGGAGATTTCCGCTTCCTTGAAGGTCAGCTCGTTGAGCTGGGCCTCGAGCTGCACTTGAGTATCCAGCACCGATTTGGCTTCAAGCGACAGATCCACCGAGTCATTTTGCTGGCGGAACTGATTAAGTTGGGTTTCGGCGTTGTTCAACGAGGTTTGCGTTTGCGGCAGCTGCTCTTGTAGGAACGCCAGCATTCGCTGAGCTTCTTCCGTTTTGCGGTCCACGTTCTGCTGCAGGTAGTTGTCGGTGATGTTCTTCAGCATTGCCTCGGCGCTCTGCGGATCTTCGCTCGGCAGCGTAAAGGTCATGATGCCGCTATCCTTGCCACCCGGCACCACGTCCAGGTATTTACGCAGATCGTCCACCGCTTCTTGACGCGCGACTTTGACCACGGTAAAGCTGGCGCCCGGCGAAGCGTCCAGCGCCGAGACGGTCATGTTCCAACCGCCTTGCGCCACCGGCTGCCCGACCACGCCGCTGAACAGTTTGCTGCCGTCATAACTCAGCTCGTAATGCTGCCCATCGCGCACCGTCAGCGTCAGCGCTTCGCCCTCCATGTCCGCCGGCGTCGTCAGCGTGGCAATGCTCAGCACCGGCGGCTTTTCACCGCTCAAGCGGGCAAAGCCTTTGCCGAACACCGGAAAATAGTCCGGGCTGACGCGCACCGTCAGACCGAGGGTGTCCACCGTTTTTCCCAGCACGTAGCGCGACTTAGCCAGCGTCACCTCATCCTGTGTCGCTGAATTTTGCCCCATCATTGAACTGTCCAACGTTTCACGCAGCAGCGAATCGCCGGACAGCTGCTTCTCCACCTGCACCACCGCCGTAGCCTGGTACACCGGGGTGGCCAACAGGGCGTAGGCGACGCCCAACATGCCTGCCACGCCGGTCACAACGGCGATCCGCCAGCGGTTATCCCACAGCGGCCCAATCAGGCGTTCCCACTCCAGCTTTTCGTCTTGTTCGGCCACCATCACGGACAGCGCATTATTTTTCATCTTCTGTTCCTTATTCACCCTGCGGAGTTACCAGTTGCGCACGCGCAAGGTCGCCTCGCTGAGATCGTTAAAGCTGCTGATGGTCGGCACCAGCTGGCTGATCAAACGGTTCCAGCGCGCGACCGGCGCCGCAGTGACGTACACGACGTCGTAAGGTTGCAGCTGAAATTCAGCGCCCATCGCCAGCGCGCTGGCGTCGGAGAGATCGAACTGATACAGCGTCGCCAGTCGCTGCGGTGTTTTACCGCCGCTCGGCCGGATCACGAACACCCCGGTCGCATCCGCCACCGTCTGGCTGATCCCTTCGGAAGATCCGAGGGCCTCGGTCAGGGTCATGCCGCTGCGATCCATCTTCAGCGTCGCTTGCTTGCCCACCTCGCCCATCACGAACACTTTCAATTCGTCATTGCGCGGGATGTAGAGGATGTCGCCCGGCTGCAGCAGCGCGTTCTGGCTGATGTCGCCGCGCTGCATCAGCGCCTGCAGCGAGATAGCCCGCTCTTTGCCCTGATGAGTCAGCACCACGTTGCGCCAATCGGCGTTGTCCGTCAGGCCGCCGGCGGCGTTAATCGCATCCAGAATGGTCAACGGCACGTTGGTGATCGCCTGTTGGCCGGAGGTTTTCACTTCGCCGGTCACGTAAGCCTTCTGCGAACGGAAAGCGGCAATACTGACGTCTACCTGAGGGCTTTCCACATACTGCGCCAAACGGCCGGCGATCAGGCTGCGCACTTCGGTGACGGTCTTGCCCACCACCGCCACTCGCCCGATATAGGGATAAAAAATCGTGCCATCCGCATGCACCCAGTTGCCGGTGTCGCTGGCGCTGCGGTATTGCCCGGCCGGCGTGGTCAACTCGGGGTGATCCCAGACGGTGACGTTCAACACGTCGCCGACGCCGATGCGGTATTGATAGCTCTGCAATCGCTGATCCAGCGCCGGGTTCGGCCGGGCGACCGGTTCTACGCGCCGCATTTTCTGCAGCAGCATCGGCGACATGCGATAAACCTGTACCTGGTCATTCAAATCGAAATCGTCGTCCTGTTGCACGACGATGGCTTTTCCGCTGGTCGGTAAATGTGAACCGGGAACCACCGTACATCCACTCAACAGCGCGGAGGTGAAGGCCAATGGCATCAAAAGAGGCAAATGAAAATTCATGGAAGTACCGTGATAAACGGGCTGCTGCCGCAGCCCGTGAGGGGATTAACGGCCGACGGTCGGATTATCGCTGAACACCGTCGCCTGACGCGGTTCGCGCAACATGACGAAATAACCGCAAAAACAGAACAGAAACGCCACCAACATTTGGCTTTCCTGCAGCTGCAACACTTCACTGCAAATGCCAATGCAGGCCAACGTCACCGCCAGCATGGTGCTCATCGCCAGCGCCTGACGCGCATTGAGCCCACGACGCATCAGAATATGGTGCAAATGATCGCGGCCCGCTTTGAAGGGGCTTTGGCGACGCAACAGGCGACGCACCATCACAGTCACCATGTCCATCAGAGGAATGGCGATCAGCCACAGCGCGGTGACCGGACGCATTACCGCCTGTGGCCCCTGCGTCGCCAGCAACACCAGCCACAGCACGCTGAAGCCGATCACCATGCTGCCGGCGTCCCCCATAAAGATCTTGTTGCGCGCGCCGAACAGGCTCAGGTTGAACAACAGATAGGCCGCCAGCGCGACGATCAGGCCCAGGCACCACAGCGCCAGATCTTCCCTGCCGCCCAATCCGAACACGATAGCCAACGCGACGAAGGTCACGCAGGACAAGGCGCCCAGTTGCCCATCGATGCCATCCACCATGTTGTAGGCGTTGATCGCTCCCCATACCGCCAGCGGCGTAAGCAGCAACGCGCCATAACCGAGCATCACTTCCTGATGCCCCCAAACATAGCCCAATGAGGAAAGCTGCATCCCTGCCGCCAGCATCATCGCCAGCGCGATCCCTCCCTGCACCATGACGCGTGGCGCCACGGGCAGATCAAAGCGGTCATCCAGCACGCCCAACACCACCAGCGCCGTAATGCACAGCAGATAGACGGTGCTGTCAGGCAGCCAGGCGGGTTGCCACAGCGTCATCAGCATCAGCGTCAGGTACACGGCGATACCGCCGACCAGCGGAATGTGTCCCAGATGTTGCTTACGCGCATTGGGCTTATCCACTAATCCCACCGTTAAGGCGGCCCGGCGGGCAATAAGGACCCACGCTACCGCCAGCACAAATATCACGCTCAGTTGATATAACATCGTTCCTCCAGCGAATAAGCACGCTACCGCCCTTGAGTTACAGCTCCCAATGCGCTATTAACAAAAACAAAATTGATCCTGCCAGGATATAAGTCAGCATGAATTAATCCTGAAAAATACAGATTTATCCGCTTGTCGGCGGAAATAAGTAAATAACGTCAGCGTGCGGTTAGTTATCTATCAGAAAACTCATGTTTAATGGTTCTTTCGATTGCCGAATCAAGTTCAACCGGCGCCACGAAATTATTTTGCACATTACTTTTAAATTGCGTTCTGGCGCAGAATTTCTGCACTCTGACGCGACTGATTGGGAATTTTTTACGACTTATTTTACTCACGACATCCAATGCGGTCGCCCCGCATATTCCCACCACATAAGGAATGCGAATCGTCTTATTTTCTCTGCCCAGCGAGGAGGAAATAACGTCGACCAATTGATTCATCGTAAAGTCCGGTTTATCGACGTAGTTGCTGACCTGATAACTTGACTGCTGGTCCAACGCATGCTCCAGCCGCGCGGCAATATTTTCAACGTAAGCCATCGACTTCATATTATTGCCACTGCCAATCATCACGAATCGGCCGCTGGCGATCTGGCGGAACAGGTTATACACATTGCCGCGGTTGCCTTCACCGAATACCACCGTCGGGCGAATGATGGTCAATTTGTTGGCGCTATCCGCCTTGCGCCACGCTTCATAAACGTATTCCGCTTCGAGCTTGGATTTGCCGTAATGATTGAAAGGATCGAAACGCCCTCCTTCATCGGTTTCCTGCTCGACGAACCCATAAACGGCAACCGAGGAAGTGAAAATGACTTGGTGGATATTCAACGCGGAGGCGGTCATGCAGACATGCCGTGCACCTTCTACATTGACCTGATAATAGAGCGAAATGGGATCGACGTTGTCCTGATGTTCCGCCGCCAGATTAATGATGGCGTCGCAGCCCGCCAGCGGCTCTTGCAGGGTCTCGGGTTGCGTCACGTCGCCATACTGATAGAGCGCCGGAAAATGTGCGCTAGGTTGTTTATCAACGATGACCAACGTCAGATCATCGCGCACACTGAGACGTTTCGCCAGGCGTGTTCCGATAAAACCGGAACCCCCGATAATAGCTACTTTACGCTTATCCATAATTTGTCACTCAGCAGGTTCTCATTATTCCTGTCACCTCGATGGAAACAGGACGCTAATATGCGTTAGGTAATGAGTTCCAGACTGGACAAATCGAACCCGGCTTTCAAATAACAAATAATGAAATAAAATATTTCATCAAATGTAAAATTATCGCTAAAGATAAAACCTCATTTAGCACTAATTTTTAACATCGTAAGCAACTTGATATTGCAAGGTTTTATTCGGCAATATGAGATTAATCCGACCTTTACCCGGCGTAGAAGAGGTCTCATATTTTACCGGTAATTTAAGCTGCCCCTGCTTAGGGTCGACACATTCGATGGTCGCCTGCTCCATGCTCTCCCCCTGGTACAGGCAGAACAGGGTTTGTGGGCTGTTGGTATGGGGGTTATTCAACGTCAGCGTCAACACGACGCGCGTATTGTTCTGAATATCATTGATCACCGGCGGGCGAGTTTGGTTGCCGAGCACATATGAAAAATGTGAAATAACCAGCAAAGAAGCAAATGCCGTCAGGTATTTCACTACACGACTGGCGGGCATGCTGAAAAATCGGCGCACCGTCGCCGACTTTTTATCACGAGTGGGTTCCTGGGAGGGTTCTACCGTTGCAACAGGCGCTGCAACAAGCGTCGTTTTACGCGGCTTATCTATTTTTTCATCGTGTGCCTCAGGGGACTCACTTTCACTTTCAGAAAGTTCCGCTTGAATATTAACACCAATATCCTCACCACTATTTAATATATCATCATCAGCGTAGTCTTCATCCTCGGATATAAAGTGAAAAGCCGCTTGATTTTCCACCTTGTAACCCAGCCGAGGAATGGTTCTGATAAGCGTATGTTCCGAGTCGCTGATTTTTTGGCGAATAGATTTAATTGTTTGATTTATCGTTGAATCTGAGCAGTAAGTTCCTTTCCAGATATTTTCTATAATTTCCGTTCGGGTTACCAGTTCTGGTGATCTGGCGACAAGCAGCGAAAGAATTTGATACTCCTTCCAACGCAGACGAAATTTCTCCCCGGCAGGAGTCAGAACATCGAGATTCCTAATCTTTATTCTTCTATCAAGATTCACTTTTAATTTCCTTAGCGTGCCTGTCCTGCACACTTTGTATAGAAATATCAAAAAATGTTCAAGAAATTAAATGTAAACTCAACAGGTTGCATTCATCGGATATTGGCCTTTATAAAAATTTTCTGATTTCATTTTTTACATTAGGCCTTATTAAGGATGTTCCGTTTATCCAAATGACTCTTTTTCCCTGTTGGCAACATGGATTTCCTTCATAACTACCGTAAAGTTCAAATGATCACCTCATTGATTTAAAAAGAAAAAAATAACAACCCTGTTCAGTTGTTAACCGAATGAAATTGTGAAATTTCATTCTTCTCCGTGAGTTCATTGTGTTTTTCCACCTAATCGGATTGTCAGATAGACTACAAAAAGCCGGAAAAAACAGAATGAGAGTTATCTGATTTAACCTTGTCACACATTCCACACGGCGCGTGCAGCATCTAAGACAAAACCCTATTGCTGATTTTATAACAATCGCACTAATTATGCCTTACCCTCCCAGAAATTTCATTTAACCTGCGGGAAAGACATTAATCTTTTAATGTAAGAATACTCTCAACAAAACGAAAAAACCGTGCAAATAATATAATACGCTTGGGAGAAGACATTCCCATATTGAGAGATATAACTATAAAAAAAGAAAAAAACGGCAAGCGGAGATGAGAATTTTACCTAAAGGCAGAAAATTTCACTGAGAGAGCGAGGAGAGATGACTCGGAATGAGCGAAATATCCCTCCCCTGCCGGGAGGGATTGAGAAAATCGTTTGATACTCAGGCCTTTTTCTTGCGGCCATACACCACCCAAGTGATGACCACACACAAGATATAGAACACCAGGAATACTTTCATTGCCCCCGCCGGGGAACCGGTCAGCGCCAGCGAAGTGCCGAATGCCTGGGGAATGAAGAAGCCGCCTGCGGCACCGATCGCCGAGATAAAACCCAATGCGGCGGCGGAGTCCGTCACCGCTTCACGCTGCGCGCTCTCGTCGCTGCCGCCGGCCGCTTTCACGCGATCGACAGTGATTTTACGGAAAATGACGGCGATCATTTGGAAAGTCGACCCGCTGCCCAGCCCCGCCGTGAGAAACAGCACCATAAAGATACCGTAGAAGGCGATGAACGAACCGCCCTCACCCGCCATCGGCAAGGTCAGGAACAACAGCGCGGCGAACACGGCCATCCCTACAAAGTTGATCAACGTCACCCGCACGCCGCCGAAACGGTCAGACAGCGCGCCGCCGACTGGCCGTGCCAGCGCACCGAGGAATGGCCCAAAGAAGGCGTAATGCAGGATCACTACGTCCGGAAATTGCGTCTTCGACAGCATGGCGAAACCGGCGGAGAAACCGATGAAAGAACCAAAGGTCGCGAGGTACAGCAAACTCAGCATCCATAAATGCCCACGCTTGAGCACCGGCAGTTGCTGGCGCAGCGATGCCTTGGCCGCGGCCAGATCGTTCATGCCGAACCAGGCCGCCAGGGTGGCAACCAGCAGGAACGGTACCCAGATCCAGGCGGCGTTTTCCAGCCACAGCTGCCCCCCCTCTGCCTGATTTTGCGCCGTGCCGCCAAACAGGCCAAACAGGCTGAAAGAAATCGCCAGCGGCGCGACCAGTTGCATGACGCTGACGCCCAGATTTCCCAGACCGCCGTTGAGCCCCAACGCACCGCCCTGACGCGCTTTCGGGAAGAAGAAGCTGATATTGGCCATGCTGGAGGCAAAGTTCGCCCCGGCGAAACCGCACAGCAGGGAAATAATGACGAACACGCTGTACGGCGTGCTGCTGTCCTGCACCGCGAACCCCAGCCACAGGCACGGCACCAGCAGGAAGCAGGTGCTGATGGCGGTCCAGCGACGGCCACCAAACAGCGGGATCACGAAGGAATACGGCACGCGTAAAATAGCGCCCGAGACCGACGGCAGCGCGGTCAACAGGAACAGTTGGTCGGTGGTGAAGTTGAAACCGACCTTGTTCAGGTTGACCGCAACGGCGCTGAACAGCATCCAGACGCAGAAGGCCAGCAGCAGGCAGGGAATGGAAATCCACAGGTTGCGGGTGGCGATGCGATGGCCACGCTGCTGCCAAAAGGCGCTGTCTTCAGGACGCCAGTCCTGAATCAGCGCACCGGTTTTCTTTGATGAAGGCGTTGCAAGTTGCGACATAAAAACCTCAGACACGGGGGATCATTCCGCACACCCTAGGGGGCGGCCCCGGCGGCAAAGTTGATGTATATCAACCCGAATGCAAGTAGTTGGCGGCACAAATAGCGCCTTCATCCCCTTAGGGGTACACCTCGAATAAAAATTAAATCACTTTTAATCAATGCATTAGAAAGCATCACTCCGTCATTTTTACCGCTTCACCGTCCTGCTGGAAACTAATGGGTACTTCATTCGAGGTATGGGGTTATGCTCAGGGATAATCAAAAATACGGCTGAATCGTTACTTATTTACCTCGTCGCCGCCTTCGCCCCTGAGCTTCAGCGGCGCCAAATGCCAGGAACCCGCGCTTATGAAACGCCTGTTGGCCCCGCTTTCGATCGTGAATCAGGTCGCCCTGCTGATGTTGCTGTCGGGCATTCTGGGCGTGGCCGGCATGGGGATTTCCGCCTGGATGTCGCAAAGCATTCAGGGCAACGCGCATGCCATCAACAAAGCCGGCTCGCTGCGTATGCAAAGCTACCGACTGCTGGCGCAGGTGCCGCTGGATGAACGGCATGAAACGTTGATCCGCGAACTGGAGCGCGACGAAAACAGCCCCGATCTGCAGCGTTCGGTGGAGCAGGAAGGGTTGACGCAACCGTTCGACGCCTTGCGTGATTACTGGCAACAGACTCTGCAACCTCGCCTGCGCAGCGCGCAGCGCCCGGCCGATGCCGCCCCGCAGGTGGCGCACTTCGTGCAGCTGCTGGACAAGCTGGTCTCGGATATCGACAGGCAAACCGAGCGCCGCCTGCTGATGGTGACGCTGGTGCAGGCCGGCTTCATCGCGCTGACCCTGCTGCTGTTGATCGGCACCACCTGCTACCTGCGGCGCCGGTTGCTGCATCCGTGGCGGCAACTGGTGGAGATGGCCTTGGCGGTAGGCCGCGGCGATTTTAGCCGCCGCTATGCACAACGCGGCCACCAGGATGAAATGGCGTCGCTTGGCGGCGCATTGAACACCATGTCCGACGAGCTGTCGGCGACCTACAGTGGGCTGGAGCAGCGCGTGGCCGAGAAGACCGCCGACCTGCAGCAGAAAAATCAGGTGCTGAGCTTCCTCTACCGCGCCAGCCGCCAGCTGCACGCCAGCGAGCCGTTGTGCAGCCGCCTGACGCCGCTGCTCAACCAACTGCAAACCCTGACGCCGTTGCGCGCCATTCAGGTGCGGCTGTATGAAAACGACAGCCGGGAACCGCTGCTGCAGCTGAGCGGCAACCAACCGCTAAGGCCGGAGCATTGCCATAACCCGGTGTGCAGCGCCTGCCTGAACGACAGCCACCGCCAGCATCCCGACAATCCGTCGCTGAGCTGGAGCCTGAGCGACAAGCTCGGCGACTACGGCGTGATCGTGGCACAGCATGCGCCGCAGCAACCGCTGAACGATGAACATCGCCAACTGATCAATACCCTGGTGGAACAGCTGACCAGCGTGCTGGCCATCGAGCGTCAGGTCGACCACCAACAGCAGCTGATGCTGATGGAGGAGCGGGCGGCGATCGCCCGCGAGCTGCACGACTCCATCGCCCAATCGCTCTCCTGCCTGAAAATGCAGATCGCCTGTCTGCAGATGCAGGGCGAAACGCTCTCTTCGGCCAGCCAGGCGCTGGTGCAACAGATGCGTGAAGAGCTGAACGGCGCCTATCGCCAGCTGCGCGAGTTGTTGACCACCTTCCGCCTGCAGCTGACCGAACCGGGCCTGCTGGCGGCGCTGCAATCGACGGTGGCGGAGTTCAATCCCAAGCTGGGCCTGACCATCAGCCTCGATTACCAACTGGGGCCACGCACGGTTCCGGCCTATCAGGCCATTCACCTGCTGCAGATCGCCCGCGAGGCGCTCAGCAACATCCTTAAGCATGCCGCCGCCAGTGAGGTGAGCATTCAGGTCATCAATAAACGGGGCGAAGTGACCCTAAGCGTCTGCGACAACGGACGCGGCCTGCCGGCCGAGACGTCTCGCCCCGACCATTACGGCTTGATCATCATGCGCGATCGCGCCAAGAGCCTGCACGGCCGCTGCGACATTTTACCGCGCAGCGGCGGCGGCACTGAGGTGCGGGTCAGCTTCACGCCAGATAACCACGCCATCGACTAACGGAGACACCATGACGACAGAAACCGCCGCCACCATCTTACTGATCGACGACCACCCGATGCTGCGCAACGGCGTAAAACAGCTGATTGGCATGGATGCTCGTCTGCAGGTCATTGCCGAAGCCAGCAACGGTGAACAAGGGGTCACGCTGGCGGAGCAGCACGATCCGGATCTGATCCTGCTCGACCTGAACATGCCCGGCATCAACGGGCTGGAAACGCTGGATCGTCTGCGCCAAACCGACCTGTCAGGGCGCATCGTGGTGTTCAGCGTGTCCAACCATGAAGATGACGTCGTCAGCGCGCTCAAACGCGGCGCCGACGGCTATCTGTTGAAAGACATGGAGCCGGAGGATCTGCTGAAGGCGCTGCATCAGGCGGCAGCCGGGCAGATGGTACTGAGCGAAGCGCTGACGCCGATCCTCGCCGCCAGCCTGCGGGAAAACCGCCCCAGCGCCGATCGTGATATTCAGCAACTGACGCCGCGGGAACGAGATATCCTGAAGCTGATCGCCCAAGGGCTGCCAAACAAGCTGATCGCCCGTCGCCTGACCATCACTGAAAGCACCGTCAAGGTACACGTCAAACACCTGCTGAAAAAGATGAAGCTAAAATCCCGCGTCGAGGCCGCCGTATGGGTGCTGCAGGGCAAAAACGGTTAATCGCCGCCGTACAGCGGCCCGGTTTGCGCCGGGATCGGCGGTGGCGTCAGGGTTTTGATCGGCGGCAGGCCCGCGTCATCGCCGGCGGTTGCCGTCAGCGGCGGCGCCACTTTCAGCTCTATCCAGTTGGACGTCACGCGCTGCTGTTTATCATCCTCCAGCGTGACCGATAGCCGGTAGCTGTTGGCGGCGTCCGGCGCGTCGTCCCACGGCGGCACGATCGCTGTCCAGCCCTGCGGATCGTTGGCGTTGTGCGGCGGCGTCAGGCTCAGCGCCTGCGTATCCCCCTGCCAACTGACGTGAGTGATGCCGTTCAGCGCCTTGATTTCCAGCACCAGCGGCACGGTTTCCCCCGCCTGCAGGCTCCACGGCGGCGTAGCCAGGAACACCTGCAGCGACTTGCGCTGACGGAACTCCAGCACCGGCACGTTCTTGCGTTCGATAGGATCGTAGCGGCTGCCGCGCAGCGACTTGGCCTGCGCCACATACTCCGGCGAAATCTGCTTCACCAGCGGTACCCCGAGCCGATAGCTCAGCGCCAGTTCGACCTGATCCTGGCTCTGCCCGCCCGCGCCAATCTTATGCAGTGCCTTCATCGTCACCAGCGGCACCGGAGTGTAATTGAGCCCCAGCTGCATCGCGCGCGGATCGTTTTGTTTTTTGCCGCTGCCGAACAGATCGACATTATCGCCCAGATACTGCTCATAACTGAGCGAACCGCCGATCTGGCGATAAAACGGCAGATAACCTTGCGTCGTGATGTCGTAACCGCGCGCCGGACGGCTGAAAAATACCCCATCGCCGGGCTGTTGCGACAACGCCGACAACGGGTAGTAATAGTTGGTGGAGAAACGCAGATAATCCCCCCAGGCTTCCGCACCGACGCTGCCTCTATTGCGCTGCCGAGCAAAATCGCTGTCGAGCGCCGTGTTGTACCCCAGCAGCCAGTCGCCGGCGATCCAGCGTTGCCCCAGCGCGAAATTGCCAAGCGCCCCGGCGCTTTGCTGCAGCCAGCCGATCTGGCTGTAGGTCAACAATCCGTCGACGTCGTACAGCGGGCTGAATAACTGCCCGTTGCTGCCGGTAAAGTCCCCCTCGCCGCTCATCTTCAGCGATAGCCTGGCGGTACCCAACGGCGACAACAGCTCCTGCGCCTGTTGCTGCAGCGCACCGGTCGCCTGGCCCAGCAAATAATCTTCGGCGCGGCTGCGCATCTGTTGACGTGAAACGTTGTTCAACTCTTTTTCGCCGAGTTGCTTGGCCATCTCGGCCCACTGCTTCTCGCGCGCGGCATCGTCGGGCGCACCGCCCAACTCCGGCAAATTCGCGGCCGGGTCCGCGGCGGCCTGTTCAGAAGAGATGACGCTGTCCGGCGCCGGCGGGGATTCGGCGCACGCGGCCGCTGCGCCGGCCAGCCACACCAGTGGCCCGGCCAGCCACGCCGTCTGGCGTCGGCGCCAGAATCGTTTTTTGGTCTTGATAAGTATTGCCTGAATCACGTCTTTCATGACACCGTTGGCCTCCCTCCCTCCTGGAGCATGCCAACCCACTGCTTTGCTGCCGCCTTTCCCACGGCAGATCTGAAAAACATTACGTCCCGGCCTGGCGGGGACGCCTCTCTCTTAAAGCCTAACGGCTTGACGAGCAGAAACAATAGGATAAACCCCAATCGCGCTTCAGTGACAGCGTCACTTGCACCATTTACCGATCCATTCCCGCCGCCAAATGAATTCACCGCATTTTAGCGTCGATTTTGCCGATAAAAAGCACAGCACACCACTGCTGAGCGCCACCGCGCAAGGCATTGTATCACTCTGCAATACGTAAAGTGGCGATGCGTACGACTGCGCATTCCTCACAATCCACCGCATTTCACCCCGATGAAATATGCATTTTGCCGTTATTTTAAACATCTGTTTCACGACTGGCGGAGCCTTGATGTTTATTTCCTCACTGTGGCACGCGCTGTTTTTCACCGCGCTGCTGTCGGCGGGTCTGGTCGCCTTCGCGCTCATCACCCGCTTGGAGCGAACGGCGGCCGTGCGCGCCAGCCCGCCGAGATTGCGCCGCCGCAGCCTGCTGCTAACGGCCCTGGGTTTGGCGTTGACGGCGTTGCCCTTCGACCTGCCGGCAGCACACCGGCTGTGGTTACCGCCGGCCGCGGCACTGCTGATCGCCCTGGCCTGGCTAGACGGACGTCACCGGTGGCTGCCGGACCGGCTAACCCAGCCGCTGCTGTGGGGCGGGCTGCTGTGCAATCTTGACGCTCGCTGGGCAACGCTTGACGACGCGGTTCTCGGCGCCGTGGCCGGTTACGGGGCATTGTGGCTGCTCAACGCGCTTTATCGACAGGTGCGGCGGCGCAACGGCATTGGCCAGGGCGATTTCAAACTGCTGGCGGCACTGGGCGCCTGGCTCGGTTGGACGATGTTGCCGCTGCTGGTCTGCCTGGCGGCAATGTTCGGATTAGGCATGGCATTGGCGCGCGGCCGACGCAACCGTCGCGCCTGGCGAACGCCGCAACCTTTCGGCATCGCCTTGGTGGCCGCCGGCTGGCTGCTGCTCTTGATGGGCGCCGGTCAGAACGCGCCGGCGTTGTTCGGTTAGTTCTTCAGGGTCTCGATCAGCCTATTGAGCAATCCGGCCACTTCTGCCGTGCTGGCCGTTGTCGGATTGGCCAGTGGTTGGATCACCGCGAATCTGGTCGTGGATAACACCTCATCGCTGCGGATTTCCAACGCATCGGAGGGAGGCGCGCTCAACGAAACGCCGTCCGGCCGCCAGTAGCTGCCGCGCGTAGTCTGCACCTGATAACTGCCAAAGCCGAAATCTTTCTCGACGCGGTAATATATTTCGCAGCTCAACGGCCCGGAGCGCCGCAACATAAAGGCGCCTTTCGCACTATAGCTGCCTTTATTGACGACAAAAGCGGTCGCCTGCGAAGACAGATCGAACGTGATGTATAAATCGCACGCCAGCACCTTGGTGCTTACGCCCTGTTGAAGCGTAATGCGCGTTGTAGGCTGCCGATCCGGCGCGGTCAGGGTGCCTAAAAAAGTCCACGATGGCTGTTTCGAGATATTGCGCGGCAAATGATTGCTGGTGGCGGAAGGGGCAATTCCCCGCTCGCCCAGGCTGTACATCGCTTCAACCCCGCTTAAAAACGACGTCACATCGACGGTGCTTTTGCCGGCCACCGGGACGCCGCCGTTGTATACGTTACTGAAGGTTACCTCGGTATTGTTGCTGCAGGCAGCGATCGCCACCGGGAAAGGCGTCTTAGAACCGCTGTAAAGAGTCAACTGACCGATATCCCAACGAGATTCGTTGATGAATCGGCACAACACGCCCCCGCTCTCCACATTCTGCGCGTCCTGGATATTGATATTGCCTATCGTGCCTTGAGCAAAGTTGGTGGACAGCACGCTGACATTGGCGGCGCGCCGCGTGTTGCGGTTCTCGCAACCCAACGAATTGATCGTGCCGTTAAAATCTTTGAAAGAGTAGATATCGCCGATGCAGTCATCCGCAGCCAACGAGCCGATAGTAGAGTAAAACCCTGAAATTCTGAACGCCGTACCCTTGGCGCGAGCGGCGTAGAGGCCGTCTATAAAATTGGTGGTGCCAGACTTGTCCATCCACAGCACCCCATCGCCCGGGCGATTGGCGTTTGCCTCCATCTGCACGTTCACCAGCCAGTTGATGAACATGTCGCCCGAGACAAACAGCGAATAACCGCCGACCTTGGTGTAAATGTCGCGAATATCAAACTTCGTCATATTGCGGTCGCTGAACCACACGCCGTGGGTGTCGTCTACGCCGGTATCATCCCGCAACGTCAAGCCGTGCAGCGTCAGATTGGCGAAGCCTTTCACCACGATCACCGCTTTCTTCGTTTCGCCCTGTTCGTTGGTGTAACTGCTGTCTACCGTCTTGACAATTTTGGTCGCCCGCCCCAATCCGACCACCCGTAAACCGATGCCGCCGTAGATGTCCGTTGTCGTCTGAATGAGTACGTGTCCGGCGACCGTATACACCCGCTTCCCCAGGGACAACGTACCGCCGGCTTGCAGCGCCGCCGCCGCCGCTTTGTTGATCGCCGGCCCCCAGTTGCTTCCGTCGCTGTCCTGATAAAACTGTTCCGGCGTAACCACCTCACCGGTGGCAAGCAAGGTTGCTGCGCGCGCTGCTGAAGCCTTTTCGTTATTGTCCATAATCTCTCCTGACGTGATGTGTCCGCATCATTGCGGACGACCGCGGTGAAAGGCGTAAACAACGCCGCCTTTCGAAGCCAATCTATCACCGTCATATGAGCACGTTATGAAATTTCATTTTATTTCACCCTGACACAACATTTCACGATTCGTGGTGGCAACAGCAAGCGATTTCACGCGCTGTCGGCCTATGGCGCGACAGAAAGCTCGGCCAGGCGCACGGCGTTGCCGTCACTTACTGACCCGATCCAGATACAACATGCTGTTGGCGATATCCAGCCGGGCACCTTCGACATTGTCCCGCAATGCCACCAGCGTTTGCCCCTGCAGCGCCACCACATAGGGCGAACTGGCCTGTAATTCCCGTTGCAACGTGACGTAGCGTGCGCTGCGCGCGGCGCTATTCCCTTCCGCAGCCGCGGCACGCGTTTCCGCGCTGATGGCGGGAATGCCCCACTGGGTGCGCCAGGCCAAGGTTTTCGGCCCGCCTGACACGTTGTAAGCAAAGGCACTGGCGTTGGTGTTCGGATCCAGGTAGTCGGCGCCCCAGTAGGTGAAGATCGCCTGAAAATCGCGGCCGCGCATCTTGCCCCACAGATCGCTTTCCACCACCGGATGGATATCCAACCGCAGCCCGGCCTGCGCAAAGCTGGCCTGCAGCGCCTGCGCGATGTCGGTATACGGCGGCTGATTGATGACGATCAGACTGATGCGCGTGCCTTCGGCGATGCCGGCCTCGCGCAGGATCTGTCTGGCTTTGTCCACGTCGAGCCTAAACGGCCGATCGTCGAGCGCCCCGTCCAACCCCTGCGGCAAGAAGGCCTGATGCACGCGATATTGCCCTTTCAGCAGCTGCTCGGCGATGCTCTGATAATCCACCAGCCAGCGCGCTGCCTGCCACAGTGCCGGATTGCCCAGCGCCGGGTTGTCTTTGCTGCCGGTGTTGAAGCCGAGGTAATAGACCCGGGGCGCATCGGCCTGCTCGATGCGCACGCCCGGCGCATTGCGCAGCGAGTCGAACTGATCGGCCCCCAGATCGTAGGCCACGTCGGCATCCCCTTTCAGCAGCAACAAACGGCGGGTGCCGGCGTCGCTGACGTTCTTGAACAACACCGTTTTCAACCTTGCCGGCGACGGCGCGTAATCGTTGCGGCCAAACAGCAGCGCCTCATGCGGCACATAGTTATTTACCCGATACGGGCCGCCGCCGGCGGAATGGCTGCGCAGCCAGGCGTTACCGTAGTCCCCCTGCTGCGCGTGCTCGTTCAGCAGCTTCTCATCCACGATCGAAGCCACGTTCGCCGTCAGCAGCCGCAGCGCCAGCTCGCTGCCGATGTTGGCGGGCCAAGTGAGTTGCACCTGGTTATCCCCCACCTTCTTCAGCTGCTGCTCAACGTTATCCGGCGTCCAGCCAAACTCACCGAGAATAAACGACGGCGCCTTGTTCAGCTTTACCGCACGCACCAGCGAGAAAATCACGTCTTCAGGCCGCAGCGGATTGCCGGAAGCAAAACGTTGCTGCGGTTTCAGGGTAAAGGTCAGGCTGTGGCCATCGGCGCCCGCCTGCCAACTGCCTGCGGCGTCCGGCGCCAGCTTTTGCGGCGCGGCGCGATCCGGCGCCACCAGGCGCTGATAGAGGTTGACCAGATTGGCCGAGCTGACGGTTTCAAAGCTCTCCGCCGGATCGAGGCTGATAATGCCCTCCAGCGAACTGACCACCACCAAGGTATCCTGCGGGGTGGCGGCCTGCGCACCGAAAGCGGCCGCCAGCGCGCCATACAACAAGGTTGGGATTAACCGTTTCATCGATACACTCTCCACAATCACGCGGTTGCGCTGTTTGACGAGTGTAGAGGGTAAGAATTAACAGAAGAACGACGATAAATTGCTTTATTTATTACCAAGATGGATATGCCCGCCACGTTGGCGGGCATAGGGTCAAACGATGATGCGGCCGTGCGCCATTGCCACCGAACGATCGCACATGTGGTCAATCACGTCCGCATCGTGGCTGACCAGCACCATAGTCAGATCGCCCGCCTGTTTCAGCTCGTTAAGCAGGTTAAGGATTTCCGCCTGCACTGACATGTCCAGCGCCGAGGTCGGCTCATCCAGCAGCAACAGCTTCGGCCGCAGCAGCAATGCGCGCACGATCGCCACGCGCTGCCGCTGGCCGCCCGACAGCTGATGCGGATAGCGATCCAGCAGGCGCGGATCCAACCCCACCTGGCGAAAGCCCGCGCCGATTTTGCGTTCGATGTCGCTTTCCTGCAGCAGTTTTAGCGGTTCCGACAGCGTACGCAACAGCCGGTGTTTAGGGTGTAGCGAAGCATAGGGATCTTGAAACACCATCTGCACCTCGCGCCGCAGTTCGCCGGTAAATGCCTGCCCCGGTTGTAGCTGCCGCCCGAGCAGTTCAAAACCGCCGCGCCAGCTGTCGTTCAGCCCGGCCAGCACCCACAGCAACGAGGACTTGCCGCAGCCGGAAGGCCCCACCAGGCCGAAACACTCGCCCGGTTCGATGCGCAGGTTAACGTCGTGCACCACGGTGCGCTGTTCATAGCCCTGACGGTGACTGACGCTGAGGTTCTCCAGTGCAATTACGCTCATTTCAACGTCTCCAACAGCGCGCGGTCCAGTACCGGCAGCGGTTTGCCGCGCGTCTCGCGGCTCGGCCGACACGCCCACAGCGTGCGAGTATAAGGGTGCGTGGCCTGCGCCAGCTCTGCTGCCGGCAGTTGATCCAACAGCTCGCCTTTGTACATCACCAGCACCCGCTCGCAGTGGTGCGCCACCTGCTGCAAATCGTGGCTGATCAGGATCAGCCCCATGTTGCGTTGCGCCACCAGATTGTCTATCAGTTGCAGCACCTGATCGCGCATCTGGTGATCCAGCGCCGACGTGGGTTCATCGGCAATCAACAGCTGCGGATCGTTGATCAACGCAATGGCCAGCATCACCCGCTGCCCCATCCCGCCGGAGAGCTGATGCGGATAACGGCCACACAGCGCCGCCGGATCGGGCAACCCCACCGCCGCCAACATATCCAGCACTTTTTCACGCCGCTCGGCGCGGCTTAGCTTGGCATGCAGCACCAGCGGTTCCTCCACCTGACGGCCGATCGGCTGATTGGGATTCAGCGCATGTTTGGGATCTTGCATCACCATCGCCACCCGGTCGCCGCGCAGGCGGCTCCACTGGCGTTCGCTCAGGCGCGTCAAGTCTTCATCGCCCAACGTCAGGCGCTGCGCCTGCAGCTGCAACGGCGGCGGCAATAGCCCCATCAGCGCACGCGCGGTCAACGATTTGCCGGAGCCGGACTCACCGACCAGCGCCAGTCGCTCCCGCCCCATGCTGAACGAAATATTCTTCACCAGCGCCACCGGCTGCGGCCCCGGCACGCCGATCGCCAAACGTTCAACGGTCAATAAGGTGTTATCAGTGCCCATGACGAGGATCCATTTTGTCGCGCAGGCCATCGCCCAGCAGGTTAAACGCCAGGCTGGCGAACAGGATCGCCCCGCCCGGTGCGGCGGCGACCCACCATTGGTCGAAAATCACTTTACTGCCTTCGGCCACCATCGATCCCCATTCGGCGGTCGGCGGCGCGACGCCCATGCCGAGGAACCCCAGACCGGCGGCGGACAAGATGATGCCGCCCAGACTCAACGCCGCGCGCACCACCGCGCTCGGCAGGCATAAAGGCAAAATGTGGCCGACCATCAGCCGCAGCCCGTTGATGCCCTGCATACGCGCTGCCGCCAGGTAGTCGCTGCGGCGCAGCGCCAGGGTTTCGGCCCGCGCTTGGCGGGCAAAGGCCGGCCAGCTGGTCAATGCCAACGCCAGCGCGCCGTTCATCAGCCCCGGCCCCATGACCGCCACGAACGCCAGCGCGATCACCAGGCTCGGCAACGACAGGAAAATGTCGGTCAGACGCATCAAAATACGCTCTACCCAGCCGCCGAGATAACCGGCGCAAATGCCGACCAGCAGACCAATGGGAATGGTCAACACCAGAATCAACGACACCAGGATCAACGTCGGCCGTGCGCCGTAAATCACGCGGGAGAGCAAGTCGCGGCCGAAGCCGTCGGTGCCCAGCCAATGTGCGGCGGAAGGCGGCAGTAACCGCAGCTCGATATGCTGCAGATTGGGATCGAAAGGCGCCAGCCACGGAGCCAGCAGCGCGGTGACGATCAGGATCGCCACCAGCGCCGCGCCCAGCGTCAGCGTGGTCAGGCGCCGACCGCGGCGGTAACCGACGGCCGGCTCGCTTTGCGGTTCGTGTTCAGAGAGATATTGGCTCATCGGGTTCGCGGATCCACTAAATAGGTCAAGGCGTCAGCCAGCGCATTCAACAGCACGAAACAGGTGCCGATCAGCAGCGTGGCGCCGAGGATCGCCGGCGTGTCGGCGGCAAACAGCGCCGAGGTCAGGTAACGCCCGACGCCGGGCCAGGCGAACACCGTTTCGGTCAATACCGCGCCCTCGAGCAGGCTGGCGTAGGAGAGAGACAGTACGGTGATCAGCGTGCCCAGCACGTTGGGGAACACATGGCGCAGCAGAATGCGCAGGCGGCCGGCGCCCTTGGAGCGCGCCAGCGTCACGTATTCCTTGTTGCATTCTTCCAGCATCGCCGCGCGCAGCAGCCGGGTGATACCCGCCATCGACAGCAGCGCCAGCGCCACCACCGGCAGCCACAGGTGGCTGATGGCGTTGTAGAACATTTCGCGATCGCCGGACAGCCAGCTGTCAATCAACACGAAACCCGTACGCGGCTCCATGCTGTACAAGTAAATGTCATCCAGCCGCCCCGGCCCCGCCGACCAGTGCAGCGTGGCGTAGAACAGCAGTAGCCCGAGCAGGCTCAACCAGAAAATCGGCACCGAATAACCGATCAGCGACAGCAAGCGCGCCGCGTTATCCAGCCAACTGCCCGGTTTGAGCACCGCCAGAAACGCCAGCGTAATGCCGCCGAGAGCGCCGAGGATAATGGCGCAGGTGGCCAGTTCCACCGTCGCCGGGAAGGTACGCAGCAGATCGCTCAACACCGGCTGGGCGGTGATGCGCGAAATGCCCAGATCGCCATGCGCCAGGTGCACCAGATAGCGCCAAAATTGCACCGGCAGAGGCTGATCCAGCCCCAGCTCGTGCCGCACCTGCGCATAGGTGGCTTCGCTGGCGTGATCGCCCGCCACCTGCAGCGCCGGATCGATCGGCGCCAGGTGCGACAGCATGAAGGTGAACAGCAGCAGACCGAGCAGCGTTAACGCCAGCGACAGCGCGCCGCCGAGCAGCCGCCCGCCCCTGCGCCAATACCGCCGGGCCGCCCCGGCGCTGGCGGACAGGTCAGCAGCCATTACTTGCTGACCTTGCTGTAGAACACCATGTCAGGGTTGATGCCCTGCACATAGCCCTTAAGGTTGTCACGCACTGCGATCAGGCTGCGCGCCTGCAGGCCGATGACAAACGGCGAGCTTTGCTGCACCTCTTTCTGCAGTTGCTGGTAGTCGGCCACCCGTTTGGCGGTGTCGTTTTCTGCAGTGGCGGCCAGCGTCAACTTGCTCAGCGCCGGGATCTGCCAGTTGGCTCGCCAGGCCAGCGTCTTGCTGCCGTCCTCCGGGTTGTAGGCAAAGGCGGCCGCGTTGGTGTTAGGATCGAAGTAATCCGGTCCCCAGGAGGTCAGCGTCGCATCGTAGTTAAGCGTTTTCACCTTAGTGGAGACCTGCGAGCTGATGCCCGGCACCAGTTCGACCTTCACGCCGCCCTGAGCAAAACTGGCCTGCAGCGCCTGAGCGATATCCAGATACGGCGGCTGGTTGTTGACGTCCAGACGGAAACTGACGTTGCTCAGCCCCGCTTTGGCCAGTATTTCTTTGGCTTTCTGTGGATTGAAGCTGTACGGCTGATCCTTGAGCGCGCCCAGATAACCGTCCGGCAGGAATGCCTGATGGCTCTGGAACTGCCCTTTCAGCAGATCGTCGGCGATGCCTTGGTAATCGAACAGCCAGCGCGCCGCCTCCCAAAATGCCGGGTTGCCGAGCGCCGGCGACGCCTTGGCGTTGAACTGCAGGTAATAAAGCGAGGCGTAAGGAATGGCCAACGGTTTGACGCCCGGCTTGCCCTTCAGGGCCGCCATTTGGTCCGCCCCCAGGTTGCGGGCGATATCGGCATCGCCCTGCTCAATCAGCAAACGGCGCGCGGCCGGATCGGGCACGTTTTTGATCAGGATGGTTTTCAACGTCGGCGCCCCTTCCGGCGAGCCGGGGTTCGCGTCCAGCACCACCACTTCGTGCGGCACATAGGTGCGAATTTTGTAAGGGCCGCTGCCGGCGGAGTGGCTGTTCAACCATTGGTGCCCCAGATCGTCGCCCTGCTGGTGCGCCAGCGCCTCTTTGGCGTCGACAATCGAGGATACCGGCGCCGACAGCAGGCTGAGCACGAAGGCCGGGCTGACGTTTTCATCCCAGCTGATTTTTACCGTATGGTCATCCACCTTGGTCAGGTGTTGATCCACGTTCTTCGCGTTCCAGCCCAGCTGCGTTAGGATAAACGACGGCTCCAGATTCAATTTCACCACCCGTGAAAGCGAAAAGATCACGTCCTCCGGCCGCAGCGGGTTACCGCTGGCGAATTTAGCGTCCGTGCGCAGGCTGAAAGTCAGGCTGCGGTTATCGGCGCCGGCCTGCCAACTGCTGGCCAGAGTCGGCTTGAGATCGATGGGGTTGTGCGGATCGGACTGGATCAAACGTTGATACAGGCTGTTGAACGACTGCACCGTGGTTAACTCAAATCCCTGGGCCGGGTCAAAGCTGACCACGTCATCGATAGACTGTGCGATCACCAACGTGTTGGCCGGCGTCGCCGCCTGTGCGTTAACGCTGGCCGCCACGGCCAAAAACAGCAAAGAAGGAACGAGCGCTTTCATCTGAAACTCTCCAAGCGGATGGAATTTATAATAATTTTTCGAGTGTATGCGAGCGCGATCGGCAGCTGAAGGTACTTAAATCACTATAGATATTCTTTTTATGTATATAGATGGGTTTTTGATTATTAGGCGGGCAATGCAGAATGCGCGGCAGGAATTGCCTGCCGCTTATCGGTTAAATCTGGTAATCAATCACCGCGTCCAGCTGCGACGAGAAGACCTTGTCTTTGATTTCGGTCAGCGACAGCGTCGGGTTGCACAGTTGGATAAAGCGCCAGGCATAGTTGCGCTGCAGCTGGCTGCGTTTCAGGCCCAGCCATACCGTATTGGGTTCAAACAAATGCTCGGCGTTGAGGCTGACCAACCCGCGATCGCGCTCTTTTTCATACGACATGTCCGCCAGCACGCCCACGCCCAATCCCAGTTCGACATAGGTTTTAATCACGTCGGAGTCTTGTGCGCTGAGCGCGATGTCCGGGGTCAGGCCCGCCGCTTTGAACGCCGCATCCAGCTTCGCGCGCCCGGTAATGCCCTGCCGGTAAGTGATCAGCGGCAAAGTGCTGAGCATCTCCAGCGTCACCTGCGGCTGACGCGTCAACTCGTGCCCTTCCGGCACCAGAATGGTGTGATGCCAGCGGTAATATGGGAACGACGCCAGCGATTCGTCGCTCATCAGCCGTTCGCTGGCAATGCCGATATCGGCTTCGCCGGCGGCCAACATCGAGACGATCTCTTCAGGGCTGCCCTGATTGAGCACCACCCGCACCCGCGGATAAAGCGCGCGAAACTCTTTGATCACCCCCGGCAGGCTATAGCGCGCCTGGGTGTGCGTCGTCGCGATATGCAGCTGGCCCGAGTCGTTACTGCTGAAGACATCCGCCAGGCGACGGATGTTATTGGCGTCGTTGAGAATGCGCTCCGCCACCACCAGCAGCTCTTTGCCGGGCTCGGTCATGCCCAGCAGCCGTTTGCCCCGGCGAATGAATATTTCGATGCCCAGCTCTTCTTCCAGCTCGCGAATATGCCGACTGACGCCGGACTGCGAGGTAAATAACGTATTGGCGACCTCGGTCAGGTTGTAGTTGCAGCGCGCCGATTCACGAATAATTTTTAATTGTTGAAAGTTCATCCCCGTCTCCCTGTTTCTTCCAGTAGCGTTAGCCATATTGATACGGAGTCCCGCGGGGCTGAACAAATAAGAAATAACCTTTACTTATGCAATTTAATACTAAGTCGATCATTCTGCTTCGCATTGGGGATGGGAAACTGACAAAAAACAGCGAATGACTTTAAAAATAAAGGGATAGATAACCACAATAAAAACATGCCTTCAATCACTGTGCAAATTAAAGTTATTAAATATAGGCATTAGATATAAAAAAGGGCTCAGCATGCTGAGCCCCTCACCGTGCGCATTCCCGCAGCAGCCTCAGGCGGTGGCCTCACTGCCGATGCCGCCGGTGCGGTTCTGCTGCAGCCATTGCTGCACGCAGCGCACCAGATCGCCGATGCAATCATCCTGCATGCCGTGGTGCTTCAACTCGTTATCCAGCGCAAACAGATATTGCGCGTTGGTGCCCAGCGGGCCGCTGGCGCTGGCGATCAATGGCGCGATCACCTGGTAGCTGGTGTCTTCTTCAAACAGCGGATGCTGCGGGTTCATCACGAATACCAACGCAGTAACCTTCTCGCCGCCATCCAACTGCAGCTCGCACCAGGTCGGCACGTAGCAATCGGTCACCATTTCGCGCTTCCAAAGCAGCTCCAACTCTTCACGCAGTTTGCTTTCCGGCAAGCGAAAGGCCAGGCCCGTAGTGTGGCCGCCGGCCTTCAACGCCAGCATGCGCCCCGGCTGATGCAGCGTGCCGCGCCCGGCGGTCAAGCGCATACAGAACGCCCGGTGCCAACCCTGCAGCTTGGCCGGCCGCACTTCTTCCGATTCGAAAACCGGGTTCCACATCAGCGAACCGTAACCGAATATCCATACGGGGCTGTGACCCGGCCGGCGCGATAAGGTGCAATCCAACGAGGCTGCACGCTGTTCAGGCGTCAGCAACAACGACTCCTCAATAGCGCCGAATGCAGTTTTGCAATCCGCTTTTTGCAGAAAATCTCGCGTTAACACTGATATTACCTCCCGGGAATACGATTTCTCGCCTTCCCTCGCCACTGCTGAACCTTTGATGTTTTATTTTCGGCTGCGGATTTTTATTAATTCAATCACCGCGCCTTATAAGAATGACCTTATTCTTTTCCTGACGTGCAATCAAGTTACAAAGCGGCGTTAAAGTGAAAAAGTATTTGTACTGAGCAGCAATAATATTAATTGCCGGGCTCCACATAATGTCTGCGCGATTTTTACTGCGTGATAATTCGTTACTTTTTATGCCAACGTTCGTCATCGCCCTTACGATAGCTTTGCTTGACCGCCGCCCAAGCCACCTTATGCGCCGTCTCTTCCCGGCTGTCGTCACCGCGCCGGTCATCGGGATCGCGGTATTGTTGCCAGGCGCTGTTGAACGCTTCTTTATAGATCGCCTGCGCATGTTCCGGCAGCACATGCTTCACATTGTCCGGCAAGTCGTTCGTGCTGTGGTAGGGCATATGGCCTCCCCTTTCAGGATGAGTGAACCTTAAGCCTAGCCCACATGCGGTTTCGTCTCAATTAGCAAACAATTCTCATTATCAAACGACATGTTATACTCACCGCCAAACGAACTATAAGGAGATCCCCGTGACTACCGAAGCCCCTCGCTCACGCGCCCCCTACCTGATCGCCGTCAGCCGCGTACAGGACATTACGCCGCACCTGCGCCGCATTACCTTTACCGCCCCCGATCTGCGTTACTACCCGGCCAATGCCGCCGCTGCACACATCAAAGTCTTTTTGCCGCTCGCCGGCCAGACGCAGCCGGACCTGCCGACGCTGACCGAAAACGGCCCGCGTTGGGCCGCAGATGCCGTACGCCCGATCGTGCGCACCTATTCCATCCGCGCCGTGCGCCCGGAACTGGCGGAAGTGGACATCGAGTTCGCCATTCATGACCATCAGGGCCCGGCGGTCGACTTTGCGCGCCAGGCGAAAGCCGGCGATAAAATCGGCATCAGCAACCCGGGCGGCCCCAAACCGATGCTGCCGGCCGCCGATTTCTACTCCCTGGCGGGCGATCCCTCCTCACTGCCTGCGCTGGCCGCGCTGTTGGAAAACCTGCCGCCGCACAGCGCCGGACGCGCTTTCGTCCGCGTCGACAGCAACGCTGACGTCATTGACCTGAAAAAGCCTGCCGGCGTTGAGGTGAATTGGGTTGTCGGCGGCACAGAGAAAACCGACGAATTGGTCGCTCGGTTCCGCGCGCAATCCGTGCCGCAGAGCGATACCCACTTCTGGCTCGCCGGTGAAGATCGCCTGGTGGTAGAGCTGCGCCGCTACCTACGCCGTGAACGTCAATGCGATCGTAATCGTCTTTATGCTGTGCCTTACTGGCGTGAGGGGCTAAATGAAGAGGGTTACCACAATAAACGGCATGAAATCATGGATAATATTGACGACTGATCGTCTCATCATCCTTGATTAACCGAGTACTAAACAAGTAAACATCACTTTTCTCAAATCTAACGTTAAAACTTGGCGTTATTGCGTAAAAGTAAGTAAATAAAACCGCACCCCGTGCGGTTTTTTTGCTACCCTGATCACATAAAGCAAGCAATTGCTTTCTCAGATAAAAACAACATCACACCGGCGCCGTGGGTGTATCCTAATATAAAATACCTACTGGAAACGCAGAGTTGCCGTATCACGGCAACCGGCGCTGACGGGCTACGCTGTTTGAGAAGGAGTGCCACCCTCATGAAGTCGCAACACGATCCTGGCCGATCCACCAAATCTCGCCACACCGAATACTCTCTGATCTTCCCTATCGCCGCGTTGGTAGTGCTAAATCTATGGGGTAGCACCGATAACTTTCCGCTAATCGTCGGCATCAATATTCTCGCGCTGGTGGGGATCCTCAGCAGCGCCTTCAGCGTGGTGCGCCACGCCGACGTGCTGGCCCACCGATTGGGCGAACCCTACGGCTCGCTGATCCTCAGTTTGTCGGTGGTGATCCTCGAGGTCAGCCTGATTTCCGCGCTGATGGCCACCGGCGACGCCGCACCGGCGCTGATGCGCGACACGCTGTATTCCATCATTATGATCGTTTCCGCCGGCCTGGTCGGTTTCGCGCTGCTGCTCGGCGGGCGCAAGTTCGCCACCCAGTACGTCAACCTCGGCGGCATCAAACAGTATCTGATGGCGATTTTCCCGTTGGCGGTGATCGTGCTGGTGTTCCCGAGCGCGCTGCCTGGCGGCAACTTCAGCACCGGGCAAGCGCTGCTGGTGGCGTTGATCTCCGCCGCCATGTATGGCGTGTTCCTGGTGATCCAGACCAAAACCCATCAGAGCCTGTTCGTGTACGAGCATGAAGACGACGATGGCGATCCGCATCACGGCAAGCCCTCTTCGCACAGCAGCGCCTGGCACGCCGCCTGGCTCATCGTGCACCTAATCGCAGTGATCGCCGTCACCAAGTTCAACGCCAATCCGCTGGAAGGCCTGCTGACCAAGATGAATGCACCGGCGCAGTTCACCGGTTTCCTGGTGGCGCTGTTGATCCTGTCGCCGGAAGGTCTGGGCGCGCTGCGCGCCGTGTTGAACAATCAGGTGCAACGCGCCATGAACCTGTTCTTCGGTTCGGTGCTGGCGACCATCTCCCTGACCGTGCCGGCGGTGACCATCATCGCCACCCTGACCGGGCAGACGCTGATCTTCGGCCTGCAAACGCCGCATATCGTGGTGATGCTGACGGTGCTGCTGCTGTGCCAGCTGTCGTTCTCGACCGGACGCACCAACGTGCTGAACGGCACCGCCCACCTGGCGCTGTTCGCCGCCTACATGATGACTATCTTCGCCTGATCAAAAAGGGGCGCACTCTGTGCGCCCCTGCCTTCGTTATACCGAGAAGAATATCGCCGCGGCGATCCCCCCGAACAAAATCCACTTGATGATGTAATAACCGGTGCGGTTCCAGGCCTTCAAGCGTTTCCCCACCCGGCGTATCGCATAGATGTATTTGAACATCTTGTTGACGCCGCCGGTGCGATCGCCCTCTTCGTTCGGCGCGGTGGCGGCGCTCATCAGATTGCGCCCCAGCCAGTGGTTCACCGCCTGTGCCCAGCGGTAGCGCATCGGCCGTTCGATGTCGCAGAACAGGATCAGACGATTCTGCCCGCTCTGATTTTCCGCGTAGTGCAGATAGGTTTCATCGAACATCACGCCTTCACCGTCGCGCCAGCTGTAGCGTTCGCCGTCCACCTCAATGAAGCAGCGGTCATCGTTGGGGGTAATCAGCCCCAGGTGATAACGCAGCGAACCGGCGTAAGGATCGCGGTGGCGCGGCAACCGGCTGCCGTCCGGCAGTTCGGCGAACATCGCCGCCTTGACCGAAGGCAGGCTGCGCAGCAGTTCCGTGGTCTGCGGGCACAGGGTCATGGCGGAAGGATGGCTGTCTTCATACCATTTAAGATAAAAGCGTTTCCAACCAGTCTTGAAGAATGAGTTGAAACCGGCGTCGTTGAATTGATCGGACGCCTTGATCTGCTGGATCTCCATCAGCTTCTGTCCTTCGTCGCGGATGGTTTCCCAGTTCTCCCGCAGTACCGCCAACTCAGGGAACTGCTCCGGCTTCAGGTACGGCGTAGTCGGCACACGGGAAAACAGATACATGAAAACGTTCAACGGTGCAGTAAAGGTAGAATGGTCAGACAGCTGTCGCCACACGTTGTAGCGCACCCGTCCGCGGTAATGCACATAGACGACGCATAAAATAAGCAAAATCAGAATGATGTATTTCATGTTTGAATCGCATCAAGGAACCCACACGCTATGCGCCGCGCGGCGCACACCCCAGATAATGTCCTTTTGGCGGCACAGGCAAATTGCGCGCCAATCTGGAACCCATTAATCATTAACGCTAACTCAACGAAAATCTATACAGAAAACCACAATAATTTACACAAAGGTTAAACGAGAGAGGAAATTGCGGAGATAAAAAAGGCCGCCGAAGCGGCCTTTCCATTAGCGGATAGGTTAACTGTAAGCGTTGAGCGTGCGCTGGCACAAAGCGGAGCGTACGCAGTCCTGTTTTTCAAAGCGGATAACGCCGATCATCTCGTCCTCTTCGAAGCGTTCCAGGGCATCGCTGAGGCCGGATTTCACGCCGCGCGGCAGGTCGCACTGGGTCACGTCGCCGTTAACGATAACCGTCACGTTTTCCCCCAGGCGGGTCAGGAACATTTTCATCTGGCTGGCGGTCACGTTCTGGGCTTCATCCAGGATAACGACCGCATTTTCGAAGGTGCGTCCGCGCATATAAGCGAACGGCGCAATCTCTACCTTACCGATTTCCGGGCGCAGGCAGTACTGCATAAAGGAAGATCCTAAACGACGTACCAGAATGTCATACACCGGGCGGAAATAAGGGGCGAACTTCTCGGAGATATCCCCCGGCAAGAAGCCGAGGTCTTCATCCGCCTGCAAAACAGGACGGGTAACGATAATCCGATCCACCTCTTTATGGATCAGCGCCTCCGCCGCCTTGGCGGCGCTGATAAATGTTTTGCCACAGCCCGCTTCGCCGGTGGCGAAGATCAGCTGCTTATTCTCTATGGCTGATAAGTAATGACCCTGAGCTTCGGTTCTAGCCTCGATGGGTGAGCTATCGCGCTTGTCTCGCGCCATGCCGATAGACTCGACTCCCCCCATTTGCACCAGCGAGGTCACAGACTCTTCTTCCAGCTGGCGATGACTACGAGCGTCACGACGAATAACGCGTTTCGCTTCACGACGTGCTTTGATCACTGCTTTCTGTCTACCCATAGTGGCACCTTACAGTTTGTTTCACCTACCGCAACGGCCAGGCCGTGCGATTATGTTTCACACACGTATTAGGTTTTGGCCTCCTCCGAGCCAATAAGAGCCAAGGGACAATGTGAATTGACGGCAACGCTTAAGCGCCGTTTTTTCACGGGACAACGCGGACTGCATCAATAAACGTGGAGTAAAAAGTGGTGAGATTCGGTAGCGATAAGAGTGCGGAGTTGCCGGTAAAAGAGAGTCGGAGAGAGAACCCTCGTTACAACGAGAAATCAGGGGAGATGTGTTATTTTTTCTTTCCAGCCCAACCAAGGACTTTACCATTAGCGATCCCCGCAGTGATATTTACAGCTTCAAGCTGTGCACCGTGTGAAAACTACCGCCAGATGATTACAGTATAATGACATTCAATCCTGTCGCGTTACTAAAATGTAAAAAAATTTATATTTTTTGTTTTTAGTTATCGCTAAAACACTATATCACGCACGACACGTCATTCCACAAGAATTTATAATCTATAAATATCAATAAATTATAATTAAACAGTGCGAATGACACTTTGGTTTCCTGATTAAATTTTGCACAACCAAAAAGCCCACGCGGTGCGTGCTTTTTAATCCATAGGCCAGGTGTCGAATTGACTTTCGACGCTCAATCTTCCTTACGGCAGGCAAAACAAAGTAAAACGAGGCAGGCGATCCCGCCTCGTCATTTCGGGTTCAGGCCTTGAGCAGGCCGCTGGCCAGATAGTCACCGTTCTCTTTCACGCCCGGCAGCACGAAGAAATACCCGCCGCCAATCGGCTTGATGTATTCCTCCAACGCTTCGCCGTTCAGCCTTTTTTGCACCGTCAGGAAGCCTTTCTCCAGATCGGCCTGATAACAGACGAACAGCAGCCCCATTTCCAACTGCCCGGCATTGGAGACGCCAAGGGAATAGCTGTAGCCGCGCCGCAGCATCAGGTTGCTTTGGCTTTCCGGCGTGCGTGGGTTAGCCAAGCGAATGTGCGCGTCCATCGGGATCACCTTACCGTCGGGATCGTTCGCGTAATTCGGCTCGTCATGTTCATGCTTCATGCCGAGCGGCGCACCGCTGTGCTTCTCGCGGCCGAAAATGGTTTCCTGCTCCTGCAGCGGCGTGCGATCCCAAAACTCGACGCGGAAACGAATAATACGCGCCGCCTGATAGCTGCCGCCCGCCGTCCACGCCGGTTCGCCGACGCTGTCGCCGACCCACACCACCTTATCCATCAGCGGTTTGTCGTTGGTTTTCGGGTTGGCGGTGCCGTCTTTGAACCCCAACAGGTTAATCGGCGTCTCTTTGCCTTTGCTGCGCGCCGCGTGCGCGGAGATGAACCCTTCCCGCTTCCAGCGCACGCTGAGCAGATCCGGCGAGTGCTTGATGATATCACGCAGCGCGTGGAGAGCGGTTTCGTTGGTGTTGGCGCAGATCTGCAGCAGCAGGTCGCCGTGGCAAAGCCCGGCGTCCAACGCATCGTTGGGGAAGCGGGTCATTTTCTGCAATTTCAGCGGTTTGTGCGCCTGCAGACCAAAGCGTTCGTCGAACAGCGATGCGCCGACCGAGACAGTGATGGTCAGGTTGTCCGGGTAAATCTCCGGCCCCATGATGCCGGAATCGAGCGGCGGCAGCTTGGCGTCCACCTCCGGCGCCTTACCGCCGTGAGTCAGGAAGGCGATGCGATCGGTCAGTAGCCGGAACAGGCGCTCCAGCCCCGCTTTGTCGGTCGCCAGCACATCGAACGCCACCAGCATCATCGCCGCCTGTTGCGGCGTCAGCACCCCGGCCTGATGGCGGCCATAAAACGGCTGCTTCTGCCAGCGCTCATCCTGCGGCGTCGCCAACGGCTCCGCCACGTTGTCCGCCGCCTGCACCAGACGGGTGCCGCCCAGTGCCAGTGCGCCCAGCCCCAGCCCTTGCAGCAAACGGCGCCGCGAAGGCGATGCCGCCCCCTGAGAGTGCGGATGAGGCCCGTTATTCGGGCCTGCCTTGTTGCTCATAACCTTATGCCTCAGTCCAGACCCAACACGCCGCGCAGTTGGGAAAGATCTTCCGCCAGCGTGGTGATCGGCCCTTTCAACGCATTGCGATCGGCATCGGTCAGCTTCTCATAGGACTCATAGCCGTCTTTGGTTTGGTACTTCGCCAAGATGGTGTCCACGGTTTTGAAGTTGGCGTCGATCTTGTCCAGCAGCGGCTTATTGGCCTTGACCAGCAAAGGACGCAGCAGGTTGACTATCTTCTGTGCGCCGTCGACGTTGGCCTGGAAGTCCCACAGGTCGGTGCGGCTGTAGCGGTCTTCTTCACCGCTGATCTTGCTGGCCGCCACCTCTTCGATCAGCCCGGCTGCGCCGCCCACCACCTTGCTCGGCGGGAAGGTCAGTTCACTCACGCGCTTTTGCAGCTCGACGGTGTCGTGGTACAGGCGATCGGCGTAGGCGCCCATGTCTTGGGTTGAGTTGTCGGCAAACAGCGCCTTCTCCAGACGGTGGAAACCGGTGAAGTTAGGGTCCGCCGATTTCTTCTCGTAGTCGTCTTCGCGGGCGTCGATGCTGCCGTCCAGATCGGAGAACAGCTCGGCGATCGGCTCGATGCGCTCATAGTGCTGGCGGGTCGGCGCGTACAGCTTGCGCGCTTGCTCCACGTTACCGGCCTTCACCGCGTCGGTGAACAGCTTGGTCTGTTTCACCAGCCCATCGACTTCTTTGGTGACGTAAACTTTGTATTCGGCGATCGGGCCAACCAAGTCCAGCGCGTTCGGTTTACCGTCGGTGGCGCCATTGCTTGCCGCGGTGACGGTCAGTTTGCCTTTCGGGTTGCTGAGCAGCCCACAGGTCATGTCGTATTCGCCCGCTTCCAGCGTGGCGGTCATTTTCTGGGTGAAGCCCGGCGCGATGTTCTCGCGCTCTTCCACCACCATCACCCCTTTCAGGATTTCCCATTCGACGTTTTTCTGGCTGGTGTTATGCACCACAAACTGCGTTTTGCCTGCCGGCACCGTCAGCTGCATCGGTTCGCACTGCTTGTCGTTAACCGTAACCTTGACCTGCGGCACGTCCGCCGCCAACGCGTCGATGCTCAGCGCAAACGCCGGGATAGCCAGTAATGCTGCGTGCAACGCCTTGCGGCGAAATAACGGAGTAGACATACGAGATTCCCTATTAAACATTAATGATTGATTTTACGTTGCGCCGGGGCCGCTACCGGCTCCGCGCGCTGCGGCAGGAAAAAGAAAATCAGCGCCGGGATCAGATACAAGAAGTAGACCGCCACTTCGCTGACCGTCGGCGCTTCCTGGTACCCGAGGATGCCTTCCAGCAGGGTGCCGAACAGCGAATGGGTCGACAGGGTGCTGCTGAAATCGAAGGCGATAGCCTGGAAGTGGTTCCACAGGCCGGCTTCGTGGAAGGCGCGGATCGCTCCGGCGGCCAGGCCGGCGGCGACGAACAGAATGAACAGGCTGGTCCATTTGAAAAACTTGGCCAGGTGCAGCTTCACCCCACCCCAATAAATCATCATGCCCAGCACGATGGCGGCCACCAGGCCGAGCACCGCGCCGATCGGCGCTGCGGCGCCCACGTCTTGCTGGAACGCCGCCAGCAGGAAGAACACCGACTCCAGCCCTTCGCGCGCCACGGCGAAGAACACCATCGCCACCAGCGCCCACCCCTGCCCTTTACCGGCGTTGAGCGCCTGATCGATCGCCCCTTCCAGATGCACCTTGACCGACTTGGACACCTTACGCATCCAGAACACCATATAGGTGAGGATCAGCACCGCCACCACCGCCACGATGCCCTCGAACAGCTCCTGCTGTTTCTGCGGGAACTCGCCGGTGGTTTCATTGATGAAGATGCCGAGCGCCAGACACAGCGCCGCGGCGACAATCACGCCGATCCACACCGCGCCCAGCCATTGGCTGCGCTGCGTGCGTTTCAGGTAGCTGGCGATCAGGCTGACGATCAGCGCAGCCTCCAGCCCCTCGCGGAACATGATAAGAAAGGGAACGAACATAAATAATCACCCCTGAAAAGACCGCAGCGGCAGAGAAAACTGACTCGAAATGAGCGGCGGCAACTCTGTAAAGAAACGTAAAAACCAACGAGAGTGATTATCATTCTGCCAAGAAGAAATACAAGAGGCGCAAGCGTGATTTTTTCTAATCAAATGTCGCCAGGTGTTACAGCTGAGTGACAGTGGCGAACAGGCAAAAAAAAGGGACGCTCTGCGCGCCCCTTACCGACTGACATCGAACGGCGTTACACCGTTTTGTACTCGGCTTCCGCCTGATCGAAACGCTCGGTCATGGTGGCGGAAGGCTGGCGGCCCATCAGGCTCACCAC
The DNA here is from genome assembly GCF_052168635.1 of Serratia sp. CY47444. NCBI lineage: Bacteria > Pseudomonadati > Pseudomonadota > Gammaproteobacteria > Enterobacterales > Yersiniaceae > Serratia > Serratia sp. CY47444. The sequence goes on from NZ_JBJNMH010000001.1 coordinate 620,269, forward strand.
CACGATGGCGAGGCAGCCCAGGATGAAGCCCGGGATGATTTCATACAGGCCCAGCCATTCGTATTGTTTCCAGACGATCACCGTCACTGCACCGACCAGCATGCCGGCCAGCGCGCCGTTGCGGGTCATGCGCGACCACATCACCGAAATCAGCACAACCGGGCCGAAGGCGGCGCCAAAACCGGCCCAGGCGTAGCTCACCAGCCCCAGCACGCGGTTCTCCGGGTTGGCCGCCAGCGCGATGGCGATCAACGCCACCACCAGCACCATCACGCGGCCGACCCACACCAGCTCGCGCTGGCTGGCACCTTTACGCAGGAACGCCTTGTACAGGTCTTCGGTGATCGCGCTGGAGCACACCAGCAGCTGGCAGCTCAGGGTACTCATGACCGCCGCCAGAATCGCCGACAGCAGCACGCCCGCTACCCATGGGTTAAACAGCAGCATCGCCAGTTCGATGAACACGCGTTCGCCGTTCTGCGACACGTTACCGGCTTGATCCGGGTTGTTGGCGAAGTAAGCAATGCCGAAGAAACCGACGGCGATGGTGCCGGCCAGGCACAGGATCATCCAGGTCATGCTGATGCGACGCGCGCTGCGGATGGTGCGGTGAGAATCCGCTGCCATGAAACGCGCGAGGATGTGCGGCTGGCCGAAGTAGCCCAGGCCCCACCCCAGCAGCGACAGGATGGCGACGAAGTTCAGCCCCTTCAGCATGTCGAGGTTGGCCGGGTTTTGCGCCTGGATCACCAGCATCGAGGTATCGATGCCGCCGACGGCGAAGATCACGATCACCGGCGTCAGGATCAGCGCGAAAATCATCAGGCTGGCCTGCACGGTGTCGGTCCAGCTCACCGCCAGGAAACCGCCGATAAAGGTGTAGAGGATGGTCGCTGCGGCGCCGGCCCACAGGGCGGTTTCGTAGCTCATGCCGAAGGTGCTTTCGAACAGGCGCGCGCCGGCCACGATGCCGGAGGCGCAGTAAATGGTGAAGAACACCAGGATGACGATGGCCGAGATCACCCGCAGCAACTTGCTGTTGTCTTCAAAGCGGCTGGTGAAATAGTCCGGCAGCGTCAGGGCGTTGTTGTTGGCTTCGGTATGTACGCGCAGCCTTCCTGCCACCAGCTTCCAGTTCAGGTAAGCGCCAATGGTCAGGCCGATGGCGATCCAGCTTTCGGAGATGCCGGAGAGGAAGATGGCGCCCGGCAGGCCCATCAGCAACCAGCCGCTCATGTCGGAAGCGCCGGCGGACAGCGCGGTCACCACGCTGCCCAAACTGCGACCGCCGAGAATATAGTCATCAAAGTTGTTGGTTGCCCGGTAGGCAAGCAGGCCGATCAGCACCATCCCGAAAATGTACACCAGGAAGGTCACCAGCATAGGTGTGCTCATTGTCATTTAATTCTCCACTTTCATTATTATTCGCGTTTCGCTCCGGCCAAGCCGGCGCCGGTAAACCCACGCGCAATGCATTTCACTGGCCGCCGCGCCGGAACGTGGCGCAGCCTGCGAGCAAGTGCAGGTAAAATAGTTTCTGCCCGTAATTGTTGACCGTCGGTTATCCTAGATGAGCCTTTCATCAACCAACAAGATATTTAACAACAAAGTTACACAAAGTTTACCCTGCGTCACATTTACCGGGCTCAAAGGTTGCACTCACGACAAACAAAATGAGTTGCACCCTGCTATTACCCTCATATACCGCAAGGTAAAGCGCCTGCGGCGTAATAAACCCCGCCGCGTTCGCTCAATAACGCAACATTCGTGCCAACTGCCTGTGTTAAAAAATCGATGAAACTCACACTTCGTTCATCCGCCTGATTTAACAAGGTTGCACAAAGTTGCAACATGCAGGATATTGTCTGCATTCTTGACACCACACATCACACGAACCTATCCCAACAGGCTTTCCAGCCTGCTGTTTGTCTAGCCTGATGGGATAGGTTCTAAACACAGGAGTTGGATAGGCATGGGCACTACCACAATGGGCGTGAAACTCGACGAGGCAACACGCGACCGGATCAAGAGCGCCGCGCAGCGCATCGATCGCACGCCGCACTGGCTCATCAAGCAGGCCATCTTTAATTACCTCGAGCGTCTCGAGAGCGGTACCGATATTCCTGAAATTCCAGCGCTGGCCGCTGCGGGCCAGCCTGAAGCGGACGACATTATGCCGCAAGCGCAGGAAGAGTCACACCAGCCATTCCTCGATTTCGCCGAACAAATTCTGCCGCAATCGGTGACCCGCGCCGCCATCACCGCCGCCTATCGTCGCCCGGAGACCGAAGCGGTGCCGATGTTGCTCGAACAGGCGCGATTACCTGCCGATCTTGCTCAGGCTACTCACAAAATGGCCTACGGCATCGCCGAGAAGTTGCGTAACCAAAAAAGTGCAAACGGCCGCGCCGGCATGGTGCAAGGCCTGCTGCAAGAGTTCTCCCTCTCCTCGCAGGAAGGCGTAGCGCTGATGTGCCTGGCGGAAGCGCTGCTGCGCATTCCGGACAAACCGACCCGCGATGCCCTGATCCGCGACAAGATCAGCAACGGCAACTGGCATTCGCACCTCGGGCGCAGCCCGTCGCTGTTCGTCAACGCCGCCACCTGGGGCCTGCTGTTCACCGGCAAGCTGGTGTCGACCCATAACGAAGCCAATCTGTCCCGCTCGCTGAACCGCATTATCGGCAAGAGCGGCGAGCCGCTGATCCGCAAAGGCGTGGACATGGCGATGCGCCTGATGGGCGAACAGTTCGTGACCGGCGAAACCATCGCCGAGGCGCTGGCCAACGCGCGCAAGCTGGAAGAAAAAGGTTTCCGCTACTCCTACGACATGCTGGGCGAAGCCGCCCTGACCGAGGCCGACGCCCAGGCCTACCTGGTTTCCTACCAGCAGGCGATCCACGCCATCGGCAAAGCCTCCAACGGCCGCGGCATCTATGAAGGCCCCGGCATCTCCATCAAATTGTCCGCCCTGCACCCGCGCTACAGCCGCGCGCAGTACGAACGCGTGATGGAAGAGCTTTACCCGCGCCTGCTGTCGCTGACCCTGCAGGCACGCCAGTATGATATCGGCATCAACATCGACGCCGAAGAGGCCGACCGACTGGAAATCTCGCTCGATCTGCTGGAGAAACTGTGCTTCGAGCCGCAGTTGGCCGGCTGGAACGGCATCGGCTTCGTGATCCAGGCCTACCAAAAACGTTGCCCGTTCGCCATCGACGCGGTGATCGACATGGCGCAACGCAGCCGCCGTCGCCTGATGATCCGTCTGGTGAAAGGCGCTTACTGGGACAGCGAAATCAAACGCGCCCAAATGGATGGCCTGGAAGGTTATCCGGTTTACACCCGCAAGGTGTACACCGACGTTTCCTACCTGGCCTGCGCCCGCAAGCTGCTGTCGGTGCCGAACCTGATTTATCCGCAGTTCGCGACCCACAACGCCCATACGCTGAGCGCCATCTATCACCTGGCCGGCAATAACTACTACCCTGGCCAGTATGAGTTCCAATGCCTGCACGGCATGGGTGAACCGTTGTACGAACAGGTAGTGGGCAAAGTGGCCGACGGCAAACTGAACCGCCCTTGCCGCATCTATGCACCGGTCGGCACCCATGAAACGCTGCTGGCTTACCTGGTGCGCCGCCTGCTGGAAAACGGCGCCAACACCTCGTTCGTCAACCGCATCGCCGACGCCACCCTGCCGCTCGACGAGCTGGTGGCCGATCCGGTCAGCGCCGTGGAAGCGCTGGCGGCCAGCGAAGGCCAGATTGGTCTACCGCATCCGCGCATTCCGCTGCCGCGCGAGCTGTATGGCGAGAAACGTACCAACTCCAGCGGCCTGGATCTGTCCAACGAACAGCGTCTGGCCTCACTCTCCAGTGCCCTGCTCACCAGCGCCAGCCATCCATGGCGCGCGGAACCTATCATCGATGCCGAGTTGGATCAGGGCGTCGAGCAGCCGGTGATCAACCCGGCAGAGCCAGGCGATGTGGTCGGCTACGTACGTGAAGCCACCGAAGGCGAAGTCAGCCGTGCGCTCGACGCCGCCGCGGCCGCCGGCCCAATCTGGTTCGCTACGCCGCCGACGGAGCGCGCCGCGATCCTCGAACGCGCCGCCGAACTGATGGAAAGCCAGCTGCAAAGCCTGCTGGGCATTCTGGTGCGCGAAGCGGGTAAAACCTTCAACAACGCCATCGCCGAAGTGCGCGAAGCGGTCGACTTCCTGCACTACTACGCCGGCCAGGTGCGCGACGACTTCGCCAACGACAGCCACCGCCCGCTGGGCCCGGTGGTCTGCATCAGCCCGTGGAACTTCCCGCTGGCGATCTTCACCGGCCAAATCGCCGCCGCGCTGGCGGCGGGCAACAGCGTGCTGGCCAAACCGGCCGAGCAAACGCCGCTGGTGGCCGCGCAGGCGGTGCGTATCCTGCTGGAAGCCGGCATTCCGCAAGGCGTGCTGCAGCTGCTGCCGGGCCAGGGTGAAACCGTCGGCTCGACGCTGGTTAACGACGCCCGCGTCCGCGGCGTGATGTTTACCGGCTCCACCGACGTCGCCGGCATTCTGCAGCGCAGCATCGCCGGCCGTCTGGATCCTCAAGGCCGTCCGACGCCGCTGATCGCCGAAACCGGCGGCCTGAACGCCATGATCGTCGACTCCTCCGCCCTGACCGAGCAGGTGGTGACTGACGTAGTGGCCTCCGCCTTCGACAGCGCCGGCCAACGCTGCTCCGCGCTGCGTATCCTGTGCATTCAAGAAGACGTGGCCGAGCACACGCTGCAAATGCTGCGCGGCGCGATGGCCGAATGCCGCATGGGCAATCCGGAGCGCCTGTCGACCGACGTGGGCCCGGTGATCGACGCCGAAGCCAAAACCGGCATCGAACGCCACATCCAAGCGATGCGTGCCAAAGGCCGCAAGGTCTACCAGGCCGCCAAAGGCAGCGCGCAGGATGAGAAAGAGTGGGCGCGCGGCACCTTCATCAAGCCGACGCTGATCGAGCTCGACAGCTTCGACGAGCTGCAGAAAGAGATCTTCGGCCCGGTGTTGCACGTGGTGCGCTTCCAGCGCAACAATCTGGACGCGCTGGTCGATCAGATCAACGCCGCCGGTTATGGCCTGACGCTGGGCATTCACACCCGTATCGATGAAACCATCGCCCGGGTGACCGAACGTGCCAAGGTCGGCAACCTGTACGTCAACCGCAACATGGTCGGCGCAGTGGTCGGCGTGCAGCCGTTCGGCGGCGAAGGCCTGTCAGGCACCGGCCCGAAAGCCGGCGGTCCGCTGTACCTGTACCGTCTGCTGGCCAACCGCCCGGACGACGCGCTGCAACGTACGCTGCACCGTCAGGACGAAGAGCGCCCGATGGAAGCCACCGCACGGCCGCAGCTGCTGGGTGCGCTGCAATCGCTGGAGAAATGGGCGGTCACCAGCCAACACGGCGAACTGGCGGCATTGGCGCAGCGCTATGCGGAACTGGGCCAGGGCGGCACCGTACGCCCGCTGCCGGGCCCAACCGGCGAGCGCAATACCTATGCCCTGTTGCCGCGTGAACGCGTGCTGTGCCTGGCGGATAACGAAACCGACGCGCTGACCCAGCTGGCCGCCGTGCTGGCGGTTGGCAGCTGCGTGCTGTGGCCGGAAGCGGAACTGCAGCGCAATCTGTTCCGCCGCTTGCCGAACGATGTGCAGGCGCGCATCGCCTTCAGCAAAGACTGGCAGCAGGATAAGGTCGAGTTCGACGCCGCCATCTACCACGGCGATGCCGACCAGCTGCGCACCCTGTGCGAGCAGATCGCGCAGCGCGGCGGCGCCATCGTTTCGGTGCAGGGCTTCGCCCACGGTGAAACCAACATCCTGTTGGAACGCCTGCTGATCGAACGTTCGCTGAGCGTCAACACCGCCGCCGCCGGCGGTAACGCCAGCCTGATGACCATCGGTTAACGCATCGCCAAGGCGGCCATGCATGGCCGCCTGATTGGCTCACCGCTACGCAAACCCTGCACTCGTGCAGGGTTTTTTATTGTCCGCAGGCCGATCAGCCGTTAGCGCCTTATTATCCTTACAGGGTGGGGCGTCGCTCTTGGACGATAACAACATAGACGGATTATTCTGTTTGAAAGCCGCGTCAGAGCGCTACGAGACGCATTGACTCTCGGGTTCGGCAATATCCGGGATACGGCAGCCGCAGCGGATTTCTCGCCGCCGCGCGAAACGAATGGTTGAAAGCGGAGTGAATGCGGTCGGGGGAAACGCCCCCGACGCCTTATTGACTCCGGAACTTGTCGAGGAATTGCTGGGTGCGCTGATGCTGCGGATTGGCGAACAGCGCTTTGGCCGGGCCCTGTTCGACGATGCGGCCGTGATCCATAAAGATAACCCGGTCGGCCACGTCGCGGGCGAAGCTCATCTCATGCGTGACGATCACCATAGTGCGTTTCTCTTCCGCCAGTGAGCGCATGGTATTGAGCACTTCCCCCACCAGCTCGGGATCGAGCGCCGACGTCGGCTCATCGAACAAAATCACCTCCGGCTGCATCGCCAGCGCGCGCGCGATAGCCACCCGCTGCTGCTGCCCGCCGGACAGTCGACGTGGATAAGCCTGCTCTTTGCCGCTCAGGCCCACCTTGGCCAGCAACGCGCGGGCGCGCTGTTCCGCGCTGGCTTTCGCCTCGCCTTTAACGATAACCGGCCCTTCGATGATGTTTTCCAGCACCGAACGGTGCGGGAACAGGTTGAAGTTCTGGAACACGAAACCGACCTGCTGACGCAGCGCCCGCACCTGATTTTTCTGTTTGCTCAGCGGCTTGCTGCCGTCGATCAGGATATCGCCGACGCGAATGGTGCCGGAATCCGGCTCCTCCAGCAGGTTGATGCAGCGCAACAAGGTGGTTTTCCCCGAACCGCTCGGCCCGATGATCGCCACCACTTCGCCGGCGTCCACCGCCAGATCGATCCCATGCAGCACCGTCTGACCCTTGAACTGCTTGGTCAATTGCTTAACTTCAATGGCACTCATGCGCTACTCCTGATCCTGGCGATTAACGTGGGCTTCCAGACGGTTTTGCAGCGCGGAAAGCAGGGTTGCCATCACCCAATAAATCAGCGATGCCGCCAGGTACATGGTGAACACTTCCAGCGTGCGCGAGGTGATCAGCTGCGCCTGGCGGAACAGTTCCGGCACCTGTATGGTGGCGGCCAGCGAGGTGTCTTTCACCAGGCCGATAAAGCTGTTGCCCAGCGGCGGCAAGGCGGTGCGCGCCGCCTGCGGCAAGATCACCCGACGCAGGGTTTGCCAACGGGTCATGCCGATGCTGGCGGCGGCTTCCCACTGCCCTTTGTCGATCGACGAAATCGCCGCACGCAGCGTTTCCGAGGTGTAAGCGGCGGTATTGAGCGACAGGCCAATCAGCGCCGCCGGGAAGGGATCGAACTCGATGCCGAACTGCGGCAGACCGTAATAGATCATAAACAGTTGGGCGATCAACGGCGTACCGCGGAACAGCGACACGTAAATACGCGACAGCCACGACAGCGGCCACAACGGCGAAAGGCGCATCAGCGCCAGCAGAAAACCGAGTAACAAGCCTAGCGCCATACCGCCCAGGCTGAGCTGAAGCGTCAGTATTGCGCCCTTCAATAAAAATGGCGCTGAATCCAGCGCCAGTTGAATACTTTCGTGCATTATTTAGTTACGTCCGCGCCAAACCATTTCTCGGAGATCTTCGCCAGCGTGCCGTCTTTTTGCATCTCGGCGATCGCCTGGTCAATCGCGGCCAGCAGCTCTGGGTTGTTCTTGCGCAGCGCCACGCCGGATTCCTGGCGAGAGAACGCCGGGCCGGCTACCGCCAGCGTATCGCCGGTTTTCTTCACCAGATCCAGCGCCGCCAGGCGATCCACCAGAATGGCGTTGATGCGGCCAACGCGCAGATCCTGATACTTGGTCGGATCGTCGTCGTAGGTGCGCACGTCTACGCCCTGCACGTTCTCGCGCAGCCATTGCTCATAGTTGGTGCCCAGGCCAACGCCGACCTTCTTGCCCTTCAGGTCTTCCGGCTTGGTGATGGTGCCTTCGTTGCCCTTTTTCACCAGCGCCTGAATACCGGAAACGGTATACGGAGTGGAGAAGTCATATTTCTTCTTGCGCTCATCGGAGAGCGTCACCTGGTTGATGACCACGTCGATACGTTTCGAGTCCAACGACGCCAGCATGCCGTCCCACTTGGTCGGGTTCAGCTTGGCTTTCACGCCCAGATGTTCCGCCAGCGCGTTGGCGAAATCCACTTCAAAACCGGTCAACTTGCCGTCTTCACCCTGGAAGCTGAACGGCGGATAGGTGCCTTCCAGCCCGACGATCAGCGTGCCGCGCTGTTTCACCTGCTGCAGCAGGTTATCAGCGGCGTAGGTTTGAGTCGTCACACCGGCGGCCAACGCAATACCCACCACGCCCAACAACCATTGACGACGAACTTTCGCAAACATCATAAACACCCCTGTGTGTTATTTATCTTTTTTGATATCAGCACTTTAACAGTGCGACCGCCCGCATAAAGGAATATAACTTTATAAATATAGTTCAAAATGGAATAACAAGCGGTTTTTACACCTCCGGATGGTAGGCGAACAGCGCCGGCGCACCGCCGGTGTGAACGAACAGAATAGGGCCCTCATCGCGGAAGCGCCGCTGGGCAATGCCGTCGATCAAACCGGCCATCGCTTTGCCGGTGTATACCGGATCCAGCAACACGCCCTCTTGCTGCGCCAGCAGCTGAACCGCCGCCATGCCCTCTTCGTTCGGCATGCCGTACTGCGGCGCGAAATAATCGTCCCACAGCGCGATCGGCGCCAGCTCGTCGATATTCAGCGAACAAGCCAGGGCTTTCTGGATCTGCTCCACCTTCGGCAGTTGATCGATCACGGTGCGCGAGACCGTCACGCCGATCAACTCGGTTTCCGGCAGCAGCTGTTGCAACCCCACCGCCAGCCCGGCGTGAGTGCCGGCGCTGCCGGACGCCACCACCACAGAACTGAACGCCACGTTGCTGCGTTGGCTCTGTTCGGCAATTTCCAATGCGCACTGCACATATCCCAGCGCGCCCAGGGCATTGGAACCGCCCACCGGCACCACGTAAGGCCGGAACCCCTGCGCCTCAAGGCGCGTCGCCAGTTCTGCCAGCTGTTGCTGCGGATCGTGCAGCGCTTCGCACATCACCACCTCGGCGTTGAACAGGCCGAGCAACAGGCGGTTGCCGTTGGTCAGGTAGTTTTCCGCGCGGGTGTCGATAGGGTTTTCCAGCAGCGCGACGCAGTGCAGGCCGAGTTTCGCCGCCACCGCCGCCGTCTGGCGCACGTGGTTGGATTGAATGGCGCCGGCGGTGACCAGCGTATCGGCGCCTTGTCGCAGCGCGTCGGCGGCCAGAAACTCGAGCTTTCTCAGCTTGTTGCCACCCATGGCCATTGGAGTGACATCGTCACGTTTGAGGTAGATTTCGCGGCCGAGGTAATCGGAGAGACGGGACAGCTTTTCGAGCGGTGTGGCGGTGCCAACCAGATCCAGACGCGGAAATTGCGCCAGTTGTTGTTGCAGGTTCACTACTTCCCCCCAGGGAATCGAATATCAACATCTGATAACCGATAGATTTAGCAGATGTGAACTGAATAATCATCCTTTATCACGGGGGAAACAGCAGGCCCCGGCCCAACGGCCGGGGAAAAGTCTCAGTAGCTGCGCTGCCAGGCGAGATACTGATCGTATTTGCGCAGCGCAATGCGGTAGTTATTGTGCGCCGCGGTAGGCAGATCGTCGATGATGCGCTGATGGCTGGCGCTGCTGGCGAATTTATCCGCCGGATAGTTGCGCGCCACCAGCATTTCGTCCAGCCGGCGCAGCCGCACTACATACTCACGGATGGTGCTGTGGCTCATCTCGGTCTGTTCGAACAGATACTGCTTGAACGCCATGATGTCGAAATAGCTCGGGTGGCTGTTGCAGGAGATCTCGCTGCAAAAGCGGCACAGCGCGGTCAGCTCGTGCTGCACGTTTTGCCAGACCGCATCGTCGATCGGCTGATCCATGCGCGCGATGGCTTCTTTATTGATAATCTTGCCGCGAAACACCAGCGCCATGCGGTCCAACAGTTTGCCGCACTGGGAGCAATGGGTCTGGCTGTGCTTGTAGTCTTTCAGGTAACGGCTAAGCGGCCGTTTCTTCAACAGTATTCCTGGCATAAAGGGCAGTCCGATTGTCGCATGAGTCATCGAGTTGAGGGGCGGCGGGTCGCCGTCAGGTATCGTTCGCCAGCCGCGCACGCAGCCGTTTGATCGCCTGACTGTGCAGTTGGCTGACGCGGGACTCCCCGACGTCCAGCACGGCGCCGATCTCTTTGAGATTCAACTCTTCCTGGTAATACAGCGTCAGCACCATTTTTTCGCGCTCCGGCAACGCCTCGATGGCGTCAATCACTCGTTGGCGCAGGCTGCCTTCCAACAGGTGATGCAGCGGGTTGGCCTCTTCATGCCCTTCCAGCATCGGTTCCGCGTTCTCGCCATGCTCCTCGCGCCATTCGTCGTAGGAGAAAAGCTGGCTGTTATTGGTGTCCAACAGAATTTGACGGTACTCATCCAGCGAGATATTCAGCGTCTGCGCCACTTCCGTCTCGCTCGCCGGGCGGCCGTAACGCTGTTCCAGTTGCCGCATCACCTGCGCGACCTCGCGCGCATGGCGCCGCACGCTGCGCGGCACCCAGTCGCGGCTGCGCAGCTCATCGAGCATCGCGCCGCGAATGCGCTGCACCGCATAGGTGGTAAAGGCGGTTCCCTGTAGGGCGTCATAACGCTCAACGGCGTTCAATAGCCCGATTCCCCCGGCCTGCAGCAGGTCGTCAAGCTCCACGCTGGCGGGCAGCCTGACCTGCAGGCGCAACGCCTCGTGGCGCACTAACGGCACGTAGCGCAGCCAGAGAGAATTTTTGTCCATCACGCCTTCGGCGGTATACAGATCGCTCACTATGTCTTAAACCTGCGGATAAGAGAGTCAGCGCTATTATGCGTAGGGGGCGAAATGCCAATCGGCTGAACAGTCGCACAAAACGGGCTTTATTTGCGCCATGTAATAACCGCGCGGTGCGCGAGCATAAAAAAACCCCGCCGAAGCGGGGTTTCTTTGCGACAGTTAATCGGGAGAGACGATTAACGCAGCAGGGACAGCACGTTCTGAGTCGACTGGTTAGCCTGTGCCAGAACAGATGTGCCAGCCTGTTGCAGGATGTTGGCACGGCTCATGTTGGACACTTCGGTCGCGTAGTCAGCATCCTGGATACGGGACTGAGAAGCGGCCAGGTTGTTCACGGTGCTGTTCAGGTTGTTGATAACAGAATCGAAACGGTTCTGTACCGCACCCAGGGAAGAACGCAGGCCGTCAACCTGTGCCAGCGCTTTGTCCAGGGTTTTTAACGGATCTGCGGTTGCCATATCAAATTTAGCTGCATCGCCTTTGGTGACTTTACCATCATCAGCAATCTCTGCTTTAGCGTATGTTTTAGTACCATCAGCTGCAGTGGTCTGTACGAAGTAACCATCTTTACCATCGGTAACCAGAACATTGTCTTTATTCAGAGCGGCAGAGCCAGCAATGTCTACAGCTTTATCGGTAGCGCCATCGGTTTTTTTACCAACTACAGTCTTGTCTGCAACGTCAGTGAATGCTGGAGTACCCTTAGCAACGCTGAAGTCTTTCAAGCCCAGTTCTTCGGCATTAATTTTCTTCAGTTCGATATCGATGGTTTCACCGTCGTTAGCGCCAACCTGGATGGTCAGTTTCTGATCGCTGCTCAGCACTTTCACGCCGTTGAAGTCAGTCTGCGCGGAGATACGGTTGATTTCCGACATACGCTCGGTGATTTCGTCCTGGATGGATTTCAGGTCGCTGCTGGAGTTAGAACCGTTCTGCGCCTGTACGGTCAGACGACGGATGTTCTGCAGGTTGTCGTTAACTTCGTTCAGTGCGCCTTCGGTGGTCTGCGCCAGGGAGATACCGTCGTTGGCGTTACGGGAAGCCTGAGTCAGGCCTTTGATGTTCGCGGTGAAACGGTTGGAGATCGCCTGACCCGCAGCATCGTCTTTCGCGCTGTTGATACGCAGACCGGAAGACAGACGCTCAATCGCAGTGCCCAGAGAAGACTGAGATTTGTTCAGGTTGTTCTGCGCCATCAGCGACAGGCTGTTAGTGTTAATTACTTGTGCCATTGTTTGCTTTCCTTACGAGTCAGTTGCGTTCTTCGCAACACAGTTAAAAGGTTCGGGCTTATTTGCCCACGGCGTCAACCACCGTCCCCTCAGGTATCGGCTCTCCCCTAACAACCTTTAGAATTTTTTTAATTTTTTTTGCACCGCCGGCAATGGCGGAAATAACGTGGTTTTTCCCTCCTCTATTGCGCCATCGGTTTTTTGTTTTTTTCGGTAAACTTTTTCATCACTGGGCCGATAACGCGTAAAGCGAATAAAGTCATCATCAAGGAGAATTACTCATGGCAACGATCAGTTCATTAGGTCTCGGCTCAGGACTCGACCTCAACGGCCTGCTGGATAAGCTGACCAAAGCGGAACAACAGCGCCTGACCCCCTACACCACCAAGCAATCCAGCTATAACGCCCAGCTGACCGGTTACGGCACGTTGAAAGGCGCATTGGAAAAGTTCGACAACCTCAGCAAAGAGATGGCGAAAGAGGATTTCTTCAAGGCCACTACCGCCACCGAACACGACGCCTTCAAGATCACCACCAACGCCAAAGCGGTGCCGGGTAACTACGTGGTGGAAGTGAAAAAACTGGCACAGGCACAAACCCTGACCACTCAGGCGAAAGTCAGCGATCAGGGCGCTAAATTAGGCACCGAAGGTGCCACCGACCGCTCGCTGACCATCACCGCCGGTAACCCGCCGAAAGAAACCAAGATCCCGCTCAGCGACGATCAAACCTCACTGCTGGAGCTGCGCGACGCCATCAACGGCGCCAAGGCCGGCGTCACCGCCAGCATCATGCGCGTCGGCGACAACGACTATCAGCTGGCGATCAGCTCCTCCACCACCGGCGAAAACAACAAGATTTCCCTCCAGGTCGATAACGACAAGCAACTGGGCGATATTTTGAACTACAACGCCACCCGCGGCACCAGCACCGCCATGAAGCAGACGGTCGCGCCGCAGGATGCAGAGCTGGTGGTAAACGGCACGGAGATCAAACGCAGCACCAACTCGATCAGCGATGCTCTGCAGGGCGTCACCATCGATCTGAAAACCAAAACCAAAGACACCGAGCCACAAAACCTGGTGATCAGCACCAACACCGCCGGCACCACCGACAAGATCAAAGAGTGGGTCGACGGCTATAACGCGTTGCTGGACACCTTCAACGCGTTGTCCAAGTTCACCCCGGTGAAAACCGGCGAAGCGCCAAACCCCAGCAACGGCCCGCTGCTGGGCGACAACACCCTGCGCGGCGTTCAGTCGTCGATCAAAAGCGCCCTCAGTGCCGCGCAGGATAACCCGGACCTGAAAGGTATCGGCAACCTGGGCATCACCACCAACACCAAAACCGGCAAGTTGGAAATCGACAGCGCCAAGCTGAAGAAAGCGATGGATGAGAAGCCGGATCAGGTCAGCAACTTCTTCGCCGGTAACGGCAAAGACACCGGTATGGCCACCGAGATCCACAACGAGATCCAGAGCTACATCAAATCCGGCGGCATCATCGAGAATTCGACCAAGAGCATCAACACCAACCTCGATCGCCTGAACAGCCAGATCACCACGGTCACCGCCAGCATTCAAAGCACCATCGACCGCTATAAACAGCAGTTCGTTCAACTGGACACCATGATGTCCAAATTGAGTGGCACGAGTGACTATTTAAAACAGCAATTCTCCGCAAAGTAACCCTTTAACAAGGTAAAGAAAACAGCATGTATAACCGTAGCGGCACTCAGGCCTATGCGCAGGTCAGTCTGGAAAGCGGCGCCATGAGCGCCAGCCCGCACCAGTTAATCGTGATGTTGTTCGACGGGGCGCTCAGCGCCCTGCTTCGCGCACGCATCCTGATGAACCAGGGCGATATCGCCGGCAAAGGTATGGCGCTGTCCAAAGCCATCAACATCATCGACAACGGTCTGAAAAGCGGCCTCGATCCTCAGCAGGGCGGCGAGATCGCCGAAAACCTGGCGGCGTTGTACGACTATATGAAGCGTCGGCTGATGCAGGCCAACCTGCACAACGACGAAGCGGCGATCGCCGAAGTGGTCAAACTGCTGGAAAACATCGCCGACGCCTGGCGCCAGATTGGCCCTAACTACCAACCTTCGCAGGACGCCATGTAATGGAACGTCAACAGCAGCTGTTAGCCGCTTATCAACAAATTTATAGCCTGAGCAGCCAGATGATCGCGCTGGCGCAAACCGGGCGCTGGGAGGAGCTCGTCGAGCTCGAATTCGCTTACGTGACGGCGGTGGAAAAAACCGCCGCCTTCACCGGGCAAGCCGGCCCGTCAATGGCGCTGCAGGAAATGCTGCGCAATAAGCTGCAACAGATCCTCGACAACGAAACCGAGCTCAAACGTCTGTTACAGCAGCGGATGGATGAGCTGAAGATGCTGATCGAACAGTCCACGCGCCAGAACGTGGTCAACAATACCTACGGCCAGTTTCATGATCGTGCGCTGTTGCTGGGGGAACCACAGGTCCGATAAGATCGACAATACTGACGAAAATGGATTAAATAGCACTATGCGCTATTACTCTCGGGTTACGTTAGGATATTAATCTATGGCATTTGAATTATTCAGTTTATGGGTAATTGGTAAAATGCGCGCTTCGAGCCTGGCTCTCACTTTAATGGATAAACATTATCCCGACACGGACGTTTTCTGTTCAGCAGGAAATTGATTTTTGATAGATAAAACACGCCGCTGTGTTTCACGGCCCATGGAAAAATGTTGCTCCAACGCGGATCAAAGCGTAAAGATATTCTCAGATAATGGCTGCGAAATGAATATCGATGGAACGTACAATTAATCTCTGTCCAGGAATTGGCGCCTCAGCGCACATCATTCAGCATACTGAATTATTATTCCCTTCAGTCTATTTTGAGCAACCACATCTGTATCTGATACAACAAGGCCATAAGCGCGTACGCTGGCAACAACACGAGGTGGTGGCTCATGCCGGCGAGCTGTTGATTATCGACGGGGGGCAAACGGTGGATATTATTAATGGCCCATCCGCAGAAGGTGTTTTCAGCTGCCAGTTGCTGACCTGCGATCCACGGCTGCTCACGATTCAGCCTCCGGCTGAGGAAGCGCCGACGCCAATGCCGTTCGATGCCGTCCTGGCGCTGCGCAACCTGCCTTGCGCCCTGAAGCACAGTTTTGAGACGACCAGCCTGGCGCTGGCGCTCCGGCAGCGGTTTCCCACCATCATCGTGCGGCACAAAATGCTGGAAATTCTGCTGTGGCTGGCCCAGTTCGGCATTCGCTTCATCCACAACGAAGCCAAAGACCTCACCCAACGCGTGCGTCGCTGCCTGGCAACCGATCCGCACAGCATTTGGACGGCGGCCAAAGTGGCGGAGAGCCTGTCGATGAGTGAAGTGATGCTGCGCCGCAAACTGTCGATGGAAAATACCGCATTGCGTAATCTGATGATCGACGTGCGCATGAGTAGCGCGCTGGCCCTGCTGCAGTCGACCGACTGGCCGATCTCCGCCATTGCGCAACATGTCGGCTATGAAAGCGCATCACGTTTCGCCGAACGTTTTCGCAAACGTTTCGGTTTCGCCCCTACCGCTATTCGCGGTCATCAAAGGATTATGGAACCCGGCTCTCAAGGCATTGAGTCGCTGGTCGCCGGAGAAACCTAAATAGACGCGTAACAAAATGGCTTTATTTGACACAGATCCCTAACGATTGTCACACCGCCGAGATACGCTACGCAACGTTCATCCGCCGAAGAGCGAAATAAATGATGCGTAATGAAAAGCGATTATTTTCTCTAGCAATCACGTTGTTGGGGCTGTGGCTGTTGGTATTGTTGTATGAAGAAGACATGATGCGTTTACTTGCCGCACAATAAAACGGCCAGGCTTTTTATCGCCTGGTCAGACTTCAGTCCAGTTTAACCAGAACGCCAATTAATACGGCAAGTACCGTCAGCATTAAAATACTGATCAGACGCCATCTGGATTCGCTTTTCGTGCTCATTGACCTGCCTCGAATAATAACCCTACTAATCAGGCTATAATAAACGGTCACCTGCGTATTCAATAAGCCTGACAGCACCGTTTTCGCCCCTCTATTCGGTAGATTAGCGCCCATTCCTTGTCGGTTGCGACACCGGCCATTAGCACGGCAATACCGGTGGTGCCACAAGCGCCAATTTCCCCGGTAGCTCCGCCACCAGTTTTTCCACCGCCAGCCGCACCTTGAGCGGCTGGTAAGGCATATAGGGCCACACGGCATTCACCGGAAAACTGAGGCTGGATCCACCGCGCATGATTTCCACCAGCGTCCCTGCCATCAGCCGCTCGCGTACCAGCCACTCCGGCAGCCAGGCAATACCGGCTCCGGCGGAAACGGCATCGACGATCCCCTGCATGTCATCCATCATCATCTTGGCCGGTGGCCTGAACGACTGCAGCTCACCGTTTTCGCCGCGAAGTTGCCAGGGCAACACGGCGCCGGCGTGCAGATACCCCACCGCCTGGTGTTGGCTTAACGCGTCCAGCGTGCTCGGTTCACCACTGCGCCGCAGGTAGTCGGGCGAGGCGCACAGCAGCATGCCGTGTTCGCCCAAGCGCCGGGCAACCAAACTGCCGCTGTCCGCCAGTTCGCCGATGCGAACCGCCAGATCGAACCCCTCATCGATCAGATCGATCCTGCGGTCGTTGAACGAAATTTCCAGCGTCAGTAAGGGATGCTCATTCGCCAGTGCCGTCATCAAGGGTGCAATGCACAGATGGCCGAACAACACCGGCATCGAGATCCTGAGCCGGCCTCGGACCTGCATCTTGCCACTGTCCAACTGGTTTTCCGCCGCCTGAACGTTCGCCAACGCCTGCCGGCAGTGCTCGTAGTACAACGCCCCTTCATCCGTCAGGCTCAGGCTGCGCGTCGTGCGCATAAACAACATCACGCCCAGCCGCGCCTCCAGACGCGACACGATTTTGCTGACCGCAGAACGTGTCAGATGCAGTTTTTCTGCGGCGGCGGCAAAACTGCCGCCTTCCGCTACGGCAACAAACGCCGGCAGTGCGCTGAGATCGCTTTTCATCTTAATGCTTCCAAATTGGAATCAATCAAGTGAAAATCTATCACCACTGGTGAGAATCAGGCAATGGTAACCTGCAGTTATTCCGGAGTCCCGGTGAAAACCACAGATTACCGTCAGAGGACAACAGCATGAAAAAAATACTGGTACTCAAATCCAGCATTATGGGAAACGACTCGCAGACCAATAACCTGATTGACCACTATCTGGCGGCGCGTCGGGCCAAAGGATATGAAGATCAGATCGTCGAACACGATTTGACGGCCTTGGATCTGCCGGTATTGGACGGCGAGCTGTTCGATGCGCTGCGAGGCGCAGAAAACATCAGTCCACGCGCCAAAGCGACGGTAGCGCTCTCCGACCGGCTGATTGCCGAACTGAAAGGGAGCGATCTGCTGCTGATCGGCGCGCCGATGTATAACCTCAACGTTCCAACCCAGCTGAAAAACTGGTTCGATCTGGTGGCCCGCGCCCGGGTGACGTTCAACTATACCGCCACTTACCCAGTGGGGCTGGTAGAAGGCGTCAATGCGCTGGTATTCAGTTCACGCGGCGGCATACACGCCGGCCAGCCGACTGACGCCGTGACGCCGTACCTGCGCTCGGTGATGGGGCTGATGGGGATCGGCGACGTGCAGTTTATCTATGCCGAAGGGCTGGATATGAAACCGCACGGCCTCGCTCAGGGGTTGGCGAACGCCCGCGAGCGGATCGCAGAATTGGCAGGCTGAAGCAAACGCACAGCAGCATTGATTTGTTATAACATAACAAATATGATAACCGCGTCGGCACCACTTCGAGCGGGCGTCGACGCTCCTATATCACATACATAAATGTTTTATCGCACCTTCAGCCAGCTATTTCGATAGCTGGTTTTTTTTTGCCTATTGGCTGAAGTCGTGACTTCAGTATTGCCGGGCAGCGCGTTTCATTTCTCGCTCGCCGGGCGACTGCGTTTTCACCGACAGTGGCGCGACAAACGCTTTCCATTCTTTGCCGGCGTCCTGATGAGCCGCGTTTTTTTGTGCCGATGAATAGTCATCGTTTTGCCCGGCGCATCCAGACAACGCCATGATACCCAGAGCAAGATACAGCGATTTGTACATCATCCTATCCCGATAAATGACCGTCGCTATAGGGTAACAGCGCCGACCCAAATTTCACTGAAAAATGATCGGCACGTTCATCACACCGGCATATTCATAATATCCTGGTAGGCCGCCACCAGCTTGTTGCGCACCTGTACGCCCAGCTGTAAAGACACCGACGATTTCTGCAGATCGACCATCACATCGTTCAGGCTGATGCCCGGCACGCCCAGTTCGAAATCCTGCGCCTGTTTGCGCGCCGTTTGCTGGGTCTCGCTGATCTTGCCGAGCGCCGCGGTCAGTTCGCTGGCGAAGCTGACGCCCTGCGGCGCCGCATTCTGCCCCATCTTGCCGGCCTGAACCGCCATGGTCTGCATCTGCTGCAGTACCCCTTCAATGCCCTGAATCGCCATCTGATCCTCAATCATCTCGTCTCGCCGGGTAACGTTTTCACCCTGCACTTCTCCAATGATGCACACCCTAGCACAGCGTTTTCAGACCTAAAGCGGTTAATTAACTGCAAAAAACCCGGCTTATCGGGCAATCGGAATCGTCTGATAAGGCGAATAATGGCCTGCCCAGAAATGGGAGCGCCGCTATTTAGAAGATATGTGTATCAGGGAGTCTGTTTTGTCACACAACGCTAACCATACCGTTCATCAGCCTGGCAGGGAGCTGCTCAGCCGCCCATACGGGATCGTGAGCGCCATTGAAGGACGAGACCTAAAATGAGTGCTTCGATAACCGCCGGCGAAAGCCGCGACAACGGCCTGCAAGCCATCTGGAATCGTCTGCGCGCCAACCCGAAAATTCCGTTGCTGGTCGCCGCTTCCGCCGCGATCGCGATCGTCGTCGCGCTGCTGTTGTGGGTGAAAAGCCCCGACTACCGCGTGCTGTACAGCAATCTGAACGACCGCGACGGCGGCGCCATCGTCACCCAGCTGACGCAGATGAATATCCCTTATCGCTTTGCCGAAAATGGCGCAGCGCTGCTGATCCCGGCGGAAAAAGTGCATGAAACCCGTCTGCGCCTCGCGCAGCAAGGGCTGCCGAAAGGCGGCGCCGTCGGTTTCGAACTGCTGGATCAGGAAAAATTCGGCATCAGCCAGTTCAGCGAGCAGATCAACTATCAGCGCGCCCTTGAAGGCGAGCTGTCGCGCACCATCGAGTCGCTGGGGCCGGTGCAAAACGCCCGCGTTCACCTGGCGTTGCCGAAACCCTCGCTGTTCGTACGCGAACAGAAATCTCCTTCCGCGTCGGTGACGCTGACCCTGCAACCCGGCCGTGCGCTGGACGACGGCCAGATCAACGCCATCGTTTATATGGTTTCGAGCAGCGTCGCCGGCCTGCCGCCGGGCAACGTGACCGTGGTCGACCAGGCTGGCCGCCTGCTGACGCAGTCCGACGGCACCGGGCGCGATCTCAACGCCTCGCAGCTGAAATACGCCAACGAAGTGGAAAATGGCTTCCAGCGCCGCATCGAGGCGATCCTCGCCCCGGTGGTCGGCAGCGCCAACGTGCGCGCGCAGGTCACGGCGCAGATCGACTTCGCCACGCGCGAACAAACCGATGAACAGTACCAACCTAACCAACAGCCTGACAAAGCCGCTATTCGCTCTCAGCAAACCAGCCTGAGCGAGCAGATCGGCGGGCCACAGGTGGGCGGCGTGCCAGGCGCGCTGTCCAATCAGCCAAGCGCACCGGCCACCGCGCCGATTGAGACCGCCAAGCCGGCCAACGCCGCAGGCAACAATGCCAATGCCACCGCGCAAAACGCCGCAACCACCCGCAGCGCGGCGGCCAACGGCGTACCGCAAAATACCCGTCGCGACGCGACTACCAACTACGAACTCGACCGCACCATTCGCCACACCCAGCAAAAAGCCGGCGCCGTGCAGCGTCTGTCGGTCGCCGTGGTAGTCAACTACCTCGGCGTAGATAAAGACGGCAAACCGCAGCCGATGAGCAAAGAGCAGTTGGCGCAGATCGAAGCGCTGGTGCGTGAAGCGATGGGCTACTCCAGCAGCCGTGGCGATACCCTGAACGTGGTCAACACGCCGTTTACCGACAGTCAGGTGACCGGTGGCGAACTGCCGTTCTGGCAAAGCCAGTCGTTTATCGATCGCCTGATCGACGCAGGCCGCTATCTGCTGGTGCTGCTGGTGGCCTGGCTGCTGTGGCGCAAACTGGTGCGGCCACAGCTGCAACAGCGCCAGGCGGCGCAACAGGCCGCCATCGCCGCCGCCAATGCCCCTGCCGCCAAACCGGCCGACAGCGGCAAACCGAGCAACGAGGAGCTGGCGCAGCGTCGTAAATCGCAGCAGCGCGTCAGCGCAGAAGTCCAGAGCCAGCGGATCCGCGATCTGGCTGATAAAGACCCACGCGTGGTCGCTCTGGTAATCCGCCAATGGATGAGTAACGAGATATGAGCCTGACCGGAACCGACAAAAGCGCCATCTTGCTGATGACGCTGGGTGAAGATCGCGCGGCGGAGGTGTTCAAGCACCTCTCCTCGCGCGAAGTACAGCTGCTGAGCGGCACCATGGCCGGCATGAGCCAGGTTTCGCACAAACAGCTCGGCGAAGTACTGACCGAGTTTGAAGACGACGCCGAGCAATACGCGGCGCTGAGCGTCAACGCCAGCGACTATCTGCGCTCAGTGCTGGTCAAGGCCCTGGGCGAAGAGCGCGCCGCCAGCCTGCTGGAAGACATTCTCGAATCGCGCGAGACCACCACCGGCATGGAAACGCTCAACTTTATGGAGCCGCAGAGCGCTGCCGATCTGATCCGCGACGAACACCCGCAGATCATCGCCACTATTCTGGTGCACCTCAAACGCGGCCAGGCGGCGGATATCCTGGCCCTGTTCGACGAACGTCTGCGCAACGACGTGATGCTGCGTATCGCCACCTTCGGCGGCGTGCAGCCGGCGGCGTTGGCGGAGCTGACCGAAGTGCTGAACAACCTGCTCGACGGCCAGAACCTCAAGCGCAGCAAAATGGGCGGGGTGCGCACCGCCGCCGAGATCATCAACCTGATGAAAACCCAGCAGGAAGAAGCGGTCATCGACGCGATGCGCGAATACGACGGCGAGCTGGCACAGAAGATCATCGACGAGATGTTCCTGTTCGAAAACCTGGTGGAAGTCGACGATCGCAGCATCCAGCGTCTGCTGCAGGAAGTGGAAGGCGAGTCGCTGCTGATCGCATTGAAAGGCGCCGAACAGCCGCTGCGCGAGAAGTTCCTCAAGAACATGTCGCAACGCGCCGCCGACATCCTGCGCGACGATCTGGCCAACCGTGGGCCGGTGCGCATGTCGCAGGTGGAGAACGAGCAGAAAGCCATCCTGTTGGTAGTAAGACGCCTGGCGGAAACCGGCGAAATGATCATTGGCGGCGGCGAGGACACCTATGTCTGATCGCATTAACACCCTGCCCTGGCAGCCCTGGTCGCTCAACGATTTGGGTGAACAGAAACCGGCGTTCGACCTGCCGCCGCTGCCGGATCTCGAACAAAGCGATCCGTCGCCGGACGCGCAGGCCGAATTGCAACAGCAGCTGGCGACGCTGCGGCTGCAGGCTGAGCAACAGGGCCAGCAGTTGGGCTATGCCGACGGCCAGCAAAAAGGCTATGAAGCCGGTTTTCAGTCCGGTCTGGAAGAAGGCCGTCAGCAAGGGCTGCTGGAAGCGCAGCAGCAGCAACAGCCGCTGACCGCCCACTGGCAGCAGTTGGTTACCGAATTCCAGCACACGCTGGACGCGCTCGACAGCGTGATCGCTTCACGGTTGATGCAGCTGGCGTTGACCGCCGCCAAACAGGTGCTGGGCCAGCCGCCGGTGTGCGACGGCACCGCCCTGCTCGCGCAGATCCAACAGCTGATCCAGCAGGAGCCGATGTTCAACGGCAAGCCGCAGCTGCGGGTCCACCCGGACGACTACCCCCGCGTCGAGCAACAGTTGGGGGTTACCCTCAGCCTGCACGGCTGGCGCCTGTTGGCGGACGGCGAACTGCATCCGGGCGGCTGCAAGGTCAGCGCCGAGGAAGGCGATCTCGACGCCAGCCTGGCGACGCGCTGGCATGAACTGTGCCGCCTGGCGGCACCGGGAGAAGTCTGATGACCGCGCGTCTCGGCCGCTGGCTGAGTTCTCTGGATACGCTGGAAAAACGCATCGCCCGCGCGCCGACGGTGCGCCGCTACGGCCGCCTGACCCGCGCCACCGGGCTGGTGCTGGAGGCTACCGGCCTGCAGCTGCCGCTCGGCGCGACCTGCCTCATCGAACGGCACGACGCCGGTGAAGTGCAGGAAGTGGAAAGCGAAGTGGTCGGCTTCAACGGCCAGCGGCTGTTCCTGATGCCGCTGGAAGAAGTGGAAGGTATCGTGCCGGGCGCGCGGGTTTACGCCCGCATCGCGCCGGAAGGCCAAAGCGCCGGCAAACAGCTGCCGCTCGGCCCAGCCCTGTTGGGACGGGTGCTGGACGGCAGCGCCAAACCGCTCGACGGCCTGCCTTCACCGGAAACCGGTTACCGCGCGCCGCTGATCACCGCGCCGTTCAACCCCTTGCAGCGCACGCCGATCGAGCAGGTGCTGGACGTGGGGGTGCGCACCATCAACGGTCTGCTGACCGTCGGTCGCGGCCAGCGCATGGGCCTGTTCGCCGGCTCCGGCGTCGGCAAGAGCGTGTTGCTCGGCATGATGGCCCGTTATACCCAGGCGGATGTGATCGTCGTTGGCCTGATCGGCGAGCGCGGCCGCGAGGTCAAAGACTTTATCGAGAACATTCTCGGTGCCGAAGGCCGGGCGCGCTCGGTGGTGATCGCTGCGCCGGCGGACGTATCGCCGCTGCTGCGCATGCAGGGGGCGGCCTACGCCACCCGCATCGCCGAAGATTTCCGCGATCGCGGGCAGCACGTGTTGCTGATCATGGACTCCCTTACCCGCTACGCCATGGCGCAGCGTGAGATCGCCCTGGCCATCGGCGAACCGCCGGCGACCAAAGGCTATCCGCCTTCGGTCTTCGCCAAACTGCCTGCGCTGGTGGAACGCGCGGGTAACGGCATCAGCGGCGGCGGTTCCATTACCGCCTTCTACACCGTATTGACCGAAGGGGACGATCAGCAAGACCCGATCGCCGACTCGGCGCGCGCCATCCTCGACGGCCACGTGGTGCTGTCCCGGCGCCTGGCGGAAGCCGGCCATTACCCGGCTATCGACATCGAAGCGTCAATCAGCCGCGCCATGACGTCGCTGATCGACGAAGAGCATTATCGCCGGGTACGCACCTTCAAGCAGATGCTGGCCAGCTATCAGCGCAACCGCGATCTGATCAGCGTCGGCGCCTACGCGGCCGGCAGCGATCCGTTGCTGGACAAAGCGATGACGCTGTACCCGCAGATGGAAGCGTACCTGCAACAGGGCATCTTTGAACGCAGCGGCTACGATGAAGCCTGTCAACAGCTGCAGCAGTTGATTGTTTAACGTCACCAGAGGCGCACAGCGATGAAATCACAATCTCCCCTGATTACCCTGCGAGATCTGGCGCAGGATGCGGTGGAACAGGCCGCGCAACAGCTGGGCCAGGTACGGCAGGCGCAGCAGGCGGCAGAGCAACAGCTGTCGATGCTGCTCAACTATCAGGACGAATACCGCCAGAAGCTGAATCATACACTTTGCGACGGCATGGACAGCTCTAGCTGGCAAAACTACCAGCAGTTTATCGGCACGCTGGAACAGGCCATCGACCAGCACCGCCAGCAGCTGCTGCAGTGGGGGCAGAAAGTGGATCATGCGGTGAAGCAATGGCAAGACAAACAACAGCGGCTGAACGCTTTCGAGACCCTGCATACCCGCGCCTTAAATGCGGAGCAGCAGCAGGAGAACAAACGGGATCAAAAACTGATGGATGAGTTCGCTCAACGCAGTGCACAAAGGAATATCAACCCATGAATCTGAACGCCCTGCCCGGCCTGGCCTTACCCGGCGACGCCGGCGGCCTGGCCGAACTGACGTCGGCGCTGGATGAGAGCCAGTTGTCGTCGGCCTTCGCCCAGCTGCTCGGCGCACGTTTCGCGCCCGCCGCCGATGGCAAACAGCCGCCGGTCGCGCTGAGCGCGGACGAGGAACGCGCCCCGGCCCTGAGCCGCAACCAGCTCAATCAACTGCTAGCCACCTTCGGCGAGCGCGGCGGCCTGCTGCAGAACCCGGCCACCCCAGCCGATGCGCTTTCACCTGAAGGCGCCGAAGCCGAGGCACCCACCGCCGGCGACAAACCGGCGCAACCACCGATCGCCGCCGCCAAAGAGCTGGATGCCGCAACGCTGCAGGCGCTGTACGCCATGCTGCCGGCCGCGCTCGTCGCCCAGGCGCAACCGACCGAAGGCCAACGTTCGCTGCCGGTGGAAAACGCTGACGAGGCGACTGCACTGCTGCCCGGCAATGGCCTGCTGAACATTGCGGCGGCCGGTGATAAAACCGCCGCGCGTTCATCGGCATCCCCTGCTTCGTCGCTGACAGGGGCGAAAACGCCGGCCACCGGCGACGATAATGCCAAGGCGGCGCTCCCGCAACCGACCAGCGGTGAGCGCGCAAGTACCGCACAGCCGCTGCCGGCGAGCGATGCGCAGCAGCAACCGACGCTCAACCATGCCGTCGCCCTGGCCGCCGCCAGCCCAACGCAAACGGCCGCACCGGCCAGCGCACTGGTGACCGCACCGCCTACGCCGCAGCTCAACGCGCAGCTGGGCAGCCCGGAATGGCAGCAGGCGTTGAACCAACAGGTGCTGATGTTCCACCGCAACGGCCAGCAAAGTGCCGAGCTGCGCCTGCACCCGCAGGAGCTGGGCGCCTTGCAGATCACGCTGAAACTGGACGATCAGCAGGCGCAATTGCACATTGCCTCCGCCCACGGTCAGGTGCGCGCGGCGGTGGAAGCAGCGATGCCGCAGCTGCGTCACGCGCTGGCGGAGAGCGGCATCAACCTGGGGCAAAGCAGCGTGGGCGGCGAGTCCACCCCGCAATGGCAACAGGGGCAGCAGCAGGCGTCCAACGGCCAGGGGCGTTCCAGCTATGCTGAACATGCTGGCGGTGAGGCTGCGGCCGCCGACGGCGTCAGCGCGCCGGTGGCGCTGCAGCGCATGGCCAGTGCGGTCAACGGCGTCGATATTTTCGCCTGAGCCGCCGCAAACGCCCAAGCTGGCACCCATTTGCGCGTCTATTCAGGCTATTGCACGCCGTGATAGACGCGATAATACCTTTACATGTCATGCGTGCGGCTTTGCCGCGCGCCATGCCCGCCGCCTCGCAGGCTGCGGGTGGAACAACAGGAATTAGATTTGGCTATGTCTCAGAACACCCTTCCGGCAGCACCGAAACGCTCCCTTCTGGTCATCCTGCTGGTATTGATCAGCGTCGTCGCCTGTGGCGCCGCGGGCTACAGCTGGTGGCTGCTGCAACAGCATAAAAACGGCGCCGAACCGGCCGCCGTCAAACAGCAACCGCCGGCCGCGCCGGTGTTCATGCCGCTCGACACCTTTACCGTCAACCTGGTGACGCCGGACAACAACCCGGATCGCGTGCTGTATATCGGCCTCACGCTGCGTCTGCCGGACGAAAGTACCCGCCGTCAGCTGAACGATTTTCTGCCGGAAGTGCGCAGCCGCTTGCTGATGCTGCTCTCCCGTCAGGAAGCGGGCCAGCTGGCCAATGAACAAGGGAAGCAACAGCTGGTGGCGCAGATTAAGGACGTGCTCAGCCCGCCGCTGGTTAAGGGACAACCGAAGCAGGTGGTCAGCGACGTGCTGTTCACCGCCTTCATACTGCGGTAATCACTATGGGCGATAGCATTCTTTCACAGGCAGAGATCGACGCCTTGCTCAACGGCGACAGCGCGGGTGATGAACCCGAAGCGATAGTCGGCAAAGAGAGCGAGGTTAAGCCTTACGATCCGAACACCCAGCGCCGCGTGGTGCGCGAGCGCCTGCACGCGCTGGAAATCATCAACGAACGTTTTGCCCGGCAGTTCCGCATGGGGTTGTTCAACCTGCTGCGCCGCAGCCCGGACATTACCGTCGGCCCGATCAAAATCCAGCCGTATCACGAGTTCGCCCGCAACCTGCCGGTGCCGACCAACCTGAACCTGGTGCATTTGAATCCGCTGCGCGGCACTGCCCTGTTCGTGTTCGCGCCGAGTCTGGTGTTCATCGCCGTCGACAACCTGTTCGGCGGCGACGGCCGCTTCCCGACCAAAGTCGAAGGCCGCGAATTCACCCCGACCGAACAGCGGGTGATCAAACGCATGCTGCGCCTGGCGCTGGACGCCTATGGCGACGCCTGGAGCGCCATCTACAAGATCGACGTGGAGTACGTGCGTGCCGAAATGCAGGTGAAGTTCACCAACATCACCACCTCGCCGAACGACATCGTGGTCACCACGCCGTTCCAGGTAGAGATCGGCGCGCTGACCGGCGAGTTCAACATCTGCATTCCGTTCGCGATGATCGAACCGCTGCGCGAGCTGTTGACCAACCCGCCGCTGGAAAATTCGCGGCAGGAAGACAGCCACTGGCGCGAAACGCTGGTGAAGCAGGTGCAGCACTCCGAACTGGAGCTGATCGCCAACTTCGTCGATATCCCGATGCGGCTGTCGAAAGTCCTGAAGCTGCAACCGGGCGATGTATTACCGATAGACAAGCCGGAACGCCTGATCGCCCATGTGGACGGCGTACCGGTTCTGACCAGCCAATACGGCACGTTAAACGGGCAATATGCCCTGCGTGTTGAACATTTGATTAACCCTATTTTGAATGCTCTGAGTGAGGAACAGCCCAATGAGTGATCCTAAGCAACCGTCTGGCGAAGGAAAGGAATCCGTAGACGATCTGTGGGCTGATGCGTTTAACGAGCAGCAGTCGACAGAGAAATCCGGCGCGAGCACCGAAGGGGTGTTCAAGTCGCTGGAAGCTCAGGATGCGCTCGGCAGCCTGCAGGATATCGACCTGATCCTGGATATTCCGGTCAAGCTGACCGTGGAACTGGGGCGCACCAAGATGACCATCAAAGAGCTGCTGCGCCTGTCGCAAGGCTCGGTGGTGGCGCTGGACGGCCTGGCCGGCGAGCCGCTGGACATCCTGATCAACGGTTACCTGATCGCACAAGGTGAAGTGGTGGTGGTGGCCGACAAGTTCGGTGTGCGCATCACCGACATTATCACCCCGTCCGAACGCATGCGTCGACTGAGCCGCTGATGACCGTTGCGGCGCCCGTAACCGTTCAAAGCAGCCAATCCCCCGCCGCGCCGGCCCTGCCGGCCGGTTCGGTGTTGATGCAGGTCAGCAGCGCGCTCGGCGGCATTCTGCTGCTGATCCTGCTGGCCGGTTGGCTGTTCCGTCGGCTGGGTTTCGCCCCGCAGGCGCGCAACAACAAACTGCTCAACCTGCGCGCCAGTTGCCAGGTCGGGCAGCGCGAGCGCGTGGTGGTGGTGGAAGTCGATGACACCTTGCTGGTACTGGGCGTCACCGCCCAGCAGATCACCCCGCTGCACACCCTGCCCGCCCCGCCGAAAGACGAGGGCGCGGCCGACGTGGCGACGCCGGCGGACTTCCGCCAACTGATGCAAAAAGTTCTGAAACGCCCGGAAAAATCGGCATGACCTCGACTCTTCATACCCTCGTCCGCCGTCCGGCGGTTTGGCTCCCTGCCACCCTGCTGTTCATCAGCCCGGCGGCTTTGGCACAACTGCCGGGGCTGATCAGTCAGCCGCTGGCCAATGGCGGCCAAAGCTGGTCGCTGCCGGTGCAGACGCTGGTTCTGTTGACCTCGCTGACCTTCCTGCCGGCCATGCTGCTGATGATGACCAGCTTCACCCGCATCATCATCGTGCTCGGCCTGCTGCGCAACGCGCTGGGCACGCCTTCGGCGCCGCCGAACCAGGTGATGCTGGGGCTGGCGTTGTTCCTGACCTTCTTCATCATGTCGCCGGTGTTCGACAAGGTTTATCAGGACGCCTACCTGCCGTTCAGCCAGGACAAAATCGGGCTGGAAGTCGCGCTGGATAAAGGCGCGCAGCCGCTGCGCGAATTCATGCTGCGCCAAACGCGCGAAACCGATCTCGCGCTGTACGCCAGACTGGCCAATCAGCCGCCGCTGGCCGGCCCTGAGGCGGTGCCGATGCGCATCCTGCTGCCCGCCTACGTCACCAGCGAACTGAAAACCGCCTTCCAGATCGGCTTTACGGTGTTCATTCCGTTCCTGATTATCGACCTGGTGGTCGCCAGCGTGCTGATGGCGCTGGGGATGATGATGGTGCCGCCCGCCACCATCTCGCTGCCGTTCAAGCTGATGCTGTTCGTGCTGGTCGATGGCTGGCAGCTGCTGCTCGGCTCGCTGGCGCAGAGCTTCTATTCGTAACCCCTGACCGGAGAACGCGAGATGACACCTGAATCGGTTATGGCGCTCGGCACCGAAGCGATGAAAGTCGCGCTGGCGCTGGCCGCCCCGCTGCTGCTGGCGGCGCTGATCAGCGGCCTGGTCGTCAGCCTGCTGCAGGCCGCCACCCAGATCAACGAAATGACACTGTCGTTCATCCCTAAAATTCTGGCGGTGGTGGCCACCATCATCATCGCCGGTCCCTGGATGTTGAATCTGTTGCTGGACTACATGCGCACTCTGTTCAGCAACCTGCCCACCCTGATCGGCTGACCGTGCTCACCTTCGACAGCGCCCAGCTCACCGTCTGGCTCAGCCACTATTTTTGGCCGCTGCTGCGCATTCTGGCGCTGATCAGCACCGCGCCGATATTCAGCGAAAAACAAATCAGCAAAAAGGTCAAAATCGGCCTTGGCGGGCTGATCGTCATCCTGATCGCGCCGACGCTGCCCGCCAGCAATATCCCGATCTTCTCCGCCGCCGGCCTGTGGCTGGCGGTTCAACAGATTCTGATCGGCGTGGCGCTGGGATTGACCATGCAGTTCGCCTTCGCGGCGGTGCGCCTGGCGGGCGAAGTGATCGGCATGCAGATGGGCCTGTCGTTCGCCACCTTCTTCGATCCCAGCGGCGGCCCGAACATGCCGGTGCTGGCGCGCCTGCTTAACCTGCTGGCGATGCTGCTGTTCCTCAGCTTCGACGGCCATCTGTGGCTGATTTCACTGCTGGCGGACAGCTTCCATACCCTGCCTATCCAAACGCAGCCGCTGAACGGCAACGGCTTCCTGGTGTTGACCCAGGTTGGCTCGCTGATTTTCATCAACGGCATGATGCTGGCGCTGCCGCTGATCTGCCTGCTGTTGACGCTGAACATGGCGCTCGGCCTGCTCAATCGCATGACCCCGCAGCTGTCGGTCTTCGTGATCGGTTTCCCGGTCACCATGACCTTCGGCATCATGACGCTGGGTATGATGATGCCGATGCTGGCGCCGTTCTGTGAACATCTGTTCGGTGAAATCTTCGATCGACTGGCGGCGGTAATCGGCGGCATGACCTTCTAAGCCCCTGCAACGCCCCTCCCTTTCCCCCTTATCTGCCTGAGACAAAATGGCAATAAAAACGCTTTCTTGGGACAAAAGCCTGAGAAACGCCTTTTATCCGGATTAAGGTTCAAATGTCTCCGGCGGCTTGAATAAATAAAACCCCGACCTAGAATAGACCCGGCAACAGAAATATCGCTTGTACCACGCTAGCCATCAGCGGCGATAAAAACGCTGACTCCCAATTGGAAATAAAAAATAACGCAGTCACGCAGGGTAAAATGCGCGACAGATAACTTACACCCTGAATAAATGCGTCCGGCGCCTACCGGCTGCAGGGCGCAGCATCGACCTTTGCTAACCACAGGAGCGAGAAAATGATTAAAGCGAAAAGCAACCGCAAAGCACGCCGGTTATTCGGTCTGACCCACTGGAAAAGCAACAAGTTTAGAGTTTCGTTTACCGAGACGGCCGACGGCGGAAAATGGAAAGTGGAGAAGAAAAAGAAATAGCAGCGCTATTTATCGTCAGGGAAATAATATCCATCGCGATTCTTCCACCGCTGATTTCAATAATGCCATTGCGCATTAAACAGGGGTGACAATCGTATTATTTCTTTCCTGATGAAAAAAAGGCGCGTCACTCAGTCAGTAGTGGGAGAACGAGCGACGCGCCAAACGAGTGCACCCGGTTTCAAGAAGCCTCCCTCCCCGCGAGGCGGAGAAGGCATTTTCTAAGCGCACTAAAGGGAAACCCGTCGCGGTCAGGCAACGGGGTATTGCTCTTAACGATTCATCTGGAACAGCGACATGCCCTGCATATCGCTGAAGGTTTTATACGACGCCTGCAGCGCTGCCTGCTGCATGAAATAAGACGAGATAGACTCGGCCAGATCGGCATCCGTCAACGCGCTCATCTGGATCTGGTTGGTCATGTCGCGCTCTTTACCGATGCTGTCCAGCTGATCCATTTCCTGCAGCTGACTGCCCAGCTCGGCGCGCACGCTCAACACGTTGTTGTAGGAGTTGTCCAGACCGCGGTTGGCTTTCGCCAAGGCATCGTTCACCTGCTGCTTGGTGGCCTCGTCGGCGCCCTGCAGCGGGGTTTTCAACGCGTTCAGCGCAATATCGATGCTCTCGAATACGTTGCTGACCGGCGCGCTGCCGTCCGGCTCGGGCTTCGGATTGCTGGTCAACGACATGAACACCGCGTTGCCGGTATGGCCGATGGTCATGGTGCGGTTGGCGTCCACTTTCTGCTGAACCGTCTTGTCCCCGCCCTGATAACTGACGGTGCCGCCGTTATCGACGAACGGCGCCTTGTCGTTCACGTATCCGCCGAACATATAGCGGCCGTTGCCGTCGGTGCTGTTGGCCTGGTTCAGCAGCTGATCTTTCAGCCCCTGCAGTTGGGTGGCCAGCGACTGGCGATCGTTATCGCTTTCGGTGCCGCCGGCGTTGACGATCAGCGCCTTCATATCCGCGATGGTGGACGTCGCGCCGGCCAATACCGTTTCTTCCATCGACACGTTCTGACGAGCGAAGGTGCGCGCCAGGGTGTACTGGCTGTTTTCCGCCTGCGACTGCGACAACATCACCGCGCGCGACGCCGCCAGCGGATCGTCGGACGGGTTGATCACCCGCTTGCCCGAGGAAAGCTGCTCGGCCGCCTTCATGAACAGCGACTGGTTGCCCGTGATGCCGTTCATGTTCTGTTGGTACATCATGCTGGTGCTCATGCGCATGCTGTGGGTTCCTTACTCTGATCGATCGGCGCCGTTATCGGCGCCGATTAACAATGAAATCAACGAATATTCAGCAACGCATCGAACAGCGAGCTGGCGGTCTGAATCACCTGCGCGTTGGCCATGTAGTACTGCTGGAAACGCAGCAGCTCGCCATACTCTTCGTCAAGGTTGACGCCGGACATCGACTGCTGTTGCGCACCCAGCTGCGTCACGATCTTGGCCTGCGACGTGGCGATGGCCTTGGCGGCAGCGGTCTGGTTGCCGACGCCGCTGACAATGCCGGCGTAAGCGCCGCTCAGGGTCGCCTTACCGTCCACCAGGTTTTTGGTCTGCAGATCCAGCAGTTTCTTGGCATTTTCGTTATCACCGCGGCCGCTGTCGTCTTTACCGGCGGCGGCGATCTTGGACGAATCGGTGATGGCCACTTTCAGGTTGCCCGCCACGTCGCTGACCGGCTTCACGGTGAAGCTGTCTTTAGCCTGCGCATTGCCGTCGATGCTCACTTCCAGCCCGTCGAAGTTCAGCGTCGGTTTGCCGTCCGCGCTGGTACCCGGCGTGGCGTTGACTTTCACGTTGTCCGGCAGGCGGCTGACCTGCCAGTTGCTGCCGTCGAACTCGACGCGATAATCGTTGGCTTTCACCTTGCCGGTATCGGTGTAAGAGACCGACAGCGACGCGTCGCCGGTGTTGCGGGTGTTATCCACCACCCGGCCGCCGCTGAAGCTGAAGAAGTCGCCGCCTGCGTCGCCGTTCAGGTCGAAACCGGCGCGATGCTGCTGATTGAAGCTGTCCGCCATCGCCAGCGCCAACTGGCCCAGCTGATTGCGCACGCCGTCCAGCGTTTCGCTGCGGAATTTCAGCACGCCGCTCAGCGTGCCGCTGGTGATCTGACCTTCCGGCACTTCGCTGGCGCCGTTGCCGCGGTTATAGCCGATGGTCAGACGGGAAGGATCGCTGCTGGAAGGCACGGCTTCCACCTGATACGTATTGCTGCCTTGCACCAGGGTCAAGCCGTTGGCGAAGGAGACGGTATAGGCGTCGCCGTCCTGTTGCGTGACCTGTACGCCCACCAGCTGGTTCAGCTCGGTAACCAGCTGATCGCGCTGATCCAGCAACGCATTCGGCTCGCCGGCGGCGCTGCCGCGCAAACGGGTGATCTCGTCGTTCAGCTTGGCGATCTGCTGGCCGTAGCTGTTGATCTGCTGCGCCGTATCGCTGATCTGCTGATTAACGCCGTTGTCCATGTCGCGCAGGAATTTATCGGTGTTGTTGAACTGGTTCACCAGGCCGTTGGCCTTGCCCAGCACCGTTTGGCGCGCGGCATCGTCACCGGCGTTGCTCACCAGGTTCTGCAGGTTGGTGAAGAAATCCTGCATGTTGGTCGACAGCGGATTGGTTTTGCTCGCCAACAGGTTGTCTATCTGCGAAATCTTCTCGTAATAGGCGTTTTGCGCCCCGAACGCGCTTTGCGCGCCACGCAGCTGGTTGGTGATGAATTGGTTGTACTCGCGGTTGACGCTGGTGACGGTCACGCCGTTGCCGATAAAGCCGCTCATGGTGGCCATGCCGCCGTTCTGCGCCAGGATCGCGGTCTGGCGGTTGTAGCCCGCCACGTTGTAGTTGGAGATGTTGTTGCTGACGGTACTGAGCGCCACCTGAGCCGCATTCAGCCCGCTCATCGCGGTATTGATTAAGCTATTGGACATCGGAATTCCTTATGCTGCGGCGCCGGTGGCCCACAGGGTTCTAATTGAGCTGCTGAGCCTGTTCGCTCAGCCTGTTTCGGTTATCGGCCAAAATGAGAAGAACTTGAGGAAAAAAAGCGGCAACGCGGTCAGCATCCAGCCAGCCTTCGTTACCGCCTATCCCCTAAATAATTGGCGTCGCAGCAAGGCGACAAGCAAGGGCGTCCCCGGGCGCTTGGTTAAGCCAAGTGACCGGGGACGAGCTTGTGCAGTCAACGCCGCTGCGGCGTCAAGAATGACGGGGATTTAGAACAAATCTTTCAGATCGTGGGTGTAAGCTTTGACCGCCTGTTCCCCCGCGTTCTTCATCTGCTGAATCACGCTGACCAGTTTGCTGGCGTACTGCGGGTCGGTGGCGTAGCCGGCGCGTTGCAGCGCATGCGCCGCCTGCTCCGGGCTGCGTGCGGCGGCCACGTCGGCGTAACGCGGGTTGTTGGTCAGCAGTTTGACGTAGTCGGCGATCGCTTCAACGTACGAACCGTAGACGCGGAACTTCGCCTTCACCTTTTTCGCCGCGCCCTGTTCGAACTCGGTGGTGGTGATCTCCGTCACCGGCCCGTTCCAGCTGCCGCCGGCCTTGATGCCGAACAGGTTGTAGCTCGGCGTGCCGTCTGAGGTCGGGATCTCGCGCTGCCCCCAGCCGGACTCCAACGCCGCCTGCGCGACGATCAGCTGATGCGGAATGCCGCTCTGCTGGCTGGCGACCTTCGCCGGGATCGACAGGCGAGCGACGAAGTTGCCGTTGTTGAGTGACAGCGGCGCGGCGGCCGGCGGGGCTTTCGGCATCGCGCGGCGCACCATCTGCTCCAGCGCCTGGTTCGGCAGCGTTTGCAGCACCTCGTTGTCGAGCGCCATCGGCGACAGGCCCGCCGTTTCACTTGGCACCGTGTTGGCGTTGCTCATCTGCTTGACCATCATGTCGGCCAGCCCCAGCCCTTTTTGCGACATCTGCTGGGCGATTTGCTGGTCGTACATCGAGGTATAGAGCCGCGTTTGATCGCTGCTCAATACCCCATCCTGCGGCAAGGCAGATCGCATGCTTTTCAGCATCATCTGCACGAACATGCCTTCCACCTGCTGCGCCACCTGCTTGAGGTTGCCCTGCGGGTCGGCCGCCGCATCGCGCTTCAGGCCGTTCAGCGCCTGGGCGTCATAGGCCGCGCCCGACATCGCCATCAGATCGCCGGCCATCAGATGATTTCCAGCTTGGCGCGCAGGCAGCCGGCGCTCTGCATCGCCTGCAGAATCGACATCAGATCGATCGGCGTGGCGCCCAGCGCGTTCAGCGCGCGAATGACGTTGTTCAGGTTGGCGCTGGCGTTCACCTTCTGCAGCGACCCGCCCTGCTGTTGCACCGAGATCTGGGTGTTTGGCGTCACCACCGTCTGGCCGCCGCCGAACGGCGTCGTCGGTTGGCTGACGGTGTTCTGCCGATCGACCACCACCGACAGGTTGCCCTGGGCGACGGCGCAAGAGTCGAGGATCACATCGCGGTTCATCACCACCGACCCGGTGCGCGAGTTGATGATCACTTTGGCGTCCATCGCGCCGACGTTGACGGTGATGTTTTGAATCTCCGCCAGGAAACGCACCTGAGAGCTGTTGCCCTGCGGCACCAGCACCTGGATCGTGCGGGCGTCGAGCGGCGTCGCGGTGCCGCCGCCGCGTTGGCGGTTGATGGCGTCGCTGATCTGCTGTGCCAGCGTGAAATCTTCGTCGTTCAGCTGCAGGTTGAGAACGCCGCCGCTGCCGAAGGTGGTCGGCAGTTCGCGCTCGATGGTGGCGCCGTTGCTGATGCGCCCGCCCGCCAGCTGGTTGACCTGCACGCTGCTGCCGCCGGCCGCCGCGCCCGCGCCGCCGACCAGCACGTTGCCCTGCGCCAGCGCATAGACCTGGTTATCCACGCCTTTGAGCGGCGTCATCAGCAGGGTGCCGCCACGCAGGCTCTTGGCATTACCCATCGAAGAAACCACCACGTCGATGTTCTGCCCGGCGCGCGAGAACGGCGGCAGTTTGGCGGTCACCATCACCGCCGCCACGTTTTTCAGCTGCATGTTGGTGCCCGGCGGCACGGTGATGCCCAGCTGCGACAGCATGTTGCTCAGGCTTTGGGTGGTAAACGGCGTCTGCATGGTCTGGTCGCCGGAGCCGTCCAGCCCCACCACCAGGCCGTAGCCGATCAGGGCGTTGTCTCGCACGCCCTGCACCGTCACCAGATCGCGGATGCGCTCCGCCGCCGCCGGCAAGCACACCAGCCCGACGCACAGCGCGATAAACCATTTTTTCAGCATCAGTCAATCCTTAGAACGGTGAAACATTTAAGAAGAAGCGCTGCAGCCAGCCCATGGTCTGCGCTTCGTTGATATAGCCATTGCCGACGTATTCGATACGTGCGTCCGCTACCTGCGTCGAGGTGACCGAGTTGTTGCCGCTGATGGTGCGCGGGTTGACGACGCCGGAGAAGCGGATGAATTCGGTGCCCTGGTTGATGGCGATCTGCTTTTCCCCCACCACGTGCAGGTTGCCGTTGGCCAGCACCTGGTTGACCGTCACCGTAATGGTGCCGTTGAAGGTGTTGTTGGCGTTGGCGCCGCCCTTACCGCCGAAGGTGCTGTCGCCGGAAATGTCCATATCGGCGCGCGCATTGCCCAACAGGCCGTCGAGGTAACGCGGCGAGGTGGCGACGCCGAACTTGCTGGCGCCGTTGCGGCTGGCGTTGGCGGAGGAGCTCTTGCTGGCGCTGACGTTTTCCTGCAGCACGATGGTCAGGGTGTCACCGACGTTGCGCGGACGGCGGTCTTCGAACAGCGGCTGATAGCCGTAGTTCATCGGCTGCACCGTCTGGAAGATCGAGCCGTTCGGCATCGGCGCGCTGGCCGGCGCGGGCTGCGCCGTGGTCGCACCGTCCACCAGCGGTTTATGCGGAATATAAGCGCAGCCGCTCAGCGTCAGCATCACCATTCCCGCCAGCCAGCGTTGTCCCTGCCGCGGCAGGATTGCCATCGAATATGTGGTTACCACGGGTATCGCCTTTGTTTCACGAAAGAGAATGACGGGCGCGGCAAGCCGGGCCCGTCAATGACAGATTACAGTTGCGTCAGCTTTTGCAGCATCTGATCGGAAGTCGAAACCGCTTTGCTGTTGATCTCGTAAGCGCGCTGAGTCTGGATCATGTTGACCAGCTCTTCCGCCACGTTAACGTTGGAGGTCTCCACGTAGCCCTGATACAGCAGACCGGCGCCGTTCAGCCCCGGCGTGCTCTCGTTCGGCGCGCCCGAGCTTTCGGTTTCCTGATACAGGTTCTCGCCCACGCTCTCCAGACCGCTGTCGTTGACAAAGGTCGTCAGCGTCAGTTGACCCACCTGCTGGGCGGCGGTTTGCCCCTGCTGGGTGACGCTGACGATGCCGTCGCGGCCGACGGTGATGGACAGCGCGTTCGCCGGAATGGTGATCGCCGGCTGCACCTGGAAACCGCTGGATGTGACCAGCTGGCCGTTCTGATCGATCTGGAACGAGCCGTCGCGCGTGTAGGCCTGTGTGCCGTCCGGCAGCATCACCTGGAAGAAACCCTGCCCCTTGATGGCGACGTCTTTACTGTTGTTGGTCTGCGACAGGTTGCCCTGGCTGTGCAGACGCTCGGTCGCCACCGGACGCACGCCGGTGCCGATCTGCAGACCGGAAGGCAGCGTGGTCTGCTCGGAGGACTGTGCCCCCGGCTGACGCATGGTCTGGTACAGCAGATCTTCAAATACCGCACGCTGGCGTTTGAAGCCGTTGGTGCTGACGTTCGCCAGGTTGTTGGCGATCACGTCCATGTTGGTCTGCTGCGCGTCCAGACCGGTTTTGGCAATCCATAAGGATGGAATCATCGGTTATTTCCTTGCTGCTTAACTCATTGAGAGCAGTGAGTTGGCACGCTGTTCGTTTTCATCCACGCTGTGGATGACTTTCATTTGCATTTCAAAACGGCGGGCGTTGGCGATCATGTCGACCATGGTCTCCATCGGCTTGACGTTGCTGCCCTCCAGCACGCCCGGCATCACCCGCACCTGCGGATCGTTTTGCAACTGATTGCCGCGCTGCTGTTGAGTTTCCGGCGTCAGGCGGAACAGCCCGTCGTCACCGCGCATCACTTCGCGCGCATCGGCTTTCACCAGCTTCAGACGGCCGATCTGCGCGATGGTGTTCGGCGGATCGCCGGCGTTCAGCGCCGAAATGGTACCGTCGGCCGCGATGGTGATCTCCGCCGACGGCGGCACCTCGATCGGGCCGCCGTCACCCATCACCGGCAATCCCTGCACCGTCAACTGCCCGGTGGAGGAGATCTGAATGTTGCCGTTACGGGTATAGGCTTCCCCCCCACCCGGCAGGCTCACCGCCAGGAAACCGTCCTGCTGCAGCGCCACGTCCAGCGGACGCGCCGTGTAGTTCAGCGCCCCCTGGCTCATATCGGCGCCCGGCGTCGACGCGGTCACCAAGGTGCGCGTCGCCAGGCTAGGCCCATCAACCGGCACCGCGCGCAATGCGGCGAGCTGGGCGCGAAAGCCCGGCGTCGACGCATTGGCCAGGTTGTTGGCGGTAATGGACTGCTGTTCCAGCGTTTGGCGCGCCGCGCCCATCGCGGTATAAATCGCGTGATCCATAACTCGGCCTTATTAGCGCAGGCTAACCAACGTCTGCAGGATGGAGTCCTGCGTCTTGATGGTCTGGGCGTTGGACTGGTAGTTACGCTGTGCGACGATCATGTTCACCAGCTCCTGGCTCAGATCGACGTTGGAAGACTCCAGCGCGCCGCTGGTCAGCTTACCGAAGCCGCCGCCGCCCGACAGACCAACGCGCGGCTGACCGGACGCACCGGTTTCCTGCCACACGTTATCGCCCTGCGACGCCAGCCCTTCCGGGTTGGAGAAGTTGGCCATGACGATCTGGCCCAGCACCTGAGTCTGCTGGTTGGAGTAGATGCCCACCACTGTGCCGTCGTTGTTGATCTGGAAGTTGGTGTATTCACCGGCGGCATAGCCGTCTTGCGATACCTTGCTCACCGAGTCGCTGCCCACGTTCTGCTGCATGCTGCCGGCGAAGCTCAGGGTGAAGTTTTGCGCCGGTGCGCCGTCTTTGGCGGTCATCGGGATCACCATGCTGAACTCGCCCGGCGCGCCGTTGGTGCTGGTGGTTTTCACCAGGTTGCCGCTGGTGCTGAACTCCATGGTGCCGGCGTTCACTGGCGCGGCGCTGCCGTCCTGGGTGTAGACCTGCCATTTATTGTCTTCCGTCTTCACGAAGTAGGCGTTGATGTTGTGCGCGTTACCCAGCGAGTCGTAAGCGGTGATGGTGTTGACGTAGTTGTAGCTGTCCTGTTTGGTCGGATCGAAGGTCTTGTTCTCCGGCACTTTATGGGTGGACTTCAGGTTGGCCACCATCTCGCCGGAGGTGGATGCCTTGGCGTTCATCATACCTTCAGGAATGCTCAACGGCACCGGGTTGGCACCCTGTTGGATGGTCGGCGGAGAACCGGCCGCCGGGTAGCCGGTCAGCTGCAGCCCCTGCATGTTGGTCAGGTTGCGGTTCTCATCCAGCTTGAACTGACCGTTGCGGGTATAGAAGATGCCGCCGTCTTTATCCTGCATGCGGAAAAAACCGTTGCCGTTGATGGCCACATCCAGCGCACGGCTGGTACCGGTGGTGGTGCCACCCTTGAAGTTCTGGGTGATGCCGGACACTTTGACGCCCAGACCGACTTGCGAGCCAGCGAACATGTCGGCAAAGGAGACGCTGCCGGATTTGAAGCCCGCAGTCGCGGAGTTGGCGATGTTGTTACCGATCACGTCCAGGTTGGTTGCTGCCGCGTTTAAGCCGCTGACTGCCTGAGAAAAGGCCATGTTATTCTCCGAATAGTGGTCAGGCTATCGTCCGATTGAGCCTGATGCTTAGGGTTATAAGATCTGTCGCACGTCTTCCAGGGTGGCGTTGCCCGCCAGACCGAGATCCAGCTTGGCGCCGTTGCCGTCGCGGATCACGCCGTTCACCAGGCCGAAGTGCAGGCTGCGCGCCACCAGTTGCTCGCCATTGCCTTTGGCGTTAATCGCCACTTTGTAGGCGCCGTCGGGTGCGGTAGAGCCGTCATCCAGCGAACCGTCCCAGGTGAAGGCATGCACACCGGCGGTCAGGCCGCCGATTTCGATGGTGCGCACCACCTGCCCACTGGCGTTGGTGATGGTAGCGGTCACCTGATCGGCAGCGCGCTCCAGTTCCACGCCGAACGGCGTCGTGCTGACCTTGCCGTCCTTGCTGCCGACCAGAATGTTATTGCCCGGCACCATCACGCCGTGGCCGATCAGCGCAGTGGCTTGCAGCGACTGGTTGCTGTTGATCTGGCCGGAGATCGACCCCAGCGTGGTGTTGAGTTTTTCGATGCCCTGCACGGTGTTGATCTGCGCTAGCTGCGAGGTCAGTTCGTTGTTCTGCATCGGATTGGTCGGATCCTGGTTTTTCAACTGCGCCACCAGCAGCGTCAGGAAACTGTTGTGCAGATCCTGGCTGTTGGTATTTTTGCTGTTGTTACCGATGACGGTGTTGTCCAACGACTCGTTCGTGGTTGCGGCGATAGCCATGGGAACCTCCGGTTACTGACCCAACGTCAGGGTTTTCATCATCATCGACTTGGTGGTGTTGAGCACCTCGACATTGGCCTGGTAGCTGCGGGAAGCGGAGATGGTGTTGACCATTTCACCCACCACGTCGACGTTCGGCATGCGCACGTAGCCCTTGGCGTCCGCCAGCGGGTTGCCCGGTTGATAGACCAGACGCTCGGGCGCCGGATCGTCCACCACCTGAGCGACGCGTACGCCGCCGGTCGGCTGCCCGGGGGCCGCCGCGACCTGGAACACCACCTGCTTGGCGCGGTAAGGCTCGCCGTCCGGACCGGTCACGCTGTCGGCGTTGGCCATGTTGCTGGCGCTGACGTTCATGCGCTGGGATTGCGCCGATAACGCCGAGCCGGAGATATCAAAAATATTCAGTAAAGACATGCGCCTTATCCTTGTTGCAGCACGGACATCATCCCTTTGATCTGACCGTTGAGCAGCGTCAGGTCGGTCTGATATTTCAGGCTGTTATCGGCAAAGTTGGTGCGTTCGCGATCCATGTCCACCGTGTTGCCGTCCATCGACGGCTGATCAGGCACCCGGAACAGCAGATCGAGCTGCGGCGGCTGCAGGGTCTGCGCCGGGATGTGGCGCGCCGCCGTCAGGTTCAGCGACATGCCGTTGCCGCTGACGCGCCCCTGCTCCATCACTTTGTTCAATTGGCTGGCGAAATCGATATCCCGCGCCTGATAACCCGGTGTGTCTGCGTTGGCGATGTTGGCGGCCAGAATTTCCTGCCGCTGGGCGCGCAAGTTCAGCGCCTCTTGGCCAAAGCGCAGAGCCGCGTCCAGTTTGTCGAGCATGCTCCCTCCGCGAGGTTAGAATTTGGAGTCGACAGCATAAACGCCCCCCGCGCTACCCTATCGCGGGAATAAACGCAAAATGGGGCGCTATTTATCTGCTTAGCCTGCGCGCGCTGCGGGTACACTTACGCGTATCCCGATGAAGCTTGAGAAGATGACGATGAAAGGTAAAATGCTGCTGCTTATCGGCCTGCTGTGCAGTCTGAACGCGCGCGCCGACGATCTGGCGACGCAAATCGAAAGCTTCATCCAAGGCAAGTTCAGCGGCGAACCGGTACAGGTAAAAGTGCGGGTGCGCACGCCGCCGAACCAATGGCCCGCTTGCGAACTGCCGCAGCTATCGCTGCCGCCCAACGCGCGGATCGGCGGCAACGTCAGCATTTCGGCGCGCTGTGGCCAGGAGCGGCGTTTTATCCAGACGCAGGTGCAGGTGTTTGGCCGCTATCTCGTTTCGGCGCGCGGCATCAGCGCCGGCAGCCGGTTGACGGCGGCGGATCTGACGTTGAAAGCAGGTCGGCTCGATACCCTGCCGCCGCGTGCGCTGACCGAAGCGAGCAAAGCGTTAGGTGCCGTCAGCCTGCGCAACATTAGCCCCGGTCAGCCGCTGACCCTCGCCATGCTGCGCCGCGCCTGGATTATCAAGGCCGGGCAATCGGTACAGGTCAATGCACAGGGCGAAGGATTCAGCATCAGCGGTGCGGGTAAGGCGATGAACAACGCCGCCGCCGAAGACAGCGTGCGGGTGCGCATGGCGTCCGGGCAGATCGTCAGCGGCGTGGTCGGGGACGACGGCGCGATCCGCATTACGTTATAAAAAAGTAAAGGTTCCGCAAACCTTGCCGATAAGACAAATCAAGCAGCATTTTATTGGCCACCAGGGCCGCAAAACTTTCATTGCAGCGTCGTCGCCCCCGAGCGGCCACGGCGTAAACGGAGATGGACCATGAGTATCGATCGCACCCAGCGGTTACAGCCGGTTTCCACTGTGCAACCGCGTGAAACCCCGGCCGACAACCCGCTCCAACCGCGCAAGGCCGCCGTGGCCGAAACCGCCGTCAGCGGCACGCAGGTCAAACTGAGCGAGGCGCAGGCGCGCCTGATGCAACCGGGCACCCAGGATATCGATATGGGCCGGGTCGAGGCCATCAAACAGGCGATCCGCAACGGTGAACTGAAGATGGACGCCGGCAAAATCGCCGACGCACTGCTGCAAGACGCGCAGAGCGATGTTCAATGGATCGCCGGACGCGACTGACAACGCGGCGGCGGGTAGCGATAAAGGATAAGTCATCACTATGGAAAAGCTGGTACAACTGCTGGACAAACTGTTGGAAACACTGCAGGCGCTCAATGGCGTGCTGGAGGAAGAGCACGACTTGCTGTGTTCCGGCCAGTTGCCCGGCGTGGCCTTGCAGCGCGTCACCGATGCCAAAAGCCAACTGCTGGCGACGGTCGCTTACCTCGAGCAACAGCGCCTGGGGCAGGAAAAAACCTGCGGGCAACGCGCGCCCTATGCCAGCCATGCGCCTCTGGCCGATCGCTGGCAACGCGTTCAGTTGCTGAGCCAAACGCTGCGTGAGAAGAACCAGCACAACGGCCTGCTGCTCAATCAGCAGATCGACCACAACGCTCAGGCGCTGGCTATCCTCAGTAAGAACAACAAATCGCTGTATGGCCCGGACGGCCAGTCGCACGCCGGCAGCCTGCTCGGCAGAAAAATCGGCGTCTGACCTGACTCATTTCGCCCGGTGAGCCTATCACCGGGCACGCGTTAGCCGACTTTTGCGCATCCCCTCGCATTTTCACCTCATCACCTCCTGAGTTCCCTTAACGTTATGCGTCAGGCTGCGCAGAACGTGAATTTGGCTGTTTCTTTCCCTTTGGCCACTTGTCACCCTGTGGTGATTTTTAAATCACTTGAAATATACCCTTAACGGGTATAGATTCGCAGGGAGAGCGAATGGCTGATATCTATCTCACCAAAACCTTTCAGGGTTTTGCCGCACGCGAGCGCATTAGCGACGCCACGATAGTGAAAGCGGCGCGAGAAATGCAGCATCAGCGGTACGACGCCAATCTTGGCGGTTGCGTATACAAAAAGCGCATCGCTCGGGCTGGTGCGGGCAAACGTGGCGGCTATCGGGTGCTGATCGTTTTTCGCGATGAAGACCGCCTGTTTTTTATGCGCGGCTTTGCCAAAAGCGAGAGAGAAAACATCAGTGCGGATGAGTTACAGGGATTGAAACATCTGGCTGCGCTGTATCTGGATTATTCGCCATTCAGACTCTACCAGCTGGTCAACAACAGGGAGTTACGGAGGCTAAGCGATGAGTAAAATTCTTGCCGAGATCCACCAGGAAGTTCAGGGCCTGCACCGCGCCGGTTTCGTCGACGACGTGACCATGCGTACCTTCGACATGCTGTGCCTGCGGCCGGTGAAGCAGTTCGGGCCGGCCGAGATCCGCGCGCTGCGCGAACGGGAAAACGTCAGTCAGCCGGTGTTTGCGCTGTATCTCAACGTCAGCAAAAAGGCGGTA
Source organism: Serratia sp. CY47444 (assembly GCF_052168635.1). Classification (NCBI taxonomy): domain Bacteria; kingdom Pseudomonadati; phylum Pseudomonadota; class Gammaproteobacteria; order Enterobacterales; family Yersiniaceae; genus Serratia; species Serratia sp. CY47444. The sequence continues at coordinate 663,602 of NZ_JBJNMH010000001.1, forward strand.
CAGAAATGGGAGCGCGGCGAAGCGCAACCGAACTCCGCCGCGATGAAGCTGCTGACGCTGGTGGAACGCAACGGCCTGCAAATTCTGGCCTGATCTTACTGATAATTGACAATCACCTGATTGCCAATCACCCGCAGCGGCGGGTTCAACCCGCCTTGTGACTGCACGTAATAGACGAAACGCAATTCCGCATTGGCCGGCTCGCCCTGCAGACCGTTGCTGCTGCCGCTGCCGCCGCCCAGCGGAATGCAGCGGTTGACCGTGCAAAGCTGCGCCTGCAGCCCCAATGGTTCAGGCCCCAGCAAACGGTAGCGCCAGCTGACGCGGGTGATGCGCGCATTGGCATCCGGCAACGCGTTCGGCGGCCGCAAACCGGCGGACTCATCGCGCATACCGCCCTGTTCCAACGTCACGCCCGCCCCTTCGGCCACCCAGGAGCCGGACACCGCACCGGCGGTTAACGGCGCCAGCAAACACAACACGAACAGACAGCGTTTCATCAGGCGGCTCCAATGGTCGACGTCATGCGAATCTGGCGATCGTCGTTAATCTCCAGGTTGGACAGCACCACGAGCTGCGGCAGGCTGCGGCGCAGGAAGCGCGCCAGTAAAGGACGCAGCGCATGGTTAACCAACAGCACCGGCGGCGCGCTGAGCATCTCTTGCCGTTGCAGCGCTTGACGCGCCTGTTCCAGCAGGCGGTCGGCCAGCCCCGGCTCCAGACCGCCGCCGCCCTGCAACGCCTGCAGCAACAGGCGCTCCAGCTGGGTATCCAAGCCGATAACCTGAATTTCGCCGTTGCCCGGGAACCACTGCTGCGTGATCGCCCGGCCCAGCGCCACCCGCACCACGGTCGTCAGCTCATAAGGATCGCTTTGCGCCGGGGCATGTTCCGCCAGCGTTTCGACGATGGTGCGCATATCGCGGATAGAAACGCGTTCGGCCAACAGGTTTTGCAGCACTTTGTGCAGCGTCGTCAGCGACACCACGCCCGGCACGAAGTCTTCGGTCAGCTTCGGCATCTCTTGTGAAACACGGTCCAGCAGCTGCTGAGTTTCCTGGCGGCCAAACAGCTCGCTGGCAAACTGGCCGATCAGGTGATTAAGGTGCGTCGCCACTACGGTACTGGCTTCCACCACGGTAAAGCCCTGGATCTGCGCCTGCTCGCGCAAGGCGCTGTCGATCCATACCGCCTCGAGCCCAAAGGCGGGATCGACGGTTTTGTCTCCCGCCAGCTCGCCCACGGCATTGCCGGGGTTGATCGCCAGCCAACGGCCCGGCTGCGCTTCACCGCTGCCGATCTCAACGCCTTTCATCAGGATGCGGTAGCTGGCTGGCGGCAGTTCCAGATTGTCGCGGATGTGTACCACCGGCGGCAAATAGCCCATGTCCTGCGCGAATTTCTTGCGGATCCCGCGGATACGCCCCAGCAGCTCGCCGTTCTGTTGAAAATCGACCATCGGAATCAGCCGGTAGCCCACTTCCATCCCCAGCGGATCTTCCAACTGAACGTCGGCCCAGCTGGCCTCGGCGGCCTGCGGATTCTCCGGCATCGCCGGTTCTTCCACCGTTTTCGGTGCCTGTTGTTCACGGCCACGCAGCCACCAGGCCAGGCCCAGCAAAGCGGCGGTAAACAGCAGGAACACCAGGTTCGGCATGCCCGGCACCAGGCCCAACAGCCCCAGTACCCCGGCGCTCAGCAACATCACGCGCGGATTGTTGAACAGCTGGCCCACCATCTGCTCGCCGACGTCCTGATCGGTCGCGACGCGGGTGACGATGACGCCGGCGGCGGTGGAGATCACCAGCGCTGGGATCTGGGCCACCAGGCCGTCACCGATGGTCAGCAGCGTATAGCTTTCCGCCGCCGCCCCCAGCTCCATGCCATGCTGCACGACACCGACCAACAGGCCGCCGACGACGTTCAGCACCATGATCATCAGGCCGGCAATGGCATCGCCACGTACGAATTTACTGGCACCGTCCATCGAGCCGTAGAAATCGGCCTCCTGGGTCACTTCAGCGCGGCGTTTCTTCGCTTCGTCTTCACCGATCAGCCCGGCGTTCAGGTCGGCGTCGATCGCCATCTGTTTACCCGGCATGCCGTCCAGCACGAAGCGCGCGCCCACTTCGGCGATACGCCCTGCACCTTTGGTAATTACCATAAAGTTGATCAGCACCAGGATGATGAACACCACGATGCCGATGGCGAAGTTGCCCCCCACCAGGAAGTGGCCAAAGGCTTCCACCACGCGCCCGGCGGCGGCGGAACCGGTGTGGCCCTCCAGCAAGATGATGCGCGTCGACGCGACGTTGAGCGACAAACGCAGCAATGTGGAGAACAGCAGAATGGTCGGGAAGGCGGCGAATTCGAGCGTGCGCTGGGTGAACATCGCCACCAGCAGCACCATGATTGACAGCGCGATGTTGAAGGTAAACAGCAGATCGAGGATAAACGCCGGCAGCGGCAGCACCATCATCGACAGGATCAACAGGATCAGCACCGGGCCGGCCAACACCTGCCACTGCGTATCTTTAAAATTGCCCGGCAAACGAAGCAGGGAGGCCAAATTAGCCATCAGAGTCACTCTCTCTTGCAAAATCCAGTGCTTCCGGCACCGGTAAACGTTCAGGTTTTTTCGGGATCAGGCCGCCCTCGCGCCGCCAGCGGCGCAGCTGGTACACCCAGGCCAGCACTTCGGCGACGGCGGCATACAGGGTGGCCGGAATATGTTGTCCAATCTCGCTGTGCCGATACAGCGCACGCGCCAGCGGCGGCGCCTCCAGCATCGGAATGCGGTGCTCCGCACCGAGCTCACGAATGCGCAAGGCGATTTCGCCGGCCCCTTTGGCCAGCACTTTCGGCGCACTCATTTTTTTGTCGTTGTACTGCAACGCGACGGCGTAGTGCGTCGGGTTGGTGACGATCACGTCCGCCTTAGGCACGTCGGCCATCATGCGGCGCCGGGCGATCGCCCGCTGCTGCTGGCGAATACGCCCCTTAACGTGCGGGTCCCCTTCCTGGTCTTTGAATTCGTCGCGAATATCCTGCTTGGTCATCTTCAGCTTCTTGAAGTGGCTCCACAGCTGGTAGAACACGTCGAACGCCACCATCGGCGTCAATCCCAACACCACCAGAAAACCGCAGAACAGGATCATCTGCAGCGCATTGCCCAGCGCATCGAGCGGCTGCTGGGTCATCAGATGCAGCATTGCCGCCCAGTTGTGCCACAGATAAAGACCGGTCACCCAGCCGACCAGCGTCGCTTTCAGGATCCCTTTCAGCAGCTCGGCCAGCACCTGGGTGGAAAAGATGCGCTTCAACCCGGACAACGGGTTCAACCGCTTCAAGTCGAATTTAATCGACTTGCCGCTGAACAGAATGCCCCCCAGCAGCATCGGCGCGGCGAGCGCCACCAGTACCAGCCCCGCCATGATCGGCAACAGCGCCAGCACCGCCTGGCGCAGCAGCATGCCGAGTTGGCGCACCATCTGTTTATCGTTGCTGACCATGCCGTGGTCGAAGTTCAACCCCTGCGTGAGCATCGCCGCCAGCTGTTGCGCCATGTTGCTGCCGGACATCAGGATGATCGCGAGGCCCGAGAGCAGCATCAGTACCGAGGTCAGCTCGCGGGAGCGCGGGATCTGGCCGTCTTCACGCGCCTTCTCCAGCCGGTGGGGCGTGGGGGCCTCGCTTTTTTCCAGATCGCTGTCTTCAGCCACGAAACGCCGTTCCTGTGTCGGGAGGGTAAAGAATGGCGGTCAGCATGCCAAAAAATTGGCGATGTCATTGGCGGAACAACGGGGAAAAAGGCGGGTTATTTAGGGGATGAGACCATCAGGGAGACGTTACAACCAATTTTCCAGCCGCAACCCCTCAACGCACTCAAGTTCGCGTCGATTATTGGTCACCAGGATCAATCCTTCGCTGCGCGCATGCCCGGCGATATGTAGATCGTTTACGCCAATAGGCGTTCCCTGGCGTTCCAGCGCAGCCCGGATATTGCCATAGTGCGATGCCGCTTTGGCGCTGTAATCGAGAATGTCCAATCGGGAGACAAAATCTTCAACGACTCTGGCGTTCACCGCTGGACGAGCGCTTTTCTCCACCCGTGAACCAATTCGCCATAGGTGATCGACGAAATGACCATTTTACCTGCATAGCGATTGAATGCCTCCAGCACTTCCAGCGGCCGGCGCTTGATGACATAGATAACAATGTTGGTGTCCAGCATATGACTGAACATCAAAAATCTTCCCGCTCACCCTGGTGCTGTCCTGCACGTTCATTGAGGAAATCATCGCTCACCTCATTTGCCGCACAGAAGAAACTGTCCCAAGTATTCTCCAGGGGGGCAAGAATGCGCTCTTTGCCCACTACGCGAACGGTCACTTTAGAAACGGTATCAGGGAAACGCACCTCTGCGGGCAAGCGTACAGCCTGTGTCCGATTATTGGTAAAGACAGAACCTAACGTCATGGCGACCTCCTTAAATTGGAGTACAAATTATAACCGCCATGATGTATATAGTAATGCTATATACATTAATCTTTGCGGGACACCGCGCAACTTTCGGGGCGCGCCGTCGCGCGCCCCGAAAAGCCTCAGAAACCGAGGCTGTCGAGCAGATCGTCGACCTGCGCCTGGTTGGCGATGACGCCGACGCCGTTCTGGTCGAGCTGCGGGCCGTTCAGCAGGCTGTCGTTCGGCCGTTTTTCCTTCACCGGCTGCTCCGGCATGTTTTCCATCAGCACCATCAGCAGCTGCTTTTCGATCTCCTGCACCACGTCCATCATGCGCTTGATCACCTGACCGGTCAGATCCTGGAAGTCCTGCGCCATCATGATTTCCAGCAGCTGGGCATTGGTGAAGGCCGTATGGCCCGGCACCTGATCCAGATACTGGCGCGTGTCGTTGACCAGAGAACGCGCATCGTCCAATTCGATGGGATTGGCGAACCACTCGTCCCAGCGCCCTTTCAACGCGTTGGCGCCGGATTCCAGCTCCGCCTGGCGCGGTTGCGCCGCCTCCACGCAGTTCAACGCCCGTTCCGCCGCCTGCGCCGTCATGGTTACGACATAGTCAAGACGGTCGCGCGCATCCGGGATCGCCTCTGCCGCCTGGGCGATCGCCTGATCGAGCCCCAGTTCGCGCATGCTGTCGCGCAGCATTCGGGTCAGTTGGCCGATGCGGGAGATGATCTCTCCCGCGGTCGCTGCATCGCTGGCAGGCATTGGAATGTCTCTCATCGCCCTCTCCTTACATGCCCAATTTTTCAAAAATCTTGTTGAGCTTTTCTTCCAGCGTCGCCGCCGTAAATGGTTTCACTACATAACCGCTGGCGCCGGCCTGCGCCGCCGCGATGATATTTTCTTTCTTGGCTTCCGCCGTCACCATCAGTACCGGCATCGCGGCCAGCGCGCTATCGGCGCGAATGGTCTGTAACAGTTCGAGTCCGTCCATGTTCGGCATGTTCCAATCGGACACCACGAAGTCGAAACCGCCGGCGCGTAGCTTGTTCAGCGCATCCGCGCCATCTTCAGCTTCTTCGACGTTGTTGAAGCCCAGCTCTTTGAGCAAATTTCTGACGATGCGGCGCATGGTGGAAAAGTCGTCCACAACCAGAAATCTGAGGTTCTTGTCTGCCATTGTTACTCCTGAAATAGTTAACCGTTTAATGATGCAAAACCGCAGGCCGCCGCGCGGCGAACCAGGGTCATATCGCCGCCGGGTAAACCCTGCGGACTAAAATCAAATGCGCAATGCCTGGCCGCCGGAAATCTGCGCCAACATGCGCTGGCTCATCCTGTCCAACTCGACCACTTCGCTGACGCCGCCGCTGGCGATCGCCTCGCGCGGCATGCCGAACACCACGCAGCTCGCCTCGTTCTGCGCCAGGGTATAGGCCCCGGCGCGGTGCATCTCCAGCATCCCCGCCGCACCGTCGTTCCCCATGCCGGTGAGGATCACCCCCACCGCATTGCGGCCGGCATATTGCGCCACCGAACGGAACAGCACGTCGACAGACGGACGATGGCGGTTGACCGCCGGGCCGTCATGCAGCTTCACCTGATAGTTGGCGCCGCTGCGCGCCAGCTCCAGGTGGCGGTCCCCCGGTGCGATGTAGGCATGGCCCGGCAGCACGCGCTCGCCGTCCTCCGCTTCTTTCACCGTGATCTGGCACAGTTTGTTCAGCCGTTCGGCGAACGAACGGGTGAAACCGGGCGGCATGTGCTGGGTGATCAGCAGCGCCGGGCTGGTGGCCGGCAGCGGCTGCAGTACCTGGCGGATCGCTTCGGTACCGCCGGTGGAAGCGCCGATGGCGATCAATTTTTCACTGCTCAGCAGCGGCGCGTGGCTGAGGATCGCCGGCGCCGGGCTGTTGGAACGCTGCGGCAGGCGCGCTCTGGCGGCGGTGCGGATCTTCTCGGCAATCAGTTCGCTGTAGGCCAACATGCCCTCACGGATACCGAGCTGCGGTTTGGTGACGAAATCCACCGCGCCCAGCTCCAGCGCGCGCAGCGTGATCTCAGACCCTTTGCCGGTCAGCGAAGAGACCATCACCACCGGCATCGGCCGCAGGCGCATCAGCTTCTCGAGGAAATCCAGCCCGTCCATGCGCGGCATCTCGACGTCCAGCGTCAGCACCTGGGGATTAAATTTTTTGATCAGATCGCGCGCCACCAGCGGATCCGGCGCGGTCGCCACCATTTCCATGTCGGGATGGCCGTTCACGATTTCCGTCATCAGCTGACGCATCAGTGCCGAATCGTCTACGCATAACACTCTGATTTTACTCATTACCTCTCCTTGGTCAGCCCATACACGGTCTGCCCACGCAAGTAGAAATCCCGGCTGATCTGGCTGAAGTTCTCGGAGTGGCCAGCGAACATCAGCCCCCCCGGCTTAAGCAAGGGAACGAAGCGGCGCAGAATGCGCTCCTGCGTCGCCTTATCGAAATAGATCATGACGTTGCGGCAAAAAATGGCGTCGAATTGCCCCGGCAGCGCCCACTCTGGCGCCAGCAGGTTCAACGGCTGGAAGTTCACCCGCGCCGCCAGTTCCGGCCGCACGCGCACCAGCCCCTGATGCGGCCCGGTGCCCCGCAGGAAATAGCGCTGCATTTGGGTCGGCGTCAGGGTGCGCAGATCTTCCTGGCGGTAAACGCCCGCTTCCGCTTTTTCCAGCACCTGCGTGTCGATGTCGCTGGCCCAGACCTGGCAACTGCCGGCCCGCTGGCCCAATGCATCGCTCAGCGTGATGGCGATCGAATACGGCTCTTCACCGGTCGAGGCCGCGGTGCTCCAGACGCTGTAGCCGTTCGGCCGCGAGCGCGCATGCTCCGCCAGGATCGGGAAGTGATGCGCCTCGCGGAAAAAGGCCGTCAGGTTGGTGGTCAACGCGTTGATGAACGCCTGCCACTCCGCGCTGTTCGGATCGCTTTCCAGCAGCGCCAAGTAGTCGCCGAAATCGTGCAATCCCAACAGCCGCAGCCGGCGCACCAGGCGGTTGTAAACCATCTCGCGCTTATGCTCCGCCAGCACGATGCCGGCGCGTTGATAAATCAACTGGCTGATACGGCGAAAATGCACGTCCGACAGCGGCAGACGCTGCACCATTTGCGTCAACATCGACGCTGTATCCCGGTTAGAAGTTGACGGCGCCTGTTTCATGCCGCCTCACCGGAGAAAAACGTGCTGCTTATGCGGTTTAACAATCTTGGGCTTCCTTTACCACGGGTGAAACTGCGTTGCTGCTGTTACCTGGCGCGACGAAGTTATCGTCCGCCAGACGGAATACCGCGACCGCGTCGGCCAGGGTAATGGCCTGCTCTTCCAGCGCGGTGGCGGCAGAAGCGGACTCTTCCACCAACGCGGCGTTCTGCTGGGTGACCTGATCCATCTGGGTCACCGCCTGCGTCACCTGCTCGATGCCGCGGCTCTGTTCATCCGACGCCGATGCGATCTCGCCCATGATGTCGGTCACGCGGGTCACCGAACGCACAATGTCCTGCATGGTGGCGCCGGAGTTTTCCACCAGCACCGAGCCGTGCTTGACGCGGCTGACCGATTCGTCGATCAGCCCCTTGATCTCTTTCGCCGCCTGCGCGCTGCGGCTCGCCAGGTTGCGCACTTCGCCGGCGACCACGGCGAAACCGCGCCCTTGTTCACCGGCGCGCGCCGCTTCCACCGCCGCATTGAGCGCCAGAATGTTGGTCTGGAAGGCGATGCCGTCAATCACGCTGGTGATGGCGCCGATTTTCTGCGAACTGTTGGCGATATCGTGCATGGTGGTGACCACATCGCCGGCCAGCTCGCCGCCCTTGGCCGCGGTGGCCGAGGCGTCACGTGCCAGCTGAGAGGCCTGCCGCGCATTGTCGGCGTTCTGCTTCACCGTCGCGGTCAGCTGTTCCATGCTGGCGGCGGTCTCTTCCAGCGAAGCGGCCTGCTGCTCGGTGCGGGAAGACAGATCGTTATTGCCTTCGGAGATTTCCTGCAGGCCGATCAGAATCGACTCCGCCCCGTCGCGCACCGCGCCGACGGTGCCGATCAGCGACTGCTGCGTGCGTTGCAGGCTGGCGAACAGCATGCTGATTTCATTGCGGCCGTACACCTGAATCGGCGTCGCCAAATCGCCGGCGGCGATGCGTTCAAAGTGGCTGCGGATTTGGTTCAACGGCTGTACCAACATGGTGCGCAACCACCACATGGCGCTGCCGGTCACCACGATCAGCATCAAGACCGCCCCCGCCAGCATCAGACCCGCCAGCGTGAAGGAGAACTGGTTGGCGTCCCTGGCTTCGCTGATGTCGCCGTTGACCAACTGCAGGTACTGCACGAAGTCGGCCTCGAACAGGTCCTGGGTTTTCTGCGTCGGCTGATCCATAAACGCCTGCAGCTCGCCCTTTTCCAGGAAACCGATCAGTTCACGCAGCGCGCCGCGCAGCCGCTCGTAGCTGGCCTTGGTGGTGGCCGTCTGCTGGCTTTGCTGTTCACTGCTGCGTTCAACCGCCATGAACTGATTGAAATAGAGATCGGCCTTCTGCAGCGAACTGCGGGCGCTGCTCATCAGTTCGTTCACCTGCTCCTGCGGCAGCTTCAGCGCCGCGCGGGTGCCTGCGCGGTTCAGCGTATTGCGCGCCTGCAACAGCGACACCCAACTCAGGCTGAGCGAATCGCGCTGCTGGCTGCCGAGGGTGATGATGTCGAGGTTGTGGTTATCGGAGCGAAACGCGGAATACGACAGGCCGCTGCTGGCCAACTGCAGAACGCAGAAGGTCATCAACAACAGGAATAAGCTGGTAGAGATACGGATTCGGTTAAACACTGTGAACCTCCTTGCAGCCGGCCGGCGACCGGCCTACGTAGGGAAAAGGGCCCCTGCGAGAGAGGCCCGATACCGGTCAGAACGTTTCCCAGTTATCCTGCAGATCGCTGGCGTTCATTTTCTTATGATTGATTACCGGTGTTACCGTCGCCTTGCTGGTGACAGGCGCTTTAAACTCTTCCTGGCCTTCCGACCTCAGGCGGAATACCGCCACCGACTGGGTCAGCATGCTGGCCTGTTCTTCCAGCGCCGCCGCCGCCGAGGCGGATTCTTCCACCAACGAGGCGTTCTGCTGGGTGACGCGGTCCATTTCCGCTACCGCCTGTCCAACCTGATCGATACCGCGGCTCTGCTCGTCCGACGCCGAGGCGATTTCGCCCATGATGTCGGTCACGCGGGTGACGGCATTGACGATGTCGCCCATGGTTTCACCGGCGCTTTCGACCAGCACAGAGCCCATATCGACGCGGCTGACCGAATCTTCGATCAGGCCTTTGATCTCTTTCGCCGCCTGCGCGCTGCGCTGCGCCAGGTTACGCACTTCGCCGGCCACCACCGCGAAGCCGCGGCCCTGCTCGCCGGCACGCGCCGCTTCCACCGCGGCGTTCAACGCCAGGATGTTGGTCTGGAAGGCGATACCGTCGATCACGCCGGTGATATCGGCAATTTTCTGCGAGCTGCCGGCGATGTCATGCATGGTCTGCACCACGTTGGCCACAACCTTGCCGCCTTTCTGTGCGGTTTCGGAGGCGCTCAACGCCAGCTGTGAAGCCTGACGGGCGTTTTCGGCGTTCTGTTTCACCGTCGCGGTCAGCTGTTCCATGCTGGCGGCGGTCTCTTCCAGCGACGCGGCCTGCTGCTCGGTGCGGGAGGAGAGATCGTTGTTGCCCGCAGCGATTTCTGACGCGCCGCTGTAGATGGCATCCGCGCCCTGACGTACGCCGCTGACGGTTTCAATCAGTTCGCCTTGCATGTGTTTCAGGCTGGCCGCCAGCACGCCCATTTCGTTGCGGCTGTTGACGACGATCTGCTGAGTCAGGTCGCCGGCGGCGATCTGTTTGATGTGATCGATCATGCGGTTCAGCGGGCGCACCAGGATGTGATGGATACCGGTCCAGACCAGCACGATCACCGCCAGCACCACCACCAGGATCACGATCAGCGTCCAGATGGCCGAGTTATAGGAGCTGTTGCTGCCGTCGACTGCGATCTGGTACAGCTTGCCATTTTGCTCCAGGTAAACGTTGTAGCTCTGCTCAAAGTTGTCCTGGTAGCTCTGCGTAGGCTGATCGAAGAACGCGTTGATTTTGCCTTCGCCCAACAGTTGGATCAGCTCGGAGAGCGCGCCGTACAGCACATCGTACTGATGCTTGAGGCGCTCCGCCGCCTGAGGATCCTGGCGCGGATCCTGAGGGATTTTCTCGTACGCGGCGTAGTGTCTTTCCGCTTCGCCCAGCTCTTCTTTCGCCTTGGCCAGCAGTTCATCAATGGTGGCGCCGCTGCCGATCTTGTTGGTATCCATCATGTAGCGAATACCGGCACGGTTCAGGGAGTTGCGCGCCTGCAGCAGGTCAACGCGGCTTTCACTCAGCTGCAGCTGCTGCTGGCGGATAGTTTGCAGGACGGTAAAGTTTTCCTTATCGCTTTTCAGCGAGGAGAAAAAGAGTCCGCCCGAAATCAACTGCAAGGCGCCAAACAGCACCAACACCAGCAACAGGCTGGTGACCACCTTCATACGATTTAACATGATTTCCCTTGTTGAAGCCCGCGCAGACAGGCTCTGATGACGTTGAATGAGAGAGTTATCGGCGCCGCGCGGCAAAACTTTATGCGGGAAAGTAACTATTTTTAGTAAGGGTTCCGGGCGCGGCTGACGGCATCGCGACAGGTCAGGAAGAGTGATGGGTCAAGGGGGCAGCGCCCTGCCCCCCTGGAGTCTTGAATCAGACGCTTTTCGCCACGCTGTCGACCAGCGACATCTCTTCGCTGCTCAGCAGCTTTTCGATATCCACCAGGATCAGCATGCGCTCGCCCAGCGAACCGAGCCCGGTGAGGTACTCGGTCGCGAGGGTCACCGCAAACTCCGGCGCCGGGCGGATCTGCTCGGCGGTCAATGACAGCACGTCGGAAACGCCGTCGACCACGATGCCCACCACGCGCTGGCCAAAGTTCAGCACGATCACCACGGTGTTCTCATCGTAAGACACGCTTTGCTGGGAGAATTTCACCCGCAGATCGATGATCGGGACGATCACGCCGCGCAGGTTAGTGACCCCCTTGATGAACGCCGGGGTGTTGGCGATGCGGGTCACCTGATCGTAGCCGCGAATTTCCTGCACCTTGAGGATATCGATGCCGTACTCCTCGTTGCCCAGGGTGAAAATCAGAAACTCTTGCCCTACCGTTTCGCCAGCCAATTTGCTGACGGCTGCCAATCCTGCCATATCATTCACCTTTTAAATCAATAAACTCATTATTATGCGGCGGCGTCCGTCAGACGCTTTTCACGGTTCAAGGTTTGCAACGCCGAGACATCGACGATCAAGGCCACGCTGCCGTCGCCCAAAATGGTCGCGGCGGAGATGCCCGGCACTTTGCGGTAGTTGCTTTCCAGATTCTTCACCACCACCTGATGCTGGCCGATCAGCTGATCCACCAGCAACGCATAGCGGCGGCCGGCACTTTGCAGGATGACGACGATGCCCTGCGTAGCGTCGGTTTTGGCGCCTTCCACTTCAAATACCCGATACAGCTCCACCAGCGGCAGGTATTCGCCGCGCACCTGCAGCACGCGTTCGCCGCCGGCCAGCGGGTGCAAGTCTTCCGCCTGAGGCTGCAGCGATTCCATCACCGCGTTCAGCGGCAGGATAAAGACTTCGTCGTTCACTTTGACCGACATGCCGTCAAGGATCGCCAGCGTCAACGGCAGCAGGATGCGGATGGTGGTGCCCTTACCGGCCTGTGAACGGATCTCGACGTGGCCGCCCATCTCCTGAATATTCCGTTTCACCACGTCCATGCCGACGCCACGGCCGGAAACGTCGGTCACCTGCTCGGCGGTAGAGAAGCCCGGAGCAAAGATCAGCATGCCGACCTCTTCGTCGCTCATGCTGTCGCTCACCGCCAGCCCTTGCGACGCGGCCTTGGCGAGAATTTTTTCGCGGTTCAGGCCGGCGCCATCGTCGATGACCTCAATACAGATGTTGCCACCCTGATGTTCGGCCGACAGCACCAGATTGCCCACCGCCGATTTACCGGCGGCGATGCGGGTGGCCGGTTCTTCGATACCGTGATCGAGGCTGTTGCGCACCAGGTGCGTCAACGGATCGATAATCCGTTCGATCAGGCTCTTGTCCAGTTCGGTGGAGCTGCCCTGCAGCGTCAGTTCCACCTGTTTGTTCAGCTTGCCGGCCAAATCGCGCACCAGGCGCGGGTAGCGGCTGAAGACATATTCCATCGGCATCATGCGGATCGACATGACCGACTCTTGAAGATCGCGCGCGTTACGCTCCAGCTGGCTCATGCTGTTCAGCAGATCGCCGTGGTTCACCGGATCCAGCGTGCCGGAGCGTTGCGCCAGCATCGACTGGGTGATCACCAGTTCGCCCACCAGGTTGATCAGCTGATCCACTTTTTCCACCGCCACGCGAATGCTGGTGGATTCGCTCGCCTTGGCGCGCGCTTTTGGCGCTTCCGCCGCTGCGGCGGCCGGTTTAGTGGCGGGCGGCACGGCGCTGGCGACCGGCGCTGGCGCAGGTTCCGGCACGGCGACCGCTTCCGGTAAGCTCGCTTCCACGGCGGCCGGTTCGCTTTGCGTCGGCGTCGAGAAGCTGATTTGTTCCGGTTCCAACACGAAGCACAGCACGGCGCTGATGTCGTCTTCGCTGGCGGAGGTGAGCAACGTCACGTCCAGACTGTGTTCCGTCTGATGCGGATCTTTAACCTCGCCGAGGTTGCCCAGCTCTTCCAACATCAAGGGGATTTCACTGGCTTTTAGCCCGTTCAGGCTGATGCGCATGCCGCCTTCGATCGCCGCCGGCGCGGCTGCGTGCTGAACAACGGGCTGCTGAACGGCCGGTTGAACCGCGGGCGCCTCCTGCTGCTGTTGCGCTTCCAACGCCAGCTGGCGCAGCGCCTGGCAAATGTATTCAAAGCTTTCGGCGTCAGGCTGTTGCGAGGTTTTATAGGCGTCCAGTTGCTCCTGCATAATGTCTTTGGTTTCCAGAAACAGGTTGATAATCTCGGTGCTCAGGCTCATTTCCTGGCGTCTTGCACCGTCCAGCAGGTTCTCCAGCAGGTGGGTAGTTTCCTGCAGCACCGAAAAGCCAAAGGTCGCCGCACCGCCCTTGATCGAGTGTGCCGCGCGGAAGATGGCGTTCAACGGCTCGATATCGGGGGCCAGCGGATCCAGCTCCAGCAGGTGTTGCTCCATGTCGGCCAGCAACTCGTCCGCCTCATCAAAGAAGGTCTGATAAAAATCGCTAATGTCCATGCTCACGGGGTCACCTCTGGCTGTGAGTCGCGGTTAGTCGGTGCGGGCGCAGCCGCCGATTGTTCCGGCGTTTGGCCGGCCGGGGCTATCGCCGGGGATGTCTGCGATTGGGCGGCAGGGTCCATCGCCGGCGGCGTCGCTTGATCGGTCGGCGTTACCGCCTGGGGTTCCGGCGTTTGGCTGGCCGGCGCAGTCGCCGACGGCGCCAGCTGCTTCAGGCTATCCGGCTGGGCGATATCCATCGCGTTGCTTTCGGCATTTTCGTGTTCGATGCCCTCTTGCGTTTGCTTGTTCAGCACCAGCACGGTGATACGACGGTTGATCGCATCATCGGCGCCGTGCTGTTTCAGGCTCATGGTGGCCGCCATGCCCACCACCCGCAGCACCTTGCCTTCCGCCAGGCCGCCGGCAATCAGCTCGCGTCGGGAGGCGTTGGCGCGATCGGCCGACAGTTCCCAGTTGCTGTAGCCGCGCTCGCCGGTGGCGTAAGGGATATCATCGGTGTGGCCGGACAGGCTGATCTTGTTCGGCAGGTCGTTGAGGATCGGCGCTATCGCCCGCAGAATATCGCGCATATAACTCTCGACCTGCGCGCTGCCGGTTTTGAACATCGGCCGGTTCTGGCTATCGATAATCTGAATGCGCAGCCCCTCATCCATCATGTTGATCAACAGATGCGGACGCAGCGCCTTCAGGCGCGGATCGGACTCAATCAACTCATCCAGCTTTTCGCGCAGCTTGTTCAGGCGCAGCTCTTCGGCGCGCGAGTCCGGCGAGTCGACCTGCTTTCTCACCAGGCCATGCTGTTGCGTAGGATCGTCGCCGCCGCCCGGGATTGGGCTGCTTTCGGAACTGCTCTTGTCGCCGCTGGTCAGGGCAACCTTGAGCGGCGTGCGGAAATATTCGGCGATTTGCGTCAGCTCCTGCGGGCTGGCGATCGCCAGCAGCCACATCACCAGGAAGAACGCCATCATCGCCGTCATAAAGTCGGCATAAGCGATCTTCCAGGAGCCGCCGTGATGGGCGGCATGATGCGACTTGCGCTTTCTGACCAGAACGACCGGATGATTCTGTTTCATGCTTCTTCTTCTTCCGTCGCCTGCTGCGCCGGCGCTTTCACGCGGCGCACGTGTTCTTCCAGCTCAACGAAAGAAGGACGTTCGGTGGTATACAGCGTTTTGCGGCCAAACTCGACCGCGATCTGCGGTGCGTATCCGTTCAGGCTCGACAGCAGCGTGACCTTGATGCACTGCATCATCTTGACGTTTTCGGCGCTCTTCTGGCGCAGCAACGTGGCCAGCGGCGAGATGAAGCCGTAGGCCAACAGAATACCGAGGAAAGTGCCGACCATGGCGTTAGCGATGAGCGCGCCCAGTTCCGCGGCCGGCCGATCGGCCGAAGCCAGGGCGTGTACCACCCCCATCACCGCCGCGACGATACCGAACGCAGGCAAGGAGTCACCCACCATCGCCAAACTGCCGGCGGGCACTTCGCTTTCCTGCTCGTAGGTTTCGATCTCTTCGTCCATCAGCGCTTCGATCTCGAACGCATTCATATTGCCGCTCACCATCAGCCGTAAATAGTCGGTAATGAACTCCACCAGGGTGTTATCGGCAAGGATGCGCGGATAATTAGAGAAAATTTCACTTTCTTGCGGATTATCGATATCGAACTCGAGCGACAGCATGCCTTGCTGACGCGATTTGGCCAGCAGGCGGAACAACAGCGCCATCAGATCCATGTACAGATCTTTGTTGTATTTGGAACGGCGCATCAGCCGCGGCAGCGCACGCAGCGTGGCCTTGATCGCCTTGCCGTTGTTGCCGACGATGAAAGCGCCGACACCCGCCCCGCCGATAATCAGAAACTCCGCCGGTTGGTATAACGCACCGAGATGACCGCCCACGATCAGGTAGCCGCCAAACACCGCACCCAATACCACGAGATAACCCAAAATAACTAGCACACGCATTCCTTAAATTAACAATGTGGATGGAAGGTGGGGCAAAC
Source organism: Serratia sp. CY47444 (assembly GCF_052168635.1). Classification (NCBI taxonomy): domain Bacteria; kingdom Pseudomonadati; phylum Pseudomonadota; class Gammaproteobacteria; order Enterobacterales; family Yersiniaceae; genus Serratia; species Serratia sp. CY47444. Next base: position 679,431 of record NZ_JBJNMH010000001.1, read on the forward strand.
GCGCCCTGGCGCGACAGACCAGGCTGCGTGTCTGGGGGCGGCATGCCGCCCCTGCGTATCACACGTCGGTATTCATTGCCGAGAGCCGGCAACGTGGCGGCTCAAATGGCGCGTTTGACCTGCTCGTCCAGCAGTTGAGGAATAATATCGGCCAGTTGCGGCGAAAGTTTACGTCTTTTTACGGCGCGGGATGGGGGTTGGCATAAACTGCAGATGAAACCATTCAGCGGCTGATGCGCATGAGTGATAAATGCGCCGCCGCAGCAGCTGCAGGCGGAGAGCTGCAACATGCCGCTATCGACGAAGCGCACCAGCGTCCAGGCGCGGGTCAGCGCCAGCAACGGCGCCTCGCCGGCCTGCTGCGGGCACTGTTCCAGGTAGAGGCGATAGGCTTTGATCACCGCCTCCACTCCGCTGCACTGCCCGCTTTTCATCAGAAACAGGTAGGCGTTGTAAAACATCGACGAGTGAATATTTTGTTCCCAGGTCATAAACCAGTCGGTTGAGAACGGTAACATTCCTTTTGGCGGCGGGCTGCCGCGTAACTCCTTGTAAAGTTTAATCAAGCGCCCACGGCTGAGCTGAGTTTCACTCTCCAGCATCTGCAGTCGGGCTCCCAGCGAAATCAGCTCCATAGCGAGCTGAATGTCCTTGGCTTCTTGAACGATACTTTTCTCAACCATCATCAGGCTCTTTTCTTCGTCGGGCTAGCGTCTTTACTCGATAGCTCTTGCAGTAAATGGCTTGATAGCAAAATGCCGGTATGGATTTGTTGCAGATCGTCGACGCGCGACTCTTTGGTCAGGCGTTCGATGGTCTGGCTTTCGTTAAAGCGGAAGTGGCAAACCAGCTGGTTGGTCTCGGCCAGTTTGACCATTTGCGGCAAAGTCAGCTGCGCCAGCGCATCGGCCATGGTTTCATCAATACCCAGGCGGAACATCGCGGACGCTTTTTCATCGTTGATCAAACGCTGTGCTAAAAGTAAATATGACAAATTGATGTCATAAATATGCTTAAGTAATTCAGACGTACCCATATTCCCCATCCCGACAGACTATGTTTAAAAACATACGCTGGGTGATAAATTTTATCGCCCGTGACTTGGGTTGTTTCCCAAAGTTGGCAAATTAATCTCTCAAAAACGACTGCTATAATTTTCTACAATCGCTAAATTCGACCACTGTTCAGTATTTGCTACGAGCGTAAACCTACGTGTATGGATGTACAGCATTCTGCTTCGATAGTGTTTAGTCACCATGAAACTATTTTTACAAATTTAATAAGATTATTCCTAAAGCAGCGCAACTCTACCCCCGAACCATTAGCACACACAATGTAAGTGAGAGGCAATTTTAAATACAATGTGACATAGATCACAAAAATAAAAAATAATTAAGCCAAATACCCCCAAATACGCTCACTTATTGACCGCCATTTTGTTCACAAAACAACCATAGGTAAAAAAACGTCTTAAAAACAATGTTTATCCGCCAAAAAATTATCTTTTTTAGATCAATTCGAACAAAAGCATCACCAAACCAAAATAACAGAACAAAAATCTGCATATAGGCAACAAACTCAGTATAAATAACCATTTGAGTTACTAAAAAATATCCAAGCTGAAAAATAACCAGTGTAAACTATAAGGTTATTAGCTATCGGATTTGACTTAAGCCCCCAGCCTGAGGCTGTTTTAATTTTCAACATCAGGTGATTATGGCTTATCAATGATTCGCGGGCGTAGTGAACAAGCTCACAGACGTAACGATATGTTTCCGTATTAGCACGATGCAAGAATACTTTTTTTGCGTTAAATTCCGCCAAAACGATATATCGGCAGCTCGCCATAAAACTTTAATGCTTTTTATTTCTTTTTTGTCGTCGTGATAATTTCCCCTCATCCCCAGATGATTATTTACATGGCTTACGATTTCATTCCCTTATGGTCATAAAATAAAACGCAGTTTTGTTTTACTCTTCATATTTCTCCATCGAGAAAAACGGCGTTTTAACGTCAGCGGCGGCGAAAAACTCCGCCCAATGCCGCGGCCGGGTGAAAAAATCACTGCAGAATGAGGCCTGGCACGGCGGCGCGTGCTTGTGCACAGCAGCGACGACGACGCGTCTGCCGTCAGCCGCCCTGAGACTTTCCCTATTTCTCCATTTATCAGCAGGATGAGATTGCTGACGGCGCACGGGCATATTATGATTTATCAAAGCGCCGCTACGGGCGGCGTTACATCATTACCCAGTGCAATTTATCTACTTGAAATGATTTTTGTCAGGTCGTACATCGCTACCTCGACGGCGTCGCCGTGAGCCGCCGATGTGTTATTCACCCGGCTTTAACTATTAACAGGCTATATTTTAATCATGACCGATACGCTCGAATATCTGCTGACATTCCGTAAATGCTCCTCTTTGGACAGCCTGGAGAAGGTGTACGACAAACTGAACTACTCCATTGAAAATGATACAGAAATGAGCAACATGTACCGCGCTGCCGACCACCGTCGCGCTGAGCTGGTTGCCGGTAAACTGTTCGATCTGGGCAAGGTGCCGAAAACGCTGTGGACGCAGGTGCTTTAATTCAGTGAAATTACGTGCGGCAACGGTTTTATCTTTTATTGCTATATAACCGGTGCAAATTCAGCTTTTATTGCCGCGCGTGATGCGAAACACATTTATTCCACCCGCCAGGTTCTACCCTTTATCCGACGCAAGACTTCCACCAAGGCCACCGATGCGGCAGCCTGAAACACGATGGATACAACAAGGAGTAGGATATGGGGTATCAAAACGTTCTGGTCACCGTTGCCGTTGCCCCTGACAGCCACCGTCTGGTGGAAAAGGCCGTCTCCATCGTCCGCCCTTACAGCGGCAGCATCACCTTGCTGAGCACGCTCGCCAACCCGGAAATGTACAATAATTTCGCCGGGCCAATGCTGGGCGATTTACGCACGTTGATGGAGGAGGAAACCCGGCTGTTTATGGAGGAACTGCGTCAACGCGCCGGTTACCCGATCGCCGATACGTTGATCGTGCACGGCGAGCTGGGTGATAGCCTGGAATACGCCAGCCGCCGTCAGCCGTTCGACCTGCTGCTCTGCGGCAACCATCGCGACGGCATGATGAATAAGGTCTCCTGTTCCGCCGCCCGCTTTATCAATATCAGCCATATCGACGTGCTGATCGTTCCGCTCTAAGGCTAAGCACATTCGGTAACGTTGCCTTGCCGCCCCTGGACTAGGCTTAACGAATCTTGTTTGTCGCAACGCAAAGGAGCTTTCGATGTCCCCTTCTCAACAGAACCGCCGCTTCCTGCTGGCTTCGCGTCCGCACGGCGAACCGACGGCGGCCAACTTCCGTCTCGATACCGTCCCCACACCGCAGCCCGCCGCCGGGCAGCTGGTGCTGCGCACTGTTTATCTGTCGCTGGATCCTTATATGCGCGGGCGCATGAGCGATGCCCCCTCCTACGCGCCGCCGGTGGAGATCGGTCAGGTCATGGTGGGCGGTACGGTATCGCGCGTGGCGGCTTCACAGCATCCCGATTTCAACGTCGGCGATTGGGTGTTGGGTTATGACGGCTGGCAGGATTACGCCCTGTCTGACGGCAGCGGCCTGCGCAACCTAGGCCCGCACCTGCCGCATCCTTCCCGCCTGCTGGGCGTGCTGGGCATGCCGGGATTTACCGCTTACATGGGGTTGCTCGACATCGGCCAACCGCAGGCAGGTGAAACGCTGGTGGTCGCCGCCGCCAGCGGTGCGGTCGGTTCGGTGGTCGGCCAAATCGGGAAGCTGAAAGGCTGCCGCGTCGTCGGCGTCGCCGGCGGTGCGGAAAAATGCCGCTATGTGGTGGAAGAGTTGGGTTTCGACGCCTGTCTCGATCACCGCGCCCCTGACTTTGCCGAACAGCTGGCGGCCGCCTGCCCAAAAGGCATCGACATCTATTACGAAAACGTCGGTGGGGCGGTGTTCGACGCCGTGCTGCCGCTGTTGAACACCAAAGCACGCATTCCGGTGTGCGGCATCATCGCCCATTACAATGCCACCGGATTACCTGCGGGGCCGGACCGCTTGCCCCTGCTGGAAGGGCTGATCCTGCGCAAACGCATCCGCATGCAGGGCTTTATCATCTTCGACGACTACGGCTCACGCTTTGACGAATTCTTGCAACAAATGAGCAGTTGGGTCGAACAGGGGAAAATCAAGTTCCGCGAGGACATCGTTGATGGGCTGGAGCAGGCGCCGCAGGCGTTTATCGGCCTGCTGCAGGGCAAAAACTTCGGCAAACTGGTGATCCGCGTCGCCGACGAATAACCCGTAGCAGGGCGTGGTACACCACGCCCTGCTTTTAATGTACGGCGCCGTCGCCGAATCGCACATCTTCCTCTACCGTCAGCGTCACCTGTACGACCGTGCGCACCGCTTCCACCATCGTCGCCAGCGCCATGCTCGGCTTGCCCGGATGGGACGCCGCCAGTTCATGACTGTACGGAATATGTATGAATCCACCCCTGACACTCACGTGCTGCGTCTCCAGATAGTGCCGCAGACCGTAAAAAATATGGTTGCAGTTATAGGTACCTGCCGTATAAGAGACCGCCGCCGGGATCCCCTGTCGGCGCAGCTGCTGCACTGCGGCCTTCACCGGCAACGTGCTAAAATACCCTACCGGCCCGCCCGCCACCACCGGTACGTCGATCGGCTGTTTACCGGCATTGTCGGGAATGCGGGCATCGATCAGATTGATGGCCACCCGTTCCAGCGAAATCTCGGCCCGGCCGCCGGCCAGGCCCAGACAAATCACCGCCAGCGGCTGCAGCGCCTCAATCGCCGCGATCAATTGCTGATTGGCCACGCCCAATACGCAGGGCAGCTCGAGCACCGCGATCTCCGCGCCGGCAATATGTTCACCGGCCAGCGCCTGCGCAATTTGCCAGGAAGGATTCACCGCATCACCATCGAACGGCTCAATGCCGGTGACCAAGACTTTGTTCATCATTTCCCCTGATTGAAGGCTAAATTTGTGTGCTTTCAGCCTAAAGAACACAGTATGATTCTGGAAATGGATTATCTGTATATAGAGTATTCATAAAATGAATTTAGCCAGCGTCGATCTCAACTTGCTGGTGGTGTTTGAGGCGTTGTATCAGACGCGCAACGTCACCGCCGCAGGCCGGCGTCTTAACCGCGCTCAGCCCTCCGTCAGCAATGCATTGGCGCGGCTGCGCATTCTTCTCAACGATCCCCTGTTTGTGCGCAGCGGCGGCGGCATGTCACCCACGCCGCGCGCCCACCAATTGATGCCGCAAATACAGCAGGTGCTTGAACAGATCCATCTGGCGTTGGCCCCCCCTGCCCGTTTCGATCCGGCTACCGCCGGGCAGCGGCGTTTTACGCTGGCGGCCGGCGACTATGCCGATATCTTGCTGCTGCCCACCCTCATCAGCCGGTTGCGTCAGACCGCCCCCGGCATCGATATTCGCGTTTCGCGTCTGGATCGCCACAATATTTATCGGCAACTGGATCGCGGCGAGGTGGATATCGCGCTGGGAGGGCACCTTTCCGGTGCGGAGAGCCACTATGTGCGCACGTTGTTTGAAGAGCATCTGGTGTGTATCGCCAGCCGTTCACACCCACAGCTGGCGGATGGCCGCTGGGATCTGGCACGCTACCTCAGCCTGCCGCATGGGCTGTACGCACCGGCAGACGATGGCTCTGCCAGAGGGCTGGTCGACCGGCGTCTGGCGGAAATCGGCGGTCAGCGGCGCGTCGCCGTGACCTTTTCACATATTGCCGCTCTGCCGGCCGTGGTCGCCGACAGCGATCTGATCGCCACGCTGGCCGCCAGCGCGGCCCGGCATTTTTCCGATCCGCAACGCGTACGCATTCTCCCGCTGCCTGACGAGTTGGCCATCGCGCCTTTCCCCATTGAGCTGATCGCCGGCCGGCAGGCGCAACGCGACCCGGCGTTAATCTGGCTCTGCGAGCTGGTAGGTCAACTCTCCTTCGACTCCTCTCCACGTTAACGACGGTATTCGCTGCATTTTCAACCGTTCAAACGCATGTTCCCAGGCCCGTCGGTGGGCCCTGGGACGCCCACCAAATAGGAATCATCCGAATTAACATTCGCCAAATTTATATATTTGATCATCTTTAACTGGCAAATGGTAAGGATAAAAAACAGTCAGCGACTTTTTTTACGTAAAAAAAGAGTTGTTTTATAAGCACGTTGGCTTATGTGTTACACATTTATTCTTTGGTATTACCAATTTCCCAATAATTTGAGATAAAAAATGATCTGCTCGCATCTATATGTTTTAGATAATAAAAAACAAGATCGTGAGCAAGTTAACGAATTGAGCATTGATCCACAAGGCTATTTTGCAAATGCAGAGCTCTATTGTAGACTGCACAAATCGTGCCTTTGTGTAAACTTTGTTAAATCTTTCGTCAGTTCCTGTCTCTATTCGTGACAGATACGCCATCGGGATCGCGCGTCAATTCTCGTGCGGTAGCTATGCCTAAAGCGGGGAATAGTATGGATCGTCTTATCATTGCGCACACGCCCTTGCCCTCCCATCAGCTGTTGTTCAGAAGCCTTTTCGGCGAGGAAAAACTGGCCGGATTGTTCGAGTTCGACGTCGAGTTGCTCAGCCCCGACAATCGGCTCGATCTGAAAGCGCTGCTGGGACAAAAAATCACGCTGGAGCTGCGGGGCAATCCGTTGGCACCGCGTTATCTCAACGGCAATATCACGCGCATGACCCTCTCCGGCCGAGAAGCTGGCGGCAACCGTTACTATATCTACCGCGCCGTGCTGCGCCCCACGCTGTGGTATCTGACGCAAAACCGCGATTTTCGCATCCACCAGGAAAAAACCGTTCCCGACATCCTGACTCAGGTGCTGGGGCAGTATCAGGTGAAAATCGATAACCGCCTGAGTTACGACTACCGCATCTGGGGATACTGCGTGCAGTATCAGGAGAGCGATTTCGATTTCATCAGCCGTCTGATGGAACACGAAGGCATCTATTATTATTTCACGCACCAGCAAGACGGCCATACGCTGGTGCTGGCTGACGCGCCGGCGGCCCATCAGGAACTCGCCGGCTACGCCAGCATTCCCTACCAGCTCGCGGAAGGTGGCCTGGTGGAAAACAAGGACAGCATCAATAGCTGGAGCGTTTCTGACGCCATCACGCCCAGCCTCTATAGCCTGGATGACTACGATTTTCGTAAGCCGCGCGCGCGGTTGCTGGAGGCCCGGCAGAATCCCGCCTCGTTCGCGCAGGACAAAGCCGAGGTGTTCGACTGGCCCGGTCGCTATACCGATCACGCCCACGGCCAGTTTTACGTCAAGGTTCGCCAACAGGAGTTCGAAGCGCAGCACGAGCAGATGAGCGGCGAAGGCAATTCGCAGGGCATTGCGCCCGGCTACCGTTTTCAACTGACCCAGGCGCCGCGTATGGAAGACAACCGCGCCTACCTGGTGGTCAGCGCGCAGTACTTCATGCAGGAAAACAGCTACGCCAGCAACGATAATGATGTTGGCGAGCAGCGAACCGAATTTCAGGTCGTTCCGGCGGACATCAATTGGCGCCCGGCGCGCACCACGCCTTGGCCGAAAACCCACGGCCCGCAAACTGCCGAAGTAGTGGGCCCGGAAGGCGAAAGCATCTGGACCGATAAATATGGCCGGGTGAAACTCAAATTCCGTTGGGATCGCCACGGCAGCGGCAATGAAACCAGTTCCTGTTGGGTGCGCGTCTCGAGCGCCTGGGCCGGCTGGAAATACGGTGGGATCCAGATCCCGCGCGTGGGTGAGGAAGTGGTGGTCGACTTTATCAACGGCGATCCGGATCGCCCTATCATCACCGGCCGCGTTTACAACGAAGACAGCATGCCGCCGTGGGATCTGCCCGGCGACGCCACTAAAATGGGCTTTATGAGCCGCAGTAAAGGCGGCGGCGCCGACAACGCCAGCTTCCTGTTCCTGGAAGACTCGCCCGGCAACGAATCGTTCGACATGCATGCCGAACGCAACATGAACATGACGGTGGAAAACGACAAGAACGTCAATATTGACGGCAGTCGCACCACCACCATCGGGCGCCAGCAGGACGACACCGTCACCGGCGACGCCACGTTCCTGTACAAAGCGAAACGCACGACGACCGTCAATGGGCTGGACACCGCCAACCTGAACGCTCACCAGACGGTGAACATCAAAGGCGGCCGCGACCTGACGATTATCGACGGCGGCGATAAAATCGACATCACCGGCAATCAGTCTTTCAAGCTTGACGGCGCGCAGACGCAAAACATTACGCAAACCCAGCATGTCACGGTGAAAGGCAACCAGACCCTCGACATTACCGAAGGGCAACAGACCAGCACCATCAAGCAGGGGCAGACCGTCAACATCACCGCCGGCGGTCAGCACACCACCATTACTGCCGGCGGGCAAGTCCTGACGATTGAAGCGGGCGGCCAGACCGCTACCGTGACCGGGGATGTCACCGAAACCTATAATAATAACCAGAACACGACGATCACCGGCACGCTGACCATCAAGGCGAAAACCATTGATATCACCAGTGCGGACGGCGTCTCGGTACAAACGCCGAACTGGAAAGATAACTGCCACGGCTGGAAATGGGTGGCGACCGGGGCCAATTTTGCCTTCTACGGCTCCAATCTTTCGTTGACGGCGACCAGCCTTAAACACACGATGCTGGATATCTCGCATAACCCGCTGTCGATCAGCAAAACCAATTTCAAGCTCAGTAATGATCCCATGACGTTCACTCAGCTTGGCGCGCTGGTCACCAACGGTGCCTTACGATTGAACACCAAGGCGCTGGCGATCTTCTTGTAAAGGGACTCCCATGTCGAAGGCCAAAAATGTTTTCACCGTTATCGGGTTGATTTTATTGGCTCCCATCCTCAGTCTGGTGGGTTTTTTCAAATTCATCACGGTCGATATCTGGGGTTATTTCAAACATATCGGTTCTTCCCTCAGCGTGATGGAGAACGGTATTTCCGCTTCCGGGCAAATCGTCAGCATTCGCCAGACCAACCTGTGGGACGGAAATCGGCCGGTCTGCGAAGTCGAAGTCAAGTACATCGCCCAAGACGGAAAAAACCATACGGCCGTGGCGAAAGGCCCGATCAGCGTCGTGGATCTGCCGCGTTATCAGCCGGGCCATTTCACCGCGATAAAGTACGATCCGAAGAACCCCAAAAAAGCGGTGATCGAAGAGCTTTCCCGGCTTTGAGCGAGAAGGATCCCTTCAATTACGCGATCCGATTTCAACGTTCTGCAAACGGCTTATCGTTCATCAGTTCGCTAAATCACCTTGCATAAGGAAGTGTCACGATGGGCGCGTTCATTGCCTTTTCGACGCAGGACAGCCTCTGGGGACAGATCCTGTTTACCGTCTTTGGCATCCTGATCGGCTGCGTATTGCTCGCTGCGATCGGCAAAACCTTTTTGTCGGCAAGCCGAGCGGCCGCCTTACCCATGCGGTTGCTGATCTTTGTCGCGCTGATGCTAGCGCTCCTGAAATACAATCAGCAGGTGATGTCTGCGGTGAATGCTCCCGCAGAGCTGATCGGGTTCCTGATTTTGCCCGGTTTTTTGATGCGTTACCTCGGTGCGGCGACACCCGGCAGACTGACGCTGGCGATAGAGTTGCCCTGTTTTGCGGCGCTCGTCGCGCTGCTGGTTCTGAGCACCGCTGGCGTCGGATTTTTTGCGCCCTATCACCTGGAGAGCACCGGCCAATTTACCGCCAAGGCGATCGCCGCGTCATTGTCCGTCGCCGCCGTGCTGCTGGCTCGCGGAATAAACGGGAAGGACAACGCACTGTCCTCTTGATCATCCATTTCGAAGTGGGACTCTCCCCGCATTAGCGATCGGCGCTGAACGCCGCATCGTTTTCTTCATCTGTTGTGACATAGCCTGATATCTATTAAACCGAAAAACGGATTGTTTTTGAGCAAGCAGCCTGGCTGCCAGCTGATATCCACAGGAAGCTTTACACACACAATGAAAGTCGTAAAACCTCTGCGCCTCAGCGCGCTTCATCGCCCCTTCTCTTGGCAAGGGCAAAATCATCTGGGCGTTTCCGTTTTGGCCTTGGCCGACATGGGGGCCTCCCCGCGTCTGCGCCCCGAACCGGAACTGTGGCAGTTGGCCGCCGACGAACTTACGTTAAGTGGCGGCGTGCTCGATCTGGCTATCCCAAAAGCCTGTGCGGAGTTTCTCGCCACTGGCAACGCCTACACCCACCATCAACAAGACAAAACCGCCTGCGCCGTGAAGATCCAGTTTGATTCGCTGGAGAAAACGCTGGTGGTTTTCGGCGATCGCCATTGGATCAACGATCGTCCCTCCACGCCTCTACCCTTTGCAGAAATGCGTCTGGACTGGCGCCGGGCTTACGGCGGTACTCAGTTCGCCGATAATCCGCACGGCATCGGCGCCACTCCCGAAACATTTCCGCAGGGCCGCATCCATCGCCTACCCAATGTTGAACCGCTGCAGGGACGCCTTGCGTCTCCTCGGCAAAGCGCCCAGCCGGCAAGCTTTGACGCGCTGGATATCACCTGGCCGCGTCGCTTCTCCCGCATCGGTAAAAACTACGACGCCGACTGGTTGAAGCACGGCTTTCCCGGCTTCGCCAACGATATCGACTGGCGCCTGTTCAACATGGCAGAAAGCGATCAGCAGTTTCCTCAACGTGATAGCTTGCCGCCGCGGGCTGCCTATCGGATTTGGAATATGCACCCTTCAGAACCGGTGCAGCAAGGGCATTTACCGCCGTGGCGCGCGCGCTGCTTCATCAACCGACTGCGCGGCGGTGAAACGCATTTCGAAGAGATCGCGATGCGCCATACCACCGTCTGGTTCTTCCCGCATCGGGAACAGATGCTGTTGATCTATCAGGGTAGCGCGCGCATCAATGAGGACGATGCCGCCGACGTGATGCAACTGATGCCGGCCCTGGAAACCGAAGGGGAGCCCCGTTCCACCGCGCATTATCGGCAGGTGTTGGCCCAGCGGCTGGATAAAGAACAGGGTGCTTTGCACGCTTTTCGCGAACAAGAATTGCTGCCGGAGGCGTGCATCGGTGCCTGGCTGGATACGGAAACGCCGACGCAGCAAAGCCCAATGGCGGAAAATATCGCCGCCTACGAGCACCAGCAGCGCGAAGAGCATCGCCAGCGCCTGCTGCGTGAAGGCCAGGACATCGATGAACTGTTCCCGCTACCGTCGCAAGAAGCGCCGCCGAAGCTGGACCAACTCGCCGAATTCGTCGAGCGTCTGGAAAGCCAGGCCGAGGTGCAGTATCAGGACATGCTCAAGCTGGCGCACGCCGAGGGTATCGATCCGCTTAACCCCGGAGGGGATCACGTGTCGCCCTCCGGTGCAGAAAGCTACCAGCAGCAGCGCGATCTGCTGTTCCAGGAGGCGCGCCAGCATCCCGACGCGTTCAGCGAGAAGCAGCTGGGGGAAAGCGAGCGCGCGCTGCACCAAATGTATTTAATGTCAGCGCAGGCGCAAAGCCCTGCACTGCGCTTAAGTGGCGATCTGGCGCAAATCATTCGCCAACGCGTCGCCGCCGCCATGCTGCGCGATAAAGATCTCAGCGGCCTTGATCTCACCGGCGCCGATCTGTCCGGCATGGATCTCTGCCAGGCTAACTTACGCGGCGCTTTATTGGAAAACGCCAATCTACGCCAAACCCGACTGGTGGGCTGCGATCTTCGCGAGGCGATGTTGGCGCGCGCCGATCTCAGCGGCGCCGTCTTGCAGCAGGCCGATCTGAGCCACGCCTCTTTGGCCCTGGCGAAATGCGAAGCGACAGATTTCGGCGGCGCGCAGCTGCATGAGACCAATATTCAGCAAACGTTGTTTCAACGCTGCGATTTCACGATGGCGTCATTACGCGATTTGCTGGGATACGAAACCTTGCTCGGACAATGTGATTTCAGCCGCGCCACGCTGGCCAACATTACCCTGATGGAACTGCAGCTGGAGCAGCTGACATTCAGCCACGCCCGGCTCGACAAAGTCAGCTTCGTCAAATGCCGGTTGCTGGCGGTGAACTTCAGTCAGGCGCGGCTGGAAAGTTGCGCCTGGGTTGACACCGAGACGCAAAGCCTCAGCTTCCACGCCGCACGTCTCACGGCCTGCGCCTTTGCAGCGAAGACACTGTTGCCGCAGGCGGATTTCAGCGACGCGACGCTAAACCAGTGCAATTTACGCCAGATGCCGTTGCAGCGGGCCAATTTTAGCCGGGCGCGTCTCAATAATTGCGATCTGTCGGAAACCCGATTGAACGAGGCCGATTTCCGCCAGGCCAACGGCAGTGGCAGCCTGTTCATCCGCAGCGATTTGTCTCGCGCCAGCCTGCGCGATGCCAATTTCATTGCGGCTATCCTGCAAAAATGCGTGCTGTCAGGCGCCGACCTGCAGGGCGCCAATCTGTTCCGGGCTGACCTGTCGCAGTCGCAAGTGGATCAGGCAACCCGGCTAGAGAGAGCCTATACCGCCAGGGTGAAAACATTACCTCGCCACAACGGGAAGGAAGTATGACCTCAAAACCAGAGCAGATACGCCAGCGCGTAAAACGCGGCGAGCCGATCGCCGGAGAGGACTTGCACGGCCTGTCATTCGCCGGTCTGGATTTGGCCGGCGGCATGTTCAACGAACTGAACCTGAACGGCGTGAACTTCTCTGACTGCGATCTGCGCGACAGCGTTTTCAGCGATTGCCAGCTCGAACACGCACAATTTACGCGGGCGGATCTGAAGCAAACGGCCTTCAATCAGTGCGCCATGTCGGCCAGCCGCTTCAGCGAGAGCCATATCGAACTGACGATGTTCAACGATTGTCGGCTTGAACAGAGCGACTTCAGCCGGCTGTCGCTCAACCAAAGTCACTGGATGTCGTGCCAATTGGCCGGCGCGAATTTTTCCGCCACTCAGCACGATCGCACTACCTTTTACGAAAGTCCGCTCGACGGCGCCATGTTGAATCAGGCGCGCTTATGCCTTGTCACGTTCTTTCGATTAAATCTCTGTAAAACGCAGTTTGAAGGCGTGAACTTCGACCGCGTCACGTTTTTCGAATGTGACCACCGCGGCAAAAGTTACGCCGGGCAGAGCCTGATCGCCTGCCAGTTTACCGATAACCAATTGGACGACGTCGACTTCAGCCAGGCGACGCTGCGCCAGAGCAATTTCAAGGGCGCTTCGCTGCGGCGCGCCAACCTGACCAGCGTACAGGCGCAGCAGTCGCTGTGGCTGGAGGCCAATCTGACTCAGGCGCAGTGTCGCGGCGGGCAGTTCGATCAGGCGATCTTCAGCGAAGCGACGTTGGATGCCGCCAACTTCAGCCAGGCGCGCCTGTATCAATGCGTATTTCAGCACAGCCGATCGGCGCGCTGTGATTTCAGCGACAGCGACCTGACCTACGCCGACTTCTGTTATGCCGACATTGGCGCCGCCGATTTCCGGCGCGCGCGCTTTATGCGCACCCGTATGCATCGCGCCCACCAGCAGCAAACGCGCTGGAGCGATCGCAGCGGGATCCTCGAGAGCGACGAAGAGCTGTACGCCGCCGAAACCTGGAGCGCACAGCGCCAGAGCCGAATCTGAATGCATTGACCACTTCACGAGGGGATCACCATGAGCGTTGCCAACACAACTCGCGCCGTCAACATCGCACCGCCCCAACAGGCCGCTGGCCAGGTCGTCAACCTGTTGCCGGACGGCAGTCTGGTGGTGGAATGTGAAGGTCGTGGCTGGCATTGTCGCCGGGCGGCGAGCTGCCTGCTGACGCCGGCCCTCGGCGATAACGTGCTGGTCGCCGGCTGCGGCCACCAGCTGTGGGCGATCGCCGTCCTCGAGCGGGCAGAGCCGCAAAGCACGGCGCGGCTCTGCGTCGCAGGCGATCTGCAGATTGAAACGCCGAACGGCTCGCTGTCGTTGCACAGCGCGCAGGCGCTGAAACTGAGCGGCGACGCCATGACGCTGCAGGCGAACAGCGGCGACTGCCACGTCGACAAGATGAAATACAGCGGCGAAGAGCTGTCGGCCTTCGTCAGCATCAGCCGTTTGGTCGGTAAACGCTGCGAGTCGCTGTGGCATTCGGTCAGCCAGATCAGCCATTCGCTGTTCCGCAAAGTGCGCCAAACCGAGCACGTACGCGCCGGGCAGCTGGATTATCAGGCGGAAGATTACGCCCGCATTCATGCCCGCAACACGCTCATTACCTCAAAAGACATCACCAAGCTGGATTCGGAACAAATCCACGTCGGATAACCTGCGGAGGCCTTTTATGTTTGCCAACAGCCAAATGATCGGCGTGGACCTGGCGTTTCCCGACGTCTGTCTGACGCCAAGCCCGGCGCCGGTGCCCGTGCCCTACCCGGATATCGCCCTCGCGCCGACCGCCATCCCGAACGCGTTCAACATTCTGTTCGTCGGTACCCCGGCGCACAACATGGCGACGGTAACGCCCCTGACCAACGGCGACAACCCCGGCGTAGCCACCGGTGTCGCTTCCGGGACGGTGATGGGGCCATCCCGCCACCTGACCGGCGCCTTTACCGTGTTGCTCAAAGGCACTCCGGCCACCCGGCTGACCAGCCTCAGCCTGCAGAATTCCACCAACGCGCTCGGCATGCGCATCGTGCCGAGCCAATTAAAAGTGTTGCTGCTTGCGCCCTGATGACGGCGCCTTATTACACAGCCATTCAATCAAGAAAAAGAGGACATTGTGAAAACACGGATTACCCTGACGCTGCTGACCGCCCTGACGCTTGCCGGTTGTTCCACCCCGCCGCCACCGCCGCCGGCGCTCAATAACGACGCCCTCATCAGCAGTGAAGTCAACGGCGTCACCCTGCAGCACCGCGCCGCGGTAAGCGCGCCGAAACAGTTCAAGCCGATCGGTGAGGAGTACCGCAGCCTGTATGCCGCCAGCATCATGAGTAGCCCGAATTATACCGGCACCGCCGTCGGCAGCCTGGACAACGCCGCCGCGTTCTACGCGCTGGGCGAAGTGGAAAACAACTGGCTGGCGATCTCCGCCATCCGCGGGGGCGATCTGATGGGGTATATCCAGGCCAACGCCGGCGTGCCGGAAGCGCGCTACAAATCAACGCTGCGCAAAGATCTGCCGCGTCGCGCGCGCGCCGCCAAACAGGACTGCGTCAAAGTCGGCGGCGACAGCAAGGCGTGTAAAAACGCCGGCTCAGCCACCTGGATCCTCCAGTAGTCAGCACGCCTGCGGGCGACGAGATTCCTATGATGACGACCCCTATCGCTTCCCGCTGGTGCGGGATGCTGTTTCTGCTGCTGGGCGCGCTGGCGCTCGGCGGCTGCATGTCTTCCGCCAAAAGCGTGCCGTCGCGTTACAGTCTGGTGTTTGACGCTGACCGCCAGGTCAACGCCGCCGCCGGCGCGCAACCGGCGCCGATCAAAATTCGCGTGCTGCTGCTGCGTTCGGATGCGGAATTCATGGATGCCGACTTCTTCAGTCTGCAAAACGACGCCAAAAGCGTGCTCGGCAACAGCCTGCTGGACAGCGATCAGTTCTTCCTGACGCCGGGCCAGACCGGCAAGAAGCTCGGTGGGCAAAGCGCGTTGGACGCACGTTACATCGGCGTGATCGCCGAATATCAAAATCTGGACGGCAAGACCTGGCGCATTTCACTGCCGCTGCCGGAACCTACCGAAACCAATTTCTACAAGGTATGGCAATTCTCGCCGGATGAGCTGGAAGCGCATATCGTCGCGGGCGTGAGTGGCCTGCGCCCCGTAAAAAAGGTCGGCTGACCTACCGCTGCGCTGAAGCGAAGTAACTATAGGTGTGATGATGAAAGATGCTCATAAGGTTGTCTGGACTGAGGGGATGTTTTTGCGCCCTCACCATTTCCAGCAGGCGGAAAACTATCTCGAAGGCTATATGCGCAACTGGGGCCAGGCCCACAGCGGCTGTTTCTGGGGGTTCCTCACCCTGGATCTGGACCAAACGCTGCTGCGCCAGGGCAAGATTGCGCTCAACGCCGCCAGCGGCATCATGCCGGACGGCACGCCGTTTCGCTTCTCCGGCGCCCAGCAGGCGCCCGCGCCGCTGACCATCGCTGAAAACAAGACCGGTGAAAACGTGGTGCTGGCTCTGCCGACCTACCGCGCGGGGCGTGAAGACGTGATCTTTCAGGAAAGCCCGGAGGCGCTGGCGCGCTATCTGGCTTATGAGAACGAAGTCGACGATCTCAACGCCGTCTCGGTGGGCAGCGCGGCCTTGCAGTTCGGTCGCCTGCGCCTGCGGCTGATGCTGGAGAGTGAGCTCAACGCCGAATGGACGGCGCTCGGCGTGACCCGCGTGCTGGAAAAGCGCGGCGACAACAGCCTGCGTCTCGATACCACGCAGATCCCGCCGATGCTGAACTGCCAGGGCAACCCGGTACTGAAAACCTTCATCAACGATCTGCAGGGCCTGCTGCAACAGCGCAGCCAGCAGATGAGCCAGCGCCTGCTGCAGCCGGGCCGCGGCGGCAGTTCCGAAATGGTCGATTTCATGCTGCTGCAGCTGATCAACCGCCATCTCGGCCAGGTGAGCCACGCCTACCACCTCGATCATCTGCACCCGGAGCGCCTGTTCGCCGATTGGCTGCAGTTCGCCACCGAGCTCGCCAGCTTCTCGGCGCAGCGCACCCCGGAAGGCCGCCTGCCGGTGTATGACCACGACAACCTGGCGCTGTGCTTCGGCAAGCTGATGCTGCTGCTGCGTCAGGGGCTGTCGGTGGTGCTGGAAGACAACGCCATTCAGCTGACGCTGGTCGAACGCTCCCACGGGCTGAACGTCGCCACCGTGCAGGACGCCAAAATGATGCGCGATTTTGGCTTCGTGCTGGCAGTGCGCGCCGACGTGGCCGCCGAGGTGTTGCTGACCCATTTCCCGGCGCAGATGAAGATCGCCCCGGTCACGCGCATCCGCGATCTGGTGCAGCTGCAGCTGCCGGGCATCGGTCTGCGCACCATGCCCGCTGCGCCGCGCCAGATCCCCTATCACGCCGGCTACACCTACTTCGAGCTGGAAAAAGGCGGCGACCTGTGGAAACAGATGGAAAAATCCAGCGCCTTCGCCCTGCACCTGGCCGGCGAATTCCCGGGGCTGGACATGGAATTTTGGGCGATTCGCAGCCATACGGACCGGTAACCTATGACTCAGGAAAATAGCATGGCGCCGGCGGCCAACCCGCTGGTAGACGCCGCCAACCCGCTGCTGAACGCCATTTCGCAGATCCGCCAATCGGCCACGCACGCCAACCCGGCGCAGCTGCGCCAACAGCTGATTGACGAAATGCGCCGCTTCGAGATCCGCGGCCAACGCGCCAACCTGCCTTACGAGGTGATCATCGGCGCGCGTTATTGTCTGTGCACCGCGCTGGATGAAGCGGCGGCGCTGACCCCGTGGGGCAGCAACAGCGTGTGGTCCGGCAGCGGGCTGCTGGTGACTTTCCATAACGAAACCTGGGGCGGCGAGAAGTTTTTCCAGCTGCTGGCCAAGCTGTCGCAAAGCCCGCGCGAGCACATCAACCTGCTGGAGCTGATCAATTATTGCCTGCTGTTGGGCTTTGAAGGCCGCTACCGGGTGATGGAAAACGGCCGCTCACAGCTGGAAACCATGAAGCAGCGCCTGCTGCAACTGATCCGGTCGGTTCGTGGCGGCTATGCCCCGCCGCTGTCGCCTCATGCGCTGGATCTGCCGGTACAGCAGAAGCTGTGGCGGCCGCTGGTGCCGCTGTGGGCCTGCGTGGCGCTGACCGGCTTCCTGGCTTCGCTGCTGTTCATCGCCCTCAACTGGCGACTGGGCGACAACACCAGCCCGGTGCTGGCGGCGATTTACCAAACCAATCTGCCGCAGGTGGCGATCGGTAACCCGGCGCCGGCTGCGCCGCCGACGCTGAGCCTGAAAAGTTTCCTGCGCAAAGAGATCGCCGAGGGGTTGGTGGTGGTGCGCGACGAAGCGCAGCAAAGCGTGGTGATCCTCAAAGGCGACGGGCTGTTCGACTCTGCCGCCACCACGGTACGCGCCAACTATATTCCGGTCATCGACCGCATCGCCGCCGCCATGAACGGCGTCAGCGGCAAGATCCTGGTCACCGGTTACAGCGACAACGTGCCGATCCGCAGCGCCCGTTTCGCCTCCAACTGGGAGCTGTCGCTGGCGCGCGCCGAAGCGGTCAGCGCCCGCTTGCAAAAACACCTCGCCAACCCGCAGCGGGTCAAGGCCGAGGGCCGCGGCGAGAGCAACCCCGTCGCGCCGAACGATAACAAAGTGAACCGCGCGTTGAACCGCCGGGTAGAAATTACGCTGTTGGTCGCCCCTGAAAATACCCAGGCGGAAATCAACGGCTTGCCGCAAGGAACCGGAAAGTAATGCTCAGTACGTTATTCTCCATCATCACCAGCCGCCTGCTGTGGGGCTTTGTCGGCATCACCGCGCTGGCGTTCATCATCTGGACGATCGGCCCGCTGGTGGCCATCGGCGACTATCGCCCGCTGGAGCCGGAACTCAACCGCCAGATCGCCATCGGCGTGATTTACCTGATCTGGTTCCTGTGCCGCCTGATCCCGCGCCTCTACAGTGCCTGGTTCAACAGCCGCCTGCTGAGCAATCTGCGCGCCGCCGAAGCGGTGCCGGCGGAAGACGGCAAGCCCGAGGTCAAACAAGACGATCAGTTGGCGCAGCGTTTCGACGAAGCGGCGCAACTGCTGAAAAAGGCGCGCTTCGCACCGGGCCAGGGCGACGGTAAACATCGCTGGATGACCCGCTTCAGCCGTCAATATCTGTACCAGTTGCCGTGGTATGTGATCATCGGCGCACCCGGCGCCGGCAAAACCACCGCGCTGGTCAACTCCGGCCTGCACTTCCCGCTGGCGGATCGCTTCGGCAAAGCCGCGCTGCGCGGCGTGGGCGGCACCCGCAACTGCGACTGGTGGTTTACCAACGACGCCGTGCTGCTCGACACCGCCGGCCGCTACACCACCCAGGAAAGCCAGCGCGAAGAAGACGCCGGTGAATGGCAAAGCTTCGTCGCGCTGCTGAAAAAATACCGCACCCGCCAGCCGATCAACGGCGTGATGGTGACCATCAGCGTCGCCGATCTGCTGAGCGACAGCGCCGAAGCACGCGCCGCCCAGGCCAGCGCACTGCGCAAACGCCTGATTGAACTGCACGAACAGTTGGGCATTCACTTCCCGGTCTATGTGCTGGTGACCAAAACCGACCTGCTCAACGGCTTTATGGCCTACTTCGGCAGCTTCGATAAAGCGCAGCGCGACCAGATCTGGGGATTCACCTTCCCTTACGAGCGCTCACGGCAGCCGGACTTCAACCTGAACGCCGCCTTCGAACAACAATACGCCCTGCTGCAACAACGGCTGGATGCGGCGCTGCCGGATACGCTGCTGATGGAGCACGACGCGCGCCAACGCGCCGAAAGCTACCTGTTCCCGCAGGAGTTCGCCGCGCTGCGCCCGCTGCTCGGCCAATATCTGGAACAGGTGTTCGCCACCTCCAGTTTTGAAACCCGCTTTACCCCGCGCGGCATCTATTTCACCAGCGGCACGCAGGAAGGTCTGCCGTTTGACCGGGTGATGGGCGAACTGAACCGCTACCTGCAGCTGCCGACGGCCAACTCAGGGGTGCAGGCCAACGCGGCCTGGGACAGCGTGGGGCAGGAAACGCCGATCCCGGCAGCCAAAGGCCAGAGCTTCTTCCTGAAAGAGACGCTGGAATCGGTGGTCTTCCAGGAGTCCGGGCTGGCGGGCAGCAACCGCTGGTGGGAATACCGCAACCGCGCCCTGCACTGGGCAGGGTACATCGCGCTGGCGGTGATCCTGGCGGTGCTGGCGATGTTGTGGTTCACCAGCTACGGCAACAACAAGGCCTATCTGGCGGAAGTGGCCGCCAAGGTGCCCGGCGTCGAGCGACAGGGGCAAAGCCTGACCCAGTTGGGCAACGGCGACATGTTCTCGCTGCTGCCGTTCCTCAACAGCCTGCTGCATCTGCCGGACAGCCAGAACTTTTCGCTGGACGATCCGCCGTTCACCTACCGCATGGGGCTGTTCCGCGGCGATCAGGTGGGCGACGCCGGCAATGCGTTGTACCAAAAAGCGCTGAAAGAGCTGCTGCTGCCGCAGGTGGCGCAACAGATCGCCACCACGCTGCGCAACGACAACCACGGCGACGCGGACTTCAGCTACGAAGCGCTGAAGGCCTATCAGATGCTGTATCTGCCAAAGCAGTACGACGGTAAATTCCTGCGCGCCTGGGTGATGCTCAACCTGCAACGCAACCTGCCGCAGGGCAGCACGCAGAAACAGCTGCAGCAGATCGAATGGCACCTCAGCCAACTGCTGGATGCGCAGATCCAGGCCTCGCCTTACGCCAAAGACGAACAGCTGGTGGCGCAGGCGCAGGCCGCACTCAATCGGGCGCCGCTGTCGCAGCGCGTCTATGGCCGCCTCAAGCGCCTGCTGCTGAAACAGACCGACATCAAGCCGGTCAGCCTGGTCGATTTGGCCGGCCCGCAGACCGAACTGGCGTTCAGCCGCAAAAGCGGCAAACCGGTCACCGACGGCGTACCGGGCCTGTTCACCTCACAAGGGTACTGGAAAGCGTTCAACGACAACATCGACCCGGTGACCGACACCTTGCGCAAGGAAGACGTCTGGGTGTTGAACAGCCAGACGCCGGAGCAGAAAAGCGCCGATCTGACCAAGACCATCCGCCAGCTGTACATGCAAGATTTCATCAGCGCCTGGGATGAGCTGCTGGGGGATATCCAACTGGCCAACATCGGCAACCTGACCCAGCGCATCAGCAGCGCGCGCCTGCTGTCCGGCAACCCGTCGCCAATGCGCAATCTGCTGGTCAACGTCAGCAAAAACGTCACCCTGCGCGACGAGAAAAGCGACGCCGATTCCCGCTCGCTGCTGGCCAAAACCGAAGACAAACTGAATCAAAACGCCAACCGCACGCTGGAGGCGCTGTTCACCAACCGGCCGGCCAACGCCGACGGCGACGTGTCGGCCCAGCCGGAACAGCTGGTGATGGCGCACTTCGCGCCGCTGCTTGAGCTGGCGCAAAGCCAGGGCGAAGGCAATAAGGCGATCCCTTTTGACAGCGTGCTGAAACAGGTCGATGAACTGTACAGTTACCTGACGGCGGTGCAGGGCGCGGCCAACAGCGGCATGTCGGCGCCGCCGAGCGACATTATCCCGCGTCTGCAGGCCGAATCCGGCCGCTTGCCGGTGCCGTTCAAACAGATGCTGCTGTCGCTGGCGATCGGCGCCAGCAGCGATACCCAGCGCAAAGAGATGGAGAACGTGAAAAAGCGCATCAGCTTCGAGGTCGGTAGCTTCTGCCGCCAGGCGATCGCCGGCCGTTATCCGCTGGTGGCCCGGGCGCGGCAGGAAGTGACGCCGGACGATCTGGCGCGCATGTTCGCGCCGAACAGCGGGCTGATGGACAGCTTCTTCCGCGACAATCTGCAGGGCAAGGTCGATACCACCCGCGCCAACTGGCGTTTCACGCCCGGCGTGGACGGCAAGACGCTGCCCGGCGGCGAAGGCATCCTGCGGTCGTTCCAGCAGGCGCAGCGCATCCGCGACGCCTTTTTCGCCAACGGCACGGCGACGCCCTCCTACCGCGTGACCGTGCGGCCGGTGCGGATGGATAACGACATCCTCAACCTGACGCTGGATATCGACGGGCAGCTGTTCAAATACAGCCACGGCCCACAGGTACCGCTGGTGGTCAGTTGGCCGGGCACCCGCAATACCAACCAGGTGCATCTGCAGCTGGCGCTGGCCAACGGCACCACCGCCAGCCTGGTGACCAGCGGACCATGGGCGCTGAATCGCCTGGTCGACATGGCGCAATCGTCGGGCACCGGCGGCCTCGGCCGCCAGGCGACGTTCAATCTCGACGGCCACCGCGTCACGCTGGAGTTCACGCCCAACAGCATCCGCAATCCGTTCCAACTGCCGGCCTTCTCGTGCCCGTAGCCCCGAAAGGACATGACCATGAGCACTGATTCAAGCGCCCCGACGAGCATCGGCTGGTACGGCAAACTTCCTTCCGCCGGTGACTTCCTGCAACGCCGTTTGCCTGACCCGGTGGTCAACAACTGGGCCCACTGGTTCCATAACGGGCTGGTGAATTTACAGCGCGATGCACAGGGGCCGAACGGCCACCCGTTCAGCAACGCACCGGTGTGGAACTTCGTGATCCCCGCCACGCTCGGCAGCCCGTACGTGCAGATGGGTTGCCTGTTGCCGGCGCGCGATCGCGTCGGGCGGCGCTACCCCATCTGCGCACTGCGCCTGTTCAGCCTGCAAGAATGGCGCCCGCAACAGCTGAACATGGCGGCGAGCTGGTATCAACAGCTCGGCCATACCCTGCTGAACGGCGTGCGCAACGGTTTCTCCGTCGAGCAGATCGACCGCACGTTGCAGGCGATCCCGGCGCTGCCCAGCCCACCCGCGGAAGCGGATTCCGAGATATTGTCGATTATCGGTTTCCAGCATCCGGACGTACCGGGCCTCGGCTGGCAACAGGCCGCCGACTGCTTCGATCCGGCGCAGTACACCAGCTTCTGGTGGACCAATCAGGCCGACGGACATCCGCTCTACACCCACGTGCACAGCGGCAACCTCACCGTGCAGCTGTTTTCACTGCTGTTCGAACCCAACGGCTGGGCGCGCCCCGGCCGCGGCGGCCAGTACCCGCAAATGTTTGATTAACATCGTTCGTTGAAGGAAATTCTATGGCTATCGATACCGATACCCTGCTGGCCCCGGTTGACGCGGACAATCCCTGCGGCGACAACCTGGAATACGACGCCGACTTTCTGGCGATGGAACAAGCCGCCACCGGCAAGGCCGAACAACAGTTCGGCAGCACCATCATTCCGGAAGAAGCGCCGGATTGGGTGCAGGTCGAGCGCCTCGCGACCTCGCTGCTAACGCGCACCAAAGACCTGCGCGTCATGCTGTATCTCACCCGCGCCTGGACCCAGCTGCGCGGGTTGCCGGGCTACGCCGACGGGCTGACGCTGGTCCACCAGTCGATGACCCGTTACTGGAACACCCTGCAGCCGCCGCTGGAGTTCGATGGAGAAGCCGATCCGCTGTTTCGCATCAACGCGCTGGCCGACCTTGGCGACAAAGCGGCGCTGGCCGCCAGCGTACGCGCCGCGCCGCTGCTGAAAAGCGCCGCCGGAGAAATCTCGCTGCGCGATGCCGGTGCCCTGCTCGACGGCAGCAAACAGGAGTGCCCCAACTTTCCCGGCGGCCGTGCGCGGCTGCAGGATGAACTGGCGCAGCAGGATCGCCCCGAAGGCGCCCTGGTGACGCGCATCGCCAACACCCTGAGCGCCATTCGCAGCGAAGTGACCCGCCATCTGGGGGAAAGCGCGCTGCCGGAAATGAGCGCGCTGACCAAGGTGTTTTCTCTGGTGGCGCTCGCCGGCCAGAGCGATGCCCCGGCCGCCGACGAACCAGACGCGACGCCTGAAGCGGCTGCCATGCAGCAACCGGCCGCCGTACAGAGCGCCACCGCTCCACTCAACTGGCGCAGCGCGCAGATCCAGTCGCGCGACGACGCCCAGTTAATGCTGGACAAGGTGAAAAACTATTTTCGTCTTCATGAACCGAGCCACCCGGCGCCACTGATGATCGATCGAGTCCAGCGACTGATTACGCTGGACTTTATGCAAATCGTCCGCGATTTGGCGCCCGATGGGCTTAACCAACTGGAGACCATTCTCGGTCGCCCCGACAACGAGGAGAACAGCTAGCCGCCGACCTTTGTTCTCTTGACGCATCCGATACCGTCTGCCCTGCGCAGACCCGAATCAGAACCTGACTCTCCCAGCCGGACGAGGCGCGTTCCCAATCGCCATTAGATGGAGTAAATCATGTCAAACTCGAAATCCCGCAGCGGGCAGAAATTCATCGCCCGCAACCGCGCGCCGCGCGTACAGATTGAATACGATGTCGAAATTTATGGCGCAGAGCGCAAAATCCAGCTGCCGTTCGTGATGGGCGTGATGGCGGATCTGGTGGGGAAAGCGGTCGATCCGCAAGCCAGCGTGGAAGAGCGCAAATTCATGGAAATCGACGTCGACAACTTCGACGAGCGTATGAAATCGCTGAAGCCGCGCGTCGCTTACCAGGTCGACAACACCCTGACCGGCGAAGGCAAGCTGAACATCGATCTGACCTTCGAAAGCATGGAAGACTTCTCCCCCGCCGCTATCGCCCGCAAGGTCGATGCGCTGGACAATCTGCTGGACGCCCGCACCCAGCTTTCCAACCTGCTGTCCTACATGGACGGCAAGAACGGCGCCGAAGAGCTGATCTCCAAGATCCTGCAAAACCCGGCGCTGCTGCAATCCCTGACCGACGCGCCGAAGCCGGCGGTTAACGACGACAACAACGAGCGTGAGGATTAATCGATGAGCAACTCGCCTCAGCAACAGAATGCGTTGCAAACCACCGAGACTTTTTCCAGCGATGAGTTCAGCGCGCTGCTGAACAAAGAGTTCCGGCCGAAGACCGATCAGGCCAAAGAAGCGGTCGAGAACGCGGTGAAAACCCTGGCGCAGCAGGCGCTGGAAAACACCGTCACCGTTTCTTCCGACGCCTATCGCACCATCCAGGCGCTGATCGCGGAAATCGACGAAAAGCTGTCGCAGCAGATCAACCAGATCATTCACCACGACGACTTCCAGAAGCTGGAAGGCGCCTGGCACGGCCTGCATTATCTGGTCAACAACTCCGAAACCGACGAGATGCTGAAGATCCGCTTCATGAGCATTTCCAAGCAGGAGCTGGGCCGCACGCTGAAGCGCTATAAAGGCGTGGGTTGGGACCAGAGCCCGATCTTCAAGAAAGTCTACGAAGAAGAGTATGGCCAGTTCGGCGGCGAACCGTTCGGCTGCCTGGTGGGCGACTACTACTTCGATCACAGCCCGCAGGACGTGGAGCTGCTGGGCGAAATGGCCAAGATCGGCGCCGCCTCGCACTGCCCGTTCATCGCCGGCACCGCGCCGAGCGTGATGCAGATGGAGTCCTGGCAGGAGCTCTCCAACCCGCGCGATCTGACCAAGATTTTCCAGAACACCGAGTACGCCGCCTGGCGCAGCCTGCGCGAATCGGAAGACGCGCGCTACCTGGGGCTGGTGATGCCGCGCTTCCTGGCGCGCCTGCCGTATGGCATCCGCACCAACCCGGTAGACGAGTTTGACTTCGAAGAAGACACCGACGGCGCGACCCACGGCAATTACACCTGGACCAACGCCGCCTACGCCATGGCCGCCAACATCAACCGTTCGTTCAAAGAGTTCGGCTGGTGCACCGCCATTCGCGGGGTGGAATCCGGCGGTGCGGTGGAAAACCTGCCGTGCCACACCTTCCCGAGCGACGACGGCGGCGTGGACATGAAGTGCCCGACCGAGATCGCCATCAGCGACCGCCGTGAAGCCGAGCTGGCCAAAAACGGCTTTATGCCGCTGGTGCACCGCAAAAACTCCGACTTTGCCGCCTTTATCGGCGCGCAGTCGCTGCAGAAGCCGGCGGAATACTACGACGCCGACGCCTCCGCCAACGCCCAGCTTTCCGCGCGCCTGCCGTACCTGTTCGCCTGCTGTCGCTTCGCGCATTACCTGAAGTGCATCGTGCGCGACAAAATTGGTTCCTTCCGCGAGCGCGATGACATGGAGCGCTGGCTGAACGACTGGATCATGAACTACGTGGACGGCGATCCGGCCAACTCCTCGCAGGAAACCAAGTCGCGCAAACCGCTGGCCGCGGCGGAAGTGCAGGTGGAAGAGATCGAAGACAACCCGGGCTATTACAGCGCCAAGTTCTTCCTGCGCCCGCACTACCAGCTGGAAGGCCTGACCGTCTCCCTGCGCCTGGTGTCGAAGCTGCCTTCGCTGAAGCAAAACGACGCGTCCTGATGGACTGAAGTCAGGCCGCGGTAGTGCGGCCTGGCTGATACATTAACCTCATCACAGGGAAAGAAAGATGAAGACAAAACGGTTTTATCTGGCATCGCTGTTGGCAGTCGTCTGCTCGCTCTCCGCCGCGCCGCCAGCTTTCGCAGAGCAGACATCGATAGCGCATTTGACGTCCGATGATGTCAATCTGCCAGGCAGCGACTTTTTCCGTTTCTATCGCAGTGCAGATAAACAGGAAAAAGAGAAAGCGCGGATTTATTTGCTGGGCGTGCTGGACGCGACGGAAGGAAAAAGCTGGTGCCAATACAGCCAGCTACAAACCGTCACTCTGCAGGAGTTTGTGTTCGAATTCTTTAATAAACTTCCCGCTGCGCGCCTGCACGAAAGGGCTGCCCCCCTGATTGAAGAGGCTCTGGCGACTCGCTTCCCCTGCAAAGGAGGCAAAGCATGAAACCTTTATATCGTCAGCAACCCAGAACGCACATGGACCAAGACAACGCGAAATAATTAAGCATTGAGCCATTAGCACTTAATAGTGGCTCGGTAACCCGTACCGATAGTTTTCGGTATTTAAGAAGGTGCATGGCACAAGGATATAAATTGGTAATGCATTACCACACTTGCAATTCCTGCTGCTATTACCTGAGTTTTTCAACGTAACGTTAATACTACTGTTAACCCTTAATAAAGAGTGAAGAAACTATGGCTATTGATATGTTCCTGAAAGTTGAAGGTGCCAGCGGCGAATCCAAAGATTCGAATCACAAAGGCTGGACCGACATTACTTCTTTCTCCTGGGGCGCTTCTCAACCGGGCAATATGGGCGTTGGCGGCGGCGGTGGCGCCGGCAAAGTGTGCTTCAACGATCTGCACGTCAACGCGCTGATCGACAAGTCAACCCCGGCCTTGCTGAAACACTGCTCAAGCGGCAAACACCTGACCAAGATTGAGCTGTCGGTTTGTAAGGCGGGTGGTAGCCAGGTTGAATACGCAAAAATCACCCTGGAAGACGTGCTGGTCACCGCCGTGCAGTACACCGGTGCAGGCGGCGAAGATACCGTGGGCGTCACCTACTCCTTCCAGGCGGCGAAAGTGAAACAGCAATACTGGGAGCAGAGCGACAAAGGCGGCAAAGGCGCCGAAAGCAGCGCAGGTTGGAACATCAAGGAAAACCGCGAAGCTTAATTTGTCTGCCCCCGGCTACGGCCGGGGGTTCATAACATGGATACAATGGAGAGTCAGGATGAAAAAACCTCTATTTGGGCCCGCATGGATTCGTTTTTCTGAAGTCAATATCAATGTAAAAAAAGTGGGTGCATTGATTGGTGGAAAAGTAGAAAGCAATATTGAAAACGGTATTTTTGAAAATGCTTGTCCTATACGAATGAGTTATGTACTCAACTATACAGGCATACCAATTCCCTCTAACTCCGGTTATGCGACTGTGTCTGGTAAAGATAAAAAATGGTATCTTTATCGTGTTAACGATATGATTCTCTTTTTAGAAAAGAACTTCGGCAAGCCTGATATCACGGTGAAATCCCCTACCCCAGCTAAATTTTCAGGTAAAAAAGGGATAATGGTTATACAAGGAAATGGCTGGCGAAATGCCAGAGGGCATGTCACATTATGGAACGGTGACATTTGCTCTGACTCTTGTCATTTCATGGGGGATCCTGAGAATGGATCTTTTGTTCCTGAAGTCGCATCACTTTGGATATTAAAATGAAGACTACCCACATCGCCCTTGCTCTTCTTCTCGTTTCTCCTATGTTGCTGGCGGAAGATATAAAAATAGAAAACTTACCTCAAAGCGAAATTTATGAAAATTGGCTGATTAGCCGCTGTATTGGGAAGTCTACTGACTCAGAAAAAACCAAGCAAGATGCCTTCCGTTCCGCTTCCGCCTATTTAGAATTCAGTAAACTCCCCATGGATGCATTCGAACAAGGCGAAAAACTGGCTGAACAGTACGCAAATAAAAATAGTCAAGGCTCAGTTAAAGGAAGTTATCATACTTTAGATTGCCTTTCGCTGCAGAGTTCCAGTGAGGCTAAAGCCATCTTCGAACGTTACTCAAAGCAATAATTAACATTGTAGATTGCAATTTTATAAAAACCATCAGCTCAAGCAAATTAGAGTTCTATTAATTATTTTCACTGGGTATTAGCCATCAAGCATTGTGATACTCATGCGCTGGTTATGTATTACTCTGCACAAACCATACGGATTTTGGAGTGTTGAGATGAAAAAAATCCTTATCTCCTTTTTTTGTCTATATGCCACTTGTGCTATAGCGCAGAAAAATCAAAAAGAGTCGATTGAAAATTGGCCGCCGCAAGCGGCATACAGAAGCTATTTGCAAAACTACAAGGATATTGCTCTAACCTACTGCATTTCCGTCGCTTATAAGACATCACCAGAAGCCAGCAAAGATGCAATTGCCTCATCGAATGGAATCGATGCTTGGTCATACTATGCAATTCGTGATGAAGAGTCCCCTATCATTGCACTGACAAAGCAGTACTTGCAAAAGAATTACAATGCTAAGGACGGAAAAAGCCGCTTAGACTTAATGAAGTGCATGGATATGTACCATAGTGAAAATCTTGACAAACTCGCGAAAGACTATATACAGTGCCCTAATGATAATTGGGTGAAAGACAATCCTGACAGAGTCAATGATGCCCCTTTGGGCGATAAAAAGTAAGAGAAACGCTACATATAGTCGACATAATATTGCGTACTGATAAAATTTAAATATCACTAAAGCTCACCAATGCTTCAGGCAAAAAAAATGGCAGCTAATAAAGAAGAAATTATCAAGCCAAGCTCTATTTAAATGGAAACTATCGCTAAGGGTTTCGCCATGATGAAATTATCTGCATTTTTAATCAGTAGCGTATTGTTACCACTCACAGTATGTGCAGCAGAAAAAAACGTTAATGTCCCAACATCATCAACTATTGATGGCTTATGGCAAGTAACTCAGGTCAACATAGACAATGAGACTACCCGCACACTTAACTATCAACTCAACGACCCTCGATTACTAGGAAGGGTAATCACTATTTCCACTAAATCAATAGAAAACAATCTGCCGGAAAAAGACGTCTGCACAGCGCCAACCTTAAGTATTGAGAGAAGCACGCTAAATCAATTCATCGGCAAGTCGATGGGCGGAGATAAAAGCATCTCGGCTAAAAACTATTCATTGAAAGAAAACGGCCAAGCAGAAGTCTCTCTTTTCAAGATCGCGTGTCACTCCGGATCATTCGGCCCATCCGATAATGGTGTAGGCTCCAGTTTTGCTGCTCTCAATCCACAAAAAATGCTGGTTAATTGGTACGATGGCTCGCTACTGCAATTAGAACGGTTACCGAAAGCTCCTAAACCTGCAGCGTCTTTCGACTGCGCTAAATCTAAAAGTATTGTTGAAAAAACTATCTGCTCAGATTTCAATTTATCCGCCTATGACAAAAGCGTTTCCCAAGCTTGGCTGTTGGCAAAAAAGCAGGCGACCGATGCAGGAGATAAAAAGCTGGCAGCCACTTTAAACAGCACGCAAAAATCTTGGTTACTGCAAAGGGATAAATGCCGTGATGACAAAGACTGCCTGGCCGATACCATGCAAAAACGAATCGATGAACTCACATCATACGATTAAAACTGTATTCCTACTCACGTTGGCGGTATTGAATACTGAAGTTTCCGCCAACGGAAAGTACTCCTCTGCCGAGTACCTCAAAAACTACGCGCTTAGCGTTTGTATCGCCGAGGGGTACTCAGCAAAAGAAGTCAAAAACGATGCCGCCGCCGCCGCTCGGGGTTACATGGAGTTCGGCGATTATTCTCTGGAAGCGCATACCGCTGTCAGGACGCTGGCAAAAGAATTTCTGGCAAAGCCCTATGACAGTATGTCTGGGGAGCCGATGACGATGGCCAAGTGCATCGATCTTGTACATAGCCAAGAGCTGCAAGCCATCATCAAGAAATACCAAGGGAAAGACGACAGTTGAGAGTAAATCCGTATCCCTTCACAGAGTAAATATTGGTATAAAGAATAGGAAAGGAATCCTTATGCAATACAAAACAAAAGCAGATCTGGATAGATCTATCGATGAACTCAAAAAACTATCAAGAACGTTTTCACGACAGTATCTATACACCAACGAATCAAGAGCTAATTTCTCACTGGAAATAGACCAACTTATTCAGTTTGCAAAAAGGGATATCAGTATATACTGCACATCCTACTCTGGGGCAATCAGTATAATTGAAGAGGAAATCAACAACCTCAAACAACAAGAATTCAACATTAATACAGGTAAAGCCAAGCTCTTTATCGCAATAAAAAAAGAAAAAAGAGAAAGATTTTCAAATCTGGTGATGAAACAAGTTGGTTTTGTCAGTGGCGGCTCTCAGATATTTGCCGGAATCGGAACCTGTGCACTTTCTGCAGGCATGGCCTGCGGGGGCGTTGGCGTACCGTTAATGGCCCAAGGAGCAAATAATGTTTACGAAAGTGGCTATTATTTACTTTTCAGAAAAGATAAGGTTGGCAGTATAAGAGAGGCATACCACTACACGGCTAACCATCTAGGCTATAATAAAAATGAAGCTGACATCGTTTATAGTTCCGTTGACATCTCACTATCTGGGTACGGTATATTTAGCAAGTCATTAAGACCAGACTCGTGGCGGTTGTTTAAACACATAAATAGCGATTATATTATTGGATGGAAAAATCTTGGCACGGTTCCATTAGGCACAGAGGTTTTTTCCAATGCCATAACCGGCTATGGAATTTACAAATTAATCGATGAGGAAACAAAACAGTGAGCGATGACGTCACGCTTTCCACCTACTCTTACTCATTTGTATTTTTATACTTTTTACTGTCAGTCATAGTTTTTATCGGGCTGTATCACCTAAAACAAAAAGTTAACAATAAAAAGTCTTACTCTCTTTTTGTAGTAGTTACCATAGTAAATTTATTTGCAAGCATCACCCAAGGTTTAATATTTAACTATGGCTCTGAGATACTGGATTCAATGCTCAATATAAAATTCCAAGATTATGACGAGGTATGGTACACCAGTATTATCTTCGCCCTAATTTACTTGTCTCAACTACCGACTAATCTCTATTACAAGAGAAAGGGTAAGAATAATGAGAGCAATAGCAAAGGCATCACCTGACACATACAGCCTCACGTTATTACATTGAAGTTTTCGACCATATAATGCGTTAACCAAAAAAATTTAGTCACTCACGTTCAAAGATCTCTCTTAGGAAAGAAATAAAGTCGAATTCATCCCGTTATTGAGTTCCACTGTCTAGCCATAAGATCTTATCAGCAGGAATGCCTTATGCGATTTTCCATTGTAAAAAATAAAAGCGGCCAGGTTCCGCCGCAGAGCAGTTGCGATTTTCTGCCGCCGGGCGGCACTATCGGCCGCAGCGTGGACAACAACCTGGTGCTGCCGGACGAAGAGCGCGCCATTTCTCGCCTGCAGGCGATTGTGCATATTTCCGCTGACGGCGAATGCCGCATCACCAACCGCGGCAACGTTACCCGTGTGCTGCTGAATGACATTCCGCTGGAACGCGGCCGCCAGGTTGAACTGCAGGACGGCGACGTGCTCGGCATCGACGATTACCAGATTGAAGTCAGCGCGCTGCAGCAGCACGCCGCGCCACAGGCTCAACCGGTGGCCAAGGCCGCCGCCGTTGCCGCTGCTGCGGCCCCTGCAGCCGCCGCCAAAGAAAAATCCGCCGCGCCCATCCCCAACGAAATCTGGGACAGCCTGGTGGAAGAATTTACCCCGAATGCGCCGGCCGCCGTCACCCCGCCGCCGGTCGCCAATCCAGGCAGCCACCCGCTGCTGGATACCCCTGCTCGCGAGCTGAACCCGGCCGATCCGCTGGCGCAGCTGGCAGGCGAGGTCGATCTGCGCCAGCTGCAGCAGCAGCAAACCGATCCGGCGGCGCTGTTCAACACCGACACCACCTTTGAGCGCGAACACATTCTGGCCGACACCACCCCCAGCGCGCTGCTGGCGGAGCAAGCTGCGCCAGCGCGGCCGGCAACTCCGGCTCAGAATGCGCAGCAACCGGAGCAGGAGCTGGATCCGCTGGCGCTGTTCGGCGGTTCATCCGCGCCCGCTTCGCCCGAGACGCTAAACAGCAACGATCCGCTGGGGCTGCTGATGGGCGGCGCCGTGCCGCTGGCTCAGCCGGAGGAGCCGGTACAGCCGCCCGCACCACCGTCTCCGCCGCCGATCGCCGCACAACCGCAAGCACCACGCCCAGAGCCGACGCCGCCGCCCGTGCAGACGCCTGATCCACAGCCCCAACCTGCGCCGCAGTTCAGCCAGCAGGAACCGCCTGCACAGCCGCCGCGCCCGCGCCAGGGCAACCGCCTGGGCATCGATCCGGTCGCCTACCAATCCGCTCAGCGGCAGCATGCCGCCGCGCCAAGTGGCGACGCATTGGAAGGGCCGTTGCTGGCGGCGCTGCTGCAAGGCATCGGTCTCGACGATCTGCAACCGCAGCCGCACTTTGACGAACAACAGATCCGCCAGGCCGGTCGCCTGCTGAGCCTGTTCTCGCAAGGCACCGTCGCCCTGCTCTCATCCCGCTCGATCCTCAAGCGCGGCGTGAAGGCCGAGATGACCATGATCCTCGACGAAGCCAACAACCCGTTCAAGCTGCTGCCTTCGGGAAAAACGGTGCTGATGCAGATGTTCGGTAGCCAGATGCCGGGCTTTATGCCGCCGGAACAGGCGGTGCGTGACGCGCTGATCGACCTGCAGGCGCACCAGCTGGGGATGATCGCCGGTATTCGCGCCATCATCGCCGCCATGCTGCAGTCGTTTAACCCGGAGCGTCTCGAAGAAGAAGCGCGCAAGGAAGGCGTGGCGCCGCGTCTGTCGCTGCCCGCCAACCGCAAAGCTGCGCTGTGGGACTACTTCGTGAAGAACTATCAGCAAACCTCCGGCGAGATCGAGGACGATTTCCACACCCTGTTCGGCGAAGCCTTCCTGCACGCCTATGACGTTGAAGTGAATCAATACAAAGACTCACAGACCAAACCGGACGCGTAATGAATATCACCATAGCCTCTACCTCCAACCAGGGCGGCCGCGCCTCCAACCAGGATCAGACCGGCGAGGTGCTCGGCAACCGCGCCGCCTGCTTCGTGGTGTGCGACGGCATCGCCGGTTTTCCGGGCGGCGATATCGCCGCCAAACTGGCACGCGACACCATTTTGCAAAACTTCGACGGCGAAAAGCACCTGAACGCCCAGAGCATTCGTCAGCACATCACCAGCGCCAACGCCGCCATCCACCAGCAGCAGCGGCAGTCGGACGAATACAGCAAGATGGGCACCACGCTGGTCAGTCTGTTTATCGATCGCGATTACCAGCTGGCCTACTGGGCGCACGCCGGCGACAGCCGCCTGTACCTGTTCCGCCGCGGCTACCTGCATACCGTCACCACCGACCACAGCCTGATCCAACAGATGCAGGACGCCGGCTACCAGACCAACGGCATCAACAGCAACCTGCTGTATTTCGCGCTGGGGCTCAACGAAGAGCGCGACGCCACCTACAGCGACGTGCTGCAGCTGGAAGACGGCGACGTTTTCCTGCTGTGCACCGACGGCTTCTGGCACAGCTTCAGCCAGGCCGAACTGGAACAGTCGCTGCATATGGTCAACTCCCCCAGCGAGTGGATCGCCCTGATGCAGCAGGCATGGAAGAAAAACAATAACAGCGATAACTACAGCGCTATCGCCGTCTGGATTGGCTCACCGCAGGAAACCACCCTGCTGCATTCGCTGGCGGATGCGGAGCGGTTTCTGAGCCGCGACTGAGCAGCGCACATTCACAGCAAGGTTCACTATGAAATATTGGATGCCGGGGCTCGTCGCCCTGATGGCGGTGCCGACCGCGCAGGCGATGAACTATCGCCTGGTTTACTCCCCCAGCCAGAAGCTGGAAGTGTTTATCGATGACGTCAAAAACAGCAATCCGGCAAGCTGGTGCGGCAAGAGCATCCCGCTGCGCATCGTCTCGGCGCAAAGCCAGGATCCGGCGGTGCTGAACGACTTCCTGCCGCGCGTCGGCAATCTGTTGGAAAAGCAGTGCCCGAAAGCCGGCCACCTGCCCTGGACGCTGACCGACAAGCGCGGTGAGAAGCTGGCCAGCGGCGAAGCCGCCAAAGTGCGCGGCTGGAAACCGGTGGTCAAACAGGAGGCCGTCGAGCAGGCGCAAACCCCGCCGCCGCCGACCATTCCTGCGGTGGTGGCCGTCACATCTCCGCAGGCGGACACCGCGCCGCCTCAGCGTTTCAGCCTGCCGCAGGGCTGCCACTTCCGCACCTTCTGGGGTGACGAAGCCAACGGCGGCGCGCTATTCATTCCCGCTGGTGAGGCGCTGCGCTGCGGCGAGGACGGCTGGCTGCAGGGCAGCGGCGCGGTCACGCTGCAACAGGGCGGCCAAACCCTCTCGCCGACGCTGTGGTTCCTGCAAGGTTACCCGCTGGCGAAGGTGAACGGCGGCGATCGCGCGCTGACCGTCGTCAGCGCCAACGCCCAACGGCTGGTTTTGGGCGGCAACCCGCAGGCGCCGGGCAGCTTCCTGCTGCTGAGCTTCGAACCGAAGCTGCACGCCTGGGCGTTCAACGGTGAAGCGATCGTTGAAATGCCGCGCGTCGATGCCGCCGACGAGAACAAGGTCAAACAGCGCGTACAGCAGGCGCAAACCGCCTGGCAGCCGCTGCTAAGCGCCCCCGCCCCGCTGACCTTCAAGCTGGTGGAAAAGCTGGCCGCAGACCGCGTCGATCCCGCCAGCGGCAGCTACCTGTCGGTTAACGGCGCCACTCACTGATTATAAGGAAAGCCTGTGAAATCATTAGCAAGCATGCTGCAAGGCCAGTCGATCGCCGCGGCCATCACCGCCGTCGAAAACGATATCAAGGCGAAACCGGCGGATGCCGACCTGCGCGCTGCGCTGGTGCAACTGCTGTGCCTGAGCGGCAACTGGACGCGCGCCAACGCGCAGCTGAAATCCTGGCAGGCGCTGAAACCGATCGCTCAACCGACCACGCTGCTGCTGATGCAGTCGGTCAACGCCGAGCTGCAACGCCAGGCGGTGTTTGCCGGCGCGGCCGCGCCGGCGCTGCTGCGGCAGGATCAGCCCTGGCTGCAACTGCTGGTGCAGGCGCTGCATCAGGATGCGCAAGGGGCGGCCGAACAGGCCCAGACGCTGCGTGACGAAGCGCTGGAGGCCGCACCGGCCGGCGCCGGGCAGTTAACGCTGGCTGAAGGGAACCAAGAGCGGCAGCTGAGTTTCGACTGGCTGACCGACGGTGACGGCCGCCTCGGGCCGGTATGCGAGCTGGCGCTGAACGGCGTTTACTGCTGGCTGCCGTTCGCCGATATCGCCGCGATCCAGTTCCAGACGCCGCAGAGCGCCATCGATCTGGTGTGGAGCCATGCACTGGTGCGTCTGACCGACGGCCGCGAACAGGTATGCCAACTGCCCGCCCGTTACCCGCTGGCCGAAGGCAGCGACGACGCGCTGCTGCTGGGCAAACGCACCGAATGGCAACCGCTGGGCGACGGCACCCACTATGCGGGGCTAGGCCTGAAGACCTGGCTCAGCGAAAGCGACGAATTCCCGCTGCACAGCCTGCGGCAGCTGAGCTTCGACGCGAGCGCCTGAACATGAACGATAAACGCCCACCCCACTACGACGGCGGCGATCTGCGCCGCCAGGGCTATCGCAATCGTCAGGACAGCGAGCGCCTGACGTCGCGCGACAAAATGCAGCCGGTGCTGCTCGACATGCTGACCGACGACGAACCGCAGAAAAAACAGGAGGCGCAGGTGCGCAACCTGGTGTCGCACAGCGAGTTGCGCCGTCGGGTGCTGCGCGATTTGCAGTGGCTGTTCAACTGCGTCAACAGCGAATCCAATCTGGATCTCGGCGATTTTCCGCAGGTGCGGCGCTCCACGCTGAATTACGGCATCGCCTCGCTGGCGGGCAAGCGCATGTCGGACATCGAATGGCTCGACATTCAGCGCGCGCTGACCGATTCCATCCTCCATTTCGAACCGCGCATTCTGCCCGAAGGGCTGCAGGTGCGCTGCATCTCGGACACCGGCTCGCTGGAACTTCACAACGTGCTGTCGATCGAAATCAAGGGCCGCCTGTGGTGCGTGCCCTATCCGCTGGAGTTTCTGTTCCGTACCGACGTGGATCTGGAAAACGGCCACTTCGATCTGAAAGACATAGGGTAAGGCGATGGACAGTAAACTGTTAGATTATTACAACCGCGAGCTGGCCTATCTGCGTGAGATGGGCGCCGAGTTCGCCGAACAGTACCCGAAGGTCGCGGGCCGTCTCGGCATGCGCGGCATCGACGTGGCGGACCCTTATATCGAGCGCCTGATGGAAGGCTTCGCCTTCCTCACCTCGCGCGTGCAGCTGAAAATGGACGCCGAGTTCCCGCGCTTTTCTCAGCGCTTGCTGGAGATCATCTACCCCAATTACCTGTCGCCGACGCCGTCGATGGCGATCGCCGAGCTGCAGCCGGACAGCAGCAAAGGCGACATCAGCAACGGTTTCGTGGTGCCGCGCGGCACCATGATGGACAGCCAGACGCTGAAGAAAAGCGGCATCACCTGCAGCTACACCACCGCCCATGACGTCACGCTGCAGCCGGTGCGCATCGCCGGCGTCGAGCTGGGTGGCATTCCGGCCGATATCCCGCTGGCCTCGCTGGGGCTGCAGCACAGCGGCTGCGTCAGCGCGCTGCGCATTCGGCTCGAGTGCTACGAAAGCGTAACGCTCAACAACCTGCAGTTGGACCAATTGATGTTTTACCTGGCCGGGCCGGACATGCAGGCGCAGCAGCTGCTGGAGTTGCTGATGCAGCACAGCGTCGGGCTTGTCTGCCAAACGGTGGAGGCGCAACCGCAGCGGCGGGCGCTGGCGCTGGACGAGCTGCGGCAGGAGGGCTTCGCCGCCGAGCAGGCGCTGCTGCCCAACGACCTGCGCAACTTTGAAGGCTACCGGCTGCTGCAGGAGTATTTCGCCTTCCCGGCGCGCTTCCAGTTTTTCAGCGTCAACGGCCTGCGTCCGCTGCTGCAGAGCGTGCGCGAAGGGAAAAAAGCGCTGCGCCAGTTCGAGATCGTGGTGCTGCTGGATCGGCACGACGCCGCGCTGGAACGGGTGGTCGACGTTGCCCATTTGGCGCTGCACTGTACGCCGGTGATCAACCTGTTTCCGAAGATCGCCGAACGCATCGCGCTCAACGAAAAAAACCACGAATACCATCTGGTGGTCGACAATATCCGGCCGCTGGATTACGAAGTGTTCTCGGTGCAGCGGCTCGGCGGCAGCGCCAGCGAAAAACGCTACGAGCAAGAGTTTCGGCCGTTTTACAGCACCCTGAGCGCGGACGACGGCAACTATGGCGCCTACTTCTCGCTGCGGCGCGAACAGCGCACGCTCTCGGAGCACGCCCGCCGCTATGGCACCCGCACCGGCTATGCCGGATCGGAAGTGTTCGTATCGCTGGTGGACGAACGGCAATCGCCGTGGCACAGCGATCTGAAATACCTCACCGCCGACGTATTGTGCACCAGCCGCGACCTGCCGTTGATGTTGCTGCAGCAAGATCAGGGCAACTTCGTGATGCCCGACTCGATCCCGATCAAGCAGGTCTCGCTGCGCAAAGGCCCCACCCCGCCGCGCCCGGCGCTGGCCGAAGGGATGATCACCTGGCGGCTGATCAGCCAGCTGCAGCTGAACTACCTCAGCATGATGGACGGCGATCCGGAACAGGGTGCCGCTAGCCTGCGCCAGCTGCTGGGGCTGTACGGCAACCTGAGCGAACCGGCGATCGCCAAACAAATTCAGGGCGTGCGCCACTGTAACCTGCGGCCGGTCTATCGGCGAGTGCCTGAACCCGGCCCCATCGTGTTCGCGCGCGGCATCGCCATCGATCTGACGGTCGATGAGCAGGCGTTCTCGGGCAACAGCCCTTACCTGCTCGGCAGCGTGCTGGAGCGCCTGTTCTCGCGCCTGGTGGCGATGAACACCTTCACCGAGATGACGCTCTCCAGCCAGCAACGCGGCGAAATCGCCCACTGGCAGGCGCGCATGGGCAAAAGGACGCTGATATGAACGCGGAGATGATCGCCACCGAACTGGCGCCGCCGCAGATCAACGCGCTGTATCGCCTGCCGGACGACTTTTGGCCGCGGCTGCGCAGCGCGCCTTACAAGCACGATCTGTTTCAGCTGCTGCGCCGCATCGACGCCCAGGGCGGCCAGCCCTACCTGCTGGGACGCGCACCGCTGCCGCGTCACGAGATGCTGCGGCTGGGGCAGGAACCTTCGCTGTCGTTCGCACCCTCCACGCTGGCGCAGGTGACGCCGCGCGCCAACAGCCCGCTGCACGACGTTTCGATCTTCAGTTTCGGTCTGTTCGGCCCCAACGGGCCGCTGCCGCTGCACCTGACCGAATACGTGCGCGAACGGGTGTATCACCATCAGGACACCACCCTGCTGGCGTTCACCAATCTGTTCCATCACCGGCTGACGCTGCTGTTTTACCGCGCCTGGGCCGACGCGCAACCGACGGTATCGCTGGATCGCCCGGACAACCGGCGCTTCGACGAGTACCTGTCGAGCCTGATCGGCCTCGGCCAGCCGGCGCAGCAGGAACGCGACAGCATCAACGCCCACGCCAAACATTTTATGGCCGGTCATCTGATTCGCCACAGCCGCGATCCGGAAGGCCTGAGCAAGATTTTGCAGCAGTATTTCAAGGTGCCGGTGCGCATCGTCGAGAACGTGCCGCACTGGCTGCGGGTGGAGCCGCGCGAGCAGGCGCGGCTCAAGGCCGGACGCGGCGCGCCACGGCTAGGCGAGTCGGCTTTTCTCGGCATCGCGGTGCGGGATATCCAGCACAAGTTCCGCATCGAGCTGGGGCCGATGCCGCAGCGGGACTATGACCGCTTCCTGCCCGGCGCCGATCTGTGCCGGCAACTGCGCGACTGGGTGCGCCAATACCTGGGCATCGAGTTCGTCTGGGAAGTGCGCCTGATCCTGGCGAAGGAACAGGCGCACGGCATCCAGCTCGGCGGCGCGCAGCGGTTGGGCCTGAGCAGTTGGCTGGCCGACCATCGGCGACAGCGCGATCTCGACGATCTGATCTTCAGCCCTGAACCGCTGGAAAACCCGTTCTGACCCTATTTCGGCCGGCGCCCTGCGGCGCCAGGCCACTCTGAGACCTGAGGAAAACCATGTCTGAAATCAGCCGCTCGGTATTATTTGGCAAACTGGATAGCCTGTTATTCACCTCTCTGGAAAGTGCGACGGCGTTTTGCAAGCTGCGCGGTAACCCCTACGTCGAACTGGCGCACTGGCTGCATCAGCTGATGCAATCGCCGGACGGCGATCTGCAGCAAATCGTTCGCCACTTCGCGCTGGACGAGGCGCAATTGGCGCGCGACATCGTCGAGGCGCTCGATCGCCTGCCGCGCGGCGCCAGCGCCATTTCCGATCTGTCCGAGCACATCGACAGCGCAGTAGAACGCGCCTGGGTCTATGGCTCATTGAAATTCGGCGCGGCGCGCATCCGCGGCGGCCACCTGCTGCTCGGTATCCTGAAAACCTACAGCCTGCGCCATCTGCTGAAGGCCATTTCCCCGCAGTTCGAGCGCATCAACGCCGATCTGTTGATGGAGCAGTTCGCCGCCATCACCGCTCACTCGGCGGAAAACGCCCAGGATGCGCCGGCGGAAAGCGGCGCCGAGAACGTATCCGGCGCGCCGCGCAGCGGTGAAAGCGTGCTGGCGCAGTATGCCCAGGATCTGACCGCCAGAGCGCGCAACGGCGAGATCGACCCGGTGGCCGGCCGCGATGAGGAAATCCGGCAAATCATCGATATCCTGATGCGCCGCCGCCAGAACAACCCGCTGCTGACCGGCGAGGCCGGCGTCGGCAAAACCGCGGTGGTGGAAGGCCTGGCGCTGCGCATCGTGGCCGGCGACGTACCGCCGCAGCTGCGCGACGTGAAACTGTACCTGTTGGACATCGGCATGCTGCAGGCCGGCGCCGGCGTCAAAGGCGAGTTTGAAAAACGGCTGCAGGCGGTGATCGACGAAGTGCAGTCCAGCCCGACGCCGATCATCCTGTTTATCGACGAAATTCACACCCTGATCGGCGCCGGCGGCACCCAGGGCACCGGCGACGCCGCCAACCTGCTGAAACCGGCGCTGGCGCGTGGCCAACTGCGCACTGTCGGCGCCACCACCTGGTCGGAATACAAGAAATACATCGAGAAAGACCCGGCGCTCACCCGCCGTTTCCAGGTGGTGCAGGTGCACGAGCCAAGCGAAGACAAGGCGCTGCTGATGCTGCGCAGCACCGTCAGTCCGCTGGAACAACACCACCGCGTGCTGCTGCTGGATGAAGCGGTGGACGCCGCGGTGCGGCTGTCGCATCGCTATATTCCTGCCCGCCAGCTGCCGGACAAAGCGGTGGCGCTGTTGGATACCGCCTGCGCGCGCGTGGCGGTCAGCCAACACGCCGAGCCTGCCCAGGTCGAAGACTGCCGCCACCGCATCGATGCGCTGCAGATAGAGTTGGATATCGCCCGCCGCGAGGCCAAAGTCGGCATTGGCGATCCCCTGCGCCCGCAGGAAATTGAAACCCAGCTGACCGCGCTGCGCCAGGCGCTGGAACAGCTGACCGACCGCTGGCAGCAGGAGCTGGCGCTGATCCAAGAGATCATCACGCTACGCGCCCAGTTGCACCAGCAGGAAGCGGAGCCTACCGGCGAAGAAACAGAGGCGGCCCCTGACGCCGACGCGCTGCGCGCCCAGCTGGGCGAACTTCAGCAGCAGCTGAGCGCGCTGCAGGGCGAAGCGCCGCTGATCTTCGCCGCCGTCGACGCCAACATCGTGGCGGCGGTAGTGGCCGACTGGACCGGCATCCCGCTGGGCCGCATGGTGAAAAACGAGATTGAGGCGGTGCTGCAGCTCTCCGACACCCTGAACCAGCGTGTGATTGGCCAACGCCATGCGCTGGATCTGATCGCCCGCCGGGTGCGCACTTCGCGGGCGCGGCTGGACGATCCGAACAAGCCGGTCGGGGTGTTCCTGCTGGCCGGGCCGTCCGGCGTCGGCAAGACCGAAACCGCGCTGGCGCTGGCGGAAACCCTGTACGGCGGCGAGCAGAACGTCATCACCATCAACATGAGCGAATTCCAGGAGTCGCACACCGTTTCGACGCTCAAAGGCGCGCCCCCCGGCTATGTCGGCTACGGCGAAGGCGGCGTGCTGACCGAGGCGGTGCGCCGCCGCCCTTACAGCGTGGTGCTGTTGGACGAAATCGAGAAGGCGCACCCGGACGTGCATGAGATCTTCTTCCAGGTGTTCGACAAGGGCTGGATGGAGGACGGCGAAGGCCGCCATATCGATTTCCGCAACACCATTATCATCCTGACCTCCAACGTCGGCACCGATCTGATCGCCGGGCTGTGCAGCGATCCGGAGCTGCTGCCGGAGCCGGAAGCGCTGAGCGGCGCGCTGCGCCAACCGCTACTGTCGGTGTTCCCGGCCGCCTTGCTCGGCCGCCTGCTGGTGGTGCCGTATTACCCGCTGACCGACGCCACGCTGGGCAACATCGTGCGCCTGCAGCTGGGCCGCATCCAGCGTCGCCTGGCGGAGAATCACGACATCGTCTGCACCTTCGACGACGCGGTCATCGAGCAGATCGTCAGCCGCTGCACCGAGGTGGAGTCCGGCGGCCGCATGGTCGACGCCATCCTGACCAACACCCTGCTGCCACAGATCAGCCACACCCTGCTGACCGGCAGCGCCAACGACCAGCGCTATCGCCAGCTGCATATCGCGCTGCAGAACCACGAATTCATTTGTCAATTTCAGGCATAACGCCGCGGCCGCCGAGACGGCGGCCCTTTGAACACAGAGAGTCATCACTATGTCGGGAACCGGGATAACCAAACCGAATTCGAACAGCCTGCCGAGCGGCTATCGATTCAATGAATTCGAGATCCAGGAAGCGATCGGCGAAGGCGGCTTCGGCATCGTCTACCGCGCCTACGATCACCAACTGGAACGCACCATCGCCATCAAGGAGTACATGCCAACCTCGCTGGCGAAACGCAACGACGATCTCAGCATCGGGCTGCGCGGTGAACGCTTCAGCAAAACCTTCCAGGCCGGGCTGAACAGCTTTATTCAGGAGGCGCGTCTGCTGGCGCGCTTCTCGCACCCCGGTCTGCTGCACGTGTTGCGCTTCTGGGAAGAGAACGGCACCGCCTACATGGGCACCCAGTTTTACAGCGGCACCACGCTGAAGAACCTGCAGGCACAGCAACCGGAGAAGATCGACGAGGCGTGGATCCGGCGGCTGCTGCCGCCGCTGTTCAGCGCCATCAACACCATCCACCAGGAAGGCTATCTGCACCGCGACATTTCGCTG
Source organism: Serratia sp. CY47444 (assembly GCF_052168635.1). Classification (NCBI taxonomy): domain Bacteria; kingdom Pseudomonadati; phylum Pseudomonadota; class Gammaproteobacteria; order Enterobacterales; family Yersiniaceae; genus Serratia; species Serratia sp. CY47444. Next base: position 722,031 of record NZ_JBJNMH010000001.1, read on the forward strand.
GATAACATCCAGATCCAGGAAAGCCAGCTGCCGGTGCTGCTGGACTTCGGATCGGCGCGTAAAGAGATCGGCAACCTGTCAGACGAAACGGAGATCATGCTCAAACCGGGCTTCGCGCCGATCGAGCAGTACACCGAGAACAGCGACGGCGAACAGGGGCCCTGGACCGATATCTACGCGCTGGGCGCCGTGCTGCACACGCTGATCGTCGGTTCGCCGCCGCCGGTCAGCGTGGTGCGCAGCATCGAAGACAGCTACCAGCCGCTGGCCGAGCGCCGCCCCGCCGGTTACTCGCCGGAGCTGCTGCGCACCGTCGATCGCGCGCTGGCGCTGAAGCCGGAAGACCGCCCGCAGACCATCGATGAAATGGCCGAGCTGCTGCATCTGCCAATCGCCGATGAGAACGAAATCATCAGCACCCCTGCGGCTGCGCCGGAGAACCTGCTGGTCGCCGCCAACCCGGCTGCCGCTGCAGCCGCCGCCGGCGCCGTTACCGCGCGCAGCACCCAATTCTCGCGGCCGATGATGGCCGGCGCCGGCGTCGCGGCGCTGCTGGTGATCGGTGCCGTCGCCTGGCTGAGCGGCGGCGAGGACGATACCCAGGCCGTGGCCCAAAACACTGAGGCGTCGCCGGCGCAGAAAACCCTGACGGAGCAGCCGAGCGCGCCACAAACCGCGCAGCCTACAGCCGCGGAACCTGAAAAGGTGGCACCGCCACCGCAGCCGGTGGCGTTGGTGTACTTCAAACTGCAACCGGGCGAACAGGTCAGCCTCGACGGCAAGCCGCAGCAGGTGACGCCGGGCGCAAACGGCTTCGCCAGCCTGAACCTGGCGCCAGGCCGCTATCAGCTGGAAATCCGCCACGACGATCGACTCCGCCGGCAGCAACTCAGCATCGACACCGCCGGCACCTGGCTGGTCAATCCGGCCACCGCCGGTTAATCCCGTTCTGAAACTCCGCCTCGGCGGGGTTTCCCTATTTCATGAGACTGACGCACCACTGCCCATCCTCATTGGCCGCGCGGCAAGGCCGCTGCAACGCCGGAGTATGCAGGGCATGACGTCAATCACAGAGGACGTTCTCATGTTGGACCGCATTATTGCGCACACGCCGCTGGGCCAGGAGCAACTGTTGTTCCGCTCACTGGACGGTATCGAAGCGCTTTCCACCCCTTTTGACTTCTCTATTGAATTGCTGAGCACCGACGCGCGGCTCGATCGCAAAGCGCTGCTCGGCCAACCGCTGACGCTGGAGATCCCAACCCAGGGCTTCCTCAGCGCCCCGCGCTACCTGAACGGCAAGATCACCGCCATCGCCGTCAGCAGCGAAGAGATCGGCGGCACGCGCTACGCGGTGTATAACCTGCACGTGCAGCCGGATCTCTGGCCGATGACCAAGGACCGCAACTTCCGCATCTTCCAGGAACAGACGGTGCCGCAGATCGTCAAGACCCTGCTGGCGGAGCACAACGTGCAGCTGGAAGATCAGCTGACCGGCGACTATCGCCTGTGGGGCTACTGCGTGCAGTACAACGAAAGCAGTTTCAACTTCATCAGCCGCCTGATGGAGCTGGAGGGCATCTATTACTATTTCAAACACGAGATGGGCAAACACACGCTGGTGCTCGGGGACGCCCCCCACCACCACCAGCCCTATCCCGGCTATGAGATGATCCCCTACCACCTGACGCCGTCCGGCGGCAGCACCAGCGAGGAAGGCATCAGCCAGTGGACGTTGTCCGATCGCGTCACGCCGGGTATCTACAGCCTGGACGACTACGATTTCCGCAAGCCGAACGCCTGGCTGTTCCAGGCACGGCAAAACCCGGTCTCGCCGACGCCGGGGCAGATCGACGTTTACGACTGGCCGGGCCGCTACACCGAGCATCAGCAGGGGGAGTTCTACGCCCGCGTGCGCCAGGAGGCCTGGCAGGCCGAACATCAGCAGATCCGCGGTACCGCCACCGCGCTGGGCATTGCTCCCGGCAGCACCTTTACGCTGTATAACGCCCCGCACGCCGACGACAACCGCGAGTACCTGACGCTGCAGGCCAACTACCATCTGAAAGAGAACCGCTATGCCAGCGGCGACGATCAGAGCAGCGAACACCGTATCGACTTCATCGTGCTGCCGGCGGACGTGCCCTGGCACCCGCCGCAGCAGGCCACCTGGCCGAAAACCCACGGGCCGCAGACCGCCCGGGTGGTCGGCCCGGCCGGCGAATCGATTTGGACCGACAAATACGGCCGTATCAAGGTGAAGTTCCACTGGGATCGCTTCGGGCCGAAAGACGACGGCAGCTCCTGCTGGGTGCGCGTCTCCAGCGCCTGGGCCGGCCAAGGCTACGGCGGCGTGCAGATCCCGCGCGTGAACGACGAAGTGGTGGTGGACTTTATCAACGGCGATCCGGATCGGCCGATCGTCACCGGACGTGTCTATAACGAAGCCAGCATGCCGCCTTGGGCGCTGCCGGCCGCCGCCACCCAGATGGGCTTTATGAGCCGCACCAAGGACGGCACCGCCGACAACGCCAACGCCCTGCGTTTCGAAGACAAGGCCGGCGCCGAACAGGTGTGGATCCAGGCGGAGCGCAACATGGACACCCAGGTGAAAAACGATGAAAGCCACACCATCGCTAACGACCACACGCATCTGGTGGGCGGCAACCAGATCAAACGGGTGGTGCTCAATCAGGCAACCGGCGTCAAAGGCGAATCCTCCGCGCTGACCGGCAAAACGCGCAGCGACGCCGTGGTTAACGCCTTTACCCTCGGCTCCGGCGAATCGCTGCGGCTCGAGTGCGGCGAAAGCGTGATCGAGCTGCTGGCGAACGGCCAAATCAACATCACCGGCACCAGCTTCAATATCACGGTGAAAGAGGACGGAGAGATCAATACCGGCGGCCAGCTGGATCTCAACCAGCCTGGCGGCGCCGCGCGCACCGCCGCACCGGGCGGTGGCCATCAGGCGGCAATCCAGAGCGCCGTCGATCAGCTGTTCCCGAAATCCTGATGCCGACGCGGCCCTGCGCCGCGTCCTTTCCCCTGATTACTTGCAAGGACATCCATGGATTACCTTTTCCAGGAAGGCCATTTCACCCTCCCCGCCATCGCCTGGCAGGACTGCACGGTCAATATTCTCAAAAACCCGCAAACCGGCGCCTCGCTGGTCATCACCCGCGGCATCATTCCGCAAGGTGCCACGCTGGAGGACGAATTCGAGAAGCAGTGGCAAGCACTGCTGCCACAGATCAGCGATTTGCAACAGTCGCCGCGCCGGCGCATCAGCGCCGGGCCGCAGGGCCATCTCAAGGCGATTGAAGTCACCAGTCGCTTTATCCGCGCCGGACACCACCATCATCAGCATCAGTTGGCGGTGCAGCCGGACGAGAGCCAGACGTTACTGATCGTCACCTATGCCGCCATGCGCCCCTTCACCCCCGAGGATGACGCTCACTGGCAGCAGGTGAAAGCGTCGCTGGTCTTGACCGAACACAGTGAACAATAGCCATGGCTGAGATCTGGGCAGCAAGAAAGGATGATGAACTGATCCACACCAGCGCGTTGGCGGACATCGCCAGCGCCGTCGCCGAAGTCGCGGTGTATGCGGTGGCGACCGCCGCCGTGTCCGCAGCAGCCGCCGCCGCAGCGCCGGCATTGGCAGGGGTGGCGGTGCTCGGCGCAGCGGCGACGGCGGCCTCCGGCTGCGTCGGCGCCGGGCTGATCGTCGGTTTTGCCACCAGCCTGACCGGCGTCGGAGAACATATCAGCAACGGTTGCGACGCCGTGGCCAACTGGCTCTTCCCGCCTTCCGTCTCCGGCGTCATTCTCACGGGCTCCCCCAACGTCTTCACCAACGCCAAACCGGCGGCACGCGCCGCAGGTCGTTTACTCACGCCCGCAGAGATCAAAGCGTTACCGGCGCCACAGCCGCCGCAAAGCTTCTGGGATTATGGCGCCGAGCTGCTGGCCGCCGGCGGTAATATCCTCTCGCAGCTATGGCAGCCCGGCGTCGCCGGCCCCAGCCAGCCCAGCCAACCGCTGGAAGAAGATAAAATCAGCTGCGACAAACACCCGCTTCCGCAATACCTGGCGGAAGGCTCCAGTAAAGTATTTATCAACGGCCAACCGGCTGTACGCAGCAATGACCGTTCAACCTGCGAGGCGAAAGTCTCGACCGACGTCTCCAAAAATGTGCAGATCGGCGGCGGCACGGTGGTGGTACGCGACATCAAGAGCGGCAAGCTGCCGGGTATCGGTTTGGCGCTGACCGTGCTGCCGCTGCTGCTCGGTAATCCGGCCAAGCTGGTTAAGAACCTGCCTTGCATGATCGGCGGCGGTCTGGCGGCGGCGGGCGTTAACGCCCTCGGCGAAGCGATCCACGCCGCCTTTAACCCGGTGCATGCCGCCACCGGCGCCAAGGTATTGAACGACGAAGAAGATCTGGACCTGTTGCTGCCGGCGCGCTTTCCGCTGATCTGGCAGCGCAATTACAACAGCCGCAATGGCTATCAGGGACTGTTTGGCCACGGCTGGCGCACGCCTTTTGAAATTTGGGTCGATCTTAACGACCGGGACGGCGTCATTGAGTGTTGCCTGCATGATGAAACCGGTCGTGAGCTACGCTTCCCGCTGCCTGAGGTGAACCAGCCGAGCTTCAGCGCCGGTGAAGGGCTGATGTTCCGCCGCGGTGAAGAGGGACAGCTGCTGATCGCCGACACCGACGGCAGCGTCTGGCGGCTGTTCGTGCCGCTGCCGCAGACCCCTTCCCGCCTGAGGCTGGTGTCGTTGAGCGATGAGTACGATAATGCGCTGCTGCTGAACTACGACGAACGACAGCGCCTGAGCCACATCGTCGACAGCGCCGGCACCATGACATTGCGGCTGGAATACGGCGATCCGCGCTTCGATGATCGCGTCACCGCCTTGCGGCATAACGACGAACCACGCGTGCGCTACCGTTATGACGACGGCGGCGATCTGCATCAGGTGATCGACGCCGGCGGCCTGGTCACACGCGAATTTCACTATAACGCCCAACACCTGCTGACCCGCCACCAACAGGCCGGTGGGCCCAGCTTCGAGTATCACTGGGCGATGTTCGACGACTGGCGCGTGGTGGAACACCGCGACAGCGCCGGCGGCGGCTGTACAATCGACTACGATTTGGCCGCCGGGTTAACGACGGTCACCGAGAATGACGGCTTGCGGCACCAGCACCGCTGGAACGCCCAACGGCTGATCGTCGAATATACCGACGAGCGTGGTGAGGTCTGGCATTACCAATGGAATGACGAAGACATGCTGATCGCCACACGCGATCCGCTCGGCCACGGCTGGCATTTCCGCTACGATGAAGCCGGTAATCTGGTCGAGGAAGAGGATCCGCTCGGCCATATCCGCCTCACCGGTTGGCTACCGCAGCGCGCACTGCCGATCAGCGTCAAGGAGCCCAACGGCGCCACACAGCATTTCTACTACGACGAGCGCCATGCCTTGATTGCCGAGATCGATGCGCTCGGCCATACCCAGCGCTACCTGCGCGATGGCTATGGCCAGGTGGTGCAAGCCGTCGACGCCAACGGCGGCATCAGCCATTTCGCTTATGATGAGCACGGGCAATTATTGCGCGCCCGCGATTGCTCCGGCAAACAAACCCTCTACAAATATACGGCTCAAGGCTGGCTCAGCGAGGTGACCGACGCCGCCGGCGAACGCGTCCATTACCGCTACGATGCCGCCGGCCGCCTGACACAGCTGCAGCGCGCCGAGGGCTGGCAAGAGACGCTGAGCTGGAACGCGCAGGGCCAGCTGGATCGCTATCAGGGGGCCGATGGGCGCCTGACGCATTATCGCTATGACGCAGCCGGCCGCCTGCTGGCCACGCGCAATCCGCTCGATGGCGAGGTGGTGCGCCACTACGACGCCCGCGGCAGATTAACGGCGCTGCGCAACGAGAATGCCGAAAGTTACCTGTTCCATTGGACGGCCTGCAATCTGTTGCAGGAAGAAATCGGGTTGGACGGCGTCAGCACCCGCTATCGTTACGACGAATGCCGCCGGGTCGTCGAGCGCCGCTTCGCCGCCAATACCTCCGCCGCCTTCTCGCACTATTTCAGCCATGACGCCGCCGGCCAACTGGTGAGCAAACAAACGCCCGATGGAGAAACCCGCTACCGCTACAGCCCGATCGGCCAACTGCTGCATGCCGCCAGTGACCGCGGCAACGCATGGCATGACGAGCCGACAACGGCTCAGAGCGAGGTCAGTTTTGACTATGACTTGCTGGGGCGGGTAACCCGTGAACAAGGTGCCAACGGTACGCTGCGCTATGATTACGATCCGATGGGTAACCGCACGCAAACCACCTTGCCCGACGGACGCGCGCTGCGCGCGCTGTACTATGGCAGCGGCCACCTGCTGCAGCTGGTGCTGGACGATATCACCCTCAGCGAGTTCGAGCGTGACAATCTGCACCGCGAGCTGAGCCGTACGCAGGGTCGCCTGACCAGCCGAGTGCATTATGATCGGCTGGGGCGCAAAGACCGGCGGGAGATCTTCAATGACAACCGCCAGCGCCCGGCGCCGGCCAGCAGCTCGCGCCAGTGGTCCTACGACTATCAAAACAACCTGACGCGCGAAGAACACAACGCCAACCCGTTCTCCTACCAGCGTTATCAGTACGATGCCACCGGTCGATTACTGAACCGGGACGGCACGCTGCCGGATACCGAGCGCTACCGGTACGATCCGGCATCCAACCTGCTGGATGAGGGGCAATTCCGCCAGCGGCACAACCGCGTACTGCATTATCAGGGAATTGATTACCGGTACGATGTCTTTGGCCGCACGGTGGAAAAACGCAAAGGCCACTACCGTTGGCAATATCTCTACGACGCCGATCATCGCCTCTGCGAGGTGGTGCGCTACAGCCAGCATCGCAGCGAAGCCCAGCAGCATGTGCAGTTCCACTATGATCCGCTCGGGCGGCGCACGCAAAAGCGGGTGTGGCAGCAAAGTCAGGATCTGCGCCAACCGGCCGGCAAATGCCAAACCACCACGTTTTTGTGGGAAGGTTTCCGGCTGCTGCAGGAAACTCGCGACGGCATGCCCCTCACCTATGTCTATGCCGATCAGGGCAGCTATGAACCTTTGGCGCGCATCGACGGCCACGCGCCGGCCCAAGTATTTTACTTCCACACGGCGTCGAACGGCGAACCGGAAAGCCTGACCGACAGCGACGGAACGCTGCGCTGGCAGAGCCACAGCAGCGCCTGGGGCCGCATAAAGTATGAGGAAAATCAGCAAGATCTGGATTACTCCCAAAACCTGCGCCTACAGGGGCAATACCTGGATCGGGAAACGGGATTGCACTACAATTTGTTCCGCTATTACGATCCGGATATCGGCAGATTTACCCAGCACGATCCGATAGGTTTGGCCGGCGGGATCAACCTGTACCAATACGCGCCGAATCCGCTGGGTTGGGTGGATCCTTGGGGATGGAAGCCACGATGCGCAGCAACCAAAGCCAACGATCATAATCAGGCAGCTTTTGGTCGACAATGGCAAGGTCGAGGTATCTACAAAGGACGAGACTCTTGGTCAAATATCATGTTGAAAGAAGGTGACATTGTTTATGGCGGCGCTCCAGGGCAATCTGGTTTTTACTTCAACAAGGCGACGCTAGATGCTGCAGGTGGCAGTAGAGCCAAGCTATGGGAAAGTTTGCAGGTGCTTCCACATGAAAAATTTGGTTATAGATCTAAAATACAAGCATATAGAGTAAAAAGAGAAACGATTGCAGGAACAGGTAAAGCGATATCTCAAGACCCAACGAGATTCGGCGAAGGCGGAGGAACTCAATTTTTCCTTTCTAACTATAAAACTGTTCTTGAGCCAATTGATAAGCCTTTTGAAATTGGATTGTAAAATGCAACTAGATACTTATGACGGAACACTAGAACTCGCGGGAATAACGCTAGGTACAGCGACAACCCGAGAAATGCTAATAAAAGGCTCCAGATTGTGGGAGGGTTGGCCAGAAAAGTCAGATGGTAGGACTACATCATACAGAACAATAATCAGTACAAAAAAAGAAAAAGCCGGCGATATATATATAATTGCCGACTTCTCCGGGGCCTTCATTACAGATGCAGTGCTTTGCAGTTGGCGTTTTGCGCCTGAAAAACTCATGATGGGAATACAAAAAAAAGTAGAAGGTGCTATTACCAAAAATCTTCGAACATGGTTTTATGAAAAAACTCATATACAACTTCCAGTTAGTGGTTCATGGGGGCATATTGACGCTGCTTATGACCCACATAATTTAACGGGAACAATAGTGTGCAACTATCGCAGTGCATTTCATACTGAGGATGAATGGCGAAAATATTGCAAAAGGAATAACATAATTTATTAAAAAAGAGGAAACTCATCCACATTATTATATAAAAATTCACACACTCATTCCATAATGCAGAGTGTGTGTGATTTTTCAACCCCCCCCCCTCGAATATCGCGAATAACTACATCTTCACTTCGCACACTAACAATCAATAAAGGCATGAATCATTTATTCACTAGATCTATTTAAATATTATGAACAAAGAGAAAATTGTCATTACCCCATCAAACAGGCAACTATTTGATGGTAACGAAGAGCAGTTTCGTTTATTTAAAAAAAAAGTATCCATCCCTAACTCTAACGAAAAAGTACTTTATGATAACAGCTCTGCGATACCCATATGGGATATAGATGAAAACATCAGGAAGGCGATCGCAGAAAAAATAAGCGGGATAAAAGTCATAGAGTACCCATATGACCCAATACCTTCATATAAAAATGAAAATCTGGATATCTACATTCAGAATGTAGAGTCGGAAATGCACAAAAACAGAATAACAATAATCACGGCGACGGGTGAGTCACAACCAGCAAGATATAAGATAAAGTTGCTGGGTTTCATTTTTCACTAGCGCTCTCTTAGAGGCGACCCCACTGAAATCTTTATAACACTCTGAGGTAACAGATGATGAATATTTCCTGGGATATCGCCAACTTTAATATATCAATGAAAAGCCAGTACAGTGATATCTATGAGTTAGAAAATGATATCAGTAATTTCTTTGGAAGCAGTAATTTTAGTGAAATGGACTCCCTTGACTGGTTTTTAATCAACAAGAAAACAAACGAGTTTTCTTTTTTGTTGTTGAGCGTTCCTTCTTTTTTTAAAGCATCAAGCGAGCGTCATGCCCTTGATGTTGACTCATTACGAGAAATAAAATTATCAGAATGTATCGATAGCTTCGTATCTCACGTCACTATTCAAGACGAAGCAGTTTTCCAATCCAAAGAGAACATTTTAATTGTCGCATCGGATACATCGGCCATCGTTTATAAGACACCAATCAAAGAGGGTCTTTATTTCTTGTCGGGCTGTGATTTTTCGCATCATGGGTTTTTATTGCTCAGTGCGACCCATCATATCCCAGGGGAAACACCACCATCAGATGAGACAATTTCCGATTCGTTATTCTTAAGAATGCTAGATTTGTGCAACCAATATTTTTATGATGCCATGGACGAGCAAGATGAAAGATGTTTATCCATAATAAACCAGTTAGAGAAGGATTGTTTGGCATATCAAAAGATAGACGTTCGCTTACTGCAAACAATAGATTTTATAAAAAACCTTAAATATACATTCTATGATATAGACATGGAATAATTATCTTATGACTGTTCCTCTTTTAAATGAATCTTTAAATATCCCATCAAAAGGCTCCCAAAGAGCCTTTTGATATGCTACCGCGCCGTTAGCCCCCTCACCACTTCTTCACCGTCTGGTAAATCTCGAGGTCGAAATAGCCGTCGGCCTCGCAGTCGTTGAGATAGTGTTCATAGCTCACCCCCTCAACCGGCTGGTAGCCGCTGGCCGGCAGCAGCTTCTGATAGAACTCGCCCCACACCCGCTCGAAATCGCCATCGCTGATGCGCACGTGGTAGACCGCATACTGCCCGGCGGGCAGCGTCTGCACGGTCACGCCCTCGCTGCCCGCCGGCAGCGCGAAATCGTCCGCCACGCTTATCACTACGTCGGCACGCAGCTTTTCCGGCGCCACTTCCGCCGGATCGTCCCAATACAGCACCAGCCATTTGCCAAACGGCACGCCGTGGCGTTTCCGCCATGCCAGCAGTTGCTGCGAGCCCTGCGGGATGGTCTGCGGATACGGCCCCACGACTCTCACTCCCACCACCTTCTCCGCCGCTTTATCGATAATCCTCACGCTCATCGCCCTTATCCTCCCACGTTATTTCAGGCGCCGATTTCGGTGCGCACGTCCAGCAGCTCGGGGAAAAAGGTCAGATCCAACGCCTTTTTCAGGAAGCTGACGCCGCTGGAACCGCCGGTACCTGACTTAAAGCCAATGATCCGCTCCACCGTTTTCATATGGCGGAAACGCCACAGATGGAAACTCTCCTCGATATCCACCAGCTTCTCCGCCATTTCATAGGCTTCCCAGTAGGTCTGCGGGTTGTCGTAGATCACTTTGAACGCCGGCAGCAGATCCGGGTTGCGCTGGTAGGGCTGCGTCCAGTCACGCTCGAGGCACTCCTGCGGGATCGGCAGGCCGTGGCGTGCCAGGTACAGCAAGTATTCGTCGTACAGGCTCGGCGCTTCGAGGATCGCCTTCAGCGCGGCGTGCTTTTCCGCATCGCTGCTAAACACCGCCAGCATCGCCGCATTCTTGTTGCCGAGCAGGAACTCGATCGACCGGTACTGATGCGACTGGAAGCCCGACGAGCTGCCCAGCACGTCGCGAAACTCGACGTACTCCGACGGCGTTAGCGTTTCCAGCACCGCCCACTGTTCGAACAGCAGCCGCTGGATCTGTTTGACGCGCGCGAGGATTTTGAAACAGTGGCTGAGTTTGTCCTGCTGCACCAGCCGCACCGCCGCCTGCAGCTCGTGCAGCATCAGCTTCATCCACAGCTCGGAGGTTTGGTGCTGTATCACGAACAGCATTTCGTCATGATGCGGCGGGTTGGAGAGTGGGTGCTGGCAGTCCAGCAGCGAGTCCAGGCACAGGTAGTCGCCATAGCTCATGCGTTTGGAAAAATCGGTGACAATCGCGCTTTCTAATTCCCGTTTGTTCATCTGTTCTCTCCGTTGCGCCCAGCGCCCCATCGGCCTGGAACGAGCCGCAAAGAGAAAACAATAGTACAGAACCCGCCGCCCCGAAGGGCGATAAACGAGAGGTGCTTCGCAGATCTCACTCATCTGCGTTAACACATTGCCCCTCTCCCCCTGTGTTGTTTAGTAAACAACACGGCTGCCGCCTGACGATTCTCACAAATGCGCAATCCCATGCGCGCAGCGCCCCGGTTCCGGCTTGCCTGCGGCCGGCTTCCCTTATAGATTGCAGGCTAACGGCAGGCAGCAAGGTATCGGCAAATGGCAAATATTCGTGATGTGGCGCGGTTGGCCGGCGTGTCCATCAGCAGCGTGTCGAACCTGCTGAACAATCGCAGCCACCAGATGAGCGCGCAGACCCGTGAGCGCATCGAACGGGCGATGGAAGCCCTGGGATACCGGCCGGCCCGAGCGGCGGTGCCCGCGCCGCAGGCGAAGATCATCGGCCTGCTGCTGCCGTCGATCGTCAACCCGAGCTTTTCGGCGCTGGCGCATGCGGTCGACGGCGCGGCGCGGGTTCACCGTTACCGCGTTTTGCTCGGCAACGCCTACCGCCAGGAACAGGAAGAAGCCGCGTTTATCGACGATATGTTCCTGCACGGCGTGCGCGGCATCATCGTAGCGGCGAGCGACATTCGCCAGACTCATTTTGTTCGGGCCGCCGAGCGTGGCATGAAGATTGTCAGCTACGACAGCCCGTTCGCCGAGCCGATGGCCACCGATACCCGACTGTTCGACAGCGTGTCGATGGACAATATCGCCGCCGGGCGCCTGGCCGCGCAGCACCTGCTCGAGCGCGGCTGCCGACACATCGTGTTCGCCACCGAAGCGACGCTGACCGTCGGGCGCAGCCACAAGATCGACGGTTTTCTGAGCGCGCTGGGGCACAGCCTGAGCGAACGCCAACGGGTGATCGAAGGCAAAGCCAACAGCGCCTACGGCGACACGGAAATGTTCGACTTGGGGCTGACGCTGGCGCCGCGCGTTCTCGCGTTGGCACCGCGCCCGGACGGCATCGTGGCGATTAACGATGCGCTGGGCATCGGGCTGATGGTGGGCCTGCGCGCCGCCGGCATCCAGGTGCCCGCAGACATCTCGGTGATTGGCATCGATAATATCGCGCTGGCCGGCCTGGCCGAACCGGGGTTGACGTCGATTGGCCCACCGCTGGCGGAGATGGCGCAGCTGATGGTCGAACGCCTGATCGGCCGTATCAACAATGATTTGCAACCCCCCGGCGAGTTTCTCTTCCCGCCGTCGGTCATCAGCCGGCGCTCGGTCAAAACCGCCGGTTAATACGGTAAAAACGACTTTCCCAGACGATGCGCAGCCGGCATCGTCCGGATCGTCGCAGCTAAAAGCAGAAAAAATAGAATCGTCGCAATAAATAAACGGCGCGACGCTTTTATGCACGCAACGTCGTTATTCAGCACGCCGCTCATGACTTTGGGCTGGGCCGCTATTATTCCGATTAACCACATGGGAAAAACCATGATGAAAAAAACAATGCCAACGGATATTGAACGCAGCGCCATCAGGAAATTGACGCTGCATATTGTCCCCCTCATGATCTTATTGTATTTCCTGGCCTTTCTCGACCGCAACAATATGGCCTACGCCGCCAAAGCGCTGGAAGATAATCTGGGATTGACCGCCTCGGCTTTCGGCTTCGCCTCCGGGATTTTCTTTATCGGCTATTTCCTGTTTGAAATACCCAGCAACGCCGGCACCATTAAATTTGGCCCGCGTATCTGGTTCGCCAGAATATTAATTTCCTGGGGCATCTTCGCGACCCTGCTCGGTTTTGTGCGCACGCCGCTGGAGCTGTATATTTGCCGTTTTATGCTGGGCGTGTGCGAAGCCGGTTTCTTTCCCTCGGTGGTGTATTACTTCACGGTTTTCTTTCCGGAGAAATACCGCACCAAAATTCTCGGCATGTTTATCATCGTCCAGCCGCTGTCCAACGCGGTCGGCTCGCCGATTTCCGGCTTTATTCTCAATATTCAGCATGACTGGTTCGGGTTCGCCCCCTGGCAGCTGCTGTTTATCCTCGAAGGGCTGCCGCCGATCGTCATCGGCCTGCTGATCCCGTTCCTGATCAAGAACTCCCCCAAAGACGTCGGCTATCTGAACGTGGAGGAAAAAGCCTGGCTGATGAGCAACGCCGGCCGCTCCAAATCCGGCTCTAAAATCACGCTGGCTGACTTCCTGAAGGGGATTAAAAACAAGAAATACCTGCTCTACGCGCTGCTCAACTTCGGCATGGTGTGCGGCATTTATGGCTTCGGCACCTGGCTGCCGTCGATCATCAGCGCCCTCTCCGGCGGCGATATCTTCCGCGTCAGCCTACTGGCGCTCATTCCCTACGGCCTGGCCGCGCTGCTGGTCTATCCGTGGAGCCTGTGGGCCAGCAAAACCAAAAAGCTCGGCGTATTTGCCGGCCTCAGCATGGTGGTTGCCGCCATCGGCCTGATGGGGGCGGTGACGTTTTTTAAATACGACCCGCTCGTCGCGCTGTCGTTCCTGTGCATCGCCGCCATCGGTATCTACACCGCCGTGCCGCCGTTTTTATCCATGCCCGCCAATATCTCCACCGGCGCGGCTGCGGCCGCCGGGCTGGCGGTGGTCAGCTGCATCGGCAATATCGGCGGTTTTGTCGCCCCCTATGCGGTGGGCGTGCTGAACGATCTGACCGGCAGCAGCGCGCCGGGGCTGTTTTTCCTGGCCTCGTGCCTGCTGGCCACCGGGCTGATCTGCATTTTCTACTGCGCCAAACAGCGTGAAGGCGTCATCAATTCTTAACGAACCAATAAGGAGTCAATCATGGGCGATCTTGCGGGCAAAAAGGTCTTTATCACCGGAGCGGAACAGGGCATTGGCCGCGCCACTGCGGAGCGGCTGATCAAGGCCGGTTGCGACATCTATTTTCACTATCACAGCGACGAAAGCGGCCCCAAGGCGCTGGTGGCGTTGGCCCATTCTCTGGGGCAAAAAGCCGCTTACGGCTACGCCGATCTCATCGATACCGACGAAACGCTGCGCTGCGTCGCGGCCGGCGCCGAGTTTCTCGGCGGCATCGATATTCTGGTCAATAACGTCGGCGGCATCGTCGGGCGCAAATGGCTGGGCGAGATCGACCGCGCCTTCTGGCAAACCGTGATCGACGTGAACATGACCACCATGCTGAACGTGACGCAGAGCGCGCTACCGTTCCTGAAGGCGGCGGCAAACGGCGCCAGCATCGTCAACCTGGCCTCGCAGGCCGGCCGCGCCGGCGGCCACTCCGGCTCGCTGGTCTATTCCGCCACCAAGGGCGCGGTGCTCACCTGGACGCGCTCGCTGGCGGCGGAGCTGGGCGAGCACGGCATCCGGGTAAACGCGGTGGCGCCCGGCCTGATCCTCGGCACCCGCTTCCATAATCGCCACACCACCCAAGAATCGGCGGAGGAAACCGTTCGCGCCATCCCGCTGGGCCGCGCAGGCACGCCGGACGACGTGGCGCGCGCCATCACCTTTCTGGCGGCGGAATACGACGGCTTCATCTCCGGCGCCACTCTTGATATCAACGGCGGCATCTACCGCATGTAATTCAGCTGCGGGCGGCACGGCTGCCGCCCCCTATTCAGGTATCGCCTTATGATTAAATCCGCCATCATCCACCCACCGCTGCTCGCCGCGCTGGCGCAATGCGGGCATAAAACCCAGGTGCTGATCGCCGACGGCAACTACGCCTGCGTGACCCACGCGCCGAAAGACGCCACCGTGGTCTATCTGAACCTGGCGCCCGGCACGCTCGCCGCTCCGCCAATCCTGGAAAAACTGCTGGCCTGCATCAACGTGGAAAGCGCGGCGCTGATGGCCTGCCCGCCGGACTTCACCAACGCTATCGAAGCCGAATACCGGCAGCTGCTGCCTGAACATTGCCCGATCGAATACCTGCCGCGCGAGGCGTTTTACGCCGCGGTCAAATCGGATCGGACGTTGCTGGTGATCGCCTCCGGCGAACAGCGCCGCTTCGCCAACCTGCTGCTGACGGTGGCGCCGGTGGTGTGATGACGCCATTGCGTTAATGGCGGTTGTGCCCCAACCGCCATACCTGCGCTTTACGCCAGCTGCTGATTCACGATATCCGCCACTTCTTTCGGCTGATGATTGATGAAGAAATGATCCGACGAAACGGTGTGCAGACCGATATGCGCGCTTGTATAGCGCGCCCAAGCCGCCATGTCCGTCTTGGAAACAGTGCTGTCGCGGCTGCCGTGAATCAACACCAAAGGATAATTGATTGTCTTCTCCTTCAACGCCCGTTTCATATGAAAATTAATCGACAGCTCGTTGCGTATAATAGGAAAAAATAAGCTTCTGAAATCAACGTCATCCAAAATATCAGGTTGAGTTCCGCCATAACGACGCAATACTTCGGCCATTTCATCATCATCTGAATGCATCGGATCATGCTTAAAATCCGTAATGTGCGGCGGTGCTTCTGCGGCGATAAAAATTCGCGCCGGCGGTTTATCCTGAGCGATAAAACGACTCGCCAATTCAAAGGCGAATAATCCGCCATTGCTGTGACCAAGAAATGAGTACGGTTTTCCCGACATCAGGCTCGTGGCTTCT
The DNA here is from genome assembly GCF_052168635.1 of Serratia sp. CY47444. Taxonomy (NCBI): domain Bacteria; kingdom Pseudomonadati; phylum Pseudomonadota; class Gammaproteobacteria; order Enterobacterales; family Yersiniaceae; genus Serratia; species Serratia sp. CY47444. The sequence goes on from NZ_JBJNMH010000001.1 coordinate 737,849, forward strand.
CGTTCCACCTCATCCAAAATTTTGTAGACATCATTGCACAACGCCTCTGAAAAGCGGCGCCCATTGCCGGGCAGTTGCATGGCGTACACGGACGTATTGCTATTGACGTAGTGAGAGAATGGCACGAATACCTCGGCATTTCCGGCGGCATAAGGGAAACAAAATAAAATATGCTCATCATCCCCACCGGTACCCCTTTTTATTTGCTCAAACCACATACGGCTTCCTCTGCTTTGCAAGAATATGACGCTATCCGCCACCGCGGAGAACGGGAGCGGCGTAATCAAAATCAATACCGTAGCGGGATCAGCGGGATAGTTTATCCCGCTGATTTCCCCTCAGGTATAGCGAACACGCTGCGCCATCAAGCCAGCGTCCAATACCCTAACCACGAAGTCATTTTTTCCGCCATCATTGCCGCGCCTTCTCCCGCGTTCATCGTCAGGTGGTTCCCCGGAATTACCTGCACCTCGAAGCGGCCCAACACCCAGGGATGCCAGAACTTGCTTTGATTTTCAGGAAAATCTGCAATCACCTCACGGTGAGAGAAAAACAGCACATCACTCATCAACGCATGCGGGTGGTAACGCTGCATCATCACGTTATGCCGTTGCCAGGTGCTCAAGTAACGAGGTAAGAACGCCGAGGAAAAGAGCGTTTCGGCCGCAGTTCCTTTGGTGATCTCAGATAAATAATGGATTTTATCCGCCATTTGGGTCATCGCCTTCCAGGCATCCCAATCAATGTCCAGTGACACCAGGCCAAATGAAAGCAGGTAGTCCAAAATCTGTTCATCCGTCATGGCCGCAGGCAGATTTCCCTGTCCTGGGGAATCAATCATCACTACCGGCAGAGACACATGTTTTCCCTCTTGGTACTGCCGCGCCATTTCAAACGCGATAATACCGCCGAACGAAGAACCGGCCAGGCAACATTCGCCTCGCTCAAGATGCGGCTTCAGCAAAGCCAGATACTCTCCCGCCAATTGTTCGATGCTCTCGAAGGCGCCCGAGCCATTCAGCAGAGGTGAACGTATGGCATAAATCGTTCTGCTGCTTCCCAAGCATTGAGCCAACTCCCGGTAGAAATAGATGTCGCCGCCGATGGGGTGGATCAACACAAGTGGCATCATCCCCTCATCCTCACCGTCGCGCAGCTTCACCAAACCGCTTTCGCCCTGAGGCTTCGCTGTCGCATGAGCCTCTAGCGATTGCGCTATTTGCACGACGCTCGGCTGTTCCATGGCCATAAGCTCAAGACGTATACCGGTCATTTTTTGCAGGCGGCCAATCAGTTGCAATGCGCTCAGCGAGTCGCCGCCCAGTTCGAAGAACCCGCGCTGTGGATCGACCGACTCACACCCCAGAACCTCGTTGAACAACATTGCCACCCGTTGTTGCATATCTCCTTGGTGCACGGCTGCCTCCGCCGGAACCGGGGCCGGCCGCGAATGAGCGGGTGAATTCATCACACCGAACCAATGCCGCTGAGGCGCGAAAGGATATGCCGGTAGACGCAAAGACGCTTGCCCCGTACACCGCCAGAAACGCTCCTGGTTGATTTCCACACCTGACATATGCAGCACGCCAACGGAACGCCACAGCATCTGCGCAGCCTGCCGCTCATCCGTAGCGTTGCGCGGTGAAGAAACGACAACGGCCGCATTCCCCAATGCCGGATGGCGCGACGCCAACGTACTCAGAATTTGACGCGGCCCTACTTCCAGCAATACCCAGTTGTCATCGGCACGGCGTTCAAGCAAGGTACGCAGGCCGGCGTCATATTGCACCGTATGCCGCAGGTGCTGCACCCAATATTCGGGCTGACAAACCTGTTCCGCCGTTGCCCACTGGCCGGTCAAATTGGAGATAAACGGTAACTGCGGCTCGTTGAAGGCAATTTCTTGCAGTGCGGCCTTAAACTCTGCCAACACAGGCTCCAATAAACGCGAATGGAACGCGTGCGAAACCTTAACCGGATGGCAAGATACCCCTTGGGCGATCAAGCTCGCCTGCAAAGAGGCGATTGCCGACGCCGCGCCGGAAATGACACAGCTTCCCGAATCATTAACGACGGCGATATCGACGCCCAACGCGGCAGCCTGTTCGCTTACGCCCTCCGCCGACTGTTTGATAGCCAGCATCGCCCCCGGTGCGGTGTGCGCCAATAGCGCACCGCGTTTGAGCATCAACTTGAGCGCATCCTCCAGTGAAAATACGCCGGCGATACATGCGGCAACATATTCGCCCAGGCTATGACCAATCATCACCGTCGGCTCAACACCGAGGAAGCGATACCACTGCGCCAACGCATATTCATACACAAACAGCGCCACTTGAGTGATTGCGGTGTGGTGTACGCTCTCCCCGTTCGCCAATACGTCTTCCCGCGTTATTTCACCGCCCATCATCGGCTCGAGCAATGCGAGGCAACGATCGACCTCCACTCGGAATTGCGGTTCGGCGTCATATAACGCCTGTGTCATGCCGACGAATTGTGCGCCCTGGCCCGGGAACATAAAGGCCACCTGCGCCTCGAACGCAGGTCGGGCCATCGTTTCGCCCTTCTCGCGCAACCGCGCGACGACCGCTTCCCGTGAATCTCCGGATACCCACCGTTGGCATGCATAGCGGTGTCGCTGCGCCATCAGGGCATAGCCAACCGCCTCCATCGAATGCTCAGGATGCATTGCCAAATGATCGGCCAAAGCTTCACTCATCCGTTCGAGAGCTGCGTCATCCGCCGCAGAAACGCACAGCATATTGCGCTGAGCGGACCGAGGTGCGGTTGTCGGCGTGTTCGGCGCCTGCTGAAGGATAACGTGCGCGTTGGTGCCGCCAATGCCGAAAGCGCTGACGCCGGCGGTGCGGAGCCCTGTGGCGCTTTCCCAGTTGCGGGTTTCAACATTCACATAAAACGGCCCTTCAGCCAGTTTTAATGCCGGATTCTCACGCTGCATATGTAGCGTGGGAACTAACGTGCGATGCTGCAGGCACAACGCCGTTTTAATCAAGCCGGCGATGCCTGCCGCGACATCCAAATGCCCCAGGTTACTTTTCACCGAGCCGATTGCGCAGGCGTGTTCCGCCTGTTGTCCGGCGAAGGCCGCTTTCAACCCGGCAATTTCAATAGGGTCGCCCAATGGCGTGCCGGTGCCGTGCGCTTCGACATAGGAAATGTCCGCCGGCGTGACATCGGCATCGGCCAATGCCTTGGCAATCACCGCCTGTTGACGGCTCTCGCTTGGCGCAGTGAATCCCATTTTATCCCGCCCGTCATTATTTACGGCCGACCCTTTCACAACGGCATACACAGCATCACCGTCCGCCAGCGCTTGCGCCAAAGGTTTCAGCACGACAATACCTACCCCCTGTCCTTCAATGGTTCCCGCCGCTTGCGCATCAAACGGACGGCAGTGACCATCAGGTGAGAAGATCATCCCTGGCTGGTACAGGTAACCACCGCGCGCTAATTGACCAATGGAGATGCCGCCTGCCAATGCGACCTGACAGTCGCCCGCCTGCAAGGCGCGACAAGCCTGATGAACAGCGACCAGCGAGGATGAACAAGCCGTTTGGATCGTCATCGCCGGCCCGGTCAAATTCAACTTGTACGCCGTTTTTGTCGCCAGGAAGTGGGATTGGTTATGAATCATCAACTGGTAATGATCGATCAAATCAGCCTGAGGCATGTTCGGTAGAACAACGTCTCTTTCGTAGTTGCTGTTGCCGATGGCCGCATAGACGCCGATATCACCGGCAAAGCGCTGCGGATCGCAGTTCGCATCTTCCAAAGCATGCCAGGCGCATTCCAGGAAAATTCGCTGCTGCGGATCCATCAGACGCGCTTCCTGAGCCGTACAGCCGAAGAAATCGGCGTCAAAGCGATCGATATCGTCGAGCATCCCCTGGGCGCGAACATAATGCGGATGATCCAGCAGTGCGGAGTCAACTGATGCCGCCAGCGCATCGCGCGAGTAATGCGTAATAAACGCCTCGCCATCGCATAACCGTTGCCAGAATGCCGCCAGCGTTTGCGCGCCTGGGAAACGGCCCGCCATCCCCACAATGGCGATATCGTCCCGGGCATTGATCGGTCCAGTCGTCGGTGCCGGCGCCGCTTCATGTTGGCGACCTTCGATATGCGCGGCAATGCGGGCTATGGTCGGCAGACGGAAGAGATCTATCAGACCGATTTTTTGCTGAACCTGGTCGGGTAACATGCCATAGAGCCGGGTCAACATGATGGAGTTCCCACCCAGTTCAAAGAACGAGGTATTGACGCCCACCGCCTCGCAACCGAGCAATTCTTGCCAGATAACCTGCAACTGCTTCACCAGCGGCGTAGCGATTTCGCTCTGCGCCGCTGGAGATGCCTCACCGGCGTCAACCGACGGCAACGCACGCACATCCAGTTTGCCGTTAGCGTTCAGCGGCAAGGCAGACAACGCAATCCAATAGGCAGGCACCATATAATCCGGCAGTTGTCGACCGACGTGTTCATTCAACTGCCCGGCGTTAATTTCGCCCTGCGCCACATAATAGGCAACCAACGCCTGACCGACGTTCCCATCCCCCGCCACTTGGCATATTTGCACGGTAACCTGCAAGATCGACTCGTGCTGCAATATAACCTGCTCAATCTCGCCCTTCTCAATACGATGGCCGTGCAACTTGACTTGCTGATCCTGCCGCCCAAGGAATGCTATTTCACGATTTGGCAAAATGCGTGCGCGATCGCCGCTGCGATACCATATCCCCTCAGCAAACGACAGTGAGACAAAGCGTGAGGCGGTCAGCTCAGGCTGGTTGTGATAACCCTCGGCCACGCCGCTGCCCCCGATATAGAGCTCGCCGATGGCCCCGACAGGCAAAGGTCTGCCGGCCGGGTCCAACACCAGACAACGTTCTCCCGGCAAAGGGCGGCCTATCGTTAAAACGCGATCCGTCGCGGCACGCCGATAATGTTTACCGGTTGACCAAATGCAGGTTTCCGTCGGACCGTAGACATTGACGAGCCCCGTGAAAACAGCCAGGGCCTTCTGCGCCAAATGCGGCTCAAGCTTTTCACCGCCGACCAGAAGTAAACATTCCTCGTCCCCCTGCAATACCGGTAGGACAATTTCCAGCATGCTGGGCGTTGACTGGATGAAATCGAACTTACGGCAATCCAGCCCAGTGACATGGTGAGTTCCCAAGGTAACGCAGCCGCCGCTCAATAACGGCAAACCGTATTCAAGACCGAAAATGTCGAAAACGGGGTTGGTCATGCTGTACGTTTTCAGCGCTTCCCTGCCCTGGAAGTACTGCTGCCAGAAACCTCGCAATGTGGCGAGCAGCGCCCCATGCCCCACGCTAACCCCTTTGGGTTTACCCGTCGTGCCGGACGTGTAAAGTATGTAGGCGGTCTTCTCCGCCGCAGGTGTGAACGTCGGCATCGTGGCCTGTTTGCGCCACAGCGCTTCTCCCGCGGTGCCGAACAAGGGAATAGACGGAATACCGTACTCGGCCCCTTCATCCCCAGACATCGTCAATACGGCGATAGCCTGGCTGTCACGCAGAATGAAATCGATACGCTCCTGCGGATAGTCTTTGTCCAGCGGCACATAAGCTGCGCCCAGTCGTCCTATCGCCAACAAGGCCATGACCGTCAAGACTTTGCTGTGCAGTCGCAAGGCAATAGGCGCGTGCGGCGTCTTCTCAAGGCGGCCGGCGATGAGATTGGCGAGTTGCGTCACTTCTGCGTCAAGCTGGGCGTAGCTCCAGCTGCGCTCGCCGTCACTCAGCGCCGGAGCGTCTGACCGGCTGCATGCGTAGTGCGCCAACACCTGCGATAAGGTGGCGGCATTCCCCGGCGCAGGAAGCAACAAGGGTTGCTCCGGCTCACAATAAACCGGAGCTATCGCCACCGTCTCCGTACTCGCGTCTTTCGCCATGTGGCCGACGATGTCCTTTAACAGTGCCATCGCTTGCCGCATCATCGCCGCATCAAAGTACTCCGCCGCATATTCCAGCTTAATCAGCAGAACGTCCGGCTCCTCCTCCACGCTGACGACCAATGGATAATCCCTCTGCTCATTGCGACCGACGAATTGATGACGCAGTTCGCGGTGGCGGTCTTCATCAGGCTGCGGGTAATTTTCATAAATGAACAACGAGTCAAACAGGCGCTGGCCCGCAGGCTGCAGATGAGCCAGATCGACCAGGCATCGGGTATTGGCTTCATTAATATCTTGCTGCAACCGATGTGCCTGCTGAATCAGAGGCACATCGCTTTGATGCTCCACCTTCAACGGTAGCGTATTGAGGAACATGCCCAGCGTGTTTTCGATACCATTCAACGGCAGCATCCTTCCCGCCACCACGGTGCCCACCACGGTCACGGCAGCACCGGAGTAGAGTGCGAGCACCTTGTGCCAGGCGTATTGCAGCAAGGCGTTCAGGGTCATGCCTTGGCGCTGGGCAGCTTCGAGCGCGCACCGGCGCTCTTCGGCGCTCAGTTCACAGCGACAAATCCCTGCAGCAGAGACGCTCTTAATGGCTGCTAACGCCGATGACTCCGCATCCGGACGGCGCCATCCGCTCAGATCCGGCGAGGTGTCGACCGAGCTCAGGTAGTCGCGCCAGAAATCCGTGTCCCTATCGCGATGCCGTTGAATGTAGCGCTGCACTGAAGCAAAGAGATCCGGTCTGTCCGCCGGCTCACGTCCGTGAGAAAACGCCAGGTAAGCGTCATGCAGCGCCCCCACCAGCAGCGGACTGCTCCAACCATCGAGGATGGCGTGATGTACACAGAACAGGCAAGCGAAGTGATCATCCGCCAGTTTGACCAGGCAGACACGGTACAGTCCGCTTTGTTGGAGATCGAAGCTGGCCTGCTGCTCACTTTCCTGCAGCCTGTGCAAGGCGTGTTCCCGCTCTTCAGGCGACAGATGGCTGATGTCATGGACGTGCCAAGGGAAGCGCCCTTCATGATCCACGACCTGCACGATTTCACCGCGCCAATCGAACCGCAACCGCAGGCAGGAGAACTGCTGTTGCACCCATTGCCACGCCCGCTTGAACGTCTCGGGCTCGATCGCACAGTGATAATCCCAGCGCGTAGCCACGCGATACACCCGATCGGCGTCGCCAAAGGCCAGCGAATGGTGCAACATCCCTTGCTGCAGACTATTGGCCATGAAGACCGCATCAACCGCCTGCGCATGTTGCAGCCGATCCAGATGGGGTTGCGGGAGGGCGAAATCGACATCCGATTCGGTTAACCAACGCCAGGATGGCCAATTCATTGATACCAGGCCATCTTCCAACTCTCGAATAAGCCGCTGCGTCAACCAGGCCGCGTCATGCTCCCGCAGCCGGCTTTCGACCCGCAATTCAAGACGATCGCCAACGTTCAACACGACGATATCGATCAGATGCGTCCCTTCCTGGGAGGCATGGCGATGCAGCCCCACAAAGTGGTGATCCAGCGCCCAGTCTCCCGCCGCCTCCATCTTGCCCAGGTAGTTGATGCTGATGCCGTCCTCTCTCACCACGGGCAAACCACACAGGACACCGAAGTTTTCCGCCCGCTGCGACCAACGTCTCAGATTATTTTTCACCGCGAGCAAATGCTCCCTGGCATCGCGTTGATAGCTAAAACGCACGGGATAACGACTGGTGAACCAGCCCATCGTCCTGGAGATATCCAGCGTTCGCTCATCCGCTTGCCGACCGTGCCCCTCAAACCATAGGCTAAAGGCGGTTTGTCCGGTCAAATCATGCAAAACGCGGCCAACCGCCCAGGCCACCATGTCCTGCGGCTGCATGCCGAACATGGCGAGGTGCTGCATCAAGCGACAGGATGGCCCTTCCCCCCACGCAAGGGCATGACGCGTCGTCGCGGTTCCGCCCAGCGCTTGCAACGCATGAACTTCGCTGCCCGGCAATTGCCCCAGCCACTCTTCACGTTCATGAGAGGTAATTTGCGCACGTTGCCGCAGATGGTTCACCCATTGGCGATAGCTGCTGGCCTTCTCCGGCAGCGTTTCCTCTTGGCTCAGGCGTCGTAAATCGTCGACGATCACCTGCAGACTGACCGCATCGACAATCAGGTGATGGCAAGCGACGAACACCCTGGCCTTGCCGTCCGCGTACCCTTCAAGAACGGCGAACGCGGCCAAAGGCCCGCTCTGCAGATCGAACGCCTGCTGCCAGTCGGCAAAACGCTGCAACAGCGCGGCGTCAAAATCCGGGTGGTCTTCCGGCAGCGACAATGCGCGAATGTCCAAAGCGTGGCATGGCGGCAGCGCAGCCTGCGGCTGGTAGCATTGACGCCATTCTCCCTGGGTATCTTTTTCGAAGCGCAGATTGAACGCGTCGTGCTGCGCCACGAGGCGCGGCAACAGGCATTGCAGACGGGCCATTGTCATGCCAGGCGCCACCAACAGCCCGTACTGGTTCCACTGCTGCGGATGCTGCAGATCATGTGCCAGGAACCATTGCTGGATGGGCAGCAGCGGAACTGCGCCGCTCAAGGCCCCTGTTTCGCGCTGCACGGTCTGGATGCCGCCAACGGTTTGACGGCCGAGCAGAGTGTCGTAGAACGATGCGATGGTGCGATACGTCAGCAACTCTTTCAGCGTGACATCCAGCTGCAATTCGCGCCTTAACCGCCCCGCCATTTGGATACTGGCGATACTGTCGATGCCCAACTGGAACAAATCCGCCTGGGTACTGAGTTCATCCGCCGGCACGTGCAGGATCTCGCCCCACAGCCGACACAGTTGATGTTCACGGTCGTCACGCGGCGGGCAGTAAGTCGCCTGTTCTTCGGCTGCGGGTAGCGGCAAGGCGTTGCGATCCAGTTTGCCATTCGCCGTCAGCGGCAAGGCATCCAAAGCGATAAGATACGCCGGTACCATATACTCCGGCAATTGTTCAGCCAGTCGCGAACGGAGCATTTTCTCGTCAGCGTTCGCTTCGCCGACGTAATAAGCCACCAGCATCGGTGCCGGCTGCGCCATCACCAGTGCCACGGCCTGGTGGATCCCGCCGCATTGCAGAAGCCGGCTTTCAATCTCCCCGAGCTCAATGCGATGCCCGCGCAGCTTGACCTGGAAGTCGTTGCGCCCCAGGAATTCGACATAACCTGCCGCATGCCAGCGCCCTAAATCGCCCGTCTTGTAGAGGCGTCCGTGACGAGGGTGCGAAATGAAACGCTCCGCCGTGAGCTGTGGATTTCGCCAATAATTTAATGCCACCCCCATCCCACCAAGATAGAGCTCACCGGTCACGCCAACCGGACACATCTGTCCCTGCGGATCCAAAACATAAAGCGTCTGATGAGGCATCGCAGTGCCATAAGGGATGGAGCGCCAGGCCGGATCGATCGCCTCTATCGGGTACCAAACGGACCAAATGCTGCCCTCAGTCGCCCCGCCCAGACTGATGCAGTCAGCGTGCGGCCAAAGCGTGCGCAACGTCTCCGGCAGATTCAGCGGGATCCAATCACCGCTCATTAAAAATGCGCGCAGCCTTGGCAATGAGCATCCCTGCCGTGCCACGGCATCGGCCAGCAGCCCGGCAAGCTGTGGAACGCTGTTCCAGACGGTGACTTCACGCTCAGCAAGCAGCGGCAACCACCGCTCCGGATCTTTTACGCTCTCTTGAGCCGGTAAGACGATCTCCGCACCGACGCTAAGCGCGCCGAAGATGTCATAGACGGAGAGATCGAAGCTCAATTCAGACAGCGCGAACAGGGCATCTTCAGCAGTCAGCGAGAGGCGTCGATTTACCGCTTGCAGCGTATTCACTGCGCCACGGTGATCGATGGTGACCCCTTTTGGCCGCCCGGTGGAGCCGGAAGTGAAAATGACATAGGCCACATCGGCGGCGCTGACGTGCGGCAAGCCGAAACACGGTGGCAAAGCGGTCGCCTCATCCAGCATATCCTCGATGACCAGCAGTTGATAACCCGCTTCGCTCAGTGTCCGGATATCCACACGCGCCGACTGTGCCCGGGTCAGCCAAAGTTGTTCTACACCGGCCTGTTGTAAAATATCGGCGATGCGCCCCGCCGGCCACTCCACATGCAACGGTAGATAGCCCTTGCCGGCCTTCATGATCGCCAGACAGGCACAGACCTGGGCGTAGCTTTTTTCCGCCAATACGGCAATCAGCGGCGCAGATGAGCCCATCCCCTGCTGCGCCAACGCATCGCTGTCTTGTTTCAATTGGCCATAGGTCATGCCGATCGCCGCTTCCCCGTCATACACCGCGATCGTTTCTCGATGCCGTGCTTGCGTCGCCAACAGATCGAACGCGCTGAACAGGGTTTCTTCACTGAGAGGCTGAGTGACGGCATTTGCCCGCTGCATCATTTCTCTTTGCGCTTCAGGCAAATAGTTTTCGCATCCCACCGGCGTTTCCCAAGGCTGCTGCGCTAATAGCGAGATCAGACGGCAATAGGCGCGATTCAGATGCGCAATGGTTTCTTCATCAAACAGCTGTTCGACATAAAGCCACTTGCTCATAAAGCGGCCATCGACTTCAATAGCCTGCAGGTCGATCCAAGCCTGAGAGGTTTGCGCACACCAATATCGCTGCTCGCGCGCCTCGCTGTCTTCCAGATACGCCTGTTTATCCCAATCGCCGGTTTGTTGCCCTACGACGCCAGTGAAGACCAACGGCGACACCGCCGAATGGCGATCCAGGCCGTGCAGTTTCACCAGATCGCGCTGCACATCCAACCCACTGTACAACGCATGCTGAATGTCGTCCCACATGCGCTTATGCGTCGTCTCGATGGTGGTGAACAGATCCTCGCCGGCATCGCGAAAGTGGAACAGGTTGGTCGAGGTAAAATCACCCAAAATGTCGTTTACGTCCTCGCAAACCGCGTAGCGGTTGAACAGCGTCATGGTAATGAGAAACTCGCTGTTGCCGGAATATCGCGCGATGAGGTAGCCATAGAGGCTCAGCAATACCGACGAGTATGAGACCTGATAATGCTGCGCTTGCCGTTTGAAATCCTGCCAAATTTGTTTGTCTATATATAGCGTATGCTCTGCAAAGCGCGGGTGTTCAACCGTGGCCGACGGCACCTTGAGCGGTAAGTTTGGCCGCAGCGGCATATCGGCCAGCTTGTCCTGCCAATAAGCGCAATCTCGTTGATACCAACGGGAGGCCTTCAGATGGGCCAGATGCTCCTGGTAGTCTTTGAAGTTCACGGTTGCCAGCGGCGGCAAGACATTTCCCCGATACAGCGCATTAAGCAGTTGATACAGCGCCAGACGGCTTTGCACATCCAGCAAAATCAGATCGAGACTGATATGCAGCACGTCGCGATCGCGCAGCCGGCTGATTTCAAAAGTGAACAACGGGAAACGGTCGACCTGATAGACCTGATGGGACAGACGCTTGCGCACGCGCGCCAGCGCGGTAGCCTCATCGTCGAGGCGCAGGTCATTCACCGCCAAGGCATAATGGCCGGCCTGCGACACCGAAATGAAGCGCTGAGTCATGCTTTCCGCGTCATACACGGTGCGCAGCACCGGACAGAGGGCGATCAATCGGTTAATCGCCAGCTCCAGACGTTCGTCATCAAGGCGCGGATACACGAACTCGTTGTAGATGTGGTTGGCGACGTTGCCGATCTCATAGTTTTCAAAGCGCCCAACCAGATAGGCTTTCTGAATCTCGGTCATGGCAAAGCAGTCGCCGTTTTCGGCACCGCCCTGCAGAGGTAAATGCTGTAAGTCGCGTTCATCCGCAACATTGATGAAATCGCCAAGGCCGTATTGGGTTCTTCCCTGCCGTTCACAGCACGCTATCAGCGTGTCTATAGCCGCCTCCCAGGCCTCCAGCAACTGTTGATTTTGCTCACCGGACAGACCGCTGACGACTTCGAGCTGCAACCGACCTTGCTCTATGTAGCTAAAGAGCGTAATACCGAAAGGCAAGCCGTTGTCAGGATGGCGCGTCTCACCGACCGGCGACATGACCAGCGCCCAATCCTTTTCATCCGGCGAAGTCAGCTGTCCCAGGTAGTTGAAACAAACATTGGGCAGCGGCAACCCTAGCTCACGGGCAAACGCGCCAAATCCTACGCCCTGATGAGGCACGCCGCGCAGTTGCGCTTTGGCCGCCTGCAAACGCATTGCCGGATCGGGAGAGGATGAGAGCGCACAGGGATAAAGTGACGTGAACCACCCGACGCAACGATGAACGTCCAGAGTGGCATCAATCTCTTCGCGTCCGTGCCCTTCAACGGTGACATGGGTCAGCTCTCCGTTAAACCAGTGAGCGAGCATGCCGTCTGCACACGCCAGCAAACATTCGTCGACTTTCGCATTGAAGGCACGTAAACCCTCGGTTTGCAGCGCCTGCGTCACTTTTATTGATAACGCGAGGCGGCTGCATGCCATCGTAGCGCCGCGCGCAGCCGGCAACGCAACGGGGCGGTAGTCCGCCATCCTGGCCCGCCAGTAAGACGCCTCTTCCGCGTGATTGGCACAATATTGCTCGAAGTGCTCAGTCCACTGACGATAACTCGTTCCCTTATCTCCAAGGCTTTCACCGTGGTAGGCGTTCGCCAGATCGCGGGCCAGAATGCCCCAGCTGACGCTATCGAGCACCAAATGGTGGCAAGCGCAGAAAATACGGGCTCGCCCCTCGTCGAACCCCGTGACATAACCAAAACGATAAAGCGGCCCGTCGGCCAGATCGATATCGCTTTGCCATTCGGTCAGCACGGCGGACAGGGCCTCTTGCCATTGCGGTGCCGAGCGTTCGACATGATGACACCGCAGTTCGATGGCGTCCGTCATCGGTTGATAGCCTTGGCGCCAATGCGACGAATCCTCAGACGTAAACGTCAGGCGTAGCGCATCGTGATGTTGAATCAATGCGTGCAGCGCTTCGCGCAGGCGTTCGACGTCCAGCGCCGGCACATCCAGCAGAAACGCCTGGTTCCAATAACTCGGATAAGGGAATGCGCAGTCAAAGAACCAGCGTTGGACAGGCAGCAGCGGCAACTCGCCAACCAATACGCCCTGCTCCCGTTTGCCTTCAATCATCACCTGCTGCTGATGCTGAGCGAGACGTAAATGGAGTGCATGCACGGTTTTGCTGGCGAACACGTCTTTCACCCGGATCGATACGCCCATCGCCTGGCGCAATTTGCTCACCAGCTTGATCGCCATGATGCTGTCCAGCCCCAACTGATACAGGTTAGCCTCACAGCTGAAATGCGCTTCATCGATCCCCATCATTTCCGCAACAATGGCGGCGATCTGCGCTTCCCTCTCCGACTGCGGTGCGACACGTTCCTGTACGACCGGCAGAGACGGTTCAGGAAGCGCACGCCGATCCAGTTTGCCATTCACCGTGACGGGCCATTCTTTCAACCAGATAAAGGTCTCCGGCACCATGTACTCGGGCAAGGCGGCGGCAAGAAAGTGTTGTAGCGTCGCCTCCGGCAACGGTGCCTGCGCCGTGTAATAGGCCACGAGGCGGGGATGGGGCTGTTGATAAACCAGCGCTACCGCCTGGCGCACCAAGTCAAACGCTTCGAGACGCTGGGCGATTTCACCCAACTCAATGCGATATCCGCGTATTTTCACCTGAAAATCATTGCGGCCAACATAAACGATTTGCCCATCATTCCGCTGATACACCAAATCACCGGTTTTATACAAACAGGCATAGTCATCCGCCCGCTCATCCCATTCGGTGCAATACGGATTGACGATGAATTTCTCCGCCGTCAGCGCCGCTTTATTCAGATAGCCGCGCGCCAGTCCGACGCCGGAAAGGTAGAGTTCACCCACCGCACCGGGCGGCAAAAGCCGCTGCCCTTTGTCCAGGACCAACACTTTCATGTTATCAATCGGCCGCCCGATCAGGACATTATCTATATCCGGATCATTACAGTCGAAATACAGCACATCGATGGAGGCTTCGGTTGGCCCATAAAGATTGTGCAGGGCGATATGAGGCAAACACTGCTTAATCCCTTTGACCTGGGTCAGTTTGAGCTCTTCACCGCTGCAGAACACGTAGCGCAAGCTCGGCAAGCTGACGTTTCGATCGCGTTGAATGCCCTGTAATGTCTCGGTAAAAGCCGCCAGCATGGATGGCACAAAATGCAGTACGGTGATGGTTTCGCGCTCGATCAGCTCAATCAGATAATCCGCGTCCTTGTGGCCATCCGGATCGGCAAAAACGATGTTGGCGCCGTAAAGAGAGGCCCAAATCAGTTCCCATACGGAGACGTCAAAAATGTACGGCGTTTTTTGTAACACCCGATCGGCTGCCGTCAGCGGATAGGATTTATTCATCCATTGGATACGGTTGATCAAACCGCGGTGCGTGCACATCACGCCCTTGGGCTGCCCTGTGGTCCCGGAGGTATAGATGACATAGGCCAGATCGTTCGGTGATATCTGACGCGCCATGTTTTCATCGCTCAACAACTCAAGCTCGTGGCGCAGCGATTCATCATCCAACACCACCAGCCGCCGCCCTGGCGCCGCCACCCGGTGTCGGTAGGCCTGATGGCAGATAATTACGTCGGCCCGGCTATCCTGTAGAATGTAATCGAGACGATCGTCGGGGAATGCCGGGTCGACAGGCAAATAGGCGGCCCCCAATTTCAGGATCGCCCAAATACCGACCAACAGCTCGACGCTGCGATCCAGACACAGCGCAACGCAGGCGCCATGCCCCACCCCACGTGACGATAAGGCGGCCGCCAACTGATTGGCTTGTAGATTCAACTGGCGATACGTCAATTGCCGATGCCGATCCGCACAGGCGATATTGTCCGGCGTCAGCGCTACCTGCGCTTCCAATAAAGACGCGATATGCTCATCTTCTGAATAATCGCAGCGCGTGTCATTCCATTCAGACAGCACCTGCCGACGCTGGGCTGGCGTGATTAAATCGATTTGTTCAAGCGGCGTCTCCCAGGATTGCCGATCAAACTGGCCCAGCGCATAAACTAACGCCTCGAGAATATTGCGAACGTAGTCCTCTTCGTAACGATTCTCCGCCGCGGTTAACGTGAAATCGATTTGACCGTCTCGTTGAGCGGCAAATAAGGACATGCCAAACTTTTCCGCCAGATCGGGATAAGGCTCCAGACGATATTCCACGCCGGGGACGGCGATATCGCCGTTTTCAAAGTTATGGAAGGTAAATAGCAGCTGAACCAGTTCATTGATGCGCACCGCGCCACCGTCGATCTCCGGCGCCAAGTGCCCAATGTTCACCCACGGATGTTCCTGCAACTGCAAAATATCGTGCTGAATGCTTTTGACATTGCTCAACACGCTTTGGTCTGCGCGCAATGCGGCGATAACCGGCAGGGTGCTGATAAACGGCCCAATGGCTCGGCTGAACGCCTCGGGGCGATTCATCACTGTCAGTCCAATAGGGAAATCGCTGTCCTGGCCGCTAAAGGTCCGTAATACATGGGCGAACGTCGTAAACAACAGAGAATAGAGCGTCAGTCCCCGTTCGCCGCATGCCTGCGTCAAACGCTCGACAACCTCCGACGTCAATCCTGCCTGCACGGCAAAGGCACGATTCTCCACGCCAGAGAGATGGCGCTGTCGCAATGCCGGCGGTTCCGCCTGATTCAAACGGGCGGCCAACGATGTTCTGAACGCCTGAACATCATCTTGCCGCACCCGCCACTGTTGATATGCGGAGTAATCCAGGTACCCCGCTTCAGGCTGCGCCGATACAGACGGTGTGGCGTACGCACTCAACAGTTGATGAGCAAAATGCTGGACGGAAGGGGCATCAGACAGCATATGATGGTGAACGCACGCCAAAACGGCCTCTTGCGTCTCAGCCCGCACCAGCAGCACAAAGCGCGCAAACTGCCCTTCCGGCATAGGGAAGGTTTGTTGTGCCAACGCCCGTTTCTTACTTTCCAGCTCGGACCAGGAAATCCTTTCTACTTCCAGTGCAAACTGCTCAGGCGCCAGAAAAACGCGCTTCATATCGCTATCAATCGACTGACGCAACAGGGGCTGATGCCGTAAAAAGGTTTGCAGCGCGTTTCGCAACCGCGCGATATCCACCTGCGGCAATCCAATGAACAAAGGTACCGTATAGGTATACGGCAAGCCGTCGATGTCGCTTTGCAGATACATGCCTTGCTGAATTGAGTCCAGCGCAAGTGGCCAGCTACTTGGCGGCAGCCTCAGAAAAGACGTTTCCTTCGCGAGTTGTTCGCTGGTCACGCCATTGTCCTGTAACAGCGCCAACAATTCGTCTTTGCGTGCCGTCACTTCAGCCTTCAGATCGGCATCAAAGCCGATATCCTTGTCGACAGAAAAACCCAACCGATCGTCCGCTTTAGCCCACAATAAAATGTTATTTTTTTTCAGGTTGTTCAATAAATCCGTCAACATCATTACAGCGCCCCTTCTTCTCTGCCGTTGCCACAAGGTTGCCCGGCGACCCACGCCGCCATTTCCTGAATCGTATTGTTGTTGTAGAGGTCTTCCAGACGCATCTCGGTTCCCGTCGCGAGGTTGATCTTGCGTACCAGTCGCATAGCCAGAAGCGAATTCCCCCCTTGAGTGAAGAAGCTTTGGTCACAACCGATTCGCTCTTCACGCTTGTCCAGAAGCTCCGCCCAAAGTCGGCGCATCCGTATCTCATCATCGCTGCGCGGAGCCAGACATTCGCTGTGCTTGACGACTTTCGGCAAGCGTGATGTATCGACCTTACCGTTGTTAGACAAGGGGATTTCCGGGATCAAAGTAACGTGCTGCGGCAACATATAGTCCGGCAAACGACGCGCCAAATGCCGTCTGATCGCCTGGGTCATCGAGACAGTGAGCGCAGGAACGTCAAAGACCGGTTCATCCTCGGCCCGCGCATACCCTATCGCCATGCTGCACAACGTGTCCTCGGCCGGCGTGACGCCAAGAATGCAGCCGCCAATTCGCCGCTGGGCGGCGAGCGCGCCAAATCGCTGCATCATCCAGCCACTGGCCTGATAATGGCACGCGTTCTTAGCGCCATGGGCCTGCAACAACACCTGAGACGACTGCAACACCCCGTACACGTCTGATGATTCGGCCAGCACGGAGGTCTCACCGAGGCAATAGTGTCGCCCTGACGCGCGAGCGACATAGGTTCCCCCCTCGTTTTCCATCACGCTGAAATCGACGCTGACTTGCGGTGGTGAAGTGACGGCGCAAACGCCGAGGTGGATCCGACACGCTAATGCCCCCTCGTCAGGTGAAACGGCGTCAGCGGGCTTGACGTAATAAGCGACGCCCAAAGACTGGAGATGCTCAGTCAGCAAGGCCAACATGTGGCCGACTTCTATCTGCGCCAAAGCGAATGCGCGCTCGGCATATAACGCGGTGATGGTTTCCCACCGAACCACCAAGTCCAGATAAGGCCCGGTGTGTTCTCCCGACGCTTCTGCCTGGTACAAATGCTGTTCCAGCGGATGGTAGTAGTAATAACCCGCGGCATATTCTCCCATCGCCGCCGGGAGCCCGAGATACACTTGCACCGCATAGAGGCTGCTGGCCGAAGGATAGCGATATTTTGGCAACGCGCGCTGCGGCGAACGGAAAGCGGCGCATACGGCCAACAGCCCGGCCAAAGACGCAGGCGGCAGCGCGCTTCCCTCTTGCGCCATCTGTTGCGTCAACCACCCCGGCAGCGCTTCGTACAGACTGCTGATGGTTTCGGCGGATAACGCCTCCGCGGTAAACTGGCGAGTGCTCTTGCGGGCACGGTAAACCGCTTCATCCAGCGGATAGGGTATCGCTCGCGAAGGTTGCAGATCTTGACGTAACGCCGGCAGCGAAAGCACGAATGCGTCGCGGTTAGCAAAATAGAGCGGCACCGGCTGTTGCGCCTCGGGAACAACGTAAGCCATGAGGTCACCCTCGCTGAGCCGCACGATCGTCTGCCGGATCCCAGGTAATTGGCTCAAGTTATTCTCGATATCCTCCAGCTCCACGCGATAACCGTTAAGCTTGACCTGAGCATCTCTTCGGCCGAGGAACTCGATATAGCCTTCCGCCGACCAGCGGCCCAGATCGCCGGTTTTGTACAGGCGTCCATAGGTTGGATGATAAATGAAGCGTTCTCGAGTCAGCGTTTCAGCCTGCCAATATCCCTGAGCAACGCCGAGCCCACCGATATGTATTTCTCCGGTTACGCCGAAAGGACAAGCACTCCCCCACTCATCCAGCACCCACATCTGTTGATTCGGCATGGCGACGCCATAAGGAATGCTTTTCCACCTCGCGTCTACCCGATCGATTTCATGCCAAATGGACCAGATGCTGCCCTCCGTCGCGCCCCCCAGGCTCACCATCTTGCTGTCTGGCGATTGGGTTTTCAGGCGATGAGGCAAATTGAGCGGCAACCAATCGCCGCTCAACAGGAACAGCCGTAACCGGGTTAGCGCCTGCGTCGCAGGTTCGACTTCGTCAACCAGCAGGCCCGCTAATTGCGGCACCGAGTTCCAGAGGGTCACGTTATGTCGGCGCAGCGCGGCCACCCAAGCTTGCGGCGCTTTGGTCTCACGCTGGGAAGGGATCACCACACCGCCCCCCACGGCCAACAAGCCAAACAGATCGTAAACGGACAGATCAAAGCTCAACTCGGACAGCGCCAGTATCCGGTCTTCCCGACCGACCGACCAACGTTGGTTAACAGCCAGGATGGTATTGACCGCCCCCTGGTGATCGATCGCTACCCCTTTCGGTTTACCGGTAGAGCCAGAGGTAAAAATAATGTAGGCCAGATCGTCAGCCCTGACGATCGGCCAGGCAACCTCCGTCGACGCACGTTCCTGCGCCGGCGCCACTATCTCGTCGAACACCAAAATCGTGATATCCGAAGGCAACGCCGACAGCTCATGTGCCAGGTCATGACGCTGCTGAGCAGAGAGCAGCAAGATATCGCACCGGGCTTGCTGCAGAATGTCGCGTATGCGCTCCCATGGCCATTCGATGTGCAACGGCAGATAAGCGCCGCCGCTTCTCATGATCCCAAGGGTTGAGACGGCCTGCGCATACCCTTTCTCCAGCAGAATAGCGGTAATACGTCCCTTTTCGCCCTTGGTATGCCGCAATAGCGCACGCCCCAGCGTGTTGCTGTCCTGTTCCAGCCTGGCGTAGGTAAAGTGGCGTTCGCCTTCGGTTTCGATCACCGCAATGCGCTCGGCCGTTTGCGGCGTTTCCAGACTGGAAAGGAACAACCCGTGCAGCGTTTGCTCCGACACCGTACTTTGCGTGGCATTCCAGCGCATGACCGCTTCCGCATGTTCCGCCGGCAGTTCAGGCTGCGGGAATGACATGGTTTCCCAATCGTGTTCTGCCACCCATCGAATCAGAGAACAATAGCCTTCGTGCATGGCCTTGATGGTTTTCTCATCAAATAATTGTTCGACATAATCCCACTCGGCAACGAACCCTTCATCGTTTTCGTAGGCTTTATGGTCGAGCCACACCTGAGACGTTTGGGAGATTGCGTATTGAACGCCGCGATATCCTTCATTAAGCGGCAATTCAAACATGCTCGCTTTATTGTTCATGCCAAGCACGCTGGTCAGCACCACCGGCGCGATAACCGTATTGGCGGGCAGATTCCGCCGCTGTTTCAACAAACGCTGTACGTCAATGCCGTCAAATAAATTATTATCGACGTCATTAAGCAAGGTGCGGTGGATAGCCGATAGCTGTTCGCTCATCGCAACGCCATTTTGACGTTGGTAATTGAACAGGCTTAAAACGGTAAAATCGCCAATAATTTGCTCGACCTGAGAATGTAACGGCAAACGGTTGAACAGCGTTAAATTAAGGCAAAGGCTCTCTTGACCAGACCAATAACATAACGTTCTGCTGTAGAGCTCAAGGATCAGAGCGGTCGGACTAATATTGAAGCGCTGGCATTTGTCGACGATCTTTTGCCAACTCGACATGGGTATCGTCGCAGATAAACGCCGGAAGCTCGGCTTATCGATCCTGGCGGGATGCGCGGCCAGCGGCAATCCGACCTCCAGCGTATAATCATCGATTTTCTGCAGCCAATATTGCTGCGCCCGCTCAAATAATGCGCTGCCGCGCAGGCGCTCGTACTGCAGCTGATAATCGCGGTAGCTGATATCCAGCGGCGGCAGCGCCAGATTTTCGTCGTGATATAACGCAATCCACTCGCCGAATAATATTTCAAAACTGGTCATGTCAATGATAATGGCATCAAAGCTGACATGCAGAAGGTATTTCCCTTGATACTCGCTCAGGAAAATATCGAACAGCGGATAACAATCCGGTTTGTAAACCTTGTGCGAGTACTCGGCGCGCAAAGCCAATAGCTCGTCTTCATTTCTCAGGGGGTGGTAGCCTATTTTGTAATGCGCTGCCGCACTTAAAAATCGCTGTTCTCCCTCTTCAAATACGGTGCGCAACGCAGGATGGCGTGCAATAAGTTGATTATAGGCACGCTCCAATTTTTCGTGATCAATATGGTCGAAAACAAATTCATTATAAATATGGGTAGAGACCTCGCTGAGATCGAAACTTTTCATTCGTCCCAGATAATAAGATTGCTGAACATTATTCAGCGGGAAAGGATGGTACAGATGGGTCTCATCACATTGTGCAATCTGGTAGTCTTGGTAAAGAAAACTGCCGCGCCCGGCGGCCACCAATGGCGTTAACCTGGCCACATTTTTTCTTTCGAAAATATCTTTAACTTTCAGATCGCACTGAAGCGTACCGTTTATGCGATTTACCAAGCGAATGGCCGACAGGCTGTTGCCTCCCAAAGCAAAAAAGTCGTCGGTAATGCCGATTCGTCCGCTTTCGCTCCCCAATACATCCTGGAATAGCTGGCACAGGCATCGCTGGAACTCGTTTCCCGGCGCTACGTAATGCGCTTTATCTTGCGCTTGTACCTGCGGCAAGGCCTTACGATCCACTTTGCCATTCATATTCAAGGGGATCTCAGGCAGGTACATATAAGCGCTGGGGAGCATGTAGTCCGGAAGCAGCGTCACCAGATAATCCTGCAGTTGCTGGCGTGCCACCGGCGATTTGGCCTGATAATAGGCAACCAGGAACGCCTGTTGTTCTTCCTTGGCCGGCTGTAAATTTACAACAACCTGCTGCATCCCGGGGTAGGTTCGCAAAACCGACTCTATTTCACCCAGTTCGATCCGATGTCCCCGCAATTTTATCTGGTTATCCCATCGGCTGAGGTATTCAAATCTGCCGTCGGGCAAACAACGCACGCGATCGCCCGTTTTGTACATGATGCGACCGAACCAGGCTGACGGCGTGCTGGAACATATGTTCGGCAAAAAGCTTGCTTGCGTCTGACACGCATTGCCGTAGTAACCGCGCGCAACGCCCAACCCCGAAATATACATTTCCCCGATCACGCCGGGAGGAAGTAAACGCCGCCGTTCGTCCAAGATAAAGCACTGGGTATTCGCCAGCGGGCGCCCAATGGTGACGCTATCAACCCCAGGCAACAGTTCATCCGCGGTAGACCAAACCGTCGTTTCGGTTGGCCCATACACATTCCACGCACGCTCGGTGTTTTCTGACAACCAACGCGCCACCGCATGCGGCACCGCTTCCCCACCGCACAATGCCCGAACGGGTAGCGTTGTATCGGCATATTGCTGCGCGACCTGATGCCAAAAAGAAGGCGTCCCCTGCATCAGGCTCACGGAATGACTCGCGATAAAGTGCGGCAAGTCATTATTCGCCAACAACGTCTTCTGGTCGGTTAATACAACCGTGGCGCCAAACATGAGCGGCATAAATATTTCCAGAGTTGAAATATCAAATGCCAACGTCGTGATCGCCAGAAAACGATCCTGATGCGTCACAGACATGCGTCGAGAAATATCGCTGGCGATATTCACAAAGCTGCGATGTTCTACGGCAACCCCTTTAGGCTTACCTGTCGTTCCCGAGGTGTAAATAATATAGGCCAATGCTGAAGCCTCAGCCTGGGAGGGGAATTCGTTGCAACCGTCGGCCCCAGCGAAAGGAGAAGCGGCATATTCACGCCAATCCAAATAACTCAGCCCTTGCGGCAGGCTGCCAGCTGACTGAGCATGCGCACCGATGATTAACGCCGGCTGGGCATCGGCCAAAATAGAATAGGTCCTCACTACGGGCGCATTTTTGTCGATCGGAATATAGGCGCATCCCAGCTTAAGCACGGCCATCAGGCATACTGCCAACTCCGCCTCACGCGGCATCATCAAGGCAATTTTGTCGCCTGCCGCTACCCCATATTGCCGTTGCAGATAGTCGGCCAGGCGACTGGCCTGTTGCTGCAGCATTCGATAACTGAGCGTTTCATTTTTCGTTATCACTGCAGGGTGATCGTTAAGTGCCCGTGCCTGTTGTTCAAACATCCCGACGATAGTCTGTCTCGGATATTCACATTGCGTGGCATTAATTTTCGCATAATAACGTTGGTAGCTATTTTCAGACACCCCGGTCAACGCATCTATATCCCCTTCATTACGCATGAATGTGGCGAGCGCCGCCATAAACTCATCGATATTTGCGGCTACAACGTCGAAAAAGGGGTTTTCGCCGTAAAATTGCAAACTGAGCGTACAGCGCGTGCTGTTCCATACGATCCTGATCGGGGCCGCTGCCGCGTCGACATCCCCCTCATCCATGATGACATCTACGCCAACCACAGATAAAAAACGGCCGTCATGATGGGATTCGTAGAATGGGTTCGCCGGGTCCCCCTGCAGTACCCGCACTAACCAAGGAGAGAGCTCGGCGTATGTTTCCGTTCCGTTGAGTAACCGTAATACTTTGCTGCTGCGTTGCCTATCTTGCAATTGCAGAGCATAAAGCCCAGGCCGCCGTGCGTTGAGCAGAAACTGCAACTGGAAAGCCAACAGCAAAGCCTGTTGCGGCTGCGCAACGCCATCGATGGTCCGTTGAACCACTGCAGCATCGTTAACGGCAGACACTTCATCCGTCAGGTTGAAGCAGCCATAACGCGGTTCATCGTTTTCCAGCGCTCGCTGCTCTTGCTGTACCCTCTGCTGGGCAACCAGCCAATCCGTAACTCGGTTTGGCCCTTCAGGCAGAGCAATATCCAGATCTTTCGCCTCACGGCTGAGCATGACCACGCCATCGATGAACAACTCGCCCAACACCGTCTGCGACAACGCTCGGCGGGCTTCCCGCCACGGCAGCTCACGCTCAGCTAACGCCCTGATATTCCCGTCTTCTTCAGCATGAATCTGGAACAACACATTTTGTCGATCGGCGAAAACGGCTAACCGGATGATGGGGCCTCTCACCGAGGCGCTTTCTTCGAGACAGAGCTCATAGTCGATACGCTGATCGCCAACGTCGGAATAGCAAAAGAGGTTGTGCTGCGAACCTGTCCAGCGCGTTCGCTCAGCGTCGCTCAGACCGATTAAGTAGACAAAGTGGCCGGCATCCAGCAAGTAACGGACAATATGGCTGCGCAACGGTTCTACGGTGTGGTTGACAAGAATGTTCAGAATCTTCATGGATATTACTCTTTTGGGTTATCAGGGTTTTACCGCCACGAGGATCGGCAACACGCCGCGTGAGCTGTAGTTGATATCTTTAACCGTGAACCCTGCCTGGGTTATCTGTTGCCTGATCTCTGCTTCTGAAGTGAAATTAAGGTAGGTAGCCTGAATAATGTCGCCAAAGATCGCGAACTCCTGCAAAAGGTCCGCCATTGGCGTTTCATATTTATCCCACTCACCGGTGGGCGCGTTCTTTTCCGGCGGTGGCGTGAGGAAACTGAGCAACAAGGTTCCCCCTGGTTTTAATGCCTCGAAGAACCGACGATACAAAGCCACCAGCCTGTCCGGGTCAGACTCATACATATTCAGGCCGTTACTGGTAATCACATCGAAAGCGTTTTTTTCTTTTAACTCCCAGGCATTCTGCTGCGAGAATCGGCAACGGTTCGCCATGCCAACGCGCTTGGCCTTTTCGTTGGCGTGATAAAGTGACTCCGGGTCAAGATCAATGCCGGTCAATTGCACCGCGCCATGGCCGCTGTAATCCAAATCCAATAAATCATCCATCACACCGCACGGGATTGAAGCTAGCGTCTCCGCCTGCGTAATCAACTCAGCCAGCAAGGTCTGATAACGGTAGTAACGCTCGCGCGCCCGGCACAGCAACGAGCGATTCAGAAGCCAGTCTTCCAAAACATGTTCGGCGGGTTTTCCGGCGGGATGCTGGAAAATGTAAGACGTCCAGTAGCCATTGAGGCCGCGGTTATGCAGGAGGAAACGACCAAGCTCAAACTCCGTCAATTGATCGACCAGTTCAAGATTTCTCTCTAATGGAAGAATAAGCGAATTGCTATTCCGTAAACGCGCTTTTATTTCATCGGCCAACATCTTTGTTTCAGTCAAATAGGCCAGTTTAGAATGTGTTTTATGCGAGGCGAAACTATCCATACCCATCTCCATGATTAAATTATCCAACCAATATTTTCGAATCCCTGGCGCACTATCGGCGAATTCAGAATGCCGGTTCGTTTCAAAGCCATTAGCACGTTTTTAACAATGGGGACATCAGGCGTCACTTCAAAACCGCGATAAACCTTATTGATTGACTCCCGGCTGGCTTCGCAATCATGAGTTATCTTCGATAACAGCTCAATGTTAAACTGTTTCTCTGATTCAACATTCAAATACATTTTTACGAAATCAGCGATCTGCCCGCCGATCATCGCCTGATCGTTTTCATCCAACCTCGTCCAGATATAGCCAAGTAATTCGAGAAAGAAAATATAGTGTCTGGACTCATCGTTCATATGGTCATTAACATAGTATTTAATCGATGGATGAACGCCGTCACTATTAAAGAACTCCACCAGCTCTCTCACCAGGGTCGTTTCGAAAATGCACACCGCAATGATCTCGAAAATGTCATGGCAGCGCTCAGGTAACCGTTTCATCACCTCTGTAACGGCCACATAGGCGTCAGAATCCGGGTAACTCAGCGCACCGAGATCGGCATCATGCTCTCTAAGTTGATTGATCATATGTCTGGCGATATAAACATGGTAATACTCATCGATGATGACGGTATAGGCATTCAATTTAATCTGTTCGTCAAATTTGACAGCGAGATCGCCGTAGATAATTTTATTGCATGCTGAGTTAATGAGTTTGATCTCAAGATTAACGATATCATTGAGGTATTTAAACAATGACTGAGTAAGTATTTTTGACTTCCTCTCATTGTCCATGCCGCTCATCATGTCAGCCAAAAATATCGGCTGATTCTCCTCGGGGAAAAATGCGCCAGGAATAGTAAAGTCGATAAATTTACCGGGGCGAGTTCTTATTGATGCGCGCTGTTCCCATTTATCAGTATAGGCGGCAGACAAACCGCCCTTCGAAACCATGGTTTCATTTTCCATTGATATTCTCCAGATGAAGGAATACATGTATTTAAAAAAGTCATGCCGATCCCGGCCAAATATAAATATTTAGCCGGGGGTCACGCGAAAACGATTATTTATTCTTCAGCTTTGCTTGGGGATGCCACGATACTCAACATAGACAACAACACGACAACGCCTATCACACTCGCCATCACATAGCTCATTTCCTCCGGCCGCCCGATAAAGACGTAGCTGGCCATCCCCGTGATAGCCACAACCAGCAGCGAGCGCATGCTCATGATATAGGAGGCCGCCACACCATAAATTTCCGGGTAGACACTCATGGAACGTGCGAACAGCGTCGGATAGCAGATAGAAAAACCGAAGCAGAACAGGCTCATCAGCAGGGTAATAGCCCAAGGCGTTGTCGCCGTCAGTAGAGCGAGAATGCTGACGATGGCTAACGCCATACCGATTTTCTCAGCGCGCCGATCGCCACCAAACGCGGCGATAATACGGGCGGAAAAGAGACTGGGGATTGAAAATGACGCCACGATAATAAAAAAGTGAACGACAAATGCCGACAGCGAGAACGCAAAGGTTTCACGGTAAAGAAAAGCGCTGGAGGCGATGAATACCATATAAGCAGCAAAGAAAAGTGAAGGAATCAACGATAATCGCATGAATTGGAAACTCGCCGTCAGCCGGGCATAGCTTCCCACAATGGCTTTGAGATCGAATGGCGTTTTTTCTTTCTTCGTTTCCGGCAGGAACAACAATTCCAGCAGTACCGCCGCTGCGGTGATCACCGCGACAACCGCATAGTTTCCTCTCCACCCCCAATGCTCATTAATCCAACCACCGGCGATCGGCGCTAGCGACATGAAAATCGAGATACAGGCATTAACCAGACCGATCATGCTGTACATGGCCGCCCCTTGATAACGGTCTGCGATGATCGCGTAAGCCACTACCACCGGCGTGCAAGCCCCCAACCCCTGAATAAAGCGGGACAACATCAAAAGATCGATTGAAGTGGCGTAGGTACATCCCAGAGCACCTAACAGCATGATAGCCCCACCGATCAACATGGTTTTGCGTCGACCAATCGACTCTGACAGTGGGCCATAAATCAACGCGCCAAACACAAATCCCAAGAAGTTATAGGTGATCGTACGCTGAATATGCCCTTCAGAAACACCGAAACTGGCAGCCATATCCGGAAAGCTGGGAACGGACATATCCACTTCAATACACCCAGCCAATAAGGAAACCACAAGGATAAAGGGCAGAGGCACCCACTTTCCTGTCAACATATCCATACTCCAACAGAACATTAATCCGAATGTTAATAACCATGAACAAACTAGGAGAACAATTGTTATATGTAAATATCACTAATGAATAAAGGATGATAAATAGTGTTTTACGTGAAGAGAATCACATAACAGGAAGAAAAATAATGAAATTATCCGATGACGGGGAGATGGCTACATAAGACTAACTACACAGATAAAAATCATCAACTTAAGAACTACATGAGACATGCTAATGCATTGTTCAGGGCGCGTTCATACCCCATAAAAGAGGGGGCATGCCCCCCTCTTCTGTCATGAGCTTGTTACATCTCGAGGATGAATTTTTCCAGTTCTCCTGCAAGGGCCGCATCGATATAGCTGGTGGCCCAGCCAAACAGGTAAGCGAAGGCGAAAATGCCCACCGTCGACGACACCAGCGTCGGCGCGAAAAACGCGGCGATAACGGAGAGCGTATACCCTGCGCCGATCGACAACCCGAGCGCTTCGAGCTGGTTGCGGAACGCTTTCCAATTGCCGGTAGAGAAACCTTCAATCGCGGCGTTTACCAGATCCGCGCCCTTGATCGCCCAGTCCACCCCGGTGAAGACCTTGCCCAATACCCGCGCATTGCGGGCATACTGTTCCGCATCGATCATTTTCAGCCAGGCGACAATCGCCGCTTTGTCCTGCGCCTTGAGCTTTTTGTTCAGGCCCTTCGTCAATTGCTCGTAGGTTTTCTCCGCATCTTGCACGTTGCGGATATATTTTCCTTGAATTCCCGCCTCCAAATCCTTGGCGAGTTTGGCGTATTTCGCGCCGATCTTTTCCGCGATATCTTTATTGATACCTGCGGCCAGGCTGACGCCATCCTTGATGGCTTTTAATTCCGCATTTTGATATTCGACGAAGTCCTTAACGATCGTTTTTACCGAGCCGGGCGATTTTACCGGCTTGCCGTTGGCATATTTCACCTCCATGGCATTCAGGTTATCCCCTCTCACCACGGCGATAAACGCGGGCCGGTTCTTATTGGCCTTATAGTAGAGGCTGTAGGTCGCCACTCCGTCTTGCTTTTCCACCTTCAAATGATGAAAACCGTAGTAACTCCCGGTCGTGCGAGTCGTCGAGAATTCGCCGGTTTTGCCGTTGCCATGCCAGCCGCTGACGGGCCGATCGCGATGCGAGTCTGTCACGAAACTGCCTAACGAAGAGGCGCCGATCTGCCCGGCATTCAGGCCATTGTTGCCGCCTTTGCCAGGGGTTGAGGGCTTGCGCGCATGGCCGGTTTCGATATCCCCGATCGCCACTGTCACCCCCTTGGCGTTGACCCCCATCACCAGTCCCCCCAGGCCAATGTGCTTCGCCTGATCGGCCGTCAAACCGGTGGCGGAAAGGCTCAGCGTGCCGGATGGGCTGACGCTTTCAATATGCAATTTCGCATCCGGGTTAATTCTGCGCGCCGCCTTAATCACCGCCGCCAGCTTCATGCGCAGCGCCGGATCGTTTTGGATCGCCGCTATCTGTTGCTGTTCCGGGCTGCTGCCAACGCCGGCGCCGCCGCGATCGCGATCGCCGGAATGGCCTTTATCGCCGCCCCCCGGCTCTGGGCCCGTACCGCGTTCAGAACTCCAATTAGTTCCATCCCCTTTACCACCATAATTAAATCCAGGCATATGCTTTCATCCTTATTTCGTTTTATTTTTAAGATGCCGATATCCTCGTTTAGCGTTCACTAACGCGTGCCTGAGTAATATCGGCAAACCGTTTTTAGCTGCCCGCCATTTATAAAAAACCGCAGAAATAAGGACAACGGATGACGGCTGTCTGGTCGGTGAAACAAATAGGCTCCCTTCCGCAGAACCTGAATATACCGGCGCAGGTCACGCCTGGACGGCGGCGGCCTGTTCAGAAGTCATTGGCATACGCCATGAATTGCAATTACAATCATCGCACTTGCAACTAAAAAAGGGTACTCCGCATGTCGCCTCAACGTATAACACTGCCCGCCGCTTCGGCCAGAACCCAAACCCTGGCCGAAGCCTGTATCCGCAAGATGACCTCCGTCAGTCAAAAAGCCGGCGCCTCGCGCCCTTCTTCCAGCGCCTGGACGGCGCAAACGCTGGACGAACTTAACGCCAGCGGCGACATCTGGCTTATCGACGGCAGAAGGCGCACCGAGCCACCGAGTTCCCACTACGCCACCGCCTGGCCGCTCTGGTTTGGCCATCAATCAGAGCGTTATGAGAAGCCGCTGTTTTACTTCGTCAACACGCCCTCGGTGGACATGCTTCGCGGGCTTGAGCCGGAAACCAATCGTAAAGGGATTTTCATCAGCGATGCGGATACTGGCAGTGCCGATTTGCCCAAAGGCGTTCAGGCCTGGTTCCCGCTTCAGCTCACGGCCATGCCGGGCTGGTTGCCTTTCGATCCGGCCAATGCCCGAGAAACCGGCGCGATACTCCATCACGCCCTCCACGCGCTCTATCTGGAGGGAACGAGGAAGATGGTGTATCTCGCGACCAACGCAGACAATGGCCCCCTCTCTTCAGGGGAACCGTTTGTCGCAGAACAGGCGTTCAAGGGAATGTATCGTGTCGCCGCCGCGGCAGACTCGCCGTTGCAGGTTCGTCTGTGTGGCGCCGGCCGAGCGCTCGCCCGCGTTCAGCAGGCGGCCAAAGTGTTGAAAAACTGGGGGATTGCGTCTGAAATCTGGAGTTGCCCCAGCTACACGCGGTTGGCGCAGGACGCCGAACTCGCCGACATGCAGCGCCAGGACAGCGGCGGCGAATGCCATCTGAAAACGTGCCTGGGTACCGGGAATGCCCCCGTCGTCGCCGTTACCGACTACTCGCACCTGATTGCCAATCAGCTCAGGCGATTCATTCCCGCGCGCTTTGCCGCGGTGGGCTCAGATTCACGGGTGCGCGGCGAAATCCACTACCCGCAGGCGGAATGGATTGCGCTCTGCGCCCTTAAACTGCTGGCCGACGAGCAGAAAATCCCTTCGGCGCTGATCGCCGATGCGCTGCGCGTTCTGCACATCACGCCCGATGCCTGATCACTCTCTGGCCAGTTGCATCGCATTGTTCAACGCGTCGGAGAAGCGTGCGACCTCTTCTTCGCTGAACTGGTTGAGAAAGTGGGTGTTGACCACCGAACGGTAGATCTCCCACATCTTTTTCCGCAGGGCCTTGCCTTCCTCGGTGATAGTCGCGAAGGAGGCCCGGCGATCGTCATCCGATCGAAAACGCGTGACCAGCCGCTCTTTTTCCAGGCGATCCATCAGGCGGGTCAGGTTGTAACGCTCAATCACCAACACGTCCGCCAGCTCATGCATGCGGCGTGTGCCGTTTTCCCCGCTTTCCAATCCCCATAACACGTCATACCAGGCGTAAACCGGCAGCCCCGCTTCCGACAACTTCGCCTCTATCTTTCTGATCATCGCCCGATGCGCGCGCACAAAGGAGAACCACAGGTCGGGTTGTTTATCTGTCATGTCATTTTTCTCGTCAAAACCGGTGAGTTGCAATTGCAATTGTAAAGGGATAGAGTGGCTTTCGCCATTGTTGCATTTGCAACTCTTGCACTTGCAATTCACTGAATCCCTGTATCGCTCAGCGCCTTATCAGGTAAGTACATTTGGAGCTTTTATGAACCAACCTGCGGTAAAAGCAGATCTCGACCCACAAGAGACGGCTGAATGGCTTGAGGCATTTGAAGGTGTCACTGACATCGACGGCCGTGAACGCGCGCATTTTTTGTTGGAAAGAATGGCCGAAGCCGATCAGCGAAAACACGGTGATTTCTTCAGCATGGTCACCACGCCCTACGTGAATACGATCCCGGCCTATAAGCAACCGACGTATCCCGGCGATCTGGCCGCTGAAGCGCGCATCAATGCGTTTATTCGCTGGAACGCCATGGCGATGGTGCTGCGCGCCGGCAAACATTCCAACGTCGGCGGGCATATCGCCACCTACCAATCGGCCGCGGTGCTTTACGATGTGGGGTTCACGCACTTCTTCCGTGGGCGCACCGATGATTTCGCCGGCGACATGGTGTATATCCAGGGCCATTCCGCCCCCGGCATTTATGGCCGCGCCTATCTCGAAGGCCGCATCGACGAGGAGCTGCTCGACAACTTTCGCCGCGAATCCGCGCGCCGCGGCCTCTCCTCCTACCCGCACCCGCGGCTGATGCCGGATTTCTGGCAATATCCCACCGTTTCGATGGGGCTGGGGCCGCTGACCGCCGCCTACCAGGCGCGCTACATGCGCTATCTGGAATACCGCGAGTTGAAACCGCACCAGGGGAGAAAGGTGTGGGCGTTTCTCGGCGACGGCGAGATGGATCAGCCGGAATCGCTGGCGGCGATTGCGCTGGGCGGGCGAGAAAAACTCGATAACCTGATCTTCGTCGTGAACTGCAACCTGCAACGGCTGGATGGCCCCGTGCGCGGCAACGGCAAGATTATTCAGGAGCTGGAAGGCACCTTCAAAGCCGCCGGCTGGCAGGTGATCAAGGTGATCTGGGGCAGCGGCTGGGACAAACTGCTGCAAAAAGACCGCTCCGGGCTGCTGATGCAACGCATGATGGAGTGCGTCGACGGCGATTACCAAACCTTCAAGTCGCAAAGCGGCGCCTATGTGCGGGAGCACTTCTTCGGCAAGTATCCGGAATTGCTCGAGCTGGTCGCCGACCTGAGCGACGATGAGATCTGGGCGCTGCACCGCGGCGGCCACGATCCGCAAAAGGTGTACGCCGCCTACCATCAGGCGGTGCATACCCCGGGCAGGCCGACGGTGGTGCTGGCCAAAACCGTCAAAGGGTTTGGCATGGGGGAAGCCGGTGAAGGACAGAACATCAACCACCAGCTGAAAAAAATGAGCCAGGATGCGGTGAAAGCCTTCCGCGACCGTTTAGGGCTGACCATCTCCGACGCCCAACTGGCAGAGATCCCTTACCTGAAGCCCGAACCCGACAGCGCGGCGGCGAAGTACATCACCGCGACGCGCACCGCGCTGGGCGGCTACATCCCTGCCCGCTTCGGCCAATCCGCTCCGCTGGCGATACCGGAACTATCGCGCTTCTACGGCCTCCTGAAGGGCAGCGGCGAACGCAACATGTCGACCACCATGGCTTTCGTTAATATCCTCGGCACGCTGCTCAAAGACGTCAACATCGGCAAACTGATCGTGCCCATCGTGCCGGACGAGTCGCGCACGTTCGGCATGGAAGGCCTGTTCCGCCAGATTGGCATCCATTCCTGGCTCGGCCAGCTGTATACCCCGCAAGACGCCGGGCAGCTCAGCTACTATAAAGAGGCCAAAGACGGCCAGATTTTGCAGGAAGGCATCAACGAATCCGGTGCGATATCGACCTGGATCGCCGCCGGCACCGCCTACAGCAACCACGATGTCGCGACGATCCCGTTCTATATCTTCTACTCCATGTTCGGGCTGCAACGGGTGGGCGATCTCGCCTGGGCGGCGGCCGACGCACGCACCAAGGGTTTCCTGCTCGGCGCCACCTCCGGCAGAACCACCCTGATGGGCGAAGGCTTGCAGCATGACGACGGCCACAGCCACGTGCTGTCTTCGGTGATCCCCAGCTGCGTCTCCTACGATCCGACCTATGCCTATGAACTCGCGGTGATCGTCCAGAGCGGCATGCGCAGGATGTTCGTTGAACAAGAGGATATTTACTACTACATCACCTTGCTCAACGAGGGCTACCCGCAGCCGCCGATGCCGGCGGGCGTGGAGGACGGGATTATCCAGGGCGCCTATTTGCTCAAACAGAGCGAAACGACAAACCAAGAGAGCCCGCGCGCTCAGCTGGTCGCCAGCGGTGCCATCATGCGCGAGGCGCTGGCGGCGGCGGAGCTGTTGGCGGCGGACTTTGGCGTCGCCAGCGATATCTGGAGCGCCACCAGCCTGAGCGAGCTGCGCCGCAACGGCATGGCGGCCGAACGCTGGAACCTGCTGCATCCGGAAGATCCGCCGAAAGTTCCTTATATTCAGAGCCTGCTGGCGGCGCATCCCGGCCCGGTGGTGGTGGTGACGGACTATATGAAGATCGTCGGCGATCAGATCAAACCGTTCTTGCCCGACCGCACCTTTATCGCCTTGGGCACCGACGGCTTTGGTCGCTCGGACACCCGCGAGGCGCTGCGTGAGTTCTTCGAGGTCAACCGCCATTTCATCGCGCTCGCCGCGTTGAAACTGCTGGCTGACGAAGGCCGTATCGCCCGCAGCGAGGTCAACCGCGCCATGGCGCTGTATGGCATCGCCCCCGATAAGCCGGATCCGGCGGCGGTGAAGTAACACTCAGCCTACCCACGCCGCCGGTTGTCACCCGCGGCGTTTTTCTTCCTTCGATTCGGCGGAGCACGGCGCCCGCTCCCCCAGCCGCACCACCGGAATGTCCGCCAGCCGGGTGGTGTAGGCCGGCGACAGCATGTCGCGCTTCATTTGCCACGGCTTGACGATCCCCTGCCCGGCGAACCACACGCGCCCGCGCCCTTCCTGATTCAGGCGATCGAGGGTCGCCATCAGCCGCTCGCTGTTGCGGCGCGGCGGGCAGTCGTCGAACAGATCGATCTGCGCCATGGCGGCGGCGCTGAAATCTCCCAGCACCACGCCGCCCTTCAGGTAACGTCGCCCCTCCTGCCAGATGCTTTCCAGCGCACGTACCGCCATGGCGATGATGTCGCGGCTGTCATTGCTCGGGGTTTGCAGCCGGGCGGTGCCCATATTGCTGTAATACCCTTCGCCCGCCGAATGCGGGCTGGTTTTGATAAATACCGACACGTTGCGGCAATAGCGCTTTTCCTGCCGCAGCTTTTCGGCGGCGCGTTCGGCGTAGCTGCAGATCGCCTCGCGCATGTGTGGGTAGTGCGTCAGCCGCTGGCCGAACGAGCGGGAACAGATGATCTGCTCTTTGGCGGCCGCCTCATCTTCCCACTGCAGGCACGATTCGCCGCGCAGCTCGCGTATCGTGCGCTCCAGCACCACGCTGAAGGTTTTACGCGCCAGCCGGGTATCGCAGTCCGCCAGCTGCAGCGCGGTGTGAATACCCATCGCCTGCAGTTGGCGAGTCAGGCGGCGCCCCACGCCCCACACCTCTTCCACCGGAAGCAACGCCAGCAGTTTGCGCTGGCGCGCCGGATCGGATAAATCCACCACGCCGCCGGTGCCGCGCCATTTCTTGGCGGCGAAGTTGGCCAGCTTGGCCAGCGTTTTGCTCGGCGCAATGCCGACCCCGACCGTCAAATGCAGCTCGCGCCGGATGCGATCGCGCACCCGCTGGCCGAATGGCTCCAGCGCCTCGCAGTGCGCCACACCGTCCAGCCGCAGAAAGGCTTCGTCCAGCGAATAAATCTCCACCGCCGGCGCCATCTCTTCCAGCGTGTCCATCACCCGGCGGGACATGTCGGCGTACAGCGCGTAGTTGGAGGAGAACACCGCAACGTTGCGGCGGCGCATTTCCTCTTTGATTTTGAAATAAGGCGCCCCCATCGGCACGCCCAATGCCTTCGCCTCGGCGCTACGGGCGATCACGCAACCGTCGTTGTTGGACAGCACGATCACCGGCCGCCCGCGCAGATCGGGCCGAAAGATGGTCTCGCAGGAAGCATAGAAACTGTTGACGTCTACCAGGGCGAACATGGCTACTGCCCCTTCATCGCCAGAGGCCAGACCGGCGTTATCATCAGTGGGTTATTATTCATAGCGGCACCAAATAACTGTTCATGCATACAGTATTTGTATTTTTCTGGCGACGATCAAGTAGAAACCACCTCATCGCTGCTATCCGTTTGATGCACTTTGGCTTTTAACTCAGCCCTCCGTTTACCTGGAGCCGAGTTTTTCATTAACGGCGAACTTCACGCAGATCGAAACGAATCGGAATGGTCACGCTGAATTCCGCCTGCCCCGCTGCGATCTCGTTGCCGGGTGCGGGCAGTGGAGAAGCGCGCTGCGGTAACTGAAGCGCCTCCCGATCGAGCGAAGCAACGCCGCTCGATCGCAATAGCTTCACGCCCAGCACGTTTCCCTGTCGATCCAACGTCACGGCAACCTGAACAATACCCTGGCGCTGCTGGCGTACCGCCAGGGCGGGATAGCGTTTGAAACGGCTCAAATGCGCCAACAGCAGGCCGCTCCAGACCGAGGCATCCTGACTCGGCTGCGACGCCACGCTGGTTTGCGGCGCGGCAACACGCTTTCCATCCAGAGACGGCGGCGCGCTGGTACTTGATGCTCTTGAGTTTGCAGACGCCATTTTTTCCTGTTCTTCTTGCCTTGGGCGCGGCGGTTCCGTCTTCGGTTTGATGGGGTCGTTCCGTTGCCCTTTGGCCTTGCTCTGCCGCTCCGTTGCACGCGGTGCATGAATCAGCGGAGGCATCGCCGCCTCCGGTTCCCGATTGGCCTGCCGTTGCGCCACCGCCTGCACCTGGCGCACGCCGGTTGGCATCGGCTCCGTGTTGGGTGTCGATTCAGCCGGCTCGGCAACCATCATCAACACCATCGGTTGTGCCGCAGGCAGCAACGGTGGCATCAGGTGATAACCGAGCCCAAACCACAACGCACCATGCAGACCCAACGCCAACACATTGGCGGTAGCCCAGCGCCATCGCCCGCCTGTAGGGGGTAAAGAGAAATCGCCAGATAATACGTTGTGATTGAACATAGGGAGCGGTACTCAGGTTAAGCGTAAAACAGACCAACGTACGCAGCGGTCAACGGCAGTCGGGGTATGTCAGAAAGGTCGTTTAGGCACGCGGCACCGGGCAGGTAAAGAAAAAGAACAGGTCAATAGAAAAGGAAATGCCCTAATGGCAGAGTAAAAAACTTTAGGATACGGTGATGAAGTATTTTGACAGCATATTTACCCTAACCGGCAACGCGCCGGGCAGTGCCGCGATGACGCGCTCGGGGTCAGCCAGCGGGAACGCACCGGAGAGCCTCAGGCCGGCGACCTCCGGCCGGCAGCGAATAACGCCCTGACGATAACGCCCCAGTTCCATCAGGAAGTCGTCCAGCCGCATGTTGTCGGCCAGCAGCATGCCTTGCCGCCAACCGGGCTCTTGCGTCACGCGATACGGTTCGCCAATGCCTTGCCGGCTTAATCTGCCGCCCTGACCGGCGTTGAGCACCGCGTTCCGATGCGCCGGTGAAAGGATCGTGACCCGGCCAAGATAAACGGCGATATCACTGTAAGTTTCCCACAGGCGAATGCTGAAGCGAGCAGCCTGCACCATGAGCTCGCCCTGCGGCAATCTCACCGTCAACGCACCGCTTTCCGGCGGCAGATTCACCATCATTTCGCCTTCCAGCAATGTGGCCTGCTGACGGCTGACGTTGACCGCCGTTTGCGTGTTCAGCATCAACTGCGCGCCATCCGCCAACGCGACGGTTTGCTGTTCCCCCACCGCCGTACGGTAATCCGCCAGCCAGGGGCGCCATGGCAGCGCGCCCGAACCGACACCAACCGTCCCCACCACGCCGATGGCCGCCAGGCTTCTCAATAACCGGCGACGTTGCGGGTTCGGCAACTGCGACAGACTACGCTGCGCCGCCGCCCCGTTAAGCAGAGAAAAACGGGATGAAAACGCGGCGATATGCCGCCAGGCGCGTTCATTTTCCGGTTTCGCCTGATACCAACGTCGCCAGTTTTCCCTATCCGCGTCGCTTGCCTCTTCCGACATCAGCTGCGTTAACCACGCGGCGGCCTCTCGCGCGCTCTGCCGATCGATATCCGATTCCATCATGGGTTCCGCACCTGCCGTTACGCCGCCAATGCAAAGAAACAGTGCAAATTAGCGCGCTGCAGATATTGTTTCACCGAGCTGGTCGACACCCGTAAACGTTCAGCGATGTCGCAATAACGCATGCCCTGCAGGTGCGCCAACAGGAAAGCCTCGCGGACGTGCGCCGGCAATCCGTCCAACGCCTGATCCAACTGTTCGAGCATTTCGAGGGTTTGTTGACGAACTTCCGGCGAGGGCGCCTCGATCGCAGGCAACTCGCTCAAGGCCTGCAGATAGCTCTCTTCGATTGTTTTACGCCGGTAATAATTCGCCACCAGCCGGCGCGCTACGGTCGCCAGAAAGGGGCGTGGTTGCCGAATGGCGAGCAACTGCGGGCTCAGTAAAATACTGATGAAAGTATCCTGCGCCAGGTCTTCGGCGTGATGCGCACACCCAACCTTCTGTCGCAGCCAATGGCATAGCCAACTGTGATGCTCAAGGTAAAGCTGTTGAGCAAACCCGTTGGCTGCCGCGGCCTCTTTCCTTGCCATTCGGTGACACCAATTGATAATGAGATTGAAAATGATAATTATTATTATTTTAAAATTGTAACTTCTGTGTCAAGCGATTGCTGATGATTTATAAACGGCGAAAAAGTAGGGAAATACGGGGGAGGAAACGTGAAAAGGGGCCTAAATGGCCCCCTGCAGACAGGATCGTCAAAAACGCTGACTGACGCTGAACTTGATGTTGCGCCCTACGCCGGACACCGATTCGCCCAGGTAAGGGTAATAATCGCGGTTGAACAGGTTGTCCACCGCCACGCGGGCTTCGAAGCCGTGCAAACCGCTGGGCTGCCACGAGGCGAACAGGCCGTGCAATGCATAACCCGAGGTTTTCGGCAGGGCCCAGACAACGGCCATCGGATCGCCGTCGGCCGGTGAACGATCCTGTTTACGTACGAAATCGCCGGTCCAGCCGAAGGCCATGTCCCACTGCGGCACTTTCATGCCCAGCATCGCGTGTGCCGTAACGGGTGGAATTTCGGCAATCCAGGTTTCGTTGCCCCACGGATCGCGCGGTGAAGCGTCGCGTTTGCCGCGGATCGAGGAGAACGACAGGCTGCCGAACAGGCTTTCGCTGTCATAAAACGATTCGAGCTCCACGCCCTCAATGGTATAGCCCGGCAAGTTGCGATAGTTCGACAACGGTTGCCCACATTGGCCCCCGTGCCGTGCGGCGTCACACACTACGCCGCGACGATAGAAAATCTCGTCCTTGCCGCGATTGCGGAACAGCGTAGTGCGGATCTGCAGGCTGTCCCGCGCCATCAACACATCGTTGAAGTCCAGCACCGCGCCGAGACGAACGCCCGTCATGCGTTCCACCTGCAGGCCGCGGCTGGTACCGGGCACGCTGGAAGCGGCGTATTGCACTTCGTACTGTTCGTCGATCACCGGGGCGCGCCAGGTGCGGCTAACGTCGGCAAACAGGGACAGATTCGACGTCGCTTTCCACATCACGCCCAAATGCGGCGACCAGCCGGTATAGGTCACGCTGCTGTAATCATGGCCCACGAGCGGATCGCTGTCGTTATAGCGCGGCGCCCGGTTCGGTTGCCCGGTATTGGTCACATGATCGTAACGCACGCCCGGCGTCACGGTCAGGCTGCCGAAGCTGACCGCATCCTGCAGATAAACGCTGCGGGTTTCCTGTTCGCCCGCCGGCATGTAGTACGGCTGGAAATAGCCGTAGTTGTAACTGGCGTTTTTCACCTGCGAAGGGTAATACATCAGGGTATCGCGCTGATGTTTATGCCAACGCGCACCGAGCAACAGCTTGTGCTCCAGCGGACCGCTGGCGAAACGGCTTTCATTGCTGACGTCAAACTGCCGATCGGTATAGTTCACCCAACTTTCATTGCCCAGCGTACCGAGATAGCTGAACTTTGAAGCGGAATCCGGCCGCTTGTCATGCTGCTCGGTCTTCGAATAGGCGTAAGACAGCGTCAGATTCAGCAACGGCTGCGCTTCCGGCGCCAGATTCCATTTCACCGAGTAATTGGTGTCTGTCTGGTCGCGATACACCAGAATGCGGCGCCACGCTTCTTCCCGGCCATATTTATCGATATCCGCCTGGCTGGGCGCGGCGATATCGTCCCGCTTGGCGGCAAAAGGCTGCCAGCCATCGGAATCGGATCGCATCGCCGACAGCGTCAGCGTTTGCGCCTCGCTCAGATAAATATTGGTTTTTAACAGGTAGGAAGCCTGATCGTTGGCAGAATAGGCAAAACGCGTGCCGTCCGGCCGCTTCAGGTTGCCGCCGTCACGCTTGCTCATGTAGAGCAAACCGTCGGCGGATCCTTCCGGCGTA
Source organism: Serratia sp. CY47444 (assembly GCF_052168635.1). Taxonomy (NCBI): domain Bacteria; kingdom Pseudomonadati; phylum Pseudomonadota; class Gammaproteobacteria; order Enterobacterales; family Yersiniaceae; genus Serratia; species Serratia sp. CY47444. The sequence continues at coordinate 776,683 of NZ_JBJNMH010000001.1, forward strand.
CGACCGTACAAGGCACCGCTGTAAATGCCCTGACGATCGTTGGTGTGGTAGCTGTACTTCAGCAAGCCGCCAAAATCTTCGCCCGGCAGCAGCATGTCCCCAGCATCTTTGGTCTCCAGCGTAATGGTCCCGCCAAAGCCGCCATTGCCGTTCAACAGATTGTGCGGCCCCTTATCGACCTCAACCTTTTTCAGCAGTTCGGGTTCGATGAATACCGAGCCCTGCCGATATTTCTCAAATCCCTTCGGCGCCCCGTCCAGCACGACCTTCACATCTTCCATGTCCCCCATGCCCCAGATATTCAGGCTTTGGCCGCCCGGGCGCGGCGAGCCCGCCATCCCTACGCCAGGCAAGCGATCAAGCAAACTGGCGATATTGTCTGCCTGCACGCGTTCGATGTCTTCTTTATCCAACACCGAACGGCCGGCGGCGACGCTGTCGGACAAACCGCCGACCACCGACAGTTCCGGTATCGTCAACGGCTGAACCGGCCCGGCGTCGACCAACCGATATCCCTGTGCGGTTTGCTGAGCGCGCAATCCGCTGCCCGCCAACAGCGTATTGAACGCGTCGGTGAGGCGATAATGCCCCTGCAGGCCCGCGGTGTTTTTTCCACGCGTCTGTTCGGGCGTGAAAATCACTATCACGCCGGCCTTAGCGGCCGCCGTCTGCAAGGCGGGCGCCAGGTCACCGGCGGGAATGGCGAAGGACAGGATAGCGGACTGCTCGACCGCCGCCGGTGGCACCGACGCACCGGACGCCGCCATCGCGGAGGTGAGCATGCCCGATAATGCGCACCCTACCCCGATAGCGACCCGCTTCCCGGCGGTACGTTTGGCTGATGTGAACGTACGCCCTGCGCCGTTCTTGTTTTTTATGGCCATGAAGGATTCCCCTGAGTGTAATGAACTGGAAACTCAGTAGAGAGGTCACGCCAACGAAAAGATCGGGCAGAAAAAAAATGAAAAAAAGGGCCGAAGTCACCGGGCCGCGTAGACGATAAAGGTCACCACGCCGAAGATCTCCAGTTGCGCTTCGTCGTCGAACACGATCGGCGCGTAGGCGGGGTTCATCGGCAACAGCCGCACATCGGGGTGACGCTGCAGTTTTTTGACGGTGAATTCGCCGTCCACCGCGGCGATCACGATATTGCCGTGCTCCGGCGTCAGGGCGCTGTCGACAATCAGCAGATCGCCATCCCGGATATTGCCGTCGATCATCGATTCGCCGCTGGCGCGCACGAAATAGGTGGCGTTGGGGTGCCGCACCAGCAGCTTGCCGATGTCCAGCCGACCTTCGACATAGTCTTGCGCCGGGGAAGGAAAACCGCAGGCCACGCGATCGGCAAACAGCGGTAACGTTAGGGGTTCACCTGGTGAAAAAGCATACAACCTTGAATTACTCAGCATAATCACAACCAAACTGTATATTTATACAGTAAAGCATAAACAAAACGCGAACGCGTGCAACCCCCTATCCCCCTGCGGATCGCGCTTTGCCGCGTAATATAATAATTTTCTGAGCGATTTTTTTTTACGCCTGCTAAGTGTTTTACTGCCCCTTGCACACACGTTATCCACCAAAACTGTGGATAATGCGGCACTCAGACCGTTGGCGTATCGATGGGCAGGATGAGTGAGGGATTGTCATTGCAAACGGCGCCGACGGCGGGCGATACCGGTTGCCAGACGAAATCCTCTGCCTGCAGGCTGTACACGTCAGCCTGCATTTGACCAGAGGGCGGGACTAAGCGGGTGTCGAGCCAGTCGCGCGCGGCCGTCGGTCTCTGCTGCGTACAGCGCCGCAAAGAACAGCGGCAGGCCTTGCCTCAGCAAGAGCCCACGGGAGGAACGGCGGACGGCCTTACAAAATGACGCCAATAAAATTGCGACTGGCAATGGCATCAATGGGACGGCCAGAGACGAAAGTCAGTACGTTATGCCAGGAGCTTGGGATAACCCGACAAACGCTGTACCGCCACATTTCCCCTGATGATCCACTGCGAGCTGACGGTATAAAGCTGCTCAACCGGGGATAATTTTAGCGGACGGAAAAATCTGGGGTTCCGGCGTAGAACCCCGAATAAGGAATAATCCTTAATTCATTTCAGGATTATTAATTCCATCTAAAACCTCTCGGCAATATTCTTTTTTATAGGCTTCATCATTACTTAATGACTTAACCAAAAAATCAGCATTTTTCCAACCATTATCCCAATGCGTATCGAATCCTGACTGTTCATACTTTAATGTTCTAGTTAATGAGTCTTTTATTTGTTTTTTATATTTATCAATTTTCTCATTGGTTGCCCCACAAACATCATGTGCAACACGAGCATTTGAGCCAGAAAAACCTATTGCTGAAATTGCCATCGCTTCATTTGATTTGTCGAAATCATTCGCATATGCCACAGCATTAGATAAAGCGAATATGACAAGAGCAGGTATGATTTTTTTGTATGAAATCATCTTTCACCTCTAACTCATTGATTGTTCATGGGGTCAGTTTGGATATCGAAAATTATTGTACATTAAGGCTGCTTTTTAATCAGTCTCAACTTCTTTATAGAAGGCCTGAATGCGACAAACTTGGGAAGTACTGTAGCCTGTCGCGTCTGCTGTTTCTCGGATGCTCAGTTTCTTAATCTGTCGGTAGTACAGGACTTTCTGATGTCGTTCCTGATCTGCCTGCTTTCCCCGGTATCTACCCAACGTATGCGCCCGTTCAATTCCCTGCTTTTGCCGTTGGCGGCGACTCAACCAGTCCTTATGTGACATCGCGGCCATCAGGTCGATTAGCATGTTATTGATGGCGGTTATTACTGCACGGGTGATCGGGCCCGCCTGTGGAGGATCTTTCTCTAACAGCGCCTGCCATGAGGTAGGGACATCCAGGCTGACAATCCGTAACTCATGCTGCTCAATCTGCTTTTTCAACGTCATCCAGTCACTGTTGCTGAGACGGGTCAGGCGGTCTATCTGCTCAACCAGCAAAATATCAGTTACCGTTTGGGGGCGGCCAGCACAATCAGCATCCGTCGCTGCAGCGGCGACGGCCGGCGGACGTTAACCGTTGCCACGATGTCACCCCTCTCTCTTATAGATGAGGACATGCAGGCGCAGCCGGTCGGCATCAACACGTTCATCCATTATTGTGCCCGGATAGCCCTGCAGCGCCAGACCGTACCAGAAACTCAGAATGACAGAAGCCTTACCCAACTCTAGGGTGTAACCCATCCCGCCCTGGTTCAGATTGCATTTTTTAATCGCATCTTCTGCTTCCCGGGTCAGCTGCGCATAGCTGAGTGAAAAATTCAGTGCCTGATCCATCCTGCTCGCTCCATCTCACCGCTGGCGCGCACGAAATAAGTGGCGTTAGGATGCCGCACCAGCAGTTTGCCGATATCCAGCCGGCTCTCGACATAGTCCTGCGCCGGGGAGGGAAAACCGCAGGCCACGCGATCGGCAAACAGCGGTAACGTCAGGGGCTCAACTGGTGAAAAAGCATACAACCTTAAAGTACTCAGCATAATCATAACCAAGCTGTATATTTATACAGTAAGGCATAAACAAAACGCGAACGCGTGCCCCCCCCTATCCCCCTGCGGATCGCGCTTTGCCGCGTAATATAATAATTTTCTGAGCGATTTTTTTTTACGCCTGCTAAGTGTTTTACTGCCCCTTGCACACACGTTATCCACCAAAACTGTGGATAACCTGCAGGGCGTGATTCCCTACGCGAGCGGGATCAGAATCCTGTATAATCCCCACACCTGCTAATAAGAATTCATCCCCGTCGGCGCCTCGTCACCGACAGTCACGAGAACGTTATGAACAAGCACCTACTCCTCGCAGAAACCGACGATATCAAACAGGAATGCCTGTCGCGCCACGCGGTCTGGCAGCGCAACGATCTGGCTCAGGCGCAACAGGATTGGCTGGCGGAAGAAGTACCGGTCGCCCTGGTGTACAACGGCATTTCCCACGTGGTGATGATGGCGACGCCGAAAGATCTGGCGGCCTTCGCCATCGGTTTTTCGCTGTCCGAAGGCATTATCGCCTCCTCCGACGACATCTACGACATCCGCCAGCAACCGGCCTGCAACGGCATTGAAGTGCATGTGGAACTCTCGAGCCGCCGCTTTATGCAGCTGAAAGAGAAGCGCCGCAGCCTGGCCGGCCGCACCGGCTGCGGTGTCTGCGGGGTGGAACAGCTGCAGGAGGTTGCTCAGCCCATCGCGCCGCTGCCTTTCACGCAACGTTTCGATTTGGCGCTGCTCGACCGGGCGTTAGCGCAGCTGCAGGAGGTGCAAACGGTAGGAAAACTGACCGGCTGCACCCATGCGGCGGCCTGGATCCAGCCGGACGGCGCGCTCAGCGGCGGATGTGAAGACGTCGGCCGCCACGTGGCGCTCGACAAGCTGCTGGGCTACCGCAGCCAACAGGCGTGGCTGCAGGGTGCGGCGCTGGTGTCGAGCCGCGCCAGCTATGAAATGGTGCAAAAATCCGCCATGTGCGGCGTCGAGATCCTGTTCGCCGTTTCCGCCGCCACCCGCCTGGCGGTGGAAGTGGCCGAACGCAGCAACCTGACGCTGGTGGGCTTCAGCAAACCGGGGCGCGCCACCGTCTATACGCATCCGCAGCGGCTCTGGCAATCGACAACGGCGGCCTAACGCCGCCGGATAAGAATCGACTATTCTCAATAGCAGGACACCAGGAAGCACCCACGTCATGATAATTCGCCCGAATCAGAACTGGTTTTTTCGCCTGTTCGCCTGGCACGGTTCCGTGCTATCAAAGATCACCTTTCGCCTATCGCTGAACGTGCTGATGTCGATAGTGGCGGTGATCAGCTACCAATGGTACGAACAGCTCGGCGTGCATTTAACCATCGCACCGTTCAGCCTGCTGGGCATCGCCATCGCCATTTTTCTCGGCTTTCGCAATAACGCCGGCTACAGCCGCTTTGTCGAAGCGCGCAACCTGTGGGGCTCGCTGCTGATTACCGAGCGCTCCCTGCTGCGCCAGATCAAAAGCCTGCTGCCGGACGAATCGGCGGTGCAGCAAAAGGTTGCCAAGCTGCTGATCGCCTTCAGCTGGAGCCTGAAGCATCAGCTGCGCGGCACCGACCCGACCGCCGATCTGTACCACAATCTCAGCAGCCAAGAGCTGGCCGAGGTGATCGCCAGCCCGATGCCGACCAACCGCATCCTGCTGATGCTGGGCCAGGAGATCGGCAAGCTGCGCCGCCAGGGGCTGCTGAGCGACATCACTTTCGAGCTGCTCGACAACAAGCTGAGCGAACTGTCCCACGCCCTCGGCGGCTGCGAACGGCTCGCCAGCACGCCGGTGCCGTTCGCCTATACCCTGATCCTGCAGCGCACCGTTTACCTGTTCTGCAGCCTGTTGCCTTTTGCCCTGGTGACCGACCTGCATTACATGACACCGTTTGTTTCAGTGTTCATTTCCTATACCTTCTTATCCTGGGACTCACTGGCCGAAGAGCTGGAGGATCCGTTTGGCGTGTCGGCTAACCATCTGCCGTTAAACGCCATCTGCAACACCATCGAGCGCAACCTGCTGGAAATGAACGACCAAAGCCCGCTGCCACCGCCGATGAAACCCGACGAGCACTTTAATTTGATCTGACCTATTTCACCCGAACACACTGGAGCCGAATGCAATGAATGCAAATAACCCTCTGCCGCAAGCCGTATTCACACCGGTGACGCGCCATGCCATCTTCATCGTCGCTACCCTGTCGCCCGTTCCCGCCCATCTGGCGGCGGTGCGCGCCTGGTGCGGCGACATTGCCGCCGTGGTGCGTTCGGTCGGCAAACGCGCGCCGGCAGGCAATCTCACCTGCGTCTGCGGCTTCGGCTCCGAAGCCTGGGATACGCTGTTCGGCGCGCCGCGCCCTCGCCAGCTGCATCCGTTCAGCCCGATCGGCAGCGGGGAGCGCGTCGCCGTCGCCACGCCCGGCGACATCCTGCTGCACATCCGCGCCGATGAAATGGATCTGTGTTTTGAACTGGCCTCTCAGTTGACCGCCAAGCTCGGCGACGCCGTGACGGTGATCGAAGAGGTGCACGGCTTCCGTTATTTCGATCAGCGCGCCATGATCGGCTTCGTCGACGGCACGGAGAACCCGGAGGGGCACGAAGCCTTCGACTACACGGTGATCGGCGACGAAGACGCGGCGTTCAGCGGCGGCAGCTATGTGCTGGTGCAAAAATACCTGCACGACATGCAGGGCTGGAACTCGCTCAGCGTGGAAACGCAGGAGAAGATCATCGGCCGCCATAAGCAGTCCAACATCGAGCTGGATGAAGCGGTCAAACCGTCGTCGTCGCACAGTTCGCTGACCACCATCACCGACGAGCAAGGCAACGAGGTGAAAATTCTGCGTGACAACATGCCGTTCGGCCGCCCCGGCCTGCGCGAATTCGGCACCTACTTTATCGGCTATGCACGCTCCCCGCAGCCGATCGAGCAGATGCTGGAAAACATGTTCATCGGCCGCCCGGCCGGCAACTACGATCGGCTGCTCGATTTCAGCCACGCGGTGACCGGCACCCTGTTCTTCGTGCCTTCCGCCCCGCTGCTGGAAGCGCTGGCCGACCGCAGCGGCGCCGAACTGCACTAACGTCCCTTCGGCGGCAAAGCCTCCCCCCGCGACGTATACTGAATTAACGTTGCGTATTGAGGGGGAGGCACCATGTCGCTCACATTCAAACGTTCGGAAAGGCTCTCCATCGGCACCGAAATAGAGTTACAGCTGGTCGATGCCGAGCACTACGATCTGGCGGATCGGGCCGACCGGGTGGTCAGCGCGGTCGGCGACCGCCGGCGCGTCAAGCATGAGCTCACCCAATCGATGGTGGAGCTGAACAGCTCGGTGCACCGCGATCTCGATGAGCTGCACGCCGAGCTGCGCGCCCTGACCCATACCGTCCGGCGCAGCGCGCAGCGCCTGGGCTGTGACGTCTGCGGCGGTGGCCGGCACCTGAGCAACGACTGGCGCAAGCAGGTCATCAGCGACAGCGCGCGCTACAGGCAGCTGGCCAGCCGTTTTGGCTATCTCTCCAAGCTGGCCTGCGTATTCGGCCAACACATTCACCTCGGCGTCAACGACGGGGACGAGGCGATGTACCTGTGCCATGCGCTGACGCCCTATTTTCCGCAGTTGATCGCGCTCAGCGCCTCGTCGCCGCTGTATCAGGGGGTCGACACGCGCTTTGCCAGTTCCCGCTTCAGCGCCCAGAATTCTTTTCCCAACTACGGGTGCCTGGAACACATCTACAGCTGGCGCGAATTCAACGCTTACTACGAACGGTTGAACGCCGCCGGCGTGATTGAAAGCGTCAAGGATATTTACTGGGATGCACGGCCGAAACCGGAGCTGGGCACGGTGGAGATCCGCATCTGCGATACGCCGCTGCGCCTCGCGCACGCCGTGCTGCTGGTCGGTTACTGCCGTCTGCTGGCCGATTTTCTGTTGCAACGCCGGACGCCGATCGCGCCGGAATACGATGCCTTCACCCACTACAACAAGATCAACGCCTATCGCAGCGGTTTCGCCGCCGAATACGTCGATCCCACGACGCTGCGCCGCCGCAGCCTGACCGCCCACATCCTGCACACCCTCGAGGCGCTGAGCGATTTCGCCGAGCGGCGGGAGGATCGGGCCGTGTTACAGGCCGTCGAGCGCCATGTCCGCCAGGGCATCAGCGATTCGGAGCATATCCGTCAGATGTTGCACAACGGCCTGCCGCAGGCTCAGGTGATCAAACGCCTGTGCGATGAGCTGTTGCAACCGGCAAGTTAAGTTTCGGCTATCGATTCCATACGCCAAAGCCACTGTTCATTATGTGCTCTTTCGCTACAATCGTGAGCACTGACATTCACCGTATCGAGGACACCATGTACAACTTCTCCCGCTATCAGGCAAAAGAACTGGCGCTGGCTTACATGAGCGGCAAAAAACACGATCTGTCGCCGCAGGAGTTTTTGCAACAGCTGAAAAGCAGCGAACGATCGTTTGAGCACCTGCTGAAGCACGGCAGCGAAATGCCGCGTGAAGTGCTGGTTAAAAGTTTCTGAACGGCCGGTTGCCGGCCATTTTCCCTCTACGCCGCCGGTGGCGAGCCTGACAGGCCCGCGCATTCCCGGCCGTTCGTCCCCTTTCCTCACGCCACCGCATTTCGTTCTCACAGGCGAATTCCCTACAAATTCGTATCCAAAGACGAATTATTGACATATTCGTATCCAGGTGCGAATTTATAGTCATCCCTCGGTAAGCAACGGAACACGCTATGTCGACACCAATCAGCGTAATCAGCGGCGATCTGGTCGATTCTCGCCGATCAGATACCGTCAACTACCTCAACGAGCTGCACAGCCTGCTCGATCGGCTGCAGCGCGACGGGCAGCTTCATCAGGTGGAAATCTTTCGCGGCGACGCCTTCCAGGCGCAGGCCGCCCCGGAGGACGGGCTGCTGCTGGCGGTATATATTCGCCTCGCGCTGCGGGCGATGGGCGCCGCGCACTGGGATGCGCGCGTCGCCGTCGGGCTGGGCAGCCAACGGCCCGACGCCGCGGGTTACGGCAGTGCCTTTATCAACTCCGGCAGCGCGCTGGACGCCATGGCGAAAAATTGCCGCCTGGCTCTGAAAACCGACAACGATCGGACAAACGCCATTGTCAGCGATCTGCTGCCGATGTTAGATCATGTGATTGGCCGCCTGTCGCAGACCGAAGCGCGCATCGTCCAGATGAGAATGTTCGCCGACAGCGGCGCCGCCGTGGCGGACCAGCTGCAAAAAGCCGCCTCCACGGTCTCCGCCGCACTGAAACGCGCGGCCTACGAGGAAATCATGCGGTTTATTCACGCCATTAACAGGATCGTCTGACTATGGATCTGACCTATGCGCCTTTGCTGGCCTGGCTGTTGCTCGTCCATCTGCTGGCGGATTTTCCGCTGCAGCCGCTGAGTTGGGTGGAAGATAAAATCCAACATCGCGCGCGTTCGCGTTTTCTGGTATTGCACGCGTTGCTGCACGGGGTGCTGGCCGCCTGGGTGGTGGCCGGGTTCGGCCTGCTGCACGGCGGGCTTTCTTCACTTCAGGTGCTGGTCAGCCTGCTGGTCATCGCCGTCAGCCATTACCTGATCGATTTGCTGAAAGTCACCGTCATGACCCGCCTGAGCCCGGCCCGCAGTTTCCTGCTCGATCAGGGGTTGCATCTGGCGGTGATCACCTTGCTGTGGCTGGGGCTGACGCCGAATGCCGGTGAACTGCTCGCCGCGCTGGGGCAGCAGTTGGGGCGTTGGCAAATTGGCCTGGTGCTGGTGGCCTACAGCCTGATTTATCTGCCGATGAGCCTGCTGATCGGGCAACTACTGGCGCACTGGACGCCGCAAATGCCGCCTTCGGCCAAGGCCGACAACGATTCGCTGCTGCGCGCGGGCAAACAGATTGGCTATCTGGAGAGAACGCTGATCCTGACCTTCGTGCTGCTGGGGCAAATTCCGGCGATCGGTTTTTTGCTGGCGGCCAAATCTATCTTTCGTTTCGGCGATCTGCGCCAGAGCGACGATAAGATGCGCACCGAGTATGTGCTGCTCGGCACGCTGTTTTCCTTCACGCTGACCATCATGCTCGGCCTGCTGGTCAACAAACTGCTGTAGTAGTGCAGGGGCGAAGAATTTCGCCCCCGAAGTGAACGCCGAGGCGGCTTACAGCCACTCGCCGAAGCGGCGGATGTAGAAACGCTTCATCAACTGCGCGACCACGCAGTAGCTGACCAGCGTAGCGGCCAACCACGGGAAGTATTCCCACGGCAGCGGCTGCAGGCCAACCAGGGCGCCGAGCGGCGAGAACGGAATGTAGATGCCGAGCGCCATCACCAACCCGGTGGTCAGCAACACCGGCAGCGCCGCGGTGCTCTGAATGAACGGGATCTTCTGGGTGCGCAGCATATGCACCACCAGCGTTTGCGACAGCAGCCCCTCAATGAACCAGCCGGACTGGAACAGCGCCTGGTGTTCCACGCTGTTGGCGGCAAATACGTACCACATCAGCGCATACGTCGTGATATCGAAGATTGACGAGGTCGGCCCAATCCACAGCATAAAGCGCCCGATGTTTTTGGAGTCCCACTTGCGCGGCTTGCGCAGGAACTCTTTGTCCATCTTGTCCCACGGCAGCGACAGCTGAGAAATGTCGTACATCAGGTTTTGAATCAACAGGTGGATCGCCAGCATCGGCAGGAACGGGATGAAGGCGCTGGCCACCAGTACCGAGAACACGTTGCCGAAGTTGGAACTGGCGGTCATGTTCAGGTACTTGATGATATTGCCGAAGGTCTCGCGCCCTTTGATCACCCCCTCTTCCAGCACCATCAGGTTCTTTTCCAACAGGATGATATCCGCCGATTCCTTGGCGATGTCGGTGCCGGTGTCGACTGAAATGCCGACGTCAGCATCGCGCAGCGCCGGCGCATCGTTGATGCCGTCGCCGAGGAAACCGACGGTATGGCCGTTGCTCTGCAACATTTTCAGCACCCGCGATTTCTGCAGCGGCGTCAGCTTGGTGAAGACCGTGCGCTGTTCAACTTCGCGCGCCAGTTCTTCGTCATCCATCTGTTCAATCTGCAGCCCGGAGAGCGGCTCGCCCGGCTCCAGGCCGACATCGCGGCAAATCTTACAGGTGATCACCGGGTTGTCGCCGGTCAGCACCTTCACCGTCACGCCGTTTTCCTGCAGCGCGGCGATCGCCTGCTGCGCGCTCTCCTTCGGCGGGTCGAGGAAGGTCAGCAGCCCTTGCACCACCATGTCGCGCTCGTCGGCCACGCTTAGCGGTTCGGCCGGGCGCTGCGCATCCAACTCACGCGTCGCCAGCACCAGCACGCGGAAACCGTCTTCGTTGTACTCGCGGGCCAGCGCCTGCAACGCCGCACGGCGCGCGTCGTCCAGCTCCAGCATCTTGTCGCCTTCACGCACGTGGGTGGCGATCTCCAGCATCTCCTCCACCGCGCCCTTACAGATCAGCTGCTGCTTGCCATTCTCATCCGCCACCACGATCGACAGACGGCGGCGCACGAAATCGAACGGCAACTCATCCACCTTGCTGAAACGCCCCAGGGCTTCAATCCCCGGTTTGCCGCGCCCGAAACGGATCACCGCCTGATCCATCAGGTTCTTCATGCCGCTCTGATGGAAGCTGTTCAGCCAGGCCAGGTGCAACACTTCGTTATCCCTGGCGCCAGTGACGTCGATGTGGTGCTCGAGAATGATGCGGTCCTGGGTCAGCGTGCCGGTCTTGTCGGTGCAGAGCACGTCCATAGCACCGAAGTTCTGAATGGCGTTCAGACGCTTCACCACCACCTTGCGACGCGACATGGCGATCGCCCCTTTCGCCAGATTGGAGCTGACGATCATCGGCAGCATTTCCGGCGTCAGGCCGACCGCCACCGCCAGCGCGAACAGCGCCGCCTCGCTCCAGTCACCTTTGGTGAAACCGTTGATCAGCAACACCACCGGCACCATCACCAGCATGAAGCGAATCAACAGCCAGCTGACGCTGTTCACCCCGCGATCGAACGCGGTTTGCGCCCGCGAACCAACGATTGACTTGGCCAACGAGCCGAAGTAGGTGCGCCCGCCGGTCGCCACCACCACCGCCGTAGCGGTGCCGCTGGCGACGTTGGTGCCCATCAGGCAGATGTTGGAGAGCTCAAGCAGCGCGTTCTCGCTGGACACTTCCCCTTCGCTCGACTTCTGCGCCACGTTGCCCATGGCATCGTATTTCTCGATAGGGATCGCTTCGCCGGTCAAAATCGCCTGGCTGATGAACAGATCGCGCGAGACGATAAGACGCACGTCGGCCGGCACCATGTCACCGGCGGAGAGCTGGATGATATCCCCCGGCACCAGTTCGCGGATCGGCACTTCCAGCGTCAGCGGATGCGCGCTGTAGCTGCTGCGGCGCAGCACCGTGGCGGTGGTGCGCACCATCGACTTCAGCGCTTCCGCCGCTTTGTTGGTGCGATATTCTTGCCAAAAACGCAGCAGCCCGCTCAGCGTGACCATGGTCAGGATGATAATAACGCCGGTGAGTTCAGTTTCTTCACCGCTCTGGCGCGGCAGCCAATAATCGGTAAAGAAACTGATCGCAGCCAGCACCATCAGCACAAAGATAAACGGGTTGTTGAAAGCCTTGATCAGCTGAATCAAGGCATGCGGCGCCTTGTCGTGGGCGACCTGGTTGGCGCCGAACTGTTCCAGCCGCTCATCGGCGTCGTCCTGGGTCAACCCGTTGCGGTTGCACTTCAGGTTCGCCAGCGTTTGGGCGATGCTGTTGGTCGCCTCTTGCGCAATGGCGTAGGTCACCGCGTCTTTATCACGGCGACGCGTTCTTTCATTAATCTGAGTCATAACGCTATTCTCTTATTTTCGTTCTGCGCACAGGGATATCCCGCCCGATAAACAGGTGACTCTGCGCAGCTTGGAATTTTTTATTAGCGTGACTAAATGGCGGAATTATCCTGTCAGCCACGCTGGAATCATTTTCCTTCCGGGGTCATCGTCCATAACGCCTCCTTAATGCTCCGCGTTATTCAGGCGAGCCCGAATAACCTGAGCATATAATCAAGTTAATAAATATTTATATAATTAATCAGACCGGTAATTCGGACGCGACGCGCCAGCGAACGGCACTCACGCTTTTCTCCAGGCTGACGCGGCAGACAATACCCTCAATTTCTTTTTGCGCGGCCGGCGTGGCGGTAATTTCCGCGCACACTTCCAATTGCCCCGGGCTGGAGATATCGGCGCTGCGCAAGGATTGCAGCCGCAAGGCCACGCCGTTCAGCGCCTGCAGAATCAGGGTGCGCACCAGAATTTCGTCCTGCTCGCCGCAGGTCACCTGAATGCGATAGCACAGTTCCAGATCGGTTGCCTGCTGGTGCGGCTGCAGATTGATACGCTGCGCGGCTTCGCGCAGCAGGATATTGGCGCACAGGATCACCAGCGTAGCAACCACCGCATCCCAATGCTGGCCCAGGCCGCACAGGACGCCGATCCCCGCCGAACACCACAGCGTAGCGGCGGTGTTAAGGCCGCGAATGTTCAGCCCTTCACGCATGATAACGCCGGCGCCGAGGAAACCGATACCGGATACGATCTGCGCAGCCACCCGGCCGGCGCTGGCCGGATCGGTGGACATGGAGCTGAGAATAAAGACCGCCGCACCGGTCGCCACCAGCGCATTGGTGCGCAGGCCGGCCATGCGTTGGCGCCACTGGCGCTCGGCGCCAATGACCGCACCCAGGCACATCGCCAGCAATAAATTTAAAACGAAAGGAGTCATAGCCATGACTGTCCCCTTAATTAACCGCAGGAGATAAAATCATGTGCTGTTTAGCACACGCGAAAGCGCGCTGAAAATAAATCAGCGAATCAGCGTGTCGTGCCTGGAGGGAAAAGGCTGTGGCTGCAAAATACCATAATAACGTCCAACTCGATTCACCTGAAACCGTCAGGCATCAGGAAACGTTTATTACTCGGGTATGCACAGCTCAGAAATAACTGGAGAGGGGTGCTGCCCGCCGATAACGGCAAGCAACAAATCAGAAGAGAATTGGTCAGCTTGCCTTATTTGTTTTATTACAACTACAACTGTCCAATTGGGTTTCTCCACCGAAATTTTGGCTGAGTATAGTGACGTCGGATAATGAAGTAAAGGCTAATTTATTAAACGAAAAATAAACTGGAATACGGCGATTATATTTCGATGTCACAAATAGAAGGTGCCAACATTGGGCACCAACGCCGCCTTCCGGCCGCTGCATCAGGCTCTGTGGGACAAAGCGTTGTTGGACTTCCGCTGGCTCGATCGGGACGGCTGGGTGCAGCAGACGACCTTCAGCGACGGTTCGACGCTGGCCGCCAACTTTACGCGCAGCCTTTCACTGTCATCGCGGCCCACAGCCTGCGCGCCAAACTGGCCGACGGCCGCACATTCGACGTTACGCCTTAGCAAGGTCGCCGGCGGTGGGCTACGCTAGGCTATATTTCCGACAACCCGTAAGGAGTGGCCGATGACGCCTCTGATCCACACTCTGCTCGACGAGATTTGGCAAAGCCTGGGACAGCGTCCCGCCCCTACCGACCGGTTAACCGTTAGCGGCGTCGGCGCATTGCCTTCGGCTTTTCCCGTCACAGAATTGGCGACCGCCGCCTGGAGCGCCGCCGGTTTGGCCTGCGCCGAGTTGCTTCGCTGCGAGGCCGCCGACGCGCCGCAGGTCTGGATAGATCAACGCCTGGCCTCGCTCTGGTTTGGCTGGACGCTGCGGCCGCTGGGATGGACGCTGCCTGCGACCTGGGACGCACTGGCCGGCGACTACGCGACGGCGGATGGCTGGATACGTCTGCATACCAATGCGCCGCACCATCGGCGAGCGGTGGAACAGGTGCTGGGTTCGGCATCGGATAAAGGCACGCTGGCGGAACGTGTGCTGGACTGGAAAAAAAGCGAGCTGGAGGAAGCCGTGATCGAGGCCGGCGGCTGCGCGGCCCAAATGCGCTCGGCGGCCGCGTGGCGACAACATATTCAAGGCAAAAGCGTAGCGCTCGAACCGCTTATCCACGCCTCGCTGCAGCCGGAAGCGCCACCGCCGGGCTGGGCGCTACCCGTCGCCCGGCCGCTGCACGGCGTGCGGGTGCTGGATCTGACGCGCATTCTCGCCGGGCCGATCGCCACCCGTTTTCTTGCCGGTTTGGGCGCCGACGTGCTGCGCATCGATCCCTACGGCTGGGATGAACCCGGCGTCGAGCACGAGGTGATGCTGGGCAAGCGCAGCGCACGCCTCAACCTGACCAATGCGCGCGATCGCCATACGTTTGAACATCTGCTGAAAAACACCGACGTGCTCGTGCACGGCTACCGTGCCGGTGCGTTGGAGAAATTGGGCTATGGCGCGGAGGAAAGACGCGCGCTGGCGCCGGGCCTGATCGACGTCTGCCTGAATGCCTACGGCTGGAGCGGGCCGTGGCGGACCCGGCGCGGTTTCGACAGCCTGGTACAGATGAGCTGCGGGTTGGCGGAGGCGGGTATGGTTTGGCGCAGCGCCAGTTTGCCGGTGCCGCTGCCGGTACAGGCTCTGGATCACGCCACCGGCTATTTGATGGCGGCAGCGGTGCTGACCGGTATGACACAGCGCCTGAGCCGCGGTACCGGCTACCACGCGCGGCTGTCGCTGGCGCGCACGGCGCAACTGCTGCTAGCGCACCCCTGTTCGGCAGATTATCGACCGGAACCGCTGGCACCGGCCGGCCCCGCCGACGAGAACCCGGAAACAGAACTGACTTACTGGGGGGCCGCGCAACGCCTGCGCGCCCCGTTAAGCCTGCAGGGTACGGCGCTGCAATGGGCGCTGCCGGCGACTACGCTCGGCACCTCGCAACCGGAATGGCTACGCCGCTAAATCGCCGCCAACTGTCGCTGAAGCCACTGCAGCAAGCGGGTAACCGCCGGCGTCAACCCGGCGGTCTGCGGCCACACCAGGTAAACGTCGTCATCGCTCAGACGACGGGGCGCGGCCAACGCCACCAGTCTCCCCGCGTCAAGCGCATCCTGCACCAGCAGCTTTTTCGCCAACGCGATGCCAAACCCTTGCTCCGCCGCGCGAATCAACAATCCGGCATCGTTGAATAACGCCTGTTGTCGCCCGCATAACGGCCGCCCCTGCGCGTTGAACCAGTCGCGCCAAGGACTGACGTCGTGCTCGAGCAACGGAATATCGCCACCGTTCTCGAACGCCGCCCTCCATTCTCGCGCCATATCCGGCGAAGCGACCGGCAGCACGTCACCCGACGCGATGCGCTGCGCCTGCAGCCCCGTCCATTGACCGCTGCCGATACGGATCGCCGCATCGAACCCTCGCTGCGACAGATCCTGCAGCGCCAGCGACGCATCAATATCCAGCGCAATATCGGCGCAGGCCTCATGAAAAGCAGGCAGACGCGGCAACAGCCAATAATGGGCAAAAGACGGCAACACGCTGATACGCAGCGTCTGGCTTGTCGCCGCACGCCGGGCGCGGGCGACGCCCTGCAGCAGTGCCTGCAGCGCCGGCTCTACCGCCGCCAACAACTCTCGCCCGGCGGCATTCAGGCGTACACCGCGCCCGCGCCGTTCAAACAGCGGATAGCCGACCGCCTGCTCCAGCAACTGAATTTGCTGGCTGACCGCGCCGTGCGTCAAATGCACCTGTTGCGCCGCAGCGCGCAAATTTTCCAACCTGGCGGCGATCGCAAAGGTCGGCAAGACATGCAAGGGAATGCGTTCATTCATCATTGGTTAACCAGGCTATCCAAAAAGGTTATTTTTCATCGATTTTGAGCGGCAGGCAAATGTTCTATGTTTACCCCATCATCCCTGACGCTTTCGGAGCCACCATGCACCCACGTTTACAACAGGACCTCGCGCAGTTTCCGCAGATCCTCGACCACACCCGCCAGTTGGCGGAGGATTTCCTGGCCGGGCTGCAGCAACGCTCGGTCTGCCCACCGCTCGAGCATCAGCAGCTGCAACCGGGCGACGATCGGTTGGAGGAAAACGGCGAAGGCGCCCTGGCAGCGCTGGAGCGCTTTTGGCAACGTTATCAGGCCGGCATTTCCGCCAGCGCCGGCCCGCGTTATTTCGGCTTCGTCACCGGTGGCGGCACCCCGGCGGCGGTCGCAGCGGACTGGCTGGTTAGCGTGACAGACCAAAATAGCCTGCTCAGCCATGATACCATTGCAGCCACGATCGAGCTGGCGGCCGTGACGCAGTTGAAATCCCTGCTGGGCCTGCCGGAAACGTTCAGCGGCAGCCTGGTCAGCGGCGCGACCATGGCCAATTTCACCGGGTTGGCCATTGGCCGGCAGTGGTTGGGACAACAGCAAGGCGTGGATATCGCCCAACAAGGCCTGGCGGCGCTGGGCCCCATCCGGGTATTGGCGGCCAATCCGCATTCCAGCAGCGTGAAGGCGCTCAGCATGCTCGGCATCGGCCGCGAGGCGTTGACGATCGTCGCCAGCCTGCCGGAGTCTGAAGCCATGGATATGGAAGCGCTGGCGCGGCAGCTCGCCGCCGGGGCTGGCCAGCCAACGTTGGTACTGGCCAGCGCCGGTACGGTCAACACTGTCGCTTTCGACGATCTGCCGCAGCTGCTGGCGCTGCGGGAGCGTTATCCATTTTGGCTGCATGTCGATGCGGCATTCGGCGGCGTGGCGGCCTGCTCACCGCTATACGCCTCAAAGCTCGAGGGCTGGCAGCATGCCGATTCCATCACCGTCGATGCGCATAAATGGCTGAATGTGCCTTATGACAGCGCGATCCAATTTACCCGCCATTTGGATCTGCAAATGCAGGTATTTCAGAACCATTCGGCTTACCTGGAAGCACCGACGCTGCGGCCAGACAACTATCTGCATCTGACGCCAGAAAATTCGCGCCGCTTCCGCGCCTTGCCGCTTTGGCTGACGCTGAAAGCCTATGGCCGCAGCGGTATACGAGATATCGTCGAGCGCAACGTCGAACTGGCGCAGGCGCTGGGGGCGGCGTTAGCGGCCGATGACGGTTTCCATCTGCTGGCGCCGGTGAATTTGAACGTGGTGTGCTTCGCCCTCAGTCATCCACAGGGTGAGAGCGAAGCGGCGCGCGATCGCTTTCTCGAACGCCTTAGCCGGCATGGCGTGGTGCGTTGCACCCCTACGCGTTACAACGGCCAGCCGGGGATCCGCGCCGCGCTGGTCAACTGGATGACAGAGGAACAGGACATCCGCTTGACGTTGGACTCGCTGCGCCATTGCCTGGCGGAAACGGCCTAACACGCGCGGCGATTACCCGCGTTGGAAGGCCTGCAAACGACGTTCTTGCCGCCCGTCTTCGCTGATGTTATCCGGCGACAGCCAGGCGGCAAACGCCGCGTATCGTGCCGGCCATTCTCCATCAACGATCGACAGCCAGTCGGTGTCGCGCGAGCGTCCTTTAACAACGACGGCCTGGCGGAACGTGCCTTCATAGCGGAAACCCAAGCGCTCGGCGGCCTGGCGTGAAGGCAGATTGAGGCTATCGCATTTCCATTCGCAGCGCCGGTAGCCAAGATCGTCGAAAAGATGCCGCAGCATCAAGAAAATCGCCTCGCTGCCCAGCGCACTGCGCTTCATCAGCGGCGACCAGTTGATGGTGCCCAGTTCGGCCACGCCGTTGCCAGGATCGATGCGTAAAAAAGCGCAGGTTCCCACGGCGTGCCCGTTCGTCTGATCGATCACCACCATCGTGTTTCTGTCTGCGCTGGACACCTGCGCCTGAAGATAACGCTGGAAATCTGCGTGCGACTGCGGCCGTTCCCAAAACAGATAGGTCCAGTCACGATCGTCCTCAGCGGTTTGGTAAGCCTGATAAAGCGCATCCCCCCAGCGCGCGAGGTTAAGCGGTTCGAGGCGGCAAAACCGCCCTTGCAGCGGCGTGTGCCCGGGTATGCCTGCCGGCTGCCAATGAGGAAGGGCCTCACCTATCGGCTGCCCATACTGATTCTGTCTCACCGCGACATCCTGTTTTTGAAAGGTGGAGAGGCAAGTTAAAACCAACGCGGGCCAGAGACAACTCCGACCTGCCCCCCACCCCGCTGGCGCGAGCAACAGGATGATAGTTTAGAAAAACAACTCAATCACCGGTAAATATTCACCAAAATTATTTCAAGCGAAATAAATATCCAGATAACCCATTGTAAAACGGTGATTTATAGCAACAATTAAGCTACACATTTCAGCTATGACGTTAACTTTTGTTGGTTGTTATGATAAAAAAAGAAGTGATTATCATTAGCAGTCTAGGGGGCAAAAGATTCAACATAATGATTTTTATGATTAAAAAGACAAAACAATCAAGAGAACACTTTTTGAGCGCTCAAGAATCGCACTGGAAAACTTCAAAAAACCAACACATGAATTTTTTTTAAGACTTTTCCTAGCAAACTAAAATTTTGTTTCGTGACATGATGAACAGAATCTCGGCAAGCAATGCCAGCAAGCACGGGTGCCAAGCGCAAATCAGGTAGCTCGCGTCGACTCCGAGCGAGCAGCAAATCTCTCTGACTTAAGCCAAACTTATAGATTCATGTGATTAATAAGTTTAGTATGAAAATATCATTGAGTGCCGTCGTGTTTATTGATAGAACACTCGCTACACTGAATTATTGCTCCATTTTTGCCTTTCGGCTTTTTAGGCTTTTTCTCATATTACCGCAGTAAAACGGATTTAAGTGGGGGTGCGATATGCCAACGATCATCATGGATTCATGTAGCTATACCAGATTGGGATTAACCGACTATCTGACTTCGCATGGCGTGAAAAAACGCCATATTAATGCCATCGAGGATATTGACAGCCTGCATGAAAAATGCAGCAAGTTGAATCCGAGCCTGGTGTTTATTAACGAGGACTGCTTCATCCACGAAGCAAACGCCACTGAGCGAATAAAACGGGTGATTTCACTGCACCCGGATACGTTATTCTTCATCTTCATGGCTATTACCAACGTACATTTCGACGATTATTTATATGTTCGCAAGAACGTCATCATATCGTCAAAATCCATCAAACCAGAGACTATGAATCAGCTACTTAGTCACTATCTCGAGAGAACGTCCCTACGGGCGGAGAAATCCTCTCTGGACCAAACGCCGGTAACGCTGAGCCAGACCGAATCGAACATGTTACGCATGTGGATGTCCGGTCAAGGCACCATCCAGATATCAGACCAGATGCAAATAAAGGCCAAAACGGTCTCTTCCCACAAGGGAAACATCAAGCGGAAAATAAAAACGCACAACAAGCAGATCATTTATCACGTTGTTCGTTTGACCGATACATTGACCAGTGGAATATTCGTCAATAGCCGCTGAACCACAGAGAACGCCCCCGCTCTGTTTTACCAGCCGTTAAATACCCGGTGATAATGTCATCTGGATAGCAGCCGCTGGAACCACAAAAAAATACCTGCTGCGTTATCCCCCGCTAGCGCAACGGGTATTTTTTTGCCGCCGATAAAAAAAATCTTACCGCAATGAAATAATCTCAAAATGGACAATTTCATTAGCAAATTAATGAGATTAACCTAAGTTACTGCCCGTGCTCGCGGCAGGGCTCCACAAACGTGCCGTCACGGCTGTCGATTTCATTAAAAAACCATACGCCCGCCGGGTAGTCGTCAAGAGAAACCAGATACATGGTGCCTTCGTTGAACACCTCTACGGCCAAAATCACGCCTTCACGCCGCGGGCCTCCGTCTGTTTTTACCGTCACTCGATCGTTAACCTGCATACCCTTCCCCATTATTTGCGATTGCCGTCAGTGTATTACAAAAGCGAGGGCGATGGACAC
Organism: Serratia sp. CY47444; assembly: GCF_052168635.1. Classification (NCBI taxonomy): domain Bacteria; kingdom Pseudomonadati; phylum Pseudomonadota; class Gammaproteobacteria; order Enterobacterales; family Yersiniaceae; genus Serratia; species Serratia sp. CY47444. The sequence continues at coordinate 797,114 of NZ_JBJNMH010000001.1, forward strand.
CACTCCAGCCCTGCCGGCCTCTGCTATCAGCGTAGCAGCCGCCTGGATTTTCACTTTCTTAACGGTTTGGCCGCAGAATCTTAAGCCGGTCTCGCGTAGCCTGTCTTCAGGCGTTTCCCCCCCAGAGAAGCGCTCGCAAATGAAGTAACAAGGAACTTTTGCCCGCAGACTTGCGGGCTTTTTTTACGCGCTGCCAAATTGCAGGCATAAAAAAACCCGCCGCAGCGGGTTCTTTTCAATCAGCGGTAGACGCCAATTAGATAGCGGTAACGTTAGCCGCAGATGGACCTTTCGCACCGTTCTCGATAGAGAACTGTACGTTCTGGCCTTCAGCCAGGGTCTTGAAGCCTTGATCCTGGATAGCAGAGAAGTGTACGAATACGTCTTTGCTGCCGTCTGCTGGGGTGATGAAACCAAAACCTTTAGCTTCGTTGAACCACTTCACTTGACCTTTGATCATGTTGGACATGTCTAATTTCCTTCAATAATAATGTTAGCCGCCATGGGCGAGATAGCCGGTCATCAGTTACTTATGGAGGCACTGGAAAGGAAATTCGTCAGAGAAGGGCTATCCGGGATAACGCTTTAAATTTGAACTACTTTACTCAAAATGTCGTGCATAAATAGGTCTGTACCACAGGCCGACATCATTAACTCATGAGCGAGCGGCAATAGCAACCTTTTTCGCCGTGATGGGGCGTGAATCTCGGCTAAACGCACAGGATTTGACCCTGTCGGTCGATAGAATCACCGCCTGGCCCCCCGTAACAGCCAAGGTAAATGATAGTAATTCTCGTTCTGCTGTTTTATAGTTGCCTACAGAAATCATTCAGGGAGATTCATCATGCCGAGATGGCTTACCTTACCAACTGCCAGTGCCGCCGCCCTGCTGGCCTTTGCCGCTTACAGCGCTCCGCAGAGTGCACTGGAGCTGAATTATCAAGCTCCAGAACCCAGCGTGACTCCCGCTCCCAAGCCGACAGCACCGTCAGGGCCAGCCCCTAAGGCGGCGAAACTGCCGATTACCTGGGCAGAGGCACGCGACAAGAACGGCTTTCGCGTCGATATCGAATGCGATCATCCGGGCTGCAGCAAACCGCGCACCAAACCTTATCCCGCGTATGAAGGCCCGGTGAAGAAAACCGATCGCCGCCGCCAATCCGATCCTTACTCCACCAACCAGGATCCCGATTACAACATCCAGTTGGGCTATGAGTGGTAGCGCCGCTTTCGGAGTAATACCTATATCAGCCGCCCTCGCTGCTGCATAGAATAGCGCCAGTTCACCACTCCTCCTGGTGTTGAACACAACAAGCTGTGTTGCAAATCTTTATGCGCCTCCCTATAGGCGCTTTTTTTTTGCTCCTCCCTCATGCCAGTTTCCCGATTACAGATTGCTCTCATTGCCCCGTAAAGTGATGAATGTCACAAATACGCCTCCTTGCCATTCTTATTCGGAGGTGATGTTCATGGCCACAGGATCCCTTGCCCTCTTGGCTGTCTTAGCCAGCATTGCGGGCTATTCGCTCTATAAGCATTTCAAATCTCAGAAAAAAAGCACATTCGTTCGCCCGCACGATCGGTAATCGATAACGCATTTTCACCGCGAAGGCGCGGCACGCCGCACGCCGCACCTTCGTGGACCGTCATGTTTTCATCACAAAATTGTCACACTATGGCCATATGATGATTCGCGATTATCCGCTCTGGCTTAACACCAAGGATTTCGCCCATGACCATAATTAAAGCTGCAAACCATCAGGAAGCAGAAAAGCTCATCCGCGCCGGCACAGCCAAGAAAATCGAACTGGCCTACGATATCGGCAGCGATGACTTCTTCCAGCTTGCCAGCCTGTGGTGCGATAAAGGCGCCAAGATCTCCAAAGGGAAAGAACATTTTATCGTCTCGTTGAAAGGCTTCCGCATCCCCCCTAACGATTGATATCCAGCCGCCCATCGCGGCGGCGTCCTCTCCTCCTCGCAAAACCGCTCTATTCGACCACGCGCACCTCCTTCGATTTCGCTAAGCTAACAGCAGACTTTATTGCGGGCGTTCAGCCTGATAACCACGTCCGCCACGATGAGGAGAGTGACCATGTCAACAAATGCAGCGCAGCCCGGCACGATGAAAGCGATTGAGATTAGCCAACCGGGCGCCCCCGAGGTTCTGGTTGTCACCGAACGCCCGGTACCCGAGCCACAGGCGGGCGAACTGCTGGTGAAAATCGCCGCCGCTGGCGTTAACCGCCCCGACGTGCTGCAGCGCCAGGGGAACTATGCGCCACCGCCCGGCGCCTCGGATATCCCCGGCCTGGAAATTGCCGGCGAAGTGGTGGCCATCGGTGAAGGCGTGACCCACTTCGCGCTCGGCGATCGGGTTTGCGCCCTTATCGCCGGGGGGGGCTATGCGGAATACTGCACCGTGCATGAAAGCAATGCGCTACCGGTACCGGCGGGTCTGAGCCTGACCGAGGCCGCCGCACTGCCGGAAACCTTCTTTACCGTCTGGGTCAACGTGTTCCAGCGCGGTCATCTCAAAGCCGGCGAAACCGTGTTGATCCATGGTGGCACCTCCGGTATCGGCACGGTCGCCACCATGTTGGCGAAGGCCTTCTGCGCCCAGGTGATCACCACCGTCGGATCCGAAGAGAAACGTCAGGCCAGCCTGGCGCTGGGCGCCGACGTGGCGATTAATTACCGCAGCGAAGACTTTGTCGCACGCACCAAAGACGCCACCAACGGCAAAGGCGCCGACGTCATCGTCGACCTGATCGCCGGCGATTATGTCGCCAAAAACTATCAGGCTGCGGCGATGGAAGGCCGCATCGTGCAAATCGGCACGCAAAACGGCGTGGTAAAAGAGCTCAATCTGATGCCGCTGCTGTTGAAACGCCTGACCCATACCGGGTCGACGCTGCGCTCGCGCAGCGTGGCGGACAAAGCACTGATTGCCGCCGAGCTGCGCGAGAAGGTTTGGCCGCTGCTGGAGCGCGGCGTGCTGAAACCGCAAATTTTTAAAACCTTCCCGCTTGAGCAGGCCGCCGCCGCGCATACGCTGATGGAGTCCAGCGAGCACATCGGCAAGATCATGCTGACGTTCTGAGGCCATTCCCCGCAGCCTGTGCTGCGGGGAAACCGATGCCACGCTCAGGGAATGATGCGGCGGCGGCGGAACTCCTCGAACAGCGAGAAAAACATGGCTTCGGTTTCGACAAACTGATGGAAACCGAAACGCCGCGCCTTGCTGCCATCCGCGAACATGTCATAGTCCCAGGAAAAGACGAAGTCGGCGAAACGCCAGCCGGCCACCGCGCGATAGTCCGGTTCGGTCAATTGGTGCCGTTGCACCAGCTCTCGCCACAGCGGCGCTTTGTCCGCCATCGTGCTCTCCAGCGGCATCGGCAGCGGCGGCGCGCATTCCAGCCCGAAGTAAGCGGCGATTTTCGGCCACATCTCGCTCCAGCGAAAGAGATCGCCGTTGTTGATATTAAACGCCTGATTGGCCGCCGCCGGCTCGGTCGCCGCCCAAAGCGTGGCGCGCGCCAACAGCCCGGCGTCGGTCATTTCCAGCAGACTGTGGTAAGCGCCTGGCTTACCGGGAAAGCGCAGCGGCAACCCGAGCGCTTTACTGATTGAGGCATAAACCGCGATGCTCAACGCCAGGTTCATCGGATTGCCAAGAGAGAAGCCCCCCACCACGCTCGGACGAATGGCGCTCCAACGCCATCGCTTGCCTGCCTGGCACAGCGCCAGATACTGCTGCTGCGCCACGTTAAACTCCGGCGGCATATGCCCGGCGTCGCTTTCGCGCGCCGGCGTTTTAAACGGCCCCAAATGCGCGCCGTACACCTTATAGCCCTGCATCAGGCTGATATGCTCCAACGCCGGCGCGACCGGCTCCAGCCCCTCGACGACGTGTTGCAACATCTGCAGATTGGGCGCCACCAGCCCCGCCCAGTCCGGCGCATCCTGATAGGCGGCATAGAAAACGTGGCTAATCGCGCTCAGCGGCCGCAGCGCGTCCCGCGTCGCCGCCGCATCCAGCAGATCAACCTGAAGGTGGCGCACCCCAGATGCCGGTTCGCCCCCCCGGCGCGAGACGCCCACCACTTGCCAACCTTGATCAATCAGCTCCTCAATCAATCGGCGCCCAATCACGCCATTGGCGCCGATCACCAATGCCTGTCGCTTTGCATTCATCTTGCCACTCCTCAGGTTATCGATACCCTGAGTGTTATTGATTAGTAATACTTGCGGTAGAAGAGGATTTTCACTAACACTTATAAGAAAAATCTATAGGCAAGATCGACATGGATAAGCTGAACGCAATGAAAACCTTTATGCGAGTGGCCGAACTGGGCAGCCTGTCGGCCGCCGCTCGCGATCTGCGTTTGACGCAGCCGGCGGTCAGTCAGCAAATCGCCGGCCTGGAGCAGCAACTGGGGGCCCAGCTGCTGTTTCGCAGCACCCGGGCGGTCACGCTGACCGATGCCGGCAGCGGTTATTATCAGCGCCTCAAACCGATTCTGGCGGCGGTCGACGAAGCGGAAGACGCACTGCACGACCAGCACCACCAGTTGCAGGGCAATCTGCGCATCCACGCCCCTACCGGATTCGGGCAGTTGCACGTCACACCGCTGGCCATCGCTTTCCAGCAACGTCATCCGAACCTCGCCATCGAACTGCTGCTGGACGATCGTCGCGCCGACGTGATCGGCGAAGGCATCGACGTGGCGCTGCGCTTCGGTGAACTCCATGCGCCCGGCATGGTGGCGAAACGTTTGGGCGAGCTGCAACGCCTGCTGGTGGCATCGCCGGCCTATCTGGACAAGCATGGCACGCCCCGTTCGCCGGCGGAGTTGGCGAAACATGCGCACATTCGTTATAGCGGTTTGAACGACGGCGATACGCTCACTCTGTTCGGGCCGCACGGCCCCGAGATGGTTGCTCTGCGGCCCACGTTCCGCGCCAACAATACGCTATCGCTGCTGGCCGCCATCGAGGCTGGAGTGGGTATCGGCGGCGCCCAACGGCCTTTAATCGCCGAGCAGCTGGCGACGGGGGCGCTGGTGCCCGTTTTGCCGGAATACCGCTACCCGCCCATGGCGCTGCACGCGGTCTATCCCGCCTTACGATTTATTCCGGAGAAAGTGCGCGCCTGGGTGGCGCATCTGCAGCAAGCGTTGACGGCGATCGAGGGAATTAGCGGAGTGAATGCTCCCGGCCAGATGCCGGGAGCCTAATCATTATTTGAACAGTTTGCCGACCATGTCGCCCAGTTCGTTGCTGTCTTGCTGCACTTCACCATTTGGCGAGGCGGCATCCGCGACCGTTGGCAAGAACTGTGCAATGGTGCTGGAGGCTTGTGCAGGATCGATACCCAGCTTTTCAGCCAGTTGGTTGATCGCATCGCTACCCAACGCCTGCTGCACATGATCGCCGGTAATCTGCTGATTTTCGCCATTGCCGAGCCAGGAACCGACGATATCGCCGAACTGCCCCTGACGGAATTTGTCCAAAATGGCCTGTAGGCCGCCTTGTTGCTCAACCCACTGCATAATGGCGATGTAGTCGATGCCTTTACCGTTGGCGCCGCCGCCCAGAATGTTACCCAATACGCTATCGAACAGCCCCATGATATTCCCCTTTCAGCCGGTACGGCCCGCGCCGCACCGCCGGATTGATTTCACGAAAAAGGGCCGCCGCGGCGACCCTGTTGAGCAACGGCTGCTTAGCCTTTGATCTTCCTGTAGACAAAAAGCACCACCAGGGCACCGATTACCGCCACCACAAAGCTGCCCAGGTTAAAACCGTCAACGCGGCCCATACCGAAGAAGGTGCTGATATAGCCGCCGACGACGGCGCCCACGATCCCCAATATAACGGTCACAATAAAGCCGCCGCCGTCTTTGCCCGGCATAATCCACTTGGCCAGGATACCGGCGATTAAACCAAAAATGATCCAGGAAATGATGCCCATCTTTACTCTCCCTATTACCTTTTGCCTAACAGAAATCCTATTACCAGGCCCACGACGGCGCCGGCGCCTATCCCCGCCCAAGGGTTATCCTTAAGGCAGGCACATGATTGCTCGAGCGCCGCTTTTACACCGCTGCGCACTTCGCAGGCGGTGGCTTTCACGTAGTCGCTCGGTTGCTCAACACCGTTTAGTTCGTCATTTTCATATGACATGTCAAATCCTTACAGACCAACCCTCTGAGAATCTCGTCACATGTTTCGCGCCAGGCGCCGTCCGCTCCGCGATCTTGCTCTGGGCAACCTGCCCGCTGCCGCTCAATGCAGAGGCGTACGCCGACAAACGCACAACTTCACACTATGACTATAGTAAAAAATCAGCGGTTTACCCATTTCCGTCCGTCTGAATTTCACCGTACAAAAAACGATCTAACTTCATCCTACCGTCATCTCGAGAGGCTAAACTTTAAACAAATCCTCATGGAGGAAACATCCATGTTCAATGCCCCCTTTGTCCTGATTCTCGCGCTACTGTACGCACTGGCCGCCGTTTGGGACGGTTCCGTCGCGTTACTGTTTCATTAAGGTTACATAGCAGTTGTCACTTTTGCGATGCGCTTAATTGTGTCTTTATTTTTCAATTGCACCAGCCGGTTGAAATAGCGGAAAATATCTTCCCTTCCCTCGGTAAAAATCCTATCTCACTCCATTTTTCGCCTGCGCTTAAATAAAGTGAAAAAAAAGCATTAATGGAAAATCCTATTTAGCACGAAATGTTCTACTATTCGCCTTATAAAAATTTGGGTTAAGGTCCCATTGGGAAAGAAAAGGAATCATAGAAAAAATGCTTTCTAACCAACGCTTTGAGCGCAAATTCTTGCGCCCTCGTTATTGGTTGCTGTGGATAGGGCTGGGAATACTCTATCTCTTGGTGTTACTGCCCTACCCGCTCATTTATCGACTCGGACACGGCCTTGGCAGAATAGCCATGCGCCTGATGAAACGCCGGGTACAAATAGCACGCCGCAATGTAGAACTCTGCTTCCCTGAGATGCTCGCCGCCGAGCGCGAGGCGCTGATTGTCAAAAATTTTGAGTCCGTCGGCATGGGCCTGTTCGAAGTCGGCATGGCCTGGTTCTGGCCTGACTGGCGCATCGCCCGTTGGTTTAAGGTGAGCGGCATGGAAAACATGCGGCTGGCACGCCAGAACGGCAAAGGCGTGCTGCTGATCGGCCTGCATTTCCTCACTCTGGAGCTGGGTGCGCGCATCTTCGGCATGCAAAACCCCGGCATCGGCGTGCATCGCCCGCACAATAACAAACTGATGGAATGGGTGCAGACCCGCGGCCGGCTGCGCTCGAATAAATTCATGATCGATCGTAAAGATATCAAAGGCATGATCCGCAACCTGAAACAGGGTGAAATCCTGTGGTATGCGCCGGACCACGATTATGGCCCGCAAAGCAGCGTGTTCGTACCATTCTTCGCCGTGGAAAACGCCGCCACGACGACCGGCACCTATATCCTGGCGCGCATGGGGCGGCCGTCGATCGTGCCATTCGTGCCGCGCCGCCTGCCGCATGCGCAGGGTTATGAGCTGATCGTACAGCCACCGCTGACCGACTTCCCGCTGGACGATGAAACGCGCGCGGCGGCCATGATGAACCGCGTGGTGGAAGAACAGGTGCTGCTGGCACCCGATCAATACATGTGGTTGCACCGCCGCTTTAAAACCCGCCCACCCGGCGAACCTTCGCTGTATTAACCGCCTTCGCGCCTTCGCCCGCCCTGCCGGCGGCGAAGGCGCTCACCTCGCACGAGCATTCTGCGTCAGGGGAACTACACTAATAAGTCACCGACGGCAATTATTGCCGCCAGCAACCATTTCTTCCTGCCCGAGGGCCGGTCGTTGCCTGTCGGGCCACAACCGAGGTCAATGTCATGCTGGTACAACCCTATTTGTTTTTCAGCGGTAACTGTGAGCAAGCGATTAACTTCTATGTACAGCAGTTGAATGCCAAAATTGAAATGGTCATGCGCTTCAAAGACATGCCCGAAGAAGCCCGCCAAGGCGGGCCGCAGGACGCCAATCCTGAAGCGATCATGCATGCGCGTCTGCTGATCGGCGACGGTGTACTGATGGCCTCCGATGGCTGCCCACAAGATGACAGCGGCGTCGCTTCTCACAAAGGCTTCTCGCTGTCGCTGAACCCCAGCGATGCGGAGCAAGGACGCAAACTGTTCGACAATCTGGCGCAGGGCGGCCAGGTGACGATGCCTTACCAAGCCACCTTCTGGGCCAAAGGCTTTGGTATGCTGACCGACAAATTCGGCGTCAACTGGATGATCAACGTCGAATAACCCGTCATGGCGCCGCTAGCTGTAGCGGTGCCAGTCATACGCCACCTTGGCGAACAGCACGAACAGCAGCGCCAACAGCGCCAATCCCAACCGCCAATAGGGCGACCGGCGCCGCCGCCAGGCGAAGAACATCATCACCGCCAGCCCCCCCAGCGTGAGGGGGTAATACACCGCCAGCGTCAGTAAAGCGATAATGATGTAATCCGACATGGCCCTTTTACTCCTTCGCGTTCACGCCGCCGCAAATGCGGGTTGCGATCGCCCTTTCGCCTTATCGCCTCGTTAAGGGCTAGAGGTCTGGCGCGTTTATGCATAAAATATAAGATTGCTCTTAACTCGAACTAAATAGTAATCAAACAACAAGGGTGACATGACTCAGCAGCAACCCATACAGGATGCCGTGCCGCCGCGCAGCGTTAAAAGCTCCCCATTATTATTTCAGGCCGGCGTGTTTGTCATCATCGTTGCCGCCACGCTGATCCTCTTTAACAGCTGGCAAATCTGGAACGCGCACCAGCGCGATCTGCGCAGCGCCGAGCATGAATCCGCCAACCTCGCCCGTTCGCTGGCGCAGCATGCCGACGATACTTTCATGCAGGTGGACGGCAATCTGCTCGATCTGACCGAACGTCTCCAGAACGACGGGCTGGGTCCATCGCAGCTGACGCGGCTGCAGCGCGTCATGCAGACGCAGGTCGGCAACCTGCCGCAGCTGCATGGGCTGTTTCTCTACGATGCGCGCGGCCGCTGGCTGGCGACCTCCTCGGGCAAATTCATCAAGAACGCCAACAACGCCGATCGCGATTACTTCAAATACCATCAAAACCGCGACGGCGGCGGCCTGTACATCGGCAAGGTGATCCGCAGCCGCACCACCGGCGATCTGATCATTCCCGTTTCGCGGCGCTTCAACCACCCGGATGGCAGCTTTGGCGGCGTGGTGCTGGCGACGCTGTACGTCGATTATTTCCGCCAGTTTTACGACAGCTTCGCCCTCAACACTGACGCCTCGCTGAACCTGCTGCTGGCGGACGGCACCATCCTTTACCGCCGCCCCTACTCGGCGGCGTCGATCGGTAAAAACATCGCCAAGGGCGTGCTGTTCAGCGAAATTTTGCCGCATTCGGAATTCGGCAACGCCACCATCACCTCGCTGTACGACAAAGTGGAGCGCATCTACGGCTATTCGCGGGTCAACCGCTTTCCGCTGGTGATCGCCGCCGGGCTATCGAAACGCGACGCGCTGGCGGACTGGCGCACCGACGCCGGGCTGTTCGCCGCCGGTGGCCTCTCGCTGCTGATGATCCTGTTGGCGATGGGCATGGTGCTGCTGCGGCAAATCAAGCACAGCATGCAAACCGAAGCCGAGCTGATGCGCACCCGCGATCAGCTGACCAGCATCAACCAGATGCTCGAAGAACTGGCGCTGCTGGACGGCCTGACCGGGCTGGCCAACCGCCGCCAGTTTGATATCGCGCTGAAGAACGAGCTGGCGCGGGCTTCGCGCAACTACCGCAGCGTGGCGCTGCTGATGCTGGATATCGACTATTTCAAACAGTACAACGACAGCTATGGCCACGTCGCCGGGGACCAGTGCCTGCAGCAGATCGGCCAAACGCTCAAAGGGTTGGCGTGCCGCAGCAACGACGTTTTAGCGCGCTACGGCGGCGAAGAGATGGGGATTATCCTGCCGGATACCGACATTCAGGGCGCACTGATTTTCGCCGAACGCGTCATCCAGGCGGTACGCGATCTGAAGATCCCGCATCAGGGCAACCCGCACGGCATCGTCACCATCAGCATCGGCATCTGCGCCAAAGTGCCACATATGTATAACGATACGCCGATCAGCTTTATCAATGAGGCGGACAGCGCGCTGTATCAGGCCAAGAAAAAAGGCAAAAACTGCATTTACGGTGCTTAATCAATAATCGGGTCTCCAAATTTGGCGGCCCGATTTATTCCCGACAAGATGAAATAATTCCACTCCGCAACATTATTTCCCCGGTTTGCCCTGCTATTTGAATGAAATAACGCCAATAAATAAGCAGCATATTTATTTCCATTACAATTCAATAAGATAAAAAATACACCATTCCGCAGACAATTCGTGCCATTTTTGATTATTCGTGCCTACGCGCAGCCCCGTTTAGCCCTCGTTTACTTTTCATTGGTATTGCCGGTGATATCCTTATTGGGAATATTCTCTCTATCAGGAAGCCATCGCACGCTTCGGCGCACTGCGCCCTGCTGATACATCCATAATAGAACCCACAAATTTCACGTTGCAATTGAGCGGCCTGCTGACGCCGCTCCAGCCAGCCACTGCGCAAGCCAGTGCAGCCAATCACGCGGCAACCTGAAAGACGGGAATAAAGCGATATAGATTTGCGAGGAGATCTCATGCCTACTGGCGATATTATGCGTGAACAGGCCGTCCTGACGCTGCCGTTGCGACAATGGGCGGCAGCGGAAGCATCCAGCGCGGTCAGCGAACTGGAACAGGGCAAGGTACTGTTTCTGCCCGAGCTGGCCTTCACCCTGTCTGAACAGGAAATGCCACTGCTGGATCCGACGTTGGTCGATCCGAAGCGCAAAAACATCAGCTATCAGCCGCTGTCCGGCAAGCTGACCGGCGTCGCCGTCGCGGAACGCCGGCAGCAGGTTCAGCAACTGCTGGAGCGCTATTACCAGTCGTGCCGCCAGCTGATCGCCGGGCTGTTGCCCGAGTATCAGGAGGCGCTGCACCATCCGACCGGCAGCCTGCGTTTGCACCCGGTTTCCGCCTGGCGGGCGACCAGTTCCTGGCGCAAAGACGACAGCCGCCTGCACGTTGACGCTTTCCCGTCGCGCCCGAACTACGGCGAACGCATTCTGCGCATTTTTACCAACATCAACCCGCACGGCGAGCACCGCCAATGGCGTGTCGGTGAACCGTTCCCTGAGCTGGCGGCACGCTTTATGCCGCGCCTCGCACGCTACTCCGCCCTCAGCAGCTGGCTGCAGCATCAGGTGCGCATCACCAAGACCCGCCGCAGCCATTATGACCACCTGATGCTGCAGTTGCACGACGCCATGAAGGCCGACGGCGATTATCAGCAGCAGGGGCCGCAGCTGGCGCTGGCGTTTCCGCCGGGCAGCAGCTGGATTTGTTTCTCGGATCAAACGCCGCACGCCGCGATGGGCGGCCAGTTTATGCTGGAACAGACCTTCCTGTTGCCGGTGAACAAGATGCAGGATCCGCAGCGCTCGCCGCTGAAAGTGCTGGAACAGCTGCGCGGTCAGCCGCTGATCTGAATAGATTGCCGCCGCCGGGGCTGCCGGCGGCGGCAAACGCGTATTACGCCTCGAAGTCCCCCTGCTGGCGCGCCACCAGCGTCAGGATGCTGTACAGCGCCACCGGCTGCTGTTCCTGATTCAACACCTGCACATCCCACACCACCACGCCGTGCGGCCGCTCCTCGGCGGTTTTTTGCGGCTTGCGGATTTTCTTCTTGCAGGTCAGCCGCACCTGAATGGTGTCGCCGATCTTCACCGGTTCGATAAAGCGCAGATTCTCCATGCCGTAGTTGGCGATCACCGGCCCGACGGCGGCATCGACAAACAGCCCGGCCGCGGCGGACACCACAAAGTAACCGTGCGCCACTCGCTCGCCGAACAGGGAATCGGCGGCGCCGATCTTGTCCATGTGCGCGTAGAAATGATCGCCGCTCAGGCAGGCGAAGTTAACGATATCCGCTTCGGTCACGGTGCGGCGCGCGGTCAACAGGCTGTCGCCCAGCTGCAGCTGCTCGAAGTATTTACGGAACGGATGTACCGGATGCTCGGCGACCGGCGCGCCGCGCACCCATTCACCGCCGATGGCCGCCAGCATCGCCGGGCTGCCCTGGATCGCCGTGCGCTGCATATAGTGCTTCACCGCACGCAGTCCGCCCAGCTCTTCCCCGCCACCGGCGCGCCCCGGGCCGCCGTGTACCAGCATCGGCAGTGGCGAACCGTGGCCGGTGGACTCCGCCGCCGCCTGTTCATCCAAAATCAGTATTCGGCCGTGGGCGCAGGCCGCCGCGCGAATGAAGCGCTTGGCCAACGCCGGATCGGCGGTCACCAGCGATCCCGCCAGGCTGCCCTGCCCCAGCAACGCCAATGCGATCGCCTGCTCGGTATCAGCATACGGCATCAGCGTTGCCACCGGCCCAAAGGCCTCGGTGCCGTGCACCGCCTGATGGGTGAACGGATCGGCGCAATACAGCAGGGTCGGTGGATAAAACGCCCCACCGCGCGCGCCGTCGCCCAGGATCTCCAGCTTATCCAGCGCCGCGCCACAGAGCGGTTCGCAACCATTGCGCAGCAGGAACTCTACCTTGCTTTGCACATCCTCACGCTGCTCGTGGCTGACCAACGCCCCCATGCGCACCGGCTCCAGCTGCGGGTCGCCCACCGTCACCCCCGCCAGGCGCTGCAACAAGGCCTGACGCACCGCCGTCACCTGCGCCGCCGGCACGATGATGCGGCGGATCGCAGTACATTTCTGCCCCGCCTTGGCGGTCATTTCACGGCACACTTCTTTGATGAACAGCGCAAACTCCGGCATCTCCGGCGTCACGTCCTCCGCCAACACGCAGCAGTTGAGCGAATCCGCCTCCATGGTGAACGCGATCGATTTTTCCAGCAGGCGCGGATGCGCACGCAGCCGCTGCCCGGTCTGCGCCGAGCCGGTGAAAGTCACCGCATCCTGATAATCCAGGTGCGCAAACATGTCGCCGACGCCGCCGCAAACCAACTGCAGCGCCCCTTCCGGCACCAGCCCACTGTCGACGATCAGCCTGACCATCGCCTGCGTCAGCTGCGCAGTAGCGGTGGCCGGCTTGATGATGGCCGGCATGCCCGCCAGCCAGGTCGGCGCCAGTTTTTCCAGCATGCCCCAGCACGGGAAGTTGAAGGCGTTGATGTGCAGCGCCACGCCAGGGCGCGAAGTGAGCACGTGGCGGGCGGCGAACTGCGCCTGTTTCGACAGCGGGATCAACTCGTCTTCCGGCCACAGCGTATCATCCGGCAGATCGCGACCGGCCATGCCGGCATAGGCGAACAGCGTGGCGATGCCGCCTTCGATATCGACCCAGCCGTCGCTGCGCGTCGCACCGGTTTGATAGGAAATCTGATACAGCGCCTCTTTATGCGCCAGCAGGTGTTTCGCCACCGCTTTCAGCATCTGGGCGCGCTGCTGGAATGTCATGTTCGCCAGCGCCGGGCCGCCGTGGCTGCGGGCATAGCTCAGGCTCGCCGCTAACGGCAGGCCGTCGGAGCAGACCTGGTACAGCGCTTCGCCGGTCACGGCGTGACGGATCTCGCGGCCCTCTCCCTGCCCATACACCCAGGCGCCAGATAGATAACTGTGTAACTGCTGCATGTGCCCTCCAAAATTCATAAATTTTCACCATACAGCTTAATTACGTATCACATAAATGCCAGTCAGCGCCAAATCAAATTTTAACAAAAACAGAACAAAACCCGTTTTCAAGCCGCTTACCCTGTCATTAATACGGAATTGATGGTTTTATTTATCAAATTAAATCAATAAAATAACAAAAAACCTTGTGAGTGAGCTCGCAAAACCACATGAATCTCGTTTGATCTTTTTGTTATCAGTTTGTAGCCTTATGGTCAGTTAAAGTGATTCACATTTTTATGTTTAATGTGAAAAATACGAATCACCAAGAGGCGAGCATGACAACTGACGCACAATATCAGCAGCATTTCGACGACAAGATCGCGGCGGATATCGCCATTGAGGCCAAAGACTGGATGCCGGACGCCTACCGTCAGAACCTGATTCGGCAGATCGGCCAACACGCCCACTCGGAAGTCATCGGCATGCTGCCGGAAGCCAACTGGCTGACGCGCGCCCCCACGCTGCGCCGCAAGGCGGTGCTGCTGGCCAAAGTGCAAGATGAGGCCGGCCACGGTCTGTACCTCTACAGCGCCGCAGAGACCCTCGGCTGTTCGCGCCAGGACATCTACCAAAAGATGCTCGACGGCAAGATGAAGTATTCCTCCATCTTCAATTACCCCACGCTCAACTGGGCGGATATCGGCGTGATCGGCTGGCTGGTCGACGGCGCCGCCATCGTCAACCAGGTAGCGCTGTGCCGCGCCTCCTACGGCCCCTATGCGCGGGCGATGGTGAAAATCTGCAAAGAAGAAAGCTTCCACCAGCGCCAGGGCTACGAGGCGGTGATGGCGATGGCCCACGGCAGCGACACGCAGCGCGCGATGTTGCAAGACGCCATCGATCGCTTCTGGTGGCCGGTGCTGATGATGTTCGGCCCGAGCGACGCCGACTCCCCTCACAGCGCCCAGAGCATGGCGTGGAAAATCAAACGCCACAGCAACGATGAGCTGCGGCAGAAATTCGTCGACAACACCGTGCCGCAGCTTGAGGCGCTGGGCATGACGGCGCCAGACCCGAGTCTTACCTGGGACGAGGCCGCCGGCCACTATCGCTTCGGCGAGATCGACTGGAGCGAACTGCATGAAGTGATCAAAGGACGCGGCCAATGCAACCACGAACGCCTGCAGGCCAAACGCCGCGCCTGGGAAGACGGCGCCTGGGTGCGCGACGGCGCCATGGCCCACGCCGCGAAAAACGCCGCTTCCGCCGCATAGCCAACATAAGGAACCGAGATCATGAGCCACGTTGAATGGCCGCTGTATGAAGTGTTTATCCGCAGCAAACAAGGGTTGGCGCATCGCCACGTCGGCAGCCTGCACGCCGCCGACGACCAAATGGCGCTGGAAAACGCCCGCGACGCCTACACGCGCCGCAACGAAGGCTGTTCGATCTGGGTGGTGCAATCGCGCCATCTGATCGCCTCGCAGCCGGAAGATCGCGGCGCGTTCTTCGATCCGTCCGAAGACAAGATCTACCGTCATCCGACGTTTTACACCATCCCCGACGGCATCAAGAACATGTAGAGGCGACCATGACGGTTAACGATCCGCGCATCAGCTATTTGCTCCGCCAGGGCGACACGCCTCTGATCCTCGCCCAGCGTCTGTGCGCCTGGTGCGGCCACGCGCCCGAACTGGAAATCGATCTGGCGTTGGCCAACATCGGTCTCGATCTGCTCGGCCAGGCGCGCCACTTCCTGGGCTACGCCGCCGAACTGGCCGGCCCGCCCTGCAGCGAAGACAGCCTGGCCTTCGGCCGCGACGAACGCCAGTTTCATAACCTGTTGCTGGCGGAACAGCCGAACGGCGGTTTCAACGACACGCTGGTGCGTCAGTTCCTGCTCGACGCCTACCACGTGCAGCTGCACCAGGCGCTGAGCCGCAGCCGCGATGCGCAGATCGCCGCCATCGCCGCCAAATCGTTGAAGGAGGCCGATTATCACCTGCGCTTCAGCCACGGCTGGATGATCCGCCTCGGTGACGGCAACGACATCAGCCACCGCAAGATCCAACAGTCGCTGGATAACCTGTGGCGCTTTACCGCCGAGCTGTTCCACGCCGACGCGTTGGAACTGGCGTTGGCGGAACAAGGCATCGCCGTCGATCCGCGCACGCTGCAGGCCCCCTGGCTAGCGCAGGTGGAAGAGACGCTGCGGCAGGCGACGCTGGCGCTGCCCGCCGAGCAGGCGTTCCGTCACGGCGGCAAGCAAGGTCAGCACAGCGAACACCTCGGCCCGTTGCTGGCGGAGATGCAGTTCCTGCAGCGCGCCTACCCAAACAGTCAGTGGTAGGAGGCCGCGATGAACGTCACTCGTTTGCAACCCGCCGAAATCCCGCAGATTTGGCACTGCCTGCAGCAGATCAGCGATCCCGAGCTGCCGGTGCTGTCGATCACCGATTTGGGCATGGTGCGCGACGTGGTACGCGACGGCAGCGGCTGGCGCGTGACCTTCACCCCAACCTATTCCGGCTGCCCGGCCACCGAATTTTTGCTCAACGCTATCGAGCAGCGGCTGGCGGCCGCCGGTTTCAGCCCGGTGCAGGTGGACATTCGCCTCAGCCCGGCCTGGACCACCGACTGGATGAACGCCGACGCCCGCGAGCGGCTGCGGCAATACGGCGTAGCGCCCCCGCAGGGCCACACCTGCGATCGGCCGCATGCCCACGGCCCGGTCGCTTGCCCGCGCTGCGGCAGCACCCACAGCGAGAAGATCAGCGAGTTCGGATCCACCGCCTGTAAAGCGCTGTACCGCTGCTGCGACTGCCGGGAACCGTTCGACTATTTCAAATGCATATAGGAGCGCTGACACCATGACGGTCTTTCATCGCCTGAGCGTCGTCGCCATCGAGCGCGAAACGCCTGACGCCGTAGCCATCACCCTGCGGGTGCCTGAAGAGCTGCAAAACCAATACCGCTATACCCCCGGCCAGCACCTGACGCTCAAGGCGCTAGTCAACGGCGAAGAACTGCGGCGTTGCTACTCCATCTGCAGTTCGCCGCAGGAAGGCCTGCTGCAGATCGGCGTAAAAGCGATTGATCAGGGCCGTTTCTCCGGCTTCGTCAACCGCATGCTGAAAGTCGGCGACGCACTGGAGGTGATGGTGCCGCAGGGGCGCTTCGGCTACCAGCCGCAGGCAGAGCGCCACGGCAACTACCTGGCGATCGCCGCCGGCTCCGGCATCACGCCAATGCTGTCGATCATCAAGGCGACGCTGCTGCTCGAACCGGGCAGCAGCTTCACCCTGATCTACGGCAACCGCAACAGCCGTTCAATGATGTTCAAAGAGGCGCTGTCGGATCTGAAAAACCGCTACCCGCAGCGTTTTCAGCCGCTGTACCTGTTCAGCCAGGAGAGCCTCGACAGCCCGCTGCTCAGCGGCCGCATCGACCGTGAACGCCTGGCGGCGATCGGCGGCGCGCTGCTGGATTTCCGCGACTATGACCACGCCTTCATCTGCGGGCCGGAATCGATGATGGACGACGCGCAAACCGTGCTGGAACAGGCCGGCGTCCCGGCCAACCACATCCACAGCGAACGCTTCAACACCAGCGGCCTGGTCACCCGCCCGCGCCACAGCGGCGATCGCAACGCTACCCGGGTGGCGCTCCTGCTCGACGGGCGCCGGTTGGATATCGAGGTCGGCGAACAGGACGACAGCATTCTCGACGCCGCGCTGCGCCAGGGCGCCGACCTGCC
The DNA here is from genome assembly GCF_052168635.1 of Serratia sp. CY47444. Classification (NCBI taxonomy): domain Bacteria; kingdom Pseudomonadati; phylum Pseudomonadota; class Gammaproteobacteria; order Enterobacterales; family Yersiniaceae; genus Serratia; species Serratia sp. CY47444. Next base: position 814,597 of record NZ_JBJNMH010000001.1, read on the forward strand.
CTACGCCTGCAAAGGCGGCGTCTGCGCCACCTGCAAATGCCGTCTGAAGGCCGGCCAGGTGGAGATGGGCGTCAACTACAGCCTGGAGCCGGATCAGCTGGCGGCGGGCTACGTATTGAGCTGCCAGTCGTGGCCGAAAGGCGACGGCGTGGTATTGGACTTCGACGTCTAGGAGCCGCGATGGACACCCCCTTTATTTTGCATCAGCAGCAGCACCGCGTGGTCACGCTGACGCTGCACCGCCCGGAGGCGCGTAATGCCCTGAGCACGCCGTGCCTGGAACAGCTGGTTGCCCGCCTGGAGCAGGCCGACGCCGACAGCGGCGTAGGCGCCGTAGTGATCGCCGGCGCGGCGCGCTTCTTCGCCGCCGGCGCCGATCTGCGTGAACTGCAACAGCAGGATCTGCCGGCCGCGCTGGCGGATCGCCGTCCGCAGCTGTGGCAGCGTCTGGCCCAGTTCAGCAAGCCGCTGCTGGCGGCGGTGAACGGTTATGCCCTGGGCGCCGGCTGCGAGCTGGCGCTGGCCTGCGACATCGTCATCGGCGGCGAAAGCGCCCGCTTCGGCCTGCCGGAGATCACCCTCGGCCTGATGCCGGGCGCCGGGGGCACCCAGCGCCTGATCCGCTGCGTCGGCAAGGCGCGCGCCAGCCAGATGGTGCTGACCGGCGAGCCCATCGACGCCCGCACCGCGCTGCAGGCCGGCCTTATCAGCGAAGTGTGCGTCGATGCCCTGACGCTGGAACGCACGCAGCAGATTGCCGATCGCATCAGCCGTCAGGCGCCGCTGGCGCTGCGCGCCGCCAAACAGGCGCTGAAACAGGCCGAGGAGATCGGCCTTAGCCAGGGGCTGGCGATGGAGCGTCAGCAATTTGTCACCCTGGCCGCCACCGACGATCGCCGCGAAGGCATCGCCGCCTTTTTCGAAAAACGTACGCCAAACTATCAGGGGCGCTGATTTATGGATAACGCATTGGTTCTCAGCCATCTCGACGCCGGCGTGTTGACGCTGACCCTCAACCGGCCGGATCGGCTCAACAGCTTTAACGACGAGATGCATCGCCAACTGAGCGAAGCATTGACGCAAGCCGAGCGCGACGACAGCGTGCGCAGCCTGCTGATCGCCGGCGCCGGGCGCGGTTTCTGCGCCGGGCAGGATCTCAACGATCGCAACGTCAGCGCCGACCAACAGGCGCCGGATCTCGGCCTGTCGGTCGAACGTTTCTACAATCCCCTGATCCGTCGCCTGACCGCCCTGCCGAAGCCGGTGGTGTGCGCGGTCAACGGCGTGGCGGCCGGTGCCGGCGCCGCGCTGGCTCTGGCGTGCGATATCGTCATCGCCGCCGACAACGCCAGCTTTATTCAGTCGTTCTGCCGTCTGGGGTTGGTGCCTGACTCCGGCGGCAGCTGGTTCCTGCCGCGGCTGGCCGGCCACGCCCGCGCGATGGGTATGGCCTTGCTGGGTGACAAAATCAGCGCCCAGCAGGCGCTGGAATGGGGCATGATCTGGCAGGTGGTGCCGGCGGACGAGCTGGTCGACCGCACGCAAACGCTGGCGCGCCATCTGGCCACCCAGCCGACCTACGGCCTGGGACTGATCAAGAAAGCCCTCTACAGCTCGGCCACCAACAGCCTCGATCAGCAGCTCGATCTGGAGCGCGATCTGCAGCGATTGGGCGGCCGCAGCGACGACTACCGCGAAGGCGTCAGCGCGTTCTTTGCCAAACGCACGCCAAACTTCAGCGGGAAATAGCCATGAACGCGCCCCTTCTTAACGGCCAGGTGGCGGTGATCGGCGCCGGCACCATGGGCATCGGCATCGCCCAGGTGGCCGCTGCCGCCGGCCATCCGGTGCGACTGTTCGACATCGCGCCCGCCGCCGCCCAGCGCGCGATCGACGATCTCGCTCGCCGCCTGCGCCAGCGGGTAGACGGCGGCAAGGCCGACGCCGCGACCACCGAAGCGCTGCTGGCGCGCCTCGAACGCGCCGACTCCCTCGAGCAGCTGGCCGACTGCGCGCTGGTGATTGAAGCGGTGGCGGAAAATCTGGCCATCAAACAGGGCCTGTTCCGCGATCTGGAGGCGCTCTGCTCGCCCACGACGCTGTTCGCCAGCAATACCTCTTCGCTGTCGATCACCGCCATCGCCGGGGCACTGCAACACCCGGAACGCATGGCCGGGCTGCACTTCTTCAACCCGGCGCCGCTGATGAAGCTGGTGGAGATCGTCAGCGGTCTGGAGACCGGCGCCGAGACCCTCGCCGCGCTGCAGGCCCTGGCGCAGCGCTGGGGTAAGCAGAGCGTCGTGTGCCGCTCGACGCCGGGATTTATCGTCAACCGCGTGGCGCGGCCGTTCTATGCCGAAACCCTGCGCGCGCTGGAGGAACGGGTAGCCGACGCCGCCACGCTGGACGCGGTATTGCGCGACGCCGGCGGTTTCGCCATGGGCCCGCTGCAGTTGACCGATCTGATCGGCCAGGACGTCAATTACGCCGTGACCGAATCGGTATATCAGGCCTTTTATCAGGATCCGCGTTTCACCCCCTCACTGGTGCAGCAGGAGCTGGTGGCCGCCGGGCGCCTCGGCCGCAAATCCGGCCGCGGCTTCTACCGCTACGACGCGCAACGGCCCGCCGCAGAGATGATCGCCTTTGCGCCGCCGGCGCAGGCCGCGCCGCCGCAACGCGTCACGCTGCACGGCGACTGGTCTTCGCTGGCCGATTTGGCGGAACTGTTGATCGAAAATGCGGGGGCGATCAAACAACCTGGCCAGACCAGCCCGTACCTCACGATCGACGACGTTACAATGATGTTAACCAATGGTAAAACCGCCGGCCAACTGGCCGACGAACGTGGAACGCCCGTGGTGCTGTTCGATCTCTGTGCCGACTATGCGCATGCCTCCGCCATCGCCATCAGCTGCGCTGCGCAAAACGGCGCGCAACACAATGCCAACGCGATTCGCCTGCTGCAGTCCCTCGGCAAGCAGGTCATTCAACTGCCGGATTATCCCGGCCTGCTGACGATGCGCACTCTGGCCATGCTGGCCAACGAAGCGCTCGACGTGGTGAACAAAGGCGTCGCCGGCGCCGAAGATACCGATCTGGCGATGCTGCGCGGCGTCAACTATCCGCGCGGCCCGCTGGCCTGGGGCGCCGCACTCGGCTGGCGCCACATTCTGACGACGCTGGAAAACCTGCAACGCTATTACGGCGAAGCGCGCTATCGCCCGATGCCACTGCTGCGCCGCTACGCTTCCCCCGCCTCTTTCTCAGGAGCCGAACGATGAACGCCAATACGCCGCGCGCGCTGGCTCAGCGCTGCGCCGAACAGATGTTCCAGCAAGATACCTGCGCTCAGGCGATGGGGATGCATATCGACGCCGTCGATGCAGGGTACGCACAGGTCAGCATGACCGTCGGCCCGCAGATGCTCAATGGCCACCAGACCTGCCACGGCGGCCAGCTGTTCAGCCTGGCGGATACCGCCTTCGCCTACGCCTGCAACAGCCAGGGATTGGCGGCGGTGGCCTCCGGCTGCAGCATCGATTTCGTCCGCCCGGCACTGGCCGGCGATCGCCTCACCGCCAGCGCGGCGGTGCGCCACCAAGGCAAAGCCACCGGGCTGTACGACGTCGAGATCGTCAACCAACTGGGCAAAACCGTCGCCTGGTTCCGCGGCCGCGCGCACCGCCTCGGCCACAGTATTTTAGGAGATCAGGCATGAATCAGGCATTTATCTGCGACGGCGTGCGCACCCCGATCGGTCGCTATGGCGGCGCGCTGGCCCAGGTGCGCGCTGACGATCTCGCCGCCCTGCCGCTGCGCGTGCTGCTGGAACGCCATCCGCAGGTGGATTGGGCGCAGTTGGACGACGTGATCCTCGGCTGCGCCAACCAGGCCGGGGAAGACAACCGCAACCTGGCACGCATGGCGCTGCTGCTGGCCGGAGTGCCGATCGGCGTTTCCGGCACCACGGTGAACCGCCTGTGCGGTTCGGGCCTGGATGCGCTGGCGATGGCGGCGCGCAGCATCAAGGCCGGCGACGCCGGGTTGCTGCTGGCGGGCGGCGCGGAATCGATGACCCGTGCGCCGCTGGTGATGGGCAAGGCCGACAGCGCCTTCAGCCGCCAGGCGCAGCTGTACGACACTACCCTCGGCTGGCGCTTCGTCAATCCGCGGATGCAGGCCGAGTTCGGCACCGATTCGATGCCGGAGACCGCCGAAAACGTCGCGGCGCAGTTCAACATCAGCCGCGCCGATCAGGACGCCTTTGCGCTGCGCAGCCAGCAGCGCGCCGCCCGGGCGCAGGCGCTGGGTCACCTGGCGCAGGAGATAGCGCCGGTCAGCCTCACCGGTAAAAAAGGCGCGGTCACCCTGTTCAGCCAGGATGAACACCCGCGCGCCGACACCACCTTCGAGCAGTTGCAGGCGCTGAAAACCCCGTTCCGTCAGCCCGGCAGCGTCACCGCCGGCAACGCCTCGGGCCTGAACGACGGCGCGGCGGCGCTGATCGTCGCCTCTGAAGCGATGGCGGCGCGCCAGGGGCTGACGCCGCGGGCGCGCATCGTCGCCACCGCCACCTGCGGCGTAGAGCCGCGGCTGATGGGCATCGGCCCGCTGCCGGCCACCCGCAAGGTGCTGGAGATCGCCGGGCTGAGCCTGGCGCAGATGGACGTCATCGAATTGAACGAAGCGTTCGCCGCCCAGGCGTTGGCGGTGATGCGCCAGCTTGGCCTGCCGGACGATGCCCCACAGGTTAACCCCAACGGCGGCGCGATCGCTCTGGGGCATCCGTTGGGCATGAGCGGCACGCGCCTGGCGCTAGCCGCCCTGTTTGAACTGGAACGGCGAGCCGGCCGCTACGCCCTGTGCACCATGTGCATCGGCGTAGGCCAAGGCATCGCCATGATCATTGAGCGTGTCTGACCCCTGAGGCTAACCATGACAATAAATCCACAGCCCCTCGAAACGATCGAATTCGCCTCGCGCGATGAGATTGAAGCGTTGCAGTTGGCGCGTCTGAAGTGGACGCTGCACCACGCCTACGACAATGTGCCGATGTACAAACGCAAATTCGACCAGGCCGGCGTACACCCCGACGATCTCAAACAGCTGAGCGATCTGGCGCGCTTCCCCTACACCACCAAGCAGGATCTGCGCGACAACTACCCGTTCGACACCTTCGCGGTGCCGATGGAACAGGTGGTGCGCATCCACGCCTCCTCGGGCACCACCGGCCGCCCGACGGTGGTCGGTTACACCCAGCGCGACATCGATAATTGGGCCGATATCGTCGCCCGCTGCCTGCGCGCCGGCGGCGCCACCGCCAAAGACAAGGTGCACGTCGCCTACGGCTACGGCCTGTTCACCGGCGGCCTCGGCGCGCACTACGGCGCAGAGCGGCTCGGCGCGACGGTGATCCCGATGTCCGGCGGCCAGACGGAGCGCCAGGCGCAGCTGATCCTCGACTTCAAGCCCGACATCATCATGGTGACGCCGTCCTATTGCCTGACGCTGATCGACGAACTGGAGCGCAAAATGGGCGGCGATGCGCGCGGCTGCTCGCTGCGGCTCGGCGTGTTCGGCGCCGAACCCTGGACCGAAGCCCTGCGCCACGAGATCGAAACCCGCATGGGCATCAAGGCGCTGGATATTTACGGCCTGTCGGAAGTGATGGGGCCGGGCGTAGCGATGGAGTGTCTGGAGAGCGGCGGTGGCCCGACCATTTGGGAAGACCACTTCCTGCCGGAGATCATTTGCCCGGAAACCGGCATTGCCCTGCCGGACGGCGAACACGGCGAACTGGTGTTCACCACCCTGACCAAAGAGGCGCTGCCGGTGATCCGCTACCGCACCCGCGATCTTACTCGGCTGCTGCCGGGCGACGCGCGCCAGATGCGCCGCATGGGCAAGATCACCGGCCGCTCCGACGACATGCTGATCATTCGCGGTGTCAACGTCTTCCCGTCGCAGGTGGAAGAGCAGATCATGCAGTTCGAGCAGTTGTCGCCGCACTACCAGCTGCAGGTCAGCCGCAGCGGGCATCTGGACACGCTGGCGGTGCGCGTCGAGCTGAAAGAATCGGCGCTCAGCCTCAGCCACCAGCAGCGTTGCGATATCTGCCACCAGTTGCGCCACCACATCAAATCGATCGTGGGCGTCAGCACCGACGTCAGCATCGCCAACTGCGGCGATATTCCGCGCTCGGAAGGCAAGGCGCAGCGCGTGGTCGATCTGCGGCCGCGCTGAGGCGCACGGCGTCACGGATGACGCCGCCCCAAATTAGGCGTAATGTTATGGCTCATCGAAGGCTAACCCATGGAAAAATATGGAACATAAACTGGATGAGTTCATTCGCCATGCCGTCGACGCGCAGCCGATCAGCGGCACCTCGCTGATCATTTCGCTGTACGGCGACGCGCTCAGCCACCGCGGTGGCGAAGTGTGGCTCGGCAGCCTGAGCGCGCTGCTGGAGGCCTTCGGTTTCGGCGATCGCTTCGTGCGCACCTCGGTGTTCCGCCTGCAGAAAGAGGGTTGGCTGGCGGTGGAGAAAATCGGCCGCCGCAGCTTCTACCGCGTGACCGAGCAGGGAATGCGCCAGTTCCGCCACGCCGAATCGAAAATCTATCTGCGCGAGCAGCCCGCCTGGGACGGCAAGTGGGAGCTGTTGCTGCTGGAATGCGCCGAAAAAAACGCGCGCGCACGGCTGAAAAAAGAGCTGGGCTGGCTCGGGTTCGGGCAGATCGCCAACAACCTGATGGCCGCCCCCACCCATGCGCAGACCGACGTGACGGCGCTGCTCGGCGAACTGAACGCCAGCGAGCAGGTGATCTACTTTCGCGCCGATTACCCCTACAATCGCTCCGAGCAAACCCTGCAAAAATTGGTGGCCGACTGCTGGTCGCTCAGCGATGTGGCGGCCGGCTATCACGAGTTTATCGTCTCCTTCCGGCCGCTGATGGCGCTGCTGCGCGAAGTTGACCCGGCGGCGCTGACGCCGCTGCGCGGTTTCCAGATTAAGCTATTATTGATTCACTTCTTCCGTCGCGTGGTGTTGAAAGATCCGCTGCTGCCGGACGCGCTGCTGCCCGCGCAGTGGGAGGGCCAGATCGCCCGCAACCTGTGCATCAATCTTTATCAGCAGGTCGATCGCGCCGCGACGGAGTACGTCAGCGCGCTGGCGGAGACCACCATCGGCGCCCTGCCCGCACCGGCCGCCGGCTACTATCGGCGCTTCGGCGGCCTGCCGCGCGACCCTACATTTTAAGGAACTCACGCTATGCCTGTGTATCAGATTGACGGCCTGACGCCGGTCGTTGACCCAAGCAGTTACGTGCACCCGACGGCGGTGCTGATCGGCGACGTGATCGTCGGCAAACACGTGTATATCGGCCCGAACGCCAGCCTGCGCGGCGATTTTGGCCGCCTGGTAATCTGCGACGGCGCCAACATTCAGGACAACTGCGTGATGCACGGCTTCCCGCAGCAGGACACGGTGGTGGAAGAAGACGGCCATATCGGCCACGGCGCCATCCTGCACGGCTGCCGCATTCGCCGCAACGCGATGGTGGGCATGAACGCGGTGGTGATGGACGGTGCGGAGATCGGCGAGAACACCATCGTCGGCGCGATGGCGTTCGTCAAAGCCGCGGCGGTGATCGAAGCCAACAAGCTGGTGGTCGGCAGCCCGGCGCGCGTGCTGCGCGATCTGACCGAACAGGAGCTGGCCTGGAAGATCGCCGGCACCCGCGAGTATCAGGATCTGGTACAGCGCTGCAAATCCTCGCTGCACGAAGTGGCGCCGCTGACCGAAATCGAACCGGGCCGCCAACGCCTGAGCTTCGGCGACCACCTGATCCCGAAAAGCCAGCTTTAATCCCCGGGGCTGAGATGCGCCTCAGCCCCTCCCCTTATTACTCCACCTCCGGCGCCTTGAACGGCGACGGTGTAGCCGCGTGGCGGCTCTGGAAGTGATAAGCCACCACCAGCAGCAAGGTGAACGGAATACCGAACCACAGCGTCATGCGGAAGAATTCGGTAAACGCCGTCGAGATCATCAGCGCCGCCATCAGCCCGGCGCCGAGCAAGGTGGTATAAGGAAAGCCCCACATGCGGAACTTCAGGTGGGTCTGCCGATGCCGGCGGCGGAAGAACAGGTGGGTGACGAAAATCATCAGCCAGGTAAAGCAGGCGCCATACACCGAGATAGACATCATGGCGGCGAACGAGGTTTCCGGCGCCACCAGGCTCAGCACGATGGACACCACGATACCGATGCACGACATCGCCAACGCATTGACCGGAATGCCGCGCCGGCTGACGCGCCCCAATGCCGCCGGCGCCTGCCCGGCACGCGACAGCGAGAACATCATGCGGGTGGTGATGTACAGCTGGCTGTTCATTGCCGACAGCGCTGCCACCAGCACGATAAAGTTGAAAATACCGGCGGCGGCGGGCAGATGGATCACGTTCATCGCCATCAGGAACGGGCTTTCGCCGGTGCCGGACTGGCGCCAGGGCACGATGGCCAGCATCAGGGCGATCGACAGCATGTAGAAGATGAACAGCCGCACGATGGTGCCCTTGAACGCCGCCTTCACCGCAATCACCGGATTTTTCGCCTCGCCGGCGGCCACCGCAATCATTTCAATGCTCAGGTAGCTGAAGATGGACACGATCACCGCGAACCACATGCCCTTGACGCCAAACGGCATGAAGCCGCCGGCGGTCAGGTTGCGCAGGCCGTAGGCCGGGTTGCCCGAGAATGCCAGAATGCCGATGCCGATCAGAATAAACGCCACGATCGCCGTCACTTTGACGGTGGACAGCGCGTATTCCACCTGGCCGAACGACTTCACCCCGATCACGTTGACGACGATCACCGCCGCCGAGAACAGCAGCACCCACGGCCAGGTCGGCGTCGCCGGGAACCAGAACTGCATGTACATGCCGATGGCGGTGACTTCGGTACCCACCGCCAGCACCACACAGGACCAGTAAGAATAACGCACCAGAAAACCGAACAGCGGGCCGAGATAGAATTCGGCGTAGTCGCCGAACGAGCCGGGCGTCGGGTGTTCGGAGGTCATCTCCGCCAGGCTGCCCATCAGCAGCAGCGCAATGACGCCGCCGATCAGGTAGCTCAACAATACCGACGGCCCCGCCATCTGAATGGCGTAGGCGCTGCCGAGAAACAGCCCGGTGCCGATGGCGCCGCCGATCGCCAGCATCGACATCTGCCCGGCGGTAAGATGCTTGTTCAACCCGCCCTGACGGCGGGCGATATGCTCAAAATCATTCATCTGTGGCATGGCTGGGTTCCCGAGCGGAGTTAGGCGGTACGGGTGACGTCGAGAATGGCGGCGGTCACGTAGTCAATGTTGCCGGGATTGAGCCCCGGCAGGCACATGCGGCCGGGCGAGACCAGATAGATGGCATAGCGCTGCCGCAGGGTCTGCAGCTGCGCTTCGTTCAGGCCGGTATAGCTGAACATGCCGCGCTGATCGCGAATACGCCGGTGATCCAGCGAAGAGCCACCCTGCGCCAGCCCGGCGGCCAGCTGTTCACGCATTTGCTTGATGCGAGAGCGCATTTCTGCCAGCTCATTGCGCCAAAGCTCGCCAAGTTCGGCGTCGCCGAGCAGGGTTTCCACGATCTGGCTGCCGTGCGTCGGCGGGCAGGAGTAGCTGCGGCGGATCAGCGTTTTTAACGCCCCTTTGACGTTGGCGGCATTTTCCGCGTCGGCGCAGCGCACCGACAGCGCGCCCAGACGCTGGCCGTACAGCGCGACGTTTTTGGAAAACGAATTGCAGACCAAAAACGGCAGATCGGTTTTCAGCGCTTCGCGCAACGCAAAGCAGTCCTCCTCCAGCCCGTCGCCGAAGCCCTGATAGGCGATGTCGAACAGCGGCAGCAGGCTGCGTCGCTGCAGCACGGCGAGCGTAGCGCGCCACTGCTCCGCCGTCAGATCGGTGCCGGTCGGGTTATGGCAACAAGGATGCAACAGGACCACGCTGCCGGGCGGCAGGCTGTCCAACGCGTCGAGCATGGCGGCGAAACGCAGGCCGCCCGCCGCTTCATCAAAGTAGGGATAGGTATTCACCCGCAGCCCGGCGCCTTCGAAAATCGCCCAGTGATTGGCCCAGGTGGGATCGGACACCCAAATTTCACCGCGCGCCAGAAAGTGGCGCAAAAAATCCGCCGCCAGCTTCAACGCGCCGGAGCCGCCGACGGTCTGCACCGTGGCGATCTCGGCCGCCTGTTGCTCGCCGAACAGCAGCGCCTGCACCTGGCGAGCGAACTGCGGCGAACCTTCGATCGGCGGGTAGCCGTGCGGGCGGCGCAGCGCCAGCAACCGCTGCTCGGCGGCCTCGACCGCCTGCATCAGCGGAATATTTCCCTGCCGGTCGTAATACAGACCGATACCTAAATTCACTTTCTGCGGATTGGGGTCCTGCAAATAAGCTTCCATCAGCGACATAATAGGATCGGCCGCGGAAGGTGCAATCTGTTTAAACATGACGCATCCTTAACTCGTTATTGAATTAATATAAAGACGAACTTAAGAAGAAATTAAATCAGGCGATGGCGCTGACGGTAATTTCTATTTTCATTCCCGGCACCACCAATTTTTCGACAATAACCGTGGAGCGGTTGGGATAAGGATAATTAAAGTATTTCCGGTAAATCTCATCGAGACATTTAACGTCGTTGACGTCGGTAAGATACACGATCACCTGCAGCACCTTATCGCTGTGGCTGCCCGCCGCCTTCAACGTCTGCGCCAGGTTATCGAAGGTTAACGCAATCTGTCGCTCCGGCGCGCCGGTCTCGATGCTGCCGTCCGCCCGCACCGGGCCGTGGGCGGTAAACAGCATACCGCCGCCCCGGGTGGCCCAGGAAAAAGGCTGGCCGATCTCCGGCAGCCCGGTCTCTACGATCTCGCGCATGTCAGTGGTTTCCGTGGTGGTCAAGTTGGCGAAGCAGCGCGCCGTCGGCGGCGAACAACGCATCCAGAATGGTGAAATGATTGGCGCCGGGCACCGCGACCAGTTCTGCAGACAACCCGCGTTGGCGGAGCGCCGCGTGATAGTGTTGCGACTGGCCGATCAGCTCCGGCAGCTCCAATGCGCCGTAATACAGCGTGAGCGGCTTGCCGCGCACCGGGAGCCGGCGCGCCGGGCTGAGCGTTTCAATCTGCCGCGCGGTCAGCTGCAGCGCCCGATTGATATAGCTTTCTTGCAGCGGCGCCAGTTCGAACAGGCCGCTGATGGGAAAGACCGCATCCACCAGCGCATGCTGCTGCCAAAACGCCGCCAGATGGCCGCCGGCGGAATGGCCACACAGATGCACCGGATAGGCATAGTGCAGCGGCAGACGGCGCTGAATGGCATCAAGCGCCACCCCCACCTGGCGGCAAATAGCGTCAAGATTAACCGCCGGTGCCAGCGCATATTCCACCAGCACCACGTCAAAACCCAACGCCAACGGCCCGGCGGCGATAAAGGCGAAATCCGCCTTATCGCAAAATTGCCAATAGCCGCCGTGAATAAAAATTAACGTCCCCTGGTGCTGCTTTGCAGAATAGAGCCAATCCAATGTTTCGCGTTCACTTTCGCCATACGCAATATTCTTTTCATGTTTTGCCTGATGATAAATAGCCGCACTGCGGGTTTGGAATGAAGCCAAAATAGCATCTTCATTATCCACCGCAGCGCCATTATCATAACTCCCCGCAAGTTGTTTCATATATTAAACTTCGTTTATTATTTAAGATATAAATTAACTATTAGCACCGGCAACATTATTGTCAAGACGGGCGCATCAGCAATGCGCGCCCGGTAAAATAAAATAACGCCGGCGGCGAAAAAGTTTAGCCCATGAAACTTTTTGCGCTTATTTCCCCCGCTCGTTCGGCTGAATTTGCGGCAAGGCGCTGAGCCGTTCAAATGCATAATCCCAGAAGGCGCGCACCTTCAGCGGCATGCGCTGCGCCTGCTGCGCCACCAGCTGTACCGGCATCGGCAACGGCTCATGATCCGCCAGCAGCCGCACCAGCGTACCGGCGGCCAAATCGTCCGCCACCTGATACGAGAGCAGGCGAGCGATGCCTTTGCCGGCGCGCACCGCCAGCAGTTGCGCTTCCACGTCGTTGAGCAACAGCCGGGGGGCCAATCGCACCCGCTCGCCGTTTTCCTGCGGGCCGAAGCGCCATTCGCGCAGCGACGGCCGCTGGGTGCCAACGATGGTGGCATGCTCCGCCAGCTGCGCCGGTGAGCGCGGTTCCCCCCAACGCGCCAGATAATCCGGGCTGGCGACCGTCACCCGGCTGACCTGCCCCAACCGCCGCGCCACGCGCGAAGAGTCCTGCAGATGACCGATGCGCACCGCGATATCCAGTCCTTCGTCAATCAGATCGAGATTGCGATCGTTCAACACCATTTCGATCTGCATCTGCGGGTAGTCATCGAGAAACGCCATCACCACCGGCGCCACGTAGCGGCGACCGAACTGCACCGGCGAAGTGACGCGCAGCAAGCCGCTCAGCTGCGCTTCGGCGGTATCCTGCACCACCGCCTGATAATCCTGCAGCAGCTGTTGCGCGCGCTCCAGCAGCCGCATACCCGCTTCGGTGGGCGCCAGCCGCCGGGTCGTTCGCTCCACCAATCGGGTGCCGAAACGCTGTTCCAGCGCGGCGATCGCCCGGGTGATCGCCGGCGCCGAACGCCGCAGTTTGCGCCCGGCCGCCGCCAGGCTGCCTTGCTGCACCACCGCCACGAAGATCGCCAACTCGTCTAACCGATCCATAGATTCTTCCGAAAAGTGAAATTATCAATTTCCACATTGCCGGATTTCGCTCGTTCAACGCAAGAGTATGCTGACAAAAAGCACTGAGGAGAAACGCCATGTCCACCATCACACTCTACGGCACCCCGCTTTCCGGCCACGTTCATCGCGTGGCGTTGCTACTGCGTATGCTGGCGCTGCCCTATGCATGGGTCGAAGCCTCGGCGGACGTACGGCAGAGCGCAGCCTTCCGCCGGCTCAATCCGTTCGGCCAGATCCCGGTCTTACAGGATGGCGATCTGACGCTGGCCGATAGCAACGCCATTCTGGTCTATCTGGTGAAGCGCTATGCGCCGGACAGTCACTGGCTGCCGGAACAGCCGGCGGCGGCCGCGCGGGTGCAGGCCTGGCTTTCCAAAGCCGCCGGTGAAGTTCGCTACGGCCCGGCCTCTTGCCGACTGATCGCCCAATTCGCGGTGCCGGAGGATTATCAGGCGGCGCGGGCGGTCAGCGATCGTTTTCTGCCGCAGATGGAACTGCATCTGAGCGAGCGGGACTACCTGGCCACCGAACAGCCCACCATCGCCGATCTGGCCTGCCACAGCTACGTAGCGGTCGCGGCCGAAGGCGGCATTTCGTTGGCGCCTTACCCTGCGATACGGCGCTGGGCGGCGCGCATCGTTGCACTGCCCGGCTTCTTTGCCATGCCGGCCCTGCCGGAACCGGCGGCGAGCTGACGCCATGATCCCGCAACTGTTCCATCCGGATGAGCTGCGCGCACAGACGCTGGCCGGGTTTGGCGGCGTAGGCGGCGGCATCTACCCCGCGATGCCGGATCAGCACCGCGCGTTTTTCGCCGCGCTGCCCTACCTGTTCGTCGCCACGCTGGATGAACAAGGCTGGCCCATCGCCACCCTGTTTACCGGCCCGCCCGGATTTTTACGCACGCCGGACGACACGCATTTACGCATCAGCGCGCCGCGCCGCAGCGACGATCCCGCCCAGGCACTGTTGCTGCCCGGCAAGCCGGTCGGCGCGCTGGGGCTGGATTTCAGCAACCGGCGGCGCAACCGCGCCAACGGCGCCGTCAGCCGCACCGACAAAAACCGGGTGGAAATCCTCGTTCAGCAAAGCTTCGGCAACTGCCCGCAGTACATTCAGCGCCGCGAACTCTACCCGGTGGACAGCCGGCCGCAGCCGGTTGAGCATTTAGCCTCGCTGGATGCGGCGGCGCAGGCGCTGATCCGCGCCGCGGACACCTGCTTCGTCGCCAGCGGCGCGCACCTGGCACTGGCGCAGGGCGGCGTGGATATTTCCCATCGCGGCGGCCGCCCCGGCTTTATCCATCTGGAAGGCGACACGCTGTGGATGCCGGATTTTCGCGGCAACCGCTACATGAACACGCTGGGCAATCTGCTGGCCGAACCGCGGGCGGCGCTGCTGTTCATCGATTTTAAACGCGGCGACGTGCTGCATCTGCAGGGGGAAACGCAGATCCTCTGGCAAACGGAGGGGCATCCCGCCGTTGAAGGCGCAGAACGCTATTGGCGGTTTGACGTGCGCCGCGCCTGGCGTTTTGCGGCAGCGCTGCCGTGGCGGGGACGAAATCTGGAGTATTCGCCGGCAACGCTGGCGACCGGGGTGTGGCACCGCTGAAATGAAAAGCCCCGCTGCGGCGGGGCTGGATCGGAAATTACAGGCTGTGTTCGGCCGCCGATGCGGCCTGATAAAGCTGACGAAAATAATTCAACCGCGCAAAGAACAGGCGGCTTTGCTGCTCCGACATATTGCCGGCCACCTGCCCGGCGTCAATCTGCCGCCCTTGCCATTCCATCAGAGCGATGCTCGACGCCAAAAAATCCATTTCGCTGCCGTAGGCCGCGAGATGTCTGTCCACTGATTTCATCATTCGCACACTCCTTTTAATTACATCGAAAAGGGTCATATGCCTGCTCTTTCAGTATCGGCCCGACGGAGGATATTTTTTGTACAGAAGGTGCGCATAAAGAAAACGACCATCTTGTTGCCGCGCGGGCAAACGGCGGCGGCAAAATTTGCTAGGGTAAAGGGTAGCCGTATGGGATAGACCACTCTGTTGAACTCAGGAAAGAAGGAAGAGACTCATGAGCACCAGCATCTGCGCTACCCTCAAGGATCCCACGCTGTTCCGCGAGGCCAACTACATCGACGGGCAATGGTTGCCGGCCCAGGAAGGCCGTTCGATCGCCATTCATAACCCCGCCAACGGAGAACGGGTCGGCCACGTACCGGCCTTCGGCGCCGAAGAAACCGCTCGCGCCATCGCCGCCGCCAGAAAAGCGCTGCCCGCCTGGCGCGCGCTGACCGCCAAAGAGCGCGCCGGCAAGCTGCGGCGGCTGTTTGAATTGATGATGGAAAATCAGGAAGATCTGGCGCGCATCATGACGGCGGAACAGGGCAAACCGCTGGCCGAAAGCCGCGGTGAAATCGCCTATGCCGCCTCCTTTATCGAATGGTTCGCCGAAGAAGGCAAACGGGTCTACGGCGACACCATTCCGCAGCCGCAGGCCGGTCGCCGCATCATCGTGCAAAAAGAGCCGATCGGCGTGTTCGCGGCCATCACCCCGTGGAACTTCCCGGCGGCGATGATCACCCGCAAAGCCGGCCCCGGCTGGGCCGCCGGCTGCACCGGGGTGATCCGCCCCGCCAGCCAGACCCCGTTCTCGGCGCTGGCGATCGCCGTGCTGGCGGAGCGCGCCGGGCTGCCAGCCGGGGTATGCAACGTGATAACAGGCCCCAGCAAAGGCATCGGCGGCGAACTCACCGCCAACCCGGACGTGCGCAAACTCTCCTTCACCGGCAGCACCGAGGTCGGCGCGCAGCTGCTGGCCCAGTGTGCGCCCACCATCAAGAAAACCAGTATGGAGCTGGGCGGCAACGCGCCGTTTATCGTGTTTGATGACGCCGATCTGGACGCCGCCGTGGCCGGCGCGGTCGCCTCAAAATACCGCAACGCCGGCCAGACCTGCGTCTGTACCAACCGTTTTCTGGTGCAGGACGGCGTATATGATGCGTTCGCCGCCAAGCTGAAAGCCGCCGTCGCCAAGCTGAAAGTCGGCAACGGCCTGGATGATGGCGTCACCATCGGCCCGTTGATTAACTCGGACGCGGTGGAGAAAGTGCGCGAGCATATCGCCGACGCCGTCGAGCACGGCGCCTCGGTGCTGTTGGGCGGCAAGCCTGACGCGCTGGGCGGCAATTTCTTCACCCCGACTATCCTGACCGACGTGCCGCGCACGGCGAAAATCTTCCGTGAGGAGACGTTCGGCCCGGTGGCGCCCTTGATCCGCTTCAGCCAGGAAGCCGACGCCGTCGAACTGGCCAACGACACGCCGTTCGGCCTGGCCGCTTACTTCTACAGCCGCGACATCGGCCGGGTGATGCGCGTGGCCGAAGCGCTGGAGTACGGCATTGTCGGCATCAACGAAGGGCTGATCTCCACCGAGGTGGCGCCGTTCGGCGGCATGAAGC
Organism: Serratia sp. CY47444; assembly: GCF_052168635.1. Lineage (NCBI taxonomy): Bacteria > Pseudomonadati > Pseudomonadota > Gammaproteobacteria > Enterobacterales > Yersiniaceae > Serratia > Serratia sp. CY47444. The sequence goes on from NZ_JBJNMH010000001.1 coordinate 830,890, forward strand.
ACTCCGGTTTGGGCCGCGAAGGCTCAAAATACGGCATCGAGGACTATCTCGAAATCAAATACCTGTGCCTCGGCGGTTTGGGCGCCTGATGTGAGGGCCCCCCGCGCCTGCGGGGGCCCTGTCTGGCGGTTTTGGGGAGCCTTTGCTACCTTTAGGCATCTTTTCAGCGGTTAAAAGGAATTGCCTCTATGCAGCCCCTCTCGGTACATCTGCCCGATTTTTACGTCGCCGGCCAGACAATCAGAACCACCAATCAGGACGAAACCCAGCCCGAGACGGCTAAAATCCCCGCGCTGTGGTCAGACTTTTTCGCCACCTCGCCCGCCATGCCGGTTTACGGGGTCTACTCCAACTACGCCTCCGACGCCAGCGGGCCGTTTGATGTCACCGCCGGCAGTGAGGCACAGAGCGGTTTGCACATCCAACCTGGCCGCTATCTGGTGTTCCAGGCCCGAGGCGCCATGCCGGCGGCGGTCATCGAAGGCTGGCAAGCCATCTGGGCCTACTTCGAGCAACACCCGGAAATCGAACGTCGCTTCCTGACCGACTTCGAAGCCTATACCGGCCCCGACGCGGTCGATATCCATATCGGCTGCCGCTAACGCGACAGTGAGGTCAACAATGATGACGCTCTCCCCCGCCATTCCGATCCTGCGTATCTTTTCCGTCGACAAGGCCAAAGAGTTTTATCTGGATTTTCTCGGTTTCACGCTGGCGTGGGAGCACCGCTTCAGCGAAGACCTACCGCTGTACATGCAGGTGACCCGCACCGGGCTGACGCTGCACCTGAGCGAACACTACGGCGACAGCACGCCCGGCGCCGCCATTTTCATCCCGGTGCACGATATCGACGCGCTGCACCGGGAGCTCACGGCCAAAAACTATCGCTATGCCCGGCCGGGCCTGGAGATTGTCGATTGGGGCAAAGAGCTGAACCTCACCGATCCGTTCGGCAACCGCCTGCGGTTTTGCGAACAGAGCCCCCCGGCCTGATCGGCGTTATGGCCGGTAGTCCGCCTCGCTGACCGGCTCCAGCCAGGTCACCGGGCTGCCGTCCACCGCTTCGGCGATGGCGATATGGGTCATGGCAGTGTCCGGTGTCGCACCGTGCCAGTGTTTGACGTCAGCCGGTATCCAAACGATATCGCCGGGATGCATCTCCTGCGTCTTCTCGCCCCACATCTGGATCCACCCGCGCCCCTGAGTGACGATCAGCGTCTGGCCGAGCGGATGCGTATGCCATGCCGTGCGGGCGCCGGGTTCGAAGGTGACGGTCGCGCCGCCCACCCTGGCCGGCGCGTCACCGGCGAACGGCGCGTCGATGCGTACCTGCCCGGTAAAGTAATCCGCCGAACCGCGCTGTGATGGGATAGAACCGCTGCGTTGTATTTTCATCTGCCGTGTCCTCCGCGCCGGCTCTCACAGCCGGCGCTGATAATCATGAGTGAGTGATGCCAAGATAGCGCCATGCTTTTCCGGCGACTAGCGGGTAAAATGCGCAAGGAGCTATGAGCTCAATTCATAAATCTACGCGCGACAGCGCCCCAACCTTGCTCTCCGGTGCCGGTATGTTGAAAGAAAACTTTAACGATCTGATCGCTTTCCTGATGGTGGCCAGGGAGCGCAGCTTCACCAAAGCGGCGGCGCAGCTTGGGGTTTCCCAATCGGCACTCAGCCACGCTATTCGCGGCCTGGAAGAACGCCTGGCGCTGCGTTTGCTCACGCGCACCACTCGCAGCGTCGCCCCCACCGAGGCCGGTGAGCGGCTGCTCAACAGCATTGGCCCGCGCTTGGCGGAGATTGAAAGCGAGCTGAACGCGCTGGGTGAAATGCGCGATCGGCCCGCCGGCAACATCCGCATCACCGCCGGCGAACACGCGGTGGATGCAGTACTGTGGCCGGTGCTGCGCACTTTTCTCGTCGATTACCCGGATATCAACGTGGAAATCACCGTCGACAACAGCCTGACCGACATCGTCGCCGGGCGATTCGACGCCGGAATCCGGCTGGGGGAACAGGTGGCGAAGGACATGGTCGCGGTGCGCATCGGGCCGGACATGCGCATGGTGCCCGTCGCCTCCCCTGACTATTTCGCCCGTTACGGCCTCCCCGCTACGCCGCAAGCGCTGCAAAACCATCGCTGCATCAACATGCGCCTGCCCACCCTCGGCGGGCTGTACGCCTGGGAATTTGCCCGCGATGGCCGGGAGATTAAAGTGCGGGTGGAGGGGCAACTGACCTTCAACAGCCTGCGCCAGCGAATCGACGCCGCGCAGCTCGGCCTCGGCATCGCCTTTGTGCCGGAAGATACCGTCGCCGAGCCGCTGGCCGACGGTCGGTTGCTGATGGCGCTGGACGACTGGTGCCCGCCGTTTCCCGGTTATTACCTCTATTATCCAAGCCGCAGGCAACACACTACCGCCTTTGCGCTGCTGATTGAGGCGCTGCGACGCGGGGCTTAACGCCCGACGTTCTTCTGCAGATGCGCCGGGTAACGATCGCCGATCACGTCGATAGCGGAGAGCGCACGCTCGATCGCGCCCAGTTCGTCCGCCGCCAACACCACCGACGCCGCCGCAAAGTTTTCTTCCAGCCGGTGACGCTTGGTGGTTCCCGGGATCGGCACGATCCACGGCTGCTGGGCCAGCAGCCAGGCCAGGGCGATCTGCGCCGGCGTCACGCCTTTGCGCTGCGCTATCTGCCCCAGCACGCTCACCAGCGCCTGATTGGCCCGGCGCGCTTCGGCGCTGAAGCGCGGCACCAGGTTGCGAAAATCGCCGCTGTCAAAGGTGGTGTCCTCGGTAATGGCACCGGTGAGAAAGCCCTTGCCGAGCGGGCTGAACGGCACCAGACCGATGCCCAGCTCTGCCAGCGTCGGCAAGATTTCACGCTCCGGCTCGCGCCACCACAGCGAATATTCGCTTTGCAGCGCCGTGACCGGCTGCACCGCGTGAGCTCGCCGAATGGTTTGCGCACCGGCTTCCGACAGGCCGAAATACTTCACTTTCCCTTCGCGAATCAGTTGCTGCACCGTACCGGCCACCTCTTCGATAGGCACCTCAGGATCGACACGGTGCTGATACAGCAAATCGATCGTCTCTATCCGCAGGCGCTTCAACGAGCCTTCCACCGCCTGGCGAATATGCTCCGGACGGCTGTTCAACACCTGCTGCCCCGCCGGCTGCGGCAGATCGAAACCGAACTTGGTGGCGATGACGACCCGATCGCGCACCGGCGCCAGCGCTTCGCCCAACAATTCCTCGTTGGTGAACGGACCATAAATCTCGGCGGTATCGAAGAACGTCACGCCCTCGTCAACCGCGGCACGGATCAGATCGACCGCCTGCCGTTTGTCGGTGGCCGGGCCGTAGCCAAAGCTCAGTCCCATACAGCCCAACCCCAACGCCGAGACTTCCAGCCCTTCGCGCCCCAATTTGCGTGTTTGCATCTTCACTCTCCCACTGATTGATACCGGCCCCGCGTGACGCGGAGCCATTCCGGTGTGGTGACTGTAAAACGCGACTGCCGCCATGACTATGGGGCGAAATACGCTTGAGCTTATGAGCCAGGCTCATGAATCCGTTAACCGTCGCTGGGACCGGAGTTTTTGCGGGAACGTTCCTGCCCGAGATACTCTATACTGATATCAGGATGCCTTACCCTTTTCGTTTAGCGTCATGTAGATGGAGCGACAGATGGCTAACTCTGAATCGACTTGCAATTCCCTTTCAATACCAGTGGCAGATTTATTCCATGACCAATAAGAAAAGCGCCGTGCTTACCCCGGCTGCAATGCTATTGCTACATCCCATGTTTGCCAGTCAGGCGCTGGCGGCAGAAAATAATGAAGAGAAAAGCGACACCCTGGTGGTGATGGCGCAACCCACCGGATTGACCGAGCTGGGATCGCCGGTGTCCGTCAGCGTGATCGACGGCCAGGACCTGCGCAACGCCGCACCGCAGATTAACCTGTCGGAAAACCTCGGCAGCGTGCCGGGCCTGCAGCTCCAAAACCGGCAAAACTATGCGCAGGATCTGCAGCTGTCGATACGCGGATTCGGCAGCCGATCGATGTTCGGCGTGCGCGGGGTGCGCATGTACGTCGACGGCATTCCCGCCACCATGCCCGACGGCCAGGGACAAACCTCCAACATCGACATCAACTCCGTCGAGCGCATCGAGGTGCTGCGCGGCCCCTATTCCGCGCTGTACGGCAACGCTTCGGGCGGGGTGATAAACGTTGACACCCAGACCGGCACCCAGCCGCCAACGCTGGAGGCCGGCGGCTATTTCGGCAGCGACAATACCTGGCGCTATGGGGTGAAAGCGACCGGCGCCACCGGCGACGGTACCCAGGCCGGCGACGTCAACTACGCCATCTCGGGCACCCGCTTCACCACTCAGGGCTACCGCGATCACAGCGCCGCGCGGAAAAACCTCGGCAACGGCAAGCTCGGTGTGCGGCTGGACGACGTCAGCACCCTGACGCTGATGTTCAACAGCGTCTCAATCGATGCCGGCGATCCGGGCGGCCTGACCGAGGCAGAGTGGAAGGAAAACCCGCGCCAGGCGCCGCGCGCGGATCAATTTAACACCCGCAAGTCGCTCGATCAGACCCAGGCCGGCCTGCGCTATCAGCGCCAGATGAGCGAGCGCGACGAACTGACGCTGACTGCCTACCACGGCGAGCGCCACACCACGCAGTACCAGTCCATCCCGATGGGGCCACAGCTCAACCCCACCCACGCCGGCGGGGTGATCGTGCTGGAAAGAAAATATCAGGGCATTGACACTCGCTGGAAGCATGAGGATACTCTCGCATCGTTACCGGTAACACTGATCGGCGGTCTGGATTATGAAACCATGACCGAACGCCGCCAGGGGTTCGAAAACTTTATTCTGCGAGACGGCACTGTGGACTACGGCGAGAAAGGCGACCAGCGGCGCAACGAGAAGAACCGTATCTGGAACCTGGATCCTTACCTGCAAACCTCCTGGCAACTGACGCCGCGCTGGACGCTGGACGCCGGCCTGCGCTACAGCACCGTCAGCTTCGACTCGACCGACTATTACATCACGCCGCGCAACGGCGACGACAGCGGCAGCAAACGCTACCACCAGTGGCTGCCGATGGGCTCGCTCAACTACAAGATCAACCCGGCGTGGAACGTCTATCTCTCCGCCGGCCGCGGCTTTGAAACCCCGACCATCAACGAGCTCTCCTACCGCCCCGACGGCCAGACAGGCCTCAATATCGGCCTGCAGCCGTCCACCAGCGATACCGTCGAACTGGGCAGCAAGCTGCGCCTCGGCAACGGCCTGGTGAGCGCTGCGCTGTTCCAGACCGATACCGACAACGAGCTGGTGGTGGCGGAAAGCAGCGGCGGACGCACCAGCTACGCCAACGCCGGCAAAACCCGGCGGCGCGGCCTGGAGCTGGCGCTGGATCAAGAGTTCGCGCTGGACTGGCGCCTGCATATGGCCTGGACGCTGCTGGACGCCACCTACCGCAGCGAAATGTGCGGTAAATCCGGCTGTACCCCCGCCGGCAATCACCTGCCAGGCATCGCCCGCAACATGGGCTACGCCTCGCTGGCCTTTGCACCGCCGGAAGGCTGGCACGCCGGCGCGGAACTGCGCTACATGAGCGACATTCAGGCCAACGACGCCAACAGCGCGCAGGCCCCCTCTTACACCGTGGCCGGCGTAAACGCCGGTTATCGCTTTACCTGGAACCGCTGGGCGCTGGACGTGTTCAGCCGGGTGGACAATATTTTCGACCGCCGTTACGTCGGTTCGGTGATCGTCAACGAAGGCAATGGCCGCTATTTCGAGCCGGCGCCGGGTCGCAACTGGGGTGGCGGCGCCACCTTGTCTTACCGCTTTGAATAAGGCAAAGCACCTTAAGGTTAAAAGACGGGATGGGTTTTACGTCACCCTAGCGGCTTCCCGCTGAAATAATAGGGAGAAACCGCGTGTTTTTTCCGATTTGGCTTAATCTCTAAATCGGGGACTTTCATTTTTGGTAAGGGTATTGCTATGCAAAATAAAGCGTCACTATCGCCGCTTATCGTCATAACGGCGCTGTTTGCCGCGCTGAGCGGGCTTTATCTGCTCGGCGGCGGCATCTGGCTGGCCAAGTTGGGCGGTTCGCTGTATTACATCATCGCCGGGCTGGTGCTGCTGGCGACCTCCTGGCTGCTGTTCCGCCGCCGCGCCACCGCGCTGCTGCTGTACGCGGTGTTCCTGCTGGGCACCACTATTTGGGCCCTGTGGGAAGTCGGCCCGGACTTCTGGGCGCTGACGCCGCGCCTGGACGTCACCTTCTTCTTCGGCCTGTGGCTGGTGCTGCCGTTTATCTACCGTAAGCTGGTCGCCAACGGCAAATTCGCCTACGGTGCGCTGAGCGCGGCGCTGGCGATCACCGTCATCGCACTGGCCTATGCCGTATTCAACGATCCGCAAGAGATCAACGGCACCCTTGACGCCGCGCAGGTCCAGCCGAAAGACGCCACCGGCGCCGACTGGCCGGCCTATGGTCGCACCCAGGAAGGCACCCGTTACTCGCCGCTGAGCCAGATCAACGACAAAAACGTTGGCCAGCTGCAAGAAGCCTGGCGTTTCCAGACCGGCGATCTGAAGACCGCCAACGATCCGGGTGAGATCACCAACGAAGTCACGCCGATCAAGATCCGCGATACCCTTTACATGTGTACGCCGCACCAGAAGCTGTTCGCGCTGGATGCCGCCACCGGTAAAGAAAAGTGGAAATTTGATCCGCAGCTGAAGTACAACCCGACCTTCCAGCACATCACCTGCCGCGGCGTGTCTTACCACGAAACCGCTGCAGCCGCGGGCGCCGCCGGCGATGCCGCACCGGCGATGTGCGCACGCCGCATCATTCTGCCGGTCAACGACGGCCGCCTGTTCGCGCTGGACGCCGAAACCGGCAAACCGTGCCCGGACTTCGCCAACAACGGCGAGCTGAACCTGCAGAGCAACATGCCGTATGCGACGCCGGGCCACTACGAGCCGACCTCGCCGCCGGTGATCACCGATAACGTGATCGTCGTTGCCGGTGCCGTGACCGACAACTACTCCAACCGTGAGCCTTCCGGCGTGATCCGCGGCTTCGACATCAACAGCGGCAAGCTGCTGTGGGCCTTCGATCCGGGCGCGAAAGATCCGAACGCCATCCCGGCGGACGAGCACCATTTCGTGCCGAACTCGCCGAACTCTTGGGCGCCGGCCGCCTATGACGCCAAGCTGGATATCGTCTATCTGCCGATGGGCGTCGCCACGCCGGACATCTGGGGCGGCAACCGCACCCCGGAAATGGAGCGCTACGCCAGCGGCCTGCTGGCGCTGAACGCCTCCACCGGCAAACTGGCCTGGTTCTATCAGACGGTCCACCACGACCTGTGGGATATGGACGTGCCGGCGCAGCCGACCCTGGCGGACATTACCGACAAGAGCGGTAAAAAAGTGCCGGTGATCTATGTGCCGACCAAAACCGGCAACATCTTCGTGCTGAACCGCACCAACGGCGAGCTGGTGGTGCCGGCGCCGGAGAAACCTGTACCTCAGGGCCCGGCCAAAGGCGACCGCCTGTCACCGACCCAGCCGTTCTCCGAGCTGACCTTCCGTCCTGAGAAGAAGCTGACCGGCGCCGACATGTGGGGCGCGACCATCTATGACCAGTTGGTCTGCCGCGTGATGTTCCACAGCCTGCGCTATGAAGGCACCTTCACCCCGCCTTCCGAGCAGGGCACGCTGGTGTTCCCGGGTAACCTGGGCATGTTCGAGTGGGGCGGCCTGGCCGTCGATACCGATCGCGAAATCGCCATCGCCAACCCGATCGCGCTGCCGTTCGTGTCCAAACTGATCCCGCGCGGCCCAGGCAACCCGATTGAGCCGCCGGAAGGCGACAAAGGCGGCAGCGGCACCGAGTCCGGCGTACAGCCGCAGTATGGCGTGCCGTTCGGCGTTACCCTGAACCCGTTCCTGTCACCGTTCGGCCTGCCGTGCAAACAGCCGGCCTGGGGTTACATTTCCGCCGTGGATCTGAAAACCAACGACATCGTGTGGAAAAAACGCATCGGCACCGTGCGCGACAGCTCACCGCTGCCACTGCCGTTCAAAATGGGCATGCCGATGCTGGGCGGCCCGGTAACCACCGCCGGTAACGTGTTCTTCATCGGCGCCACCGCTGACAACTACCTGCGCGCTTTCAGCGTGACCAACGGTGAAAAACTGTGGGAAGCACGCTTGCCGGCCGGCGGCCAGGCGACGCCGATGACCTATGAGGTCAATGGCAAGCAGTACGTGCTGATCTACGCCGGTGGCCACGGTTCCTTCGGCACCAAGCTGGGCGACTATGTGATCGCTTACGCCCTGCCCGATCAGAAGTAACCACCGCCGTTAGTACCTCGCAAAGCACGCCGCAAGGCGTGCTTTTTCTTTTCCCTCCCCGCTGACACCCCTCTCGCAATACCCTTAATTTTTTCACTTTCATTATTGATAATAGTTATCATTCGCAATATTATGAATGCATGGCCCCGGCAGCGGCCTGCAATCCTACTCCAGCTTAATGGTAATACTACGATCAGCCGCCTGCGGGCGGCCTTATTCGGAGGCGCATGGTCGACCATACTCGGAAGCATAGAAAGAAAATTCTGCAAGCGGCGGTGAACACGCGGCGCGCCGGCCTGCCGTTCGCAGCGGATCCCCCTGTCGCCCCGCCCTTTATTGGCTTGGCCCATCAGACGGAGGCGGTGCTGGTGCACCTAGTCGGCCATGATGACGTACAGGAGAAGCATAAATGAACCTGCAACCCTTTACCGCCATGCTGATGTTCGCCTACGTGCTGCTGATGGTGCCGCTGCTCTACGTCATCGACAGCCGACTGAGCGCCAGCAGACTGGTGCGCAAAGCCACGCAAAACGTCATCATTATCGCGTTGACGCTGTTGTTCTTCAGCGCGATGACGCTTTTATACTGAGGCCATCTCGCCGGTGCCCCGCGGCCGACGTTACTCGGCCTCCCGGCGTTTGGCCCGCGGATATTTCCACAGCCAGCGCCCGCTGATCATGCGCCAGTAGAACAAGGCGCCGCGCACCGCCCAATCGAAGAACATCCCCAACCAGACGCCCACCACGCCCATGCCCAGTTCGATACCCAGCACATAGCCAGCCACCACGCGGCAGCCCCACATGCCGAGCATCGTCACCCACATGGCAAAGCGGGCGTCGCGCGCGCCTTTCAGCCCGGCAGGCAACACCCATGAAGCGGCCCAGATCGGCATAAAGGCGGCGTTGAGCCAAATCAGGGTTTTCACCACCGTTTTCACATCATCCTGCGAGGTATAAAACGCGGCGAATACCCCGGCCAGCGGTGCCGTGCCCCAGGCGATGGCGGTCAGCCCAAGGGTCGATAGCCAGAAAATATGGCGCAGTTGCCGCTCCGCCTGACCGATCTCGCCCTTGCCGAGCCGCCGACCGACGATGATGGTCGAGGCCGATCCCAATGCGTTGCCCGGCAAGTTAATCAACGAAGCGATGGAGAAGGCGATGAAGTTGCCGGCGATAACGTTGGTGCCCATGCCGGCGACGAACATCTGCGTCAACAGCTTGCCGCCGTTGAACAGCACCGATTCGACGCTGGCGGGAATGCCGATCCCCAACACTTCCCACAGGATGCTCATCTTGAGCGGCGTGAAATAACTTTTCAGCGTAATGTGCAGCGCCGGATTAAAGCCGATCGCCAGCACATAGAGGATGGCGATGGCGCCGATATAGCGGGAAATCGTCAGCCCCAGCCCGGCGCCGACAAAGCCCAGCCCGTGCCAGCCGAGCATGCCGTAAATCAGGATGCTGCTGATGATGATATTGAGGATATTCATGCCACCATTGATCAGCAGCGGGATCTTGGTATTACCCGCGCCGCGCAACGCGCCGCTGCCGATCAGCGCAATCGCCGCCGCCGGGTAGCTCCACACCGTGGTCTGCAGGTAAGAGAGCGCCAGCGCTTTCACCTCCGGCGACGCCGCGCCGGCGATCACATCGATGATCGATTCGCCCGCCAGGTGAATGCCCGCCGCCAACAGCACCGCCACGCCGGTCATCAAGACCAGCGACTGACGCGCCGCCGCCCGCGCACGCCGGCGATCGCGCTTGCCGAGGCTGAAGGCCACCACCACGGTGGTGCCGAGATCCACCGCGGCAAAAAAGGCAATGATCACCATGTTGAAGCTGTCCGCCAGCCCCACCCCGGCCATCGCCTCTTTGCCGAGCCAGCTCACCAGAAAGGTGCTCAGCACCCCCATCAGCAAAACGCAGGCATTCTCCAGAAAGATCGGCACCGCCAGCGGCGTGATCTCGCGCCAGAACAGCACGCGGTAGCTTTTCCGTTTGGCGTACCAGGGCGTATTTTCCACGCGCTGACGCAGTGCGGCATACAGATTCAAGGTGGGCTCGATGGATAAAAGTGAAACATCATTTCAAATGATGATCGATAAATCGTTATCCTGCAAAGAATTTTTAGGCGCCCGTAACGAGCGCCCGACAGGCTTACCCAACGCTACTCCATGTAGTCTTCCTGATCGGCCTGCGCCGCCGCGATAAAACGCGCGGTACTGCGGCTGAGCGTGGCGCATTTGTCCGTCAGCAGCTGATTGTCCTGCTGCAGAGTCAGGTAACGCGCCTGGGTGAGCGTCGGCAACTGTCGATACCCTACCGCATGCGTATCCCAGCCGCGATGCTGCGCCGCACGCATCGCGGTGCGTTGCAATTTCACGTCGTCCGGCACGTCGCTGCGCCCGCAGTCCACGCGCAGGAAATGCCCGCCGGCCAGCATCAGAGCGATGTGATCCAATTGCGCCTGCAGCGGCGGCGCCGGTCGATGCGCCGTCTGCTGACAACCCGCAAGCAGCAGCAACGCCACCGCGCCGCAAAGAGACGTGCGAAACAGAGTAGACATGGGCGCTCCCGGAAACCTGTGGGTGATGCAATGATCTTAGGTGAGCGGATGCCGGGCGGCAAGGCGGGCAGCGCGCTTAGCGCCGGCCGCTGCTGACCTTGGTGGCGCGAGCGGGGTTGCCGGCGACAAATTCCAGCGTAGGGGAATAATAAAACGGCAGCCAGGCGTTATAGCCGCTCTCCCACTCCCATTTGACCGGGCAGGGCCACAGCATGTCTTCATGCAGGATGTAATAAATCCACCGCCCGGGCGGACGACGGGGTTTGCGCATTTTCATAGCGAGTACGACGGCCTGATGACGTGCGATAAGGTGAACTGCTGCATTTTACCGCGATTTGGGTCGCGGGGACAGCCTGCGTTGCCGTGTGAAGCGCCCGCTAAATCTCACCCGGTGATTCGGCGTAAAGTCCGCCGTTTTACTGATCCAGAACATCTTTCGCATTCACCTTATTGATATATTGATTGAAAATCATTCCTATTCAGGAGGAAGGGCCATGGTTAAGTCATTGAATGCAGTGTTCACGCGCCTTTTTGATCGTCCGGACGCCGGCAAGCTGGCACTCAGACTGACCTTTGGCGGACTGATGCTGTTTCACGGCGTGGCGAAAATTCAGCACGGCGTCGGCTGGATTGCCGGTGCGTTGCAGGAACAGGGGCTGCCCGCCTTCATCGCCTACGGCGTGTATGTAGGGGAGATCCTGGCGCCGATACTGATCATTTTGGGACTGTTCACCCGCCCCGCCGCGCTGGTTTACGCCTTTACGCTGGTGGTGGCATTTTTGATGGTGGGCACCGGCAAGGTGTTCAGCGTCACTGACGTCGGCGCCTGGGGCATTGAAAACGAACTGGTGTTCTTTATGGGCGGGCTCGCCATTCTGCTGCTGGGCAGCGGCAAATACACGATCGCGCGTAATGAAGCCTATCGGTAAGCCGCGCATTCCATAAGGAGGTTTTTGGTTTGAACCTCCTCGGTACGGAAACGGCGTTTAACTCTCGGCCAGGCGGTACACAGGGACCTTGCGCGTCGTGCCGGTCAGGGTGTCGAAGATCTCCGTTTCCGCCGTCACGATCGCCATGCCAGTTTTTCTTAGCCTGCGCACCTCGGCAGCAATGCGCTGGATGCCGAACCAAAACAAGCCATCCAGCGCCGTCACCGGCAACCCTTGCTCCAGCGCCAGCTTAAGCCGCTCACGCGGCGCCTTGAGCGCTTTGGCAATTTCCCGATAAGGCAGCGCATCCACGCCCGACGCAGATGTTCGGTGAATACGGGTCGACAGGCCGTATTGGAAAGCCTCCGGCACGCCGCTCAAATCGCTTTTCAGGCTGTAGACACAGCCAAAGCGCTTGCCGTTGAACACCACATTTTTTTGACTGATCGACAACTCATCGCGCAGGCCGGCAATCAGCTGCGGCGCCCGCACCAGCAATAAGCGAAACGGCAATTCGAAACTGGTCACGTAGTCCACGTTGAGCAGCGCAATGCGCAGACGCTCTTCCGCCCCGGCCTGCGTCTCGCGGCACTCGTTCAACACCTCGCTCCACTGGTGCGCGAGCCGCGGAGCCTCATCCAGCGGCGCGAAATGGTATTTCTCGATGTGATAGTCGATTCTTTCGTTCATGCCCATTAGCCCCCGCGTCAGTCGTCATTGCCATCAGCAAATTACCTTACCTGCGGGCAACAGTACACTATCACCGCGTTCACTTCGCAGAGGAAAGCCGGGGCGAATCATCAAGCATGAGGGGAAAAAAAACCAAATGTCGTGCTGGGTGAAAGCAATGCGCATCATGACGGCACGCCACGCGTCGATGGGACCACCTGCCCCGATTCCAGCTTGATGATGCGATCCGCCAGGTAGAAATAGCGATCGTCGTGAGTAATCGCGATGACCGTTTTGCCTTCGGCCTTCAGCATCGGCAAGAGTTCAAGGTAAAACACCGCCTTAAACTCCGGATCCTGATCGGCGGCCCACTCATCAAACAGATAAACCGGGCGCTCTTCCAACCACGCCTGCAGTAAAGCCAGCCGTTTTCGCTGCCCCTGAGAGAGCGCGATTGTTGAAAAACGGCCGTGGGCAAAACTGACTTTATGGCTCAACTTCAGCAGGCGCAGCAGATGTTCGACCTGCTTTTGCGTGCGCTCAGTGACGAACGCCACATCGTCAAAAAGAAAGAAGTCGTTGAACACCACCGAAAAATGCCGACGGTATATTTCCAGAAGATCGTCGCTGACCGGCTCGCCGTTAAGCAAAATCGCGCCGTTATCAGGCGGGTAAATTCCCACCAGTAGATTCGCCAACGTCGTCTTGCCGCTGCCGTTGCCACCGACGATAAAAATGAGTTCACCGGGCGCAATGTACATATTCAGCGGGCCAAGGGTGAAATGCTCCCCTTCTTCGTTCTGATATTGGTAACGGACATTATCCAACGCCAACGAAGCAAAAGGGGGAGGCGTAAAATGGCGCTGTGGAACTTCGGGCCTGAGTTGCGCGCGCAGCGACTGTACCCGCTGCATGGCCACCCGCGCGCCGGCCAGGGTGGGCAGCGCGGATAACAGCCCTTCGACCGGCACAATCATATACAGAAACACCATGATATAGCCGGTAAGCGCCCGTTCGTCCAAAGCCAGTCCGTCGCGCAAGCTGAACAACACCAGGCCGATGAAAGCGAAAAACAGCGCGCTTCCCCAGCTGCTCGCCAAACCGTACAACACGTAACCGCGGGTTCTCTCCCGGCGAACCGCGTCAATATTTTGCGCCAGTTCACCGCTGACGAATTGACGGCGGCGCACCGTGTTAAGCCGAAACTCCCTCGCACCGTCAAACAATTTTTTGCATTGCTGAATCAGCGTATCTTCCCGCTGACGCGATCGGCGCAACAAACGCATCGCGGGGCCGTGCGCGGCGCGGTAGCCCAGGCTGCCGCAGACAATCACCGCCAATGCCAGCGCCAGTACGCTCAATGACAGGCTGCCAAGGTAAATCAGGCAGCCAACGATAACGGCGCCGAAAATCAGCAGATTGGGCAGGTTGACGAAAAACACCACCAGTGTATCGAGATCCTGTGTCAGCACGGACAGCGTTCTTGCCATCCCCGCTTTCTCCAACAGCAGCCAGCGCGTTTCGCTGACGTCTTGCACCAGCTCGCTGCGCAAGCGCGCCTTCACCTTTTGTCCCAGCGCCATAAACGTGGTTTGAGAAACCACGCGCGTCGCCAGCATCAACAGCGTCAGTGACGCAAAATCGCCTCCCGGACTCAGCCATGACGCCTCATTGGATTGCGTCAGACCATGATTGATCATCGCCAGCAAAGAGGCATTGCACAGCCCGCTGACGACACCGGCGACCACGGCGAGCAGTAGCCAACCGCGCACCATACGAAACAACATCATTAATACCGACATGCCGAATTCCTTGCTCATACTCACACTTTTTATGGTTTTGACCGAGATGTCTTATTACGAATTAACGGCCATACCAGCAGAGGGACACCGATCAGCGACGCCACCAAACCGACCGGCAGCTGGCGCGGGTAGAGCGCATTGCGCCCCAGCCAGTCGGCAACGGTCATGATGGCGGATGACAACAGCGCGGCGGTGTAGAGCTGCATCAGCGGCCCTTTCGCGCCCATCTTGCGCGCCAGATGCGGCCCCAGCAGGCCGATGAAAGACACCGGGCCGACCAGCAACGTCGCCAGCCCGGTCATGACGGCCGCCATAGCCAGCACGCTGAAACGTGCGCGCGGCAAGGGCACACCGAGCGCGCCGGCGACGTTGCCCATCGGCAACAGCACCAGCCAGCGGCGGAACAGCGGCATCAGCGCCAGGAGAACCAGCGTGATGACAAACACGCCTTCGGCCAACGACGCGCCGACGTAATAGGTACTGCCCGTCATCAGCGGCAACAACACCGCACTTGCGGCAAGATTGTTGAGCATCACGATGCTGACCGCGGCCTGGCATAGCGCATTCAGCGCCAAACCATTGAGCAATACCCGCTGCGGATTAAAGTCGCTTCGACGGCTGTTCCACAACGTCAGCAACAGGCTTATCAACGCGCCCCCCAGGCTACTCGCCAACAGCCAGCCACTGCCGCCAGCGGGAAGCAAAAACACAAAGGCCGTAACGCCCATGGCCGCGCCACCGCCGATACCCAGCACTTCCGGGCTGGCGAGCGGGTTCCCGCTCACCCGCTGCATCAACACGCCGGCCCCCGCCAGCAGCGCACCGGCGCTCATCGCCGCCAGCAGTCGTGGCAACCGCAATGGCAGCAGGTTCGCCAGCTCCCCTCTTTCCGCCCAGTGCCAATGCTGCAATCCATGGCCGAAACATAAAGAGACCACGATCCCCGCAGACAGAATGCCGGCCGACAACCAGATGAACCGTTGTTGATGCGAGGTCTGCGACACCGGCAACGGCGGCGCAAGATCGATGCTTTGCTGCCGTGCAAAACGCGCCAGCAGCATCAGCAACGGGCCGCCGGTAAGGGCGGTCAGCATGCCGACGGGCAGCAGCTGGCCGCTTTCCAGCGACACGCGAGAGACGCAAAGATCGGTCAGCCACAGGAGGCCCGCACCGATGAGCGCCGTATGCAACACCATTTGCCGGGATGTTCGCGCGCCGCCAAAGCGCGCCAGATGAGGCGCTGCGAGCCCCAAAAAACCGATGACGCCGACGGCGTTAATGATGAGGGCGCTCATGGTCAGCGCCAGCAGCACCGCGGCGGCGCGGATGCGCACCGGCGAGGCGCCGAGGCTGCTGACCACGGTTTCCGGCAGTTGCAGCAGTTCAAGCGGGCGTAGCAAGAACAACAGGCCCACTACGCAGACGGCGAGCCACGGCAACATCCGCAGCAGAATTTGCCCGTCTTCCACCGCCAGCGAACCGCCTCCCCACATCAGCACCTGAAGTAAAAAGCGATCGTTGATAATGGCGATCAGCAAGGTCAGCGCCCCGCACCACAAATTGATCATGATGCCCGCCTGCACCATCGCCAGCGGTGACATACGCTGACGCCAGCTGAGCGCCAGCACGCACGCCAGCGCCGCAATCTCACCGGCAATCACCACGGCGGTGCGCGCGCCGACCAGCAGCGACGGCAACCACAACGACGCCAGCCCCATCGCCAACGTCGCCCCGGCGGTCATGCCGAGCGTCATCGGCTCCGCCAACGGATTGCGCAGCGCACGCTGCATTAACCAGCCGCACAGCCCCAGCGTCGCGCCCCCCACCATCGCCATACCCTGACGCGGCAACCACATGCTATGCAGGATAATGGCCGCAGGATCGAGGTTATGATCGGAGAACAACGCGACAATGCCGCCCTGCCGATGAATATCGGCCAGCGCCAACGGCAACGACGTCAGCCACAACGCGGCGATTACCCCCCAGGAAAGACGGCGGGAAAAAGATTCATGCATCACGCCACCTCATCATCATCCCGGTAAAAATATCGGCAAAGCGCCCAGCGGTAATCAGGGCGCCGGCATCGCTGATGTTTTCTTCTATCAGGTTCAGGTTGCGCGCAGAGGTCAGCGGCAGACGTTGCCACAGCGGGCTTTGGCGCCATTGAGACACCGACTCCCGCTGATCGTCAGGCGTCAACAGCATCAGCCGCGCATTCAGATCGGCGATGCGGGTCAGTTCCACCAGCACGCTGCCTTCGGCTCCCGCGCCGCCCTGCCATCCGTTGCGCAGACCGCAGGCGACCAATACGTCGCCGGGAAGGCTGCCTGCGGTGTATACCCGCAGGTGCAGCGCATCTACCGGGGCGGCGAACAGCACCGGACGTTCAACCTGCCGCGCCAGCAGCGAGGCGCGGCTCAGCTTGTCGTTCAGGCTGGCCAATATCTGCGCGGCCTGAGGCTGCCGCTGAAGCCGTTCGCCCAATTGCCGGGCGGCGCTGATGAATCCCGCCAGCCCATGAGTCGGCAGCGCGATCGTCGGCGCGATGCGTTCCAGCGCCGGCTTCAGCAACGCATGCTGCGGCGTGATGACAATCGCGTCCGGCCGCAGCGCGTACAGCGTCTCCAGATTGGGCTGAAACAGCAGGCCGAGATCCAACACCGACGCAGGCAGCGCAGGCGTCGGGATCAGCTTGCGATACCAATCCGGCGCCGAAACGCCCGCCGGAGTCACCCCCAGCGCCAACAGAATTTCCGTCAGCCCCCAATCCAACACGGCCAGCTTTTGCGGTGGCCGGCCGGCGTCGGCCCGCGCGTAAAGCGGGGCCAACAGGATAGCGGTCAACAACCTGCGTCGCGACAGCATCAGTCACCACTTATAGCTGAGGGTCGCGATGTACTGGCGTTTCAGCGCATACTCGCAGCCGTTGTCTGAGCAGGAAGCCAGGTAGGTTTTGTTGCCGAGATTGGCGGCATTGAGCGCCAGCTGCCATTGGCGCCACTGATAGCCGACGCGCGCATCGTAGACCGTGGCCGCCGGCACCTTCAGGCCGTTGTCCGAGGTGGCGTAGCTGGTACCGACATAGCGCACGCCGCCGCCCAGCGTCACGCCGTCAAGCGCGCCGTCGAAGGCGTACTGACTCCAGAGCTTGGCGGTATTGCGCGCAATGCCCACCGGACGCTTGCCCTGCGTATCGTCGTTGGCGCTCAGCACTTTCGGATCGGTCAGGTTGTACGACGCCAACACCGACCACGCCGGCGTGATGTTGATGCGGCCATCAAGCTCAACCCCGCGCGAGCGCACTTCGCCGGTCTGCACGCTGAAGTTCGGGTGATCGGGATCGGCGGTCGCCACGTTGTTTTCCCGCAGGTCGTACAACGCCAGGGTAAACAAGGCATCCAGCCCGACCGGATCGTATTTCAACCCCACTTCCGTCTGCTTGCCTTCGGTCGGTTTAAAGGCGTGGCCGTAAAAGTCATTGCTGCTGCTCGGCACAAACGACGTGGAATAGCTGATGTAAGGCGCCAATCCGTTATCGAAGTGGTACAACAGCCCGGCGCGCCCGGTCGTCGCGTAGTCGCTGCGCTCAGTGCGAGCGTCGTTCAGCAGGTCGATACTTTTGGTTTTCGCCGCGTCGTAACGGCCGGCAAGGTTCAGGATCCAGCCTCCCAGTTCGAGTTGATCCTGGAGATAGAGCCCGGTTTGATCGAGCGTATTGTGCGTACTGCTGTCGAACGGCGGTGTGACCACCGGCACGCTATAGTCCGGGTTGAGGAAATTAATCGGGCTGGCGTCGCCGTAGCCCGACTGGCTGCGCACCGAGGTATGCATGCGATCAATCCCGGTCAGCAACGTATGTTTCACCCGACCGGTATCAAAGTGGAATTCAGCCTGGTTATCCACCGCGAAGTTGGTCATGCTCTCCTTCAGGTTCATCGAATAGCGATCGATGAGCGGCGCATCCGCATGCACACCCCATGGATAGACCATCAGATAGTCGCCGGTGCTGCTGAGGTAACGCAGATTCTGGCGGAAAGTCACCGTATCGTTGAAATCGTGCCGGAACTGGTAACCGATGCTGCCCTGCTTGCGTTCGTACTTGTCGAAGCCCGGCTGGCCGCCGTAAAAACGGGTCGAGATGTGGCCGTACGGGTTAGGCGTCAAGGTGCCGGAAAGCGGCATCTGGTTGTAGAATCCGCTGTCCGGATCTTTGCGCAGCTGCGAAATAATCGTCAGGCTGGTGTGCGCATCCGGCTGCCACGTCAGCGACGGCGCGATGTCATAATGCTGATAGCGGGTGTGGTCGACCTGGGTTTCGGTATCAAAAAAGGTCCCCGCCACGCGCCCCAACAGCGTGCCGTTATCGTTCAGTGGCCCGGTGGCATCGACGCCGGTGCCAAACTGGTTTTCGTTGCCCGCGCTGACATACACCTCACCGGACGGGGTCGCCTGCGGCGTTTTGCTGACCAGGTTGACGATCCCGCCGGGATTCGCCTGGCCATACAGTACCGAGGAAGGGCCTTTGACCACTTCGATACGCGACAGCAGGAACGGATCCCACGCCGGACGGCTCCACCACGCTTCGCGCGGCAGCCGCAGACCATCAAGGTATTCGTCGGCTTCAAAACCGCGCACGATGATGGTATCGAAACGGGTATCCGGCCCGGCGCTCTCCGAGTTGACGCCGGAAACATAGCGCAGCGCCTGCGGGACGTTTTTCGCCGCCTGCGCATCAATCTCCGCTTGCGTCACCACCGAGATGCTTTGTGAAGTGCGGCTAATCGGCTGGTTTGACTTCGTCGCGGAGGCGGCGCCGTGCGCCACCAGCGAGCTCTCGTCATCCTGATCCTGAGACGCCGCCGCGCTCACCACCAGAGTCTCTTCTTTTGTGGTATTCTGCCCGCTATCCGCGGTAAACGCTTGCCCGCTATAGCCTGCGATTATCGTATATACCAGCACTTTCAACGGTTTTTCCCTGAAAAATTTGCCCATCTGTCTCATCGCCTTTCCGACTGTTAGTAGAATTTGATGGAAATGATAATTATTCAACTTTAAAAGAGAAGCCCGTTCATGGCAGAATAGCGCTACCGACAGTCAGGATGTCGCCAGACGGACAAACGTTGTCCGTTATCGCAGCAATAGGCACAAATGGTGAGAACCGGACAGAGGCAGGTAAACATGACATCCCATCACGCTATTGAAGGCCTGCGCCAGCTGCGCTACAGCCCCGGCAGCCAAGAGCCCGTCCATCAGCATGAGCAGGGGCAGCTGATTTTGCCGCTGCGCGGCGTGGCGAAAATCGCCACCGCGCAGCATATCTGGCTGCTCTCGCCGGGCCGCGCCATTTGGCTCCCCAGCGGCACACCGCACGGTTTGGAAGCCATCAATGACGTCGTGACGCACAACATCTACTTTACGCCGCCCTTTTCTCGCCGCTATGGTGCACGGCCGCAGGGGCTGAGCGCCACTCCTCTGTTGCATCCCCTGATTGCCGCCGGGCTTGAAAACGCCATTTCCGCCGAACGGCTTACGCTCATTCAAAATCTGCTGAGCGATGAGTTTCAACGCATGCAAAGCGGCCAACTGTGCCACGTGACCCTGCCGAACGACCGGCGCCTGCGCCAGGTATGTGATGCTTTGTGCCGCGAATTGGGCCATGGCGAAACGCTCGCCTGGTGGGGAAAAAAGGTCGGCGCCAGCGAACGCACCCTGGCCCGGCTGTTCCGCGAAGAGACGCAGCTGAGCTTTTCGGAATGGCGCCAGCAAATTCGCCTGCTGGAGGCGGTGTGCAATCTGGCGCGCGGCGTGGCCGTGGGTCAACTGGCCCACGAACTGGGTTATGCCAGCCCTAGCGCGTTCATCGCCATGTTTCGCAAAAAACTGGGCGTATCGCCGCAACGCTATATTCAAAGCGCGCTGGAAGCGTGAAAGTCGGGCGAGTTTCAAATGAAAGAATGCCATAAACAAGAGCCGCCAGATGAAACACTCTGTCTGTCCTCTCGTTAATCAGAGTAGCCAATTGTTCCGGGTTACTGATATCTCCGCAGGCAACATTTAAACGCGGATCGCTGATGCCGTGAGTGGTGAGATATCAAAGGCAGTGATTTGTAAGATTTACTTTGCTTGACCATCACGATTAAGAAGTGAACCCTTTTCCAGTACTGTCTTGACCTGCTTTTTCCGGAAAACCAGCGGCACCAGCGAATGACAATATTCATATTTTATCTCGTAATAAATTGTGTAATTTATACAGTAAGCACTATTTAAAAATCCCAGCTCAGCTTCGCTATCACGGCACGCTCAGCCCCATAGAAACAGCCCTGAGATTCGGTAAAGCAGCTGGTGATGTACTTACGATCGGTAAGGTTTTGCGCGGTGACCTGCACCTTTCCACCTTTTAGGTTGGAAGCCAGATGTCCCAGATCGAAATGCACTTCGGCATCCATCACGCCATAGCCAGCGGTGCTGAACTGGTTCTCCATGGTGCCGCCTTTGGTACCATTGCTGAAACGTCCCCCCACACCTGCACCAAACCCGGAAGCAAAGCTGGACTCCGGCGCTTCCCAGTTGACCCACAACGAACCGAAACGGGTAGGTATACGCAGTGGGGTGCGCCCAACGACATCGCGATTGCTGTCCTGGGTGTATTCCACATTCTGCCAGGTCATGGATCCGATGATGCTGAACTGGTCAGTCAGTTGGCCACGCGCTTCTAACTCAATGCCGCGGGAACGAATCTTCCCGCCCTGTACCGAGTAGTTGATGTTGTTGGGATCAGTGGTCAGGACTTTGTCCTGGGTAAGATTAAAGGCGGCGATAGAGAATAACGCTGGCAAAGATTTGGGCTGATACTTAATACCTGCCTCATACAACTCGCCGTGCGAGGGATCAAACGCGTTCCCGCTGCTGTCCACAGAGTTGATCGGCTGGAATGATTGAGCGTATGTGAAATACGGAGCAATACCGTTATCAAACAGATAATTGACGCCGGCACGCCAGGTTGTGGCTTCATCACGCTGTTTGGTATCCGCGCTGTAACCCATTAAGTCAGTGGTACGCACGCTTGACCAGTCATGACGCACCCCCACCGTGGCGCGCCATTTTTCATAGCTCAGCTGATCCTGAGCATACAAACCGGTCTGTGTATTCATCAGCCGCGTATCCTGATAGTTCTCAGGCGTGCCGTAGGTGGCCTGGCCATAAACCGGGTTGTAGATATCCAGCGTGGGGACATCATAAGAAGCGGCGTAATTGCCGTGCCCGGTAAAGCGATCCCAGCTCATGCCAACCAGAAGTTGATGATCAATATCCGCCGTAGTGAAATGTCCGTGCAGCTGATTGTCGAGATTGATGGTATTGAAATGCTCGTCAGATGCGGCGATTGATCGGTTGATGGTACGCATATCGTCCTGCAATCCGGCAAAAATCACCGCGTTATATTTTGATGTCATCTGACTGTAGCGACCATTCAGGGTGACATCCCAGTCATCATTAAAGTAGTGTTCTGCGCTATAGCCAACAGAGGCCTGCTTACGCGAAAAGGTATTGTGATCCGGCTCGCCTGGATAAGCGTTTGTCGGTAATTTACCGTTAGGATTGTATTTGGCCGTACCGGCAACAGGCAGGGAAGTCTGGGCTGCCATTTTAGGATCATTTTGCGCACGCGCATAAATCGTGAGCTTGTTATAGTAGTCAGGCTGAAAAGTAATGGAAGGCGCTAACGCCCAGCGCCGCATTTCGGTGCCCCGCTCCTGACCTTCTTTGGTCGTTGCCGTCCCGACCACGCGGTAAAGTACCGTGCCGTCATCATTGACTTTTCCGCCAAAATCGAAAGAGCCGCGCTGATACTGATGATTTCCCCCTTCCAGCTCAACATGGCGAATGGTCTTCGCAGTGGGCAGTTTACTCTGCATCGCGATAATTCCACCCGGACTGGCCAGGCCATACAGCACAGAAGCCGGGCCACGCACCACGGTAATATCCTCCAGCAGGAAGGGATCAACCTGTTGATAGCCATAAACAATCCCGTTGTTCATGCGCAATCCGTCGAGAAACTGATCGTTAAATCCGGTGGAGCCGTAATTGAATCCGCGAATTGAGAACTGGTCAAACGCACTCACCCCACCCCATTGCTCCGCCGCCACGCCCGGTGTGTAACGCAGCGCTTCATTTAAAGAGCGAACGTTCTGCATATCCATCTGTTGACGAGTAATCACTGAGATCGACTGCGGCGTTTCCAGTAATGGCGTATCACTTTTGGTTGCGCTCTGACTGTGTGTTGCGACCAATCCACTGCTGTCGGCAGATTCGGCGACGACATTTATCGTCTCTTCTGCACTGGCCTGCGATGCCACCATGATTGCCATCAAGGCCAAGCTGAGTGGTTTCAGCGATGGCCATTTCTGTGCCCTGTTTTGCATAAGGCCCCAAACTCCCTAAAAGGTGAAATGATAATTATTTGCAATGTTATAACATAACAATCAAAGCGCAATCATCTATTCTGCTTTTTTTGTTGTCAGTACCAGGGGAAGAATGAATGGCACTCGATTTTGCTGTGAGTGCCTGAAGAGAAAGGATTACCTGTCGAGGGCGTGATGCTGAGCCTCAATTAATGCCCGATAACGCCCCTCCTTTATGGCCATTAAGCTGGCGTGGTCGCCACACTCAACGCAACGGCCTTGCTCAATAAAGGCAATTTGGTCGGCTGCGCGAATGGTGGATAAACGATGCGCCACAATCACCACCGTTTTATCCGCCACCAGTGCGTCTATCGCTTGCTGCACATGATATTCCGATTCGCTGTCCAGCGATGACGTAGGCTCGTCCAGTAACACAACCGGAGCATCTTTAAGAATAGCGCGCGCAATCGCCACCCGCTGGCGTTCTCCCCCCGACAACGCACTCCCCGCTTCACCCGCCCGTGTCTCATAACCCTGCGGCAGACTTTCAATGACGTGGTGAATATGCGCTTTACGTGCAGCGTTGATGATCTCCTCCTGCGTGGCGTGCGGTTTACCTAACGCGATGTTATTCGCCAGCGTATCGTCCATCAGCCACACATCCTGAAACACCACCGAAACCTGTGCTAAAAGCTGATCGGGGGGGATATGCTTTAATTCCGCGCCTCCCAACGTGATAGTGCCCTGCTGTGGATCGGCAAAGCGACTCATCAATCGGGTTAGCGTGGTTTTCCCCCCGCCCGAAGGACCGACCAACGCCGTCAGGGATTTTTCCGCAATGTGTAGCGTCACATCCTGGAGTGCAGGTTTTTCCTGCTGCTGATAGTGAAAACTGACATTGTTGAGCGTAATCGCAAAGTGCTGTGGTTGATGGAGTGGCAGTTCAGTGACCAGATCCGCTTCATTGAGCACCGCATTCACCCGCTGCAACGCCGCGTCCGCTAGTTCAAACAGGCGCACCATGGAAAGTCCCAATGTCAGAGGCTCTACCATTTGCGCTACCAGCACCGTCAGGCAGAGCAGTGATGCCAGCGGCAACTGTTGCGTTGCGCATAACCCCATCCCCAACGCGACGGTAGCCACCAGAGTGAGCTGGATGATCAGTTGTGCTTTGGCAATCAGCCGTGCAGTATTGCCGCTTTGATGCTGCACCTGATGCTGGTGAGCAAAAACCCCGCGTAAACAAGGCGCGTTCAGGCCAGATCGGCCGCTGGCACGTAACATCGCCTGAGCCTGCACATACTCAACAATGGCTGCGCTGGCTGCCGCATCCACTTCATCAATGCGCAGAAAATCCTGATTGGCATCACGTTGTGCCCGCCGTATCAGCGGCACGATGAGCCCTGTTCCCGCCAGCAGCAGCGCCCCCAGACGCCAGTCCAGCGTGAAGATCAACACCAGCACCACCGCAGGTACCACCGCCAGTTGAATCGCCAGCGTAGCCAGTGAAGAGAGCGCCGTTGCCGCAAAGGTGACGTTATTGCCAAGAATCGTTGCCAGATCGCCGCTTTTTCGCCGTGCCAGCTGCTCCAGCGGCATGGCACGCAAGCGATGTGCCAGCCGCTGACGCATGGCCTCCGTCACGCGATGCCAGTAGTCATAGACAAAAGCCATTTCACGCCAGCGCACCATGCCTTCAAGCAGCAGCAAAACAATGAGCACCACTAGCCAGCTCAGGATGTCACGCACGGGCAGTGCGCCCGGTGTTAATACGAGCGAAAACAGCGGCAGTGTGATAATCCAGCCCGCGGCTTGCAACATCGCCGCTACCACCGCACACGCTAACGTTCGGCGAAATGGCGCAGCGAACTCCCCTGCCACCGCAATCATGTTGTGATAAATGCGCATCATACTTCTCCCTCGCGCTTTAACGTCCACTGACTGGCAAGCTGATAGTGCTGCCACAGACGCGCGTAATAACCGCCCTGATTCAGCAAGTCAGCATGACGGCCTTGCTCAGCCACTCTGCCTTCGTGCATCACCACAATCACATCCGCGTCAATGACCGTCTGCAAACGATGAGCAATAGTGATCACAATGCGATCCGGCGCGAGTTGCGCCAGTGCCTGCTGAATATGCCTTTCGTTGTGTGCATCGAGATAAGAAGTTGCTTCATCCATCACCAGCACGGGCGCATTGCTCAGCAGTGCGCGGGCCAGGGTCACACGCTGACGCTGGCCGCCCGATAACGAGCTCCCTCGCTCACCGATCTGCGTGTTTAATCCTTGTGGCAGTGCCGAAACGATCTCGCTCACCCCCGTCGCGACCATAACGTGCTGCAACGCTGCATCACTGGCTTCGGGCGCAGCCAGTCGTAAATTTTCCTCCAGCGTGCCACTGATAAGAAACGGCTCCTGTAATACCAGCGCCATCTGCTTCAACAACACATCACTGCGCATCTGGCGGATATCGCACCCCCCCAGCGTAATGCTACCCTCTGTCACGTCATAAAAACGCGGGATCAGGCGCGCCAGCGTCGATTTTCCCGAACCGGAAGCCCCGACAATGGCACAGCGTGTTCCCGCTGCGAGCGTTAATGACACGTCGCTGAGTGCAGGCTGCGGCCGATCCGGGTAGTGAAAACTGACCTTGTTCAGGCTGAGTACGTGTCCTTGCGGTTGCTGCGGATGTAGTGGCTCTGGCAGCACGTCCTGCCGCAGCACCTCTTCAATGCGGCCTGAGGCCGCGCCAGCGTCATTCAGATAGTTAGCCAGGTGCACTAACGGTTCGAGCGCTTTGATGGGTAACGTACCCAACATCAACGCCAGCAGCCACTGCGCCAGGGTAACCTGCCCGGCTTGATACAGCACAAAACCTGCTATCATCAGCACCGCAGCCGTCGGTAACGCGGCACCTGCCAGACGATTGATTTTCCAGGGCACTTTGCTGCCTGCCATCCAGGTTTCCACCGCCGACGTAAACTGTTGCAGCCGCGCGTTAAAGCGCCGCCAACCCGCGGCGCCATTATCAAAGGTACGCATGACCGCCATACCCTGCACCAGTTCAATCACCCCGGCATTGACTGACTCACTGGCCTCATTGTATCGGCTGCGCTGCTGCGGATTTTCACGCGCCATCATTGCCATACACACGAGGCTAATCGGCAAAAACAGCAACGCCACCAGTGCCAGTCGCCACTGCACCAGCGCCAGCACCAGCAGTGCGGCCAGCGGTTGACTCAGGCTGGCACCGATAAACGGCACCGCATCCGCCACCGCAATGTGCAGCGCTTTGACATCCTCCTGGAGGATTTTACGTAACCGCCCACTGCCCCATTGCTGTACCACTCCAAGCGGCAAACAACTGAGGTACTCCACCAGACGCTCGCGCAGCGCTTCCTCTAATTGATAGCTGGCTTCGTGGGCCCGTGCTTCTGCCTGTAAGCGCAACCAGAATGCCAGCACCAACAGCAGCACACTGCCGGTGAGGGCGATAAATGACGGCGGTGGTAACATCGGGACAGACAGTAATGGCGTCACCGCCCATGCCAGCAGCGCTATGCCGCTGACGTTGAGCAAGCCCGCCACGCTGCCAAAAAGAAGTGCCAGGTTAAGTGAGCGCGCCACCTTCGGCACGCTTGCCACTAACCTGCCGGGTTGGCCCAGTAACTTCATTTCAGCCCCTCATTCACCCGCTGCGCCACGGCTTGTGCGTTGGGCGTATCGATGCAACTGAAGTGATTACCCGCAATCGAAGTGACCTGCAGATCGCCCAGGCAGACGTTACGCCAGAAGTTCAGCGTATTGTCATCCATACCCGGTGCGAACCCAGAGCCCTGATTGGGCAACAGGAAGCGGATATCGCCGACATAAGTGCTGGGGGTGAAGTGTGCGGCATGGAAACTCTGGCGGAATACGCGGAACAGGCCCAGTGCCATTTCGGCAGGCATCTGCTGACCGGTAAACTGTTCCACACCCGCGACATAACGCGCAAAACGCTCTTCAATCGGCAATGCCTGCATCTGTTGGAAAAACAAGCCCGCCGCGCCGGGTAACTGCGCCAGCGCACCCTGCGGAATGCGACCATGATGTTGCTCAATCACCTGCATAAAGCCCTTCACTAATGCATCGCCATCCACCTCACCGAAACCGGCCTGCGCCAGCGTAATGTGCAAATTGGGGATAAACAGCGATTCGATCATCAGATCATCCTGCACCTCGAACAACACCGGATGGCTGCTGATCAGCACCAGGTCAGCGATTTCTGCGCCCTGTTCGCTGAGGCGACGCGCCACTTCTACCGCAAACAACCCGCCCAGACAGTAGCCAATCAGCTGGAAGCGGCTATGTCCGGTGGCCAGCAGGCGTTGTGCGTAATCATCTGCCATGCGCTCAACCGCCTGTTGTGGGGACAAGGCGCAATATTGTGCGGTATCGGCAATCACAATGCCGATGACCGGCCCGCGCGGATCTTTCTCCAGCTCCGCCAGCATCGGGCGGAAGCAATCCATGGTGCCCAGGCCGGCATGGAACACCACCCGCAGCGGGCCTTCACGCCCGCCCCCCATCGGCAGCAGAATACCGTTGCTGCCCTCAGCCCGGCCCTCGATTTCTGGCTGCAGTTTATCTCCGGCTTGAGGCGCTGCGGCAGCCGCTTCAGGCGCATGCTGCGAACGGATAGCCTGCGCCAGCGCGCGCACCGTTGGGCCATTCAGCATATGACGCAGCAAAGTATCAAAGGGTATCTCTCCCATCTGCCAGGGGTCAGCGGCCAGCAACTGCCGCAGCTTGCCTGCCATGCGTGCCATGATCAGCGAGTCAGCCCCCAGGTTATACACATCCTGGTCGAGCGCGATCTGTTTAATTCCCAGCGCTTCAGCCCAGTGCTGGCACAGCATCTGCTCAAGCGCATCCCCCTGCGGTTGCAGGCCCAGCGGCGTGCCATGCTCTGCAGTCTCCTCTACCCACCAACTGACGGCGGTATTACGGTCCACTTTTCCGTTTGCCGTTAGCGGCAGAGCTGCAACCGACTGAATCTGCGCCGGGATCATATAGCGCGGTAATTTCTGTTGCAGCGCGTCGAGCAGCACTTGCGGATACAGCGGCAGACGATCGCCTTTGATTTGTTGTGCCAGCAAATGGAAACCCTGCTGATACAGCACGTGACCTGACTGCGGCAGGCACAGCACCGGATCGCCGCTGACCGATTGCATCAGCGCCTGCCAACCATGCTGATCAAGATAGCTCTCCTGCTGACGTTCGCTGTCTTCCGGTGGCGTCATCATGAATGCCTGAGAAGCCATGATCCACGGACATTCGCGCGTCGGCTCCGTCAGGATCACCCAGCCTTGCGGCGCGGTCAGTAACTGGATATTTTCCAGCGCCCGGCGTTGGTCACGGGCGTTTTCCAGTACCCCGGCGGCCAGCACAATATCGAAGCTCTCCGGGTAATAGCCCTGCGCGCGAATATCATCGTCAATATTCAGCAGGCCAAAATGCATGCCCGCTCGTTCACCGTAGCGGGCACGCGCTTCAGGCAGAAAGAAGGCCGCCACATCAGTAAAGTGGTATTCAATCGCCTGCTCGCTCAACGCTGCCAGCACATCCGCCGTCGTGCCGCCAGTGCCTGCGCCAACTTCGAGGATACGTAAAGGCCGCTGGGCGCACTGCTGTGCAATCAGGCTCGTCAGTGCACTGACAGCCTGATTCAGGTACTTCGCCATCAGGTTTTCACGATACAGCGCCTGCACGTTGGTCAGTTGCCCCTGCGGGAACAGCAGTTTCTGAGCGTCAACACGCCCTTCGAGCAGCCCGGCGAGATTATCCAGGTTGCTGCGGATGTAAGCCAGAAATGCCGGGCCATCGAGCAACGGCTGCCACAGTGCGTCAACCTGCTGCCAGCTGTAATCAGGCAAAGCGCCCGCCTGCGCGAGCATCGCTTGCCAGCGGCGCACCAGCCAGAAGAAGCGAGCATTCACGGGTGTTTCTCGTAGCTGAGCTTCACTGAATTCAGCATTAAGACCATAAGCTTCCAGCGTGTCACGCATCTGTTGTAACACCACAGCGTCCAGGGCTGTCATCGCCTGTTGTAACTGCGTGGCGGT
Organism: Serratia sp. CY47444; assembly: GCF_052168635.1. Classification (NCBI taxonomy): domain Bacteria; kingdom Pseudomonadati; phylum Pseudomonadota; class Gammaproteobacteria; order Enterobacterales; family Yersiniaceae; genus Serratia; species Serratia sp. CY47444. Next base: position 859,769 of record NZ_JBJNMH010000001.1, read on the forward strand.
GATGTCCTGCACCAGATCTGCGGTTGCGGTATCAATACCATCTGTCAGGCGGGCGTAATCTGCGCGGTTCTCTGGTTGACGCTGCGCGCTGACTAATGCCAGGAGTTGCCGCTGGTTACCTTCGCCATGGGGCACCACGCACGCACTCTCCACGCCCGGTAAAGCACTAAGCGCCGCTTCGATTTCCCCGGGTTCGATGCGGTGCCCTTTGATTTTGAGCTGATTGTCCGCGCGACCAAGAAACTCCAGTTCACCGTTCGGCAGATAGCGGGCGCGATCGCCGGTCCAATACAATCGCTGTTGGTCATGCGGATGATGGATGAAGTGGCGTGCAGTTTTCTCCGCGTCATTAAGATAGCCTTGCGCCAGTCCCGCGCCGCTGATGTAAAGATGGCCAGGCAACCACACAGGGCAGTCCGCCATGTTGTCATCCAGCACGCGAAAGCCCTGATTGCTGAGCGGCAGACCGTAAGGGACACTGCGCCACGTGGCATCACGGCCCTGCCAGCGGTGATAGTTAGACCAGATGGCGGCTTCAGTCGCACCACCGAGCGCTACCAGTTGAAGCCGTGGCAGACGCGTCGCCAGTGAATCCAGCAGCGTTAAAGGGATCCAGTCACCTGAGAGTAATGCCAGCCGCAAACTCGTCAGTTGCTGGTGCTGAAGCGCGCTCTCCAGCATCTGCATCAGCGCAGGCACGCTGTTCCAGAGGGTCACCTGTTGTGATTCGATGCGTTCAATCCAGTGCGAAGGATCGGTGGCGCGTGCCGGTTCAGGATAGATTACCGCGCCGCCCACGCTTAGCGGCCCGAACAGATCATAAATCGCCAAATCAAAGCCGAGTTGCGCCAGCGCCAGCACGCGGTCGGTGGCCTGCACGGCGAAACGTTGGTTGATGTCTTCAACCGTATTCCGTGCCGCCTGATGCCCCATCACCACCCCTTTGGGCTGGCCGGTGGAGCCAGAGGTGTAGATAATATAGGCCGCATCGCTGCTGCGCGAAGTGTGTGGTTCCTGCAGCGGCTCGCTGCCGTTCAGTGCATCAACATCAATACGCCACTCGCCACTAACGCCGCACTCCACGATCTGTTGCTGGGTCAGCACCCGTCGGATACCCGCGTTTGCCAGAATTTGCCGGCGACGTTCCGCCGGCTGCGAGACATCGACCGGCACCCAGACCGCCCCCGCCGCCATGGCACCCAGCACCGCAGCGGCCTGCATTACACCTTTTTCCAGCGTGATCGCGACCGGTTCGCCGATGACAACTCCGTGCCGCTGCAGATGGCCGGCAATACGCAAGGCTGCGTCCGCCAGTTGACGGTAAGTCATCTGCTGCAGGGGATCGATCACCGCCAGCGCATCCGGGGTCAGGTGAGCCTGTGCGAAGAATGGCTGGTGCAGCCCGCCTTCGGGTAGCGGTGCGTGGGTATCATTGACCTGCAACCGTTGTTCACGTTGCCATTCGGGGAGTGCAACCTGCGCGGTCTGCTGCCAAATCGCATCTTCTTGCGCCATGGCATTCAGCAGTGATTCAAAGCTCGCAAACAGATCGTCGATCATCCCCGACGGGAATACCCCGTCGCGCACATCCCAGTTGACCTGTAAACCGGCAGCACTGTCCATCGCCTGACAGTCGATAAACACCTGCGGCGTCTGGGTAATGCCACGTCCATCCAGTTTGCCCTGCAACGCGTTTTCTGCATCGGCAGGCACCAGGCCGATGGCACTGGTAAAAACATAAGGCATCAAAGCGTAATCGCGCCCTTTGGCGCGCGCCAGTTCACGGATCACCTCGACGCCGGAACAAAGGCGATGATCCAGGTCATCATACAATTGCCGGCTAATGGCGTTGGCGCGCTGCGCCCAGCTCATTGGATGGCGCTGATCGACCTCCAGCAGGCTGACCGAGGTGAAATCGCCCACCAGACGATCCACCTGCTCATGCAGCGGCTGGCGGTTAAGTACCGTCAGATTCAGGCAGAAGTGTTCGCTGGCAGACCAACGCTGCAGCACGCTGGCATAGGCGGTTAACACCGCCGCTGTAGGGGTAATACCGCACTGTGCCGCCTGCTGTTTGAGTGCCGCCCAGCGTTCCTCCGGCAGTTGCAAAAAACGTCGTGTAAAGCGTGCGGGCTGTCGTTCCTGTGTATCAAGCAACGGGAGCTGCGGCGAGGCGGGCAGCTGAGGAATACGCTGCTGCCACCAGGCACGATCGCGTTGGGCCGCCGGTGACTCATCCCTGCCGCGCTCCGCCAGCAGATAATCGCGGAACTGAATCTTTAGCGGAGGCAGCGGCTGGTCAGGATGCTGGTAACGCGCTTCAAACTCGCCCAGCAATAGCCAGATACTGGCCCAGTCGGCAATCAGGAAGTCCATCGACAAATGCAGCACGCTGCGTGCCGGCAACTGCGACAGACTCAGGCTGAACAGCGGCCACTGCTCGGGCTGGTAGAGTCGATGCCCCATCTGCTGCTTCACGCTGTCCAGCAGCGCTTCGCCCTGCTCTGCTCCGCTACTCGCGCAGTCAATGAGCAGTTCCGGCACATCGGGTAAAACGCGCTGGCTGCCACTGCGATCAAACACCGCACGCAGCATGTCGTGTCGCGCGACCAGCTCATTCCAGATAGCACTGACTCTGGCATGCTGCAGCGGTGGATAATTCACCTCCAGATAAACATGGCAGGCCACGCCGCCATAGCCAAAGGCATCATTACGCCCGACCAGATACGCCGCCTGCACCTGGCTTAGGGGAAACGGTGCGAAGCGCGCAGTCTCATCGGCTATCAGTGTAGTCTGCTGCTGTTCTCCGGCGAGAATAGCTAACACATCGGCTTTATGGGCTTTCAGCGTGTGTAAATCGTCCGCTGAAATCACGCCCTGCGGCGCACGGTAGTTTAGCTTGCCCTGCTCCTCCCACAGCTGTACGCCACGGTTGCGCAGGCGTTGAAGCAGTTCAAGGGCGATGGAATGGTCAGTCATGCTAAATCCTCCTCGCCCGGAGCCGTCGCGCGGGACGACCGGGGCGGAATATTGACGTTAAAACGCAGGCGATTAGTCGGGTCGAAGCGCTGTTTGAGTGCCGCCAGGCGTGCCCATCCGCTGCCATACGTGGCCTGCGCCCAACGCGGCTCATGGTCAGGCAGCAGGTTGGCGTAAGGGCCGCAGCTCACCGCTTGCAGCTGTTGCCAAGCCTCAATGGCGGGTGCCAGCATCGCTGGGTTATCGGGCTCGCCGTACCACTGGGCGCAGACTTCAACAAACCAGTTGGCATCCCGGTGGGCAAACGCGGTTGCGCCCGCCGGGGCGCGGGCAATGGCACCGCCAAGTGCGCCAAACACCAGCGAGAAGTTCGGGCCGGCACGCTGAAACAGCGCCAGCAGTCGCTCGAGCGTGTCATTGTCCAGCTCACGCAGCAGTTCGCCACGGTTGTAAACATGCTGCTGTAGATAGTTGGGCGCCGAGGGCAGAAGGCGCTGATAATCGACGTAGCGCATCGGTTGCAGCGTGTCGCACAGCGCGCCCACCTTAAGGGGCGCAAGCACTTGTTCCGCCTGTTCTGGCGCACCAAACCAGGTGGGAATAAGCATGATACTGCGCTCAAAATGCAGTGATTCTGGCAAAAATGGCAGCGGCGGTGCCGTCCAGACAAGGGCAATCAACGAGGCCTGATCCGGTGCCTGCGTCAGCCAGCTACGTGCCCGACGCAGCACAGCGGGAATGTCCCGTGCGGGCCACGCGAGCACGCCGGCCACGACGCCCTCAACGGGATGCAATTGAAACGTGAAACGCGATACCACGCCAAAATTGGCGCCCGCGCCGCGCAAACCCCAGAACAGTTCGGCATCGTGCTGTGGGTTCACTTCCAGCACTTCACCGGACAACGTAACCAGCTCACAGCTCACCAGGTTATCGCTGGTCAAGCCAAACTGGCGCGACAGGTCGCCAACGCCGCCGCCCAGGGTGTGCCCGGCGATACCGATAGTGGGATTGCGCGGGCCGGGTACCGCCAGACCGTACGCCTGAGTTGCCGCATCCAGCTCGCCCCAGGTGACCCCTGGGGCGACGTGCGCCAGGCGTTTATCCGGGTCAATAGCGATCTGCTTCATGCGGGACAGATCAAGCACCAGCCCATCCTGGCAGGTGCCGTAACCGGCCACGTGAGCGCCACCGCCGCGCAGCGCAACCGACAGTTGCTGAATCTCCGCCAGTTGCAGTGACTGTTGAATATCCTGCACGCTGACGCAGCGCACAATCGCAGTGGGCCGGTAGTCAATACGGGCGTTGCGTACCCGGCGTGCAACTTCGTATTCCGCATGCTGCGGCAACAGTAAATCCCCTTCCAACACCTGTTGTAAGGCAGAAAATAGCTCGCGCATTACGCCTCCTGCGACGGGTTAAATAACGACTGGATGAAATCGGATGTCTGCGGCAGTGCCTGCCACCCCTGTAAAACCACGCTTCTGACATAGCGCCGCTCACCCTGCTGACTATTGAGCCAGCGGTCAGCAGGCAACAGGCGTTGCAACTGGCTGTAACTGAGTCGCGGGATATGGAAGTCCACCCGGGTCACGGCGCGTGCGCCATTGGCATGCCGGACACAGGCCGGTCGCTGCAGCGGGTGGTAATGAGAGACGATAAACGGCAGATCGTTACCGCGCGGCATCATAAAGTGGTAGTGCACCCTTTCACCCTGTACCGATTTACGGTTGCCTCTTACGACGCGCGAACCGGCCAGCGCCTGCTGACGCAAATGCTGACTGACGTTATCCAGGCTAAGTGGTGCTTCAGGCTGATACTGTTCAGGTTCCAACGCCACATCACACCAGCCCTCGCCAGCCTGCGCCCAACCTCTAAGACGCCGACCGGCGCTGGAACCGAAGCGCCAGCCAAAGGGATAGCTCAGCCAGCGAAACCAGCGCGGCAGTTCAAAGAATTCCAGAAACGGCCCCTCTTCAAACCACACCAACGCATTGTGCGCCCGCGCCGGATCGCCCCCCCACTGCACACTGAACCCAGCCTGTTCAAGCTGGGCTACGCAGTCACGAATGTTATCGACTTTGCAGAGAATATGGCTGCACTTAAGCATTGGGCCTCCGTGCGATAAACAGGCGCTGCCCGAGCGGAGCGAGCACATGACCCTCGTCGGGCAGGCAAGCCTCGCAAATCAACCCGGCGCGCTGCAGCAGATCCCGCCACTGCTCTGGTGAGAGGAAGCGCTGTTCACTGCGCTGCCGGTCGTCCTGTGGCGGTGGCATCATAAAGGCCTGTGAGGTGAGAATTTCCAGATGTTCACGCGTCGGTTCGGTGATTAACATGACACCGCCCGGTTGTAACACCTCGGCCAGCCAACGAATGGTTTGTTCGCTGTTGTGTGCATTGTTCAGCACCCCCGCCATCACCAGCACATCCTGGGAATCTGCGGCGACGTTTTGCTCGGTGAGGGGGCGGTCAATATCGATCAGTGCGGTCGAGAGCCAGGAGAGATGGCTATAGCGCTGTTGCGCATTCACCAGGAAAAAGCGCGAGACATCGCTAAACAGCCAGTTGAGCGGCGGTGTTTCCCCATACGCCTCGTGCAGCCGTTCCCGTACCCGTTCGGTGGTGGCACCGGTGCCTGCGCCAATCTCCAGTACTTTTAGCGGCGCCGTTCGCTGGCTGAGCTGCTTCAGGACCCAGTCGGCAATCAGGGTGTTGAGATAACGGGCGGTGATGGTGTGGCGATAGACCGCATCGGCGATATCGTTACGGCCTTCCGGGAACAGCAGCAGCGCCGCCTGCTGCTCGCCGCGCATCAGCTCACCCAGCTTTTCCGCGTTATGCCACAGATAATCGATAAAAGTGGCAGAGCCCAGGCGGTTGTCCCACGCCCTGTGCACCGCCTGCCAGCTGTGATGCAGCTCGGTATAGCCGATCGTTCGTCGGCTATAGTAGTGCGCGCCTCGTTGCACCACCAGACCGGCATCGGCCAGCAGCATCAGCCAGCGTCCAATCAGGGCGTGATGCGCTTCGGCCACCTGGAGTTGTTGCAAAATCCCTGGCAGATCGTGGCCCTGATCGGGATGCGTCAGCGCGCCTCCCTGTTGCAGGCTAAACAGCATGGCGCTCAGGCAAGCTTCATCCATCCGCGCGACAAAATCCGTCACCTGCTGCGCCGTAATGCCACTCACCAGCAGCTCTGCCCGCTGGGTAAAATCCCACTGTGGGGTGGCTTTGCGTTCCAGCCCGGTGGTGACAGGCAGCAAGGTACGCGCCAGGGGTTCAAACCGCTGGTCTGGATTGAGACGCGGATAGCCGAGTGTTTTGGTCAGCGCTTGCCACATCTGACACTGAGTTAGCAGGGATTGCGGGCTCCAGCGGGGTGCATCAGGAGACCGGATGCTCTCCGCCAGCGCCAGTAAGTCTTGGGCAATGGCTTCTGGCCAGTGTTCCGCCAGTGTGGTGCGCCAGCTGGCGCGCTGAACCTCGCCGATAATGGCGCTGGTCTCTTCCATCAGATGTGCTGATTGTGGGCTGCTAAAATCGCGGTCGCGTTTTACCGCCTCAGGGATATGCAAACGCGGGAACCACATCACCGGCCCATGTGTATCGATCAACGATAACCGTCCAGCGGGCAAGCCCAGCGTGATCTGTTGCAACAGCTGGAAATGGTTGTCAGGGTCCTGCGGATCGACTTCGTTATGCACACTCAACGTTAAGGGGATTCCGGCCAACTGTCCCTGCACCACCTGGAAAGGTGCCTCTGGTAACTGCGCCTGCGCCTGAAACTGCCACGGGCGAGGTGCGCCAAGGGCTTCCACCAGCATCGCGATCAGTGGGAACGCCACCTGGCTGGCGCACGCGGCATCAATAAACTGAAGCTTTTGCCGCCGCAGTAAGCGGTGGGCAGACTGAATGAACTGCTCCACCGCCGGCAGATGCGGATAGAGGTTGCCGACCCGATACTGCACACCGAATTCACGCGCTGAGCGCAGGTTCGCCACCACCTCATCATGATGAACGGGCTGCTCCTGAATGACATGAATGCGCCTGGCCATCAGTTGCTGTGCCAGAACGCTGCCTGCACCGCCCATCACGGTGGCACGCAACACCACGCAGGCCAGGTCAATGTCTTCAGGCAATGCGGCGATATCGGTATAGAGCGGAATGTCATAGCGTTGCGCGCAATCACGGCTACGTGCGCTGCCGCTCGCCAGTAGCCCCACCACGTTAAAGTGCAGCGGATAACGCTGCAGTGCCGCCAACCAGAACTGGCCAAAGGTGGAGCCACACACCAGCACCTTTAACGGAACCGCGTTCATAGCGCACCTCCACTCATTTCGTTTAAGTGCTCAATCCCGCTGTCAAACAGCTCAATATCAATACCGGTTTGCTCACGGCAGAACAGCAGCATAAACGCTTCGATATCAATGCACTCGGCTGCCATCCCCACGACCGGCTGAGGTGACTTTAGCAGCCATTTAGCGCATGCCGCCGCGCATGCGGCGGTTAACTGAGCAATGCCCGGAGCTTTCAGCAATAAGGTTAACGTGGTGTTAGTGCCCTGACGCACTCCATCAACCTGGATCAAAAAGTTAACCCATGCATGTCGACCCGCTACATCCAGTGCCGCGCCCTCCACCACCGCGTGTATTGCTGCCTCTTGCGGCAATACACGCGCTGTTTCTAATGCGCGAACCAGGTGTTCACCATCAAGCGCGAGATACCAGCGACTGTGGCGCACCCCCAATTGATTGGTGACTCGGCGCGATTCCTCATCTTCATAAGGCTGCAGTTGCACCGGGCGAGGAAAGAAAGGCAGGCTGACGTTGGACTGTCGTCGCGGCAGGGTATGCTTAGGGCCTGACGCGCGCAGCACACCCTCAAGATAATCTTCTGCTCCGCCAGGGGTGAAACGATCAAACACGCCAAACCAACAGTGCAATGCATCGGCTCGGTCCAGCGTACGCGCTAACCACGTAGGCAAAATGCCAGACAAGCCAGGCAATGCACCTGCTGCGAACAGCGCGCTGCATGGACATCCCCCAACCGGAGGTTGTAACGCTGCCGGACAGTCAATCCCGCCGGCGTCAACCAGCGGAATACCCGCCGCGTGCAGTCGGTTAGCCACCTGTTGTGACAGCCGTGCCGAAGGCGCAGCACAGTTCACGATCAACCGACAGCCGGTGGCGAACATCATGAGGCTTTCTTCGTCACTCACATCCACATAGCAGCTCTGTGCCCAGGCGACGGGTTGCGGGTGACGCCCCCCCACGCGCAGCGACGTTTCTCCCCACTGATGCAGAATACGCGCGACCCCGCTGCCCACGGCACCAAATCCTCCCAAAATACCAATCACAGAACCCCCCCTTCCATGGTGGCAACTTGAGCCTGTTGTGCCTCAATCTCGGCAGCCATTGCCTTCAGGCCAGGTGCGCTAAAGATTTTTCGCAGCGCGATGTCGACGGCAAATTCATCACGGATCAGGTTAATCAGGCGGGTGGCCAGCAAGCTATCCCCCCCTAATTCAAAAAAGCCCTGCTGGCGGCCGATGTGCGGCGTAATGCCAAGCAATGTTCCCCATAGCTGAGCGAGTTTTGCTTCGGTTTCACTGAGTGTTTCCTGCTGTTGTTGCGGCCTGGGCAGATTGTCATACAGTGATTGCAGGCGCTTACGATCAACCTTACCGTTTGCAGTCAGTGGCAGATGTGTCAGCATAACCAACCGCTCCGGCACCATGGCTTTGGGAAGTTTCTGCGCCAGCTGACTCGACCAGTTAGCGGGCAGCCCGTGATGATGTGAAGGGCGTAGAGTTAAGGTGGCGACGAGACCGCTGAGGTTGCACTCACCGGATGTAAAACCACTGGACTGAGCGCGTTGCTGCCACACCGCGCCAGTACGCAGCGGATCTTTTCTGCTATTGCCATACCCTCCCGCCAGCAGCCCGGCGCTGATCATGGCAACCGGTGTCAGACACTGGCGCTCCATCATCCACAGCTCGCCTGTAGGCCTCAGCAACTGAGAGGCTGCCTTCAGCCCATGTAATGGTTGGGCGTAGCGGTGCAGCGCATTCGCCGCCAGCACGATGTCAGCCGAGTTTTGCAGTTCTTCCGGCACATACAGTTCATTCAGCAACAGGAAATCGATCTGATGACCGCCGTTTGCCAGTTGAGTCCGCGCTTGCTCCAGCGCCAATGGGGAGGATTCCAGCAGGGTGTAATGCACGCTGCCCTGCGGCAGGCGCGCCAACAGCACAGCGCTGTGCTGCCCGCCGGCACCGTTGATCTCCACGATGTTGATCGGTTGACCTCGCTGGTGGAACAGGCCGTGAACATGCAGCGCCAGCTGTGACAACCATTGCCGCGTCTCATCATCCGCTGCCGACAGACTGGCAGGGCTGAATACGCTGTCGGTCAGCAGTGCGGCATGGTCTTGTTCACCTCGCAACATGGCGCGCCAGCTGGCATAGCGGGTGCGCGCCGCAACGATCTGCGCCGTTGCAGGCCTGGCGATCGCGGCAGCGGTTCCGGTGGCAATGTAGTGTGCATCCTGTGGCTGCACCACACCACGCGACACCAGCCATTTCAACCACAGTTGCAGCACCTGCTCGCCCTTTTCATCGGGCTGAAGCGCGTGCACTTGCCAGACGGCACCGGCTTCCGCCGGCAGTTGCAGGAGCTCCGTCAGAATGTGTTCGGCCACCGCCGATTCATACTGCAGCAGACCACGTTGAGTACTGTCAGGATGGAATACCTCATCCTGCTCGACACGGGTAGGGGTGTGGGGGGCGACGGCGGCTACAAGTCGCTGCGTGATGCCATCGTGCCACAATGAGACCACCGCCTGGTCGATGCCGTTAAGCGCCTGCAATGCCTGTTCAACCTCACCGGCCTCAATGCGATGGCCGCGCAGCTTCATCTGCGTATCCAGTCGCCCCAGGAACTCCAACGTACCGTCTGGCCAGTAGCGGCCACGGTCGCCGGTACGATACCAGCGCTCGCCGTCAAGCACAGGGAAACGGGCCTCCGTCAACGTTGGATCGCCGAGATAGCCGCGAGCCAGACCCGCGCCGCCGATGAGCAGCTCGCCTTCCACCCAGTCAGGACAATCGGTATTGACCGCATTAAGCACACGCCAGCGCTGATTATGTAGCGGGTAACCATAAGGGATCGAACGCCAGTCAGGTTTGATCCTGGTCACCGGGAAAATGTTTGACCAGATAGCGGCTTCGGTGGCGCCCCCCAGAGCCAGTAAACGGCAGCCCGGGGCGCTCATTTGTAATCTCTCTGGCAGCGACAGCGGGATCCAGTCACCGGAAATCAACGACGCCCGCAGCGCAGGCAACGTGACGTTCTGCGCAGCTGTCAGCAGCATCTCCAGCAGCGCTGGCACCGAATTCCACAGGGTGACCCCATGGGTTTGCATTAAGTGTATCCAGTGAGCCGCATCGCGACGGTACTCCTCATCCACCATCACCAGCGCAGCCCCGCAGCCTAACGGCGCAAACAGATCAAATACCGAAAGATCAAAATCGAGTGCCGAGAGCGCCAGAATGCGGTCTTGCGGTTGCATCGCCAGTCGCTGGCGCAAATCGTGCACCGTGTTATGGCTGGCGGCGTGGCACATCTCAACGCCTTTGGGTTCTCCGGTCGAGCCCGATGTGAAGATGACATACGCCAGCTGCTGGGGGGAGATTGCTACCGGATGAGCCAACGCCGCGACGTCCGTCTGCACGGCCTGATCGCCGGTCAAGGGCGTGTCCTGATCGAGCACCAGCCGTACGTCGGCCCGTTGCAAAATCGCCTGTTTGCGTGCCTGTGGCTGATCGATACCGATTGGTACCCAACTGGCCCCCGCAGCCAATACTCCCAGCACCGCGATCGCCTGCTGCGGGCCTTTCGGCAGTGAAATCGCCACCCTATCGCCCGCCAGCGTTCCCTGCTGTTGCAGCCAGTGCGCCAGTTTCAGCGCCTGCTGCGCCAGCTCAGCATAAGAAAGCTGACAGGTTTGCTGCTCCTGCAACCAAATCAGCGCCGCCTGCTGCGGTGTCCGACTGGCCTGCTGGAAAAAGGCGTGATGCAATGTTTCCGCAACATAGGGGTGATGTGCAGCGACAGTGGTTGCCTCTCGCACCAGGCGCTGAGGCACAGGCAAGAGATCTGGAAGCGACTGCTGCCAGTTCTGGTCACATAAGTGATGGATGAGCTGCTGATAGGCGGTAAACATCGCATCCAGCATACCCGCCGGGAACAGAGCCTCTACCGCATCCCAGACCAGCGAGACGCCTCCTGCCAGCTCGGTTAACTGGTGATCCAACCAGACCTGCGGCGTTTGTGACAGGCCATAAACGGGTTGGCTGAAGATGCCCTGTTCCGGTTCTGCGCTTATTCCCAAAGCGCTGGTAAACACCACCGGCATCACCAGTTCAGGCGCCTGATGCAGACGAGCCAGTTCGCGGAGGACCTCAACGGCTGAGAGCGAACGGTGATCCAGCGCGCCCCACATATCGCGTTGTACCTGGCAAACTTCATCCAGCCAGCCGCCGTCGGCATGACGACACGGCACCAACACGAGCGAAGTGAAATCACCCATCACCCGGGTCATATCATCGTGCCCTTCAGGACGATCGAACAGGGTCAAATTGAGGGTAAAGTCCGGCTGATGGCTCCAGCGCCGCAGTACGGTCGCAAATGCGTTCAGCATCACCGCTGAAGGTGTTACACCCTGTTGGCGGGCTTTTCGCGTCAGTTGCTGCCAGCGATCCGAGTCCAGCCAGTACTCACGGCGGGTAAACTGCGGTACCGACATCGCTTCAGGTTGCCGGGCCAGCGGCAACTGCGGGGCCAGCGGCAGGTGGTCGAGACGTGGCCGCCACCAGTCCCAAGCAGCCTCACGTTGCGCCTGCTGTGGCAGGCGTGCTAGTAGCGCATCACGGAACTGAACAGCGGGGGCTGCCGGCAACGAACGCTGATGATAGAGCGCGTCCAGTTCCTGATAGAACAACAGGATACTGAGCGCATCGAGGATCAGGTTGTCGATAGCGATCGCCACTCGGTGCGTTTCACCCCGCTGCGCCACGCTGACGCTAAACAGCGGCCAGCGCTGCGGATCGAAGCTGTGTGAGGCATATGCTGCGCGTTGCAGACCAACGTTATCTTCACCCGTCTGGTTGAACAGCGGGATCTGATAATGCGGCACCTGTTTTTGAACCTGCTGCTGGCCGTTACTGAATACCGCCCGCAGCATGTCATGGCGCGCAATCAACTGGTTCACCGCGCGTTCCAGTTGCGCGAGATCCAGATGATTAACCTCAAATTCACGATAGAACGTACAGCCAATGCCGCCCAGCGCAAACTCACTTTCTCGGCCAAACAGGTAAGCCTGCTGCACGTCCGTCAGCGGGAAGGCATCGTAACGTCCGTTAGCATCATGAACGATGGCAGGCGTGGCGGTTGTCGGTTGGTTGCAGCGCAATGTCTGACAGAAATCTGCCAATACCGGCTGAGCGAAGAGTTTTGACAGGGTAACAGCGCTAAATCCCTGGCGACGAAGTTCTGCCACGGCACGGGTGGCCAGCAGTGAATCACCGCCTGCCGTGAAGAAATTATCCTGACGGCCCGGTAATATACCGAGTGTTTTATGCCAGATCGCAGCCACCTGTTGTTCTACGCCGGGCAAGGCGGCCTCGTAGGTGTGGGCCGTTTCCGGTGCATGGTCGGCCAGTAACTGCCGCAGTAAATTGCGATCAATTTTACCGTTGTGGCTGAGCGGAAGTTCAGGCAGCGCCACCAGCCGTTCCGGCACCATTTCCTGCGGCAGGTAACGTTGCAGATGCTGGCGCAGCGCCGTGCTCTCTACCGGCTGCTGGCAGGTATAGGCCGCGACCAGATGTTGTTCATCATCGAGCAGAACAATACCGCGTGTCACGGCAGGGTGGGCAACCAGCGCGGATTCAATTTCGCCCAGCTCAATACGGTAGCCCCGCACTTTCACCTGATGATCGCGTCGCCCCAGAAACTCCAGTGAGCCATTGGGATGATAGCGCGCTAAATCGCCGGTGCGATACCAGCGTTCACCGTTCTCTACGACAAAACGATCGGCGGTGCGCTCGGGATCGTGGCGATAGCCGAGCGCAACGCCTGAGCCGCCAATCCACAGCTCGCCGCTGACCCAGTCACAGCGATCCCGGCCCAGGTTGTCCACAACACGGCAACGAACGTTGTTGAGCGGATATCCATAAGGCACCGAGCGCCATTCAGCCGGCACGGTGGTGATCTCCTGAATCGTCGAGTGAATTGCCGTTTCGGTCGTGCCGCCCAGCGCAATGCAGCGACACTGCTCAGCGACTGCGCGTAACTTTTTCGGCAGATCAAGCGGAACCCAGTCGCCACCCAGCAGCACAATCCTGAGTGGTAGCGTCAGGTTGTCCGCAGCGGCACTGGTGAACGTCATCTCCGCAATGGCAGGCACGCAGTTCAGTACGCTGACCTGATGCTGCCGGATCAACGCCACCCAACGCTGCGCGTCGCGCCAGCTCTCATCCTCAATGCACACCACCGCCCCACCCACTGACAGCGGCGCGAAAATGTCGTATACCGCCAGGTCAAAACTCAGCGCCGACACCGCCAGAGTGCGCATGCAATCGCCCAGCGGATAGCGGCGGTTAAGATCGTCGATGGTGTTTTTCGCTGCCAGATGGCTGATCTCCACCCCTTTCGGCGTGCCGGTTGATCCAGAGGTGTAGATAACGTAAGCCAGATGCTGCGGATCGCTGCGAGTGACCTCCGCCAGAGGGAGCCGCGAATCTTCATCCGGCAGATGGTCCACAACCTGTTTCACCCCGGCATTTTGCAGGATGGCGTTAATACGCTGTTCCGGTTGCAGGTGGTTGAGCGGTAGCCACGCAGCACCGCTGGCAAGTACCCCCAACACCGCAATGATCTGCTCCGGTCCTTTGGGCAAAGCGATCGCCACCGGTTCTCCTGGCTGCACGCCCTGATTGAGCAGATGCGTCGCCAGGCGGCGTGCACGGTCAGCCACCTCGCCATAACTGAGTGTCTGATGTGTGCCAAACAACGCGGGAGCTTCCGGCTGCAGCTGTGCCAGACGAAAGAAGGCACTGTGCAAATCGCTCTCAGGCAAAGGGGCATCGGTGTCGTTCGCCCGCTGGCGCACGGCCCGTTGCGCAGAGGGTAACGCACTCTGCACCGGCTGTTGCCACGCCTGCTCACTGGCGATGAGCGCCTCAAGCAGCCCCGTAAATTGATCGAACATCAAATCAAGCATGCCCGCCGGAAAACAAGACTCACGCGCGTCCCAGTTCACCAGAATGCCTTCATTTAACTCGGTAATCTGCGCATCCAACCACACCTGTGGCCCCTGTGAGACAATCCAGCCGGGCTGCCCAAAGGCCTGCTGTACGCGTTCGCTGAACAATTCTCCCAGCCCCAAAGCGCTGGTGAATACCACGGGAGCATACTGCTGCTGCCCGCGCACGCGTGCCGCTTCGCGCAGCACTTCTACGCCGGAAAAACAGGCATGTGCCGCATCCTGACGGAACTGCTGTTGCAGGCGCTGCGCGCGCTCCAGGAAACTGCCAGGGTTGCTGCCCTGCCACGCCAGCAGCACTGACGAAGTGAAATCCCCCACCAGCGCGGGTACGCTGGTGTGCAACGGTTCACGATTAAACAACGGCAGGTTAAGAATGAAATCTTCGTCGTCACTGAACTGGGTCAGCACTTCGGCAAACGCAGCGGCAATCATCATCGGCAAGGTCAGTTGATGTTCGCGCGCACTGGCCTCCAGCTGTTGACGGGCCCTGGCATCAAACCAACGATGGCGACGGACCACCGTCTGCTGCGCACTGCCCGGGTTTAACCCAACGCTGGGTAACATCGGTGCGCCAGGCAAATCGGCTAAACGTTCCAGCCACCACTGTTTGTCTTGCGCGTAACGTGCCTGCTGCTGCGGTTGCTGCAGCCAGGCGTGGCGCAGTTGCTGATACTGGCGATAGGAAAGATCCAGCACAGGCAGCGGCTGTTGCGGCTCCAGATAGAGCGTCGCCAGATCGTTCAACAGAACGCGCAGGCTCATGGCATCCGCCGCAATCATATCGAGATTAAAATGCAGGCGGCAGCCGCCACCTAGGGCGGCGGGCTTATGCGTCACACGCACGTCAAACACCTCGCCTTGCGCAATATCTAGCTGGCGATGTGACAGCGCGGCGCGAATCGCTTCCATTCGCAGGGTGGCGGTATCTGCTGTCTCCTGGCGTAAATCATATTCCCTAAGCCCGGACCACTGCGCGTGTTCAAGAACTTGCTGCTGCCCTTCTTCCAGAATGGCCACCCTAAGCATACCGTGGCGGGCAAGCAGCTGATGTACCGCATTTTCCAGGCGCGCAACATCCAGTTGCGGTAGATCGAACTCATGGTAGAAATGCGCAGCAACGCCCCCCAGATGCTGAGCACTGTCTCGCCCCACCCAATAGGCATGCTGCATGAGCGCCAGTGGGAAAGATTCGTTTTCATGTGTGCCAGGCAACACGGCCTTTTCTTCCTGCTCCGCGGCCAGCGTTTGTTGCGTCATCAAAGCCAGCCAGGCATCCAGACGTGGCTGTTCAATCAAGCGGGCAAACGACACATCGTAACCTTGACGACGCCACATAGCGGCCAGTTTCATCATCGCTAGTGAATCGAGCCCGAGGCCGATCAGATCGCACTCATTAGCGAGTCGATCCGGCAACATACCGGGAAGAAAAGGTGCCATATCAGTGCAGATTTTGTGCTGAAGGGTACTTGTCATAGTCCTAGTCCTTCCCTCAATTAAATCATGAAGTCATTAAAAAAATTAATATCGCAGCGCTGGCTTAAGATATTGCTGCAAAGATTTGTATGTTATAACGTTACTAACTTCAAGCATAAATGATAATCATTATCAGAATTGTTTTTTTATACAATTTGTAACTAATGGGATGGGAATAAGGGAAATGGCATGTTAGTGAATGAGAAACAGGTAAAAAACCGTAGATGGACTACGCTGGTGGCGGCATTGAGTGCTGCTATCATGACGCTGGACATCACGGTCGTGAACATCGCACTACCCAAAATAAGTGAAGGATTCCTTACTAATCTCGCACAATTGCAGTGGGTAATTAATGGATATACCCTGAGCTTTGCCGCCTTGTTGCTGCTGGCTGGCGCCATCTCCGACCGGCTGGGACGGCGCCCGATCTTTTTGTGTGGTAACGGATTATTTGTTTTGGCCTCACTGGGCTGCGCCCTGGCACCTACCATCAATGCGCTGATCGTTGCCCGTGTACTCCAGGGCGCTGGCGGTGCCATGGTACTGGGGACTGCGCTGGCGCTGATTGCCAGTGCCTGTGAGGGGGAATCGCCCAAGGTTCGCACCAGCGCGGTGGGATTATTTGCCGCAGGGGGAGCCGTGTCTGCAGCAACTGGCCCCCTGATTGGCGGCATACTGATCCAATGGGCCGGCTGGCCATGGCTATTTGCCATCAACATCCCCGTCGGATTACTGATCATTTTCCTCACCCTGCGCCATGTTGATGAAAAACCCGCACTCGCACCGCGTTATCCTGTCGATGTCGCTGGCGCGGTTTTCGTCACTCTCAGCCTGTTTAGCCTGAACTACGCCGCACTCAACTTTTCATCTGATGCCGCCCCCTTTGTCCACCACGCACTGCTCATCGGCATCACTTCGGCTTTATTGTTTTTATGGATTGAGGCTCAGCGAGGCGATCGCGCCCTGCTGCACTTACGTTTGTTTCGCATCCCTACGTTCCTGGGGGCAATCCTGCTCAGCTTTGCAGGCCGCATTTTCAGTTTTGGCTTACTGCCGTTTATTACGCTTTGGCTGAGCGGCCTGTTGCACTATTCGGCGTGGCACACCGGTTTGATTCTTTTGAGCCAGTCACTGGCGATGGTGGTCGCCGCCGGATTAAGTGGCCCGCTTTCAAGACTGATTCCAGTCCGCGTAGTGCTGGCGATTGGCATGTTCATTGTGGCTCTCGGTCTGACCCTCAGTAGCCATGTGCAAATCCACAGCGACTGGATGGTGATCCTTCCGCTGCTGTTGATGCTGGGTATCGGTGCTGGCTTGACCATGCCGCATCTGATGGACCTCGCTGTTAGTGTTGTTCCTGCACGTCAGGCCGGTGCTGCATCGGGCACTGCAAATACGTTCTTCCCGCTCGGTACCGCCGTGGGTATCGCGTTGTTTGGACTGTTACTCAATCATGTGATCCAGCAAGCTTTGCCGCTTTCCCTGCTAAGTGCCTCAGGTATCAGTCAGCCTGCATCAGTCCTTCAGGCCATCAGCAGCGCGCAGTTTGATGTGCTGAATGCAGTGCCCGAACTGCAGCAACGGGCCTTACAGGCATGGGTAGATGGGTTAAACCTCTTATTCCGCGTTGCCGCCGTTGCAAGCGTCCTCGCCGGTCTGGCGGCACTGTGGTTGATTCGTCCGGTACAACCACAGCCGGAACAGACTCAGGACAGTGCCTGAACCTCCCGTAAGCGTGTCAGTAATCGTGAAAGAAGCGGCTGTGGGTGTTCCCTGAAGTAAAAATGACCACCGCAAAAACAGTCCAGAGTGAAACTGGCGGTTGTCCAGCTCGCCCATCCTTCCGCCTGCTGCTGATCAAGTTCCGGATCTTCGCTGCCCATGAAGGCGGCGATGGGACATGACAGCAGCTGTTTGGAACTCAGCTGCCACTGCTCAATCAATGCATAATCCGCCCGCATCGTAGGCAAAATGAGTTCGCGCATCTCGGGTAGGGTCAACAACACGGGATCGGTACCGTCCAAACGCAGTAACTCATGGCACAGTGCTTCATCATCCTGTTGATGCAAAGAGCCGGGCTGGTGAAACTGTGGCGCCTCACGGGCAGACACCGCCAACAGCTGCGGTGGAGCTAAATCATCGCATTTCAATGCCAGAACCGTTTCATGCGCGACAACGGCCCCCATACTGTGGCCGAAAATAGCCCAGTTTTCGCCAAGATGCGGGGCAATAGCCCGCGAGACTTCACCCACCAGCTCCGGCATCGTCGGGGGAATGGGTTGCTGCCAACGCTCCAGACGACCGGGATAGCAGATCACATTCAATTCAATTTCCGGCGGAAGATGTTCACGCCAGCTGCGATAGAGCCCAGCGTTACCTCCCGCATGCGGCAGACAAAACAGTTGCAACTCAGGCTTAATGTATCCGCTTAATGTTCGTATCCAAGGGGAAGTCAACGCGTTGTCTCCTCTGTGAGTTGCGCTGCTGAAATGAGCTGGGACGTCACTGAATGCGTGGGACGTGCAAGCAATTCGGAAACGCGCCCCTGTTCGACAACCCGCCCGTGCTCGATCACCATGAGTGAACCGCCCAACTGTACAGGAAGGGTCAAGTCATGAGTGACCATTAACAGAGCGATCCCCTGCTGCTGTTGCAATTGTTGCAAAAGCAGGACCAGCTCCATACGCGTCGGCCCATCTACGGCGCTGGTCACTTCATCACACAACAACACGTCAGGGCGGGTAATTAACGCTCTTGCCAATGCCACACGCTGCTGCTGACCGCCGGAGAGTTGCGACGGTTTGCGAGCAAGCAAATGGGGTTCAAGCCCGACCTGCGCCATCACGCTGATGACCCTCTGTTCACACTGTTCAGCACTTAATGTGGGATCGCTGAGACGCAGAGGACGGCGCAGCAGCGCACGCACGCTATAGAACGCATTCAGGGAGCTGGCAGGATTCTGTGCGACATATTGCAACTGCCATTTTTGCGACGGGCTGCGTTGATGAATGCTGAGAGACAGCGGCATGTTATGCAGGCTTAAGGTGCCGCCGGCATCAGGTTGTAAACCTGCCAGGATACGCATAAGAGTGGTTTTACCGCCGCCGGATCGGCCCGCAACGGTCAGCGTCTCACCGCGTCTCAGGGAAAACTGTAATGAAGTCAGCGTCGTGCGTCCGCCATAAGCCGCCCCGACGGCCTCAGCACTCAGGACGACCTGAGCGGAGGAGGCTTGTTGCTCAGGGAGGGCGCAAGGCAACCAGGCATTAAGCAGGCTCTGGCCGGCCTGGGTGCCTGGCGTACGCAAAAATGCCTGAGTGGATTGCTGTTCAACCACCTCCCCCGCTGACATCACCAGAATCCGGTCGGCTATCTGACTCGCCTGCGGTAAATCGTGTGCGACAAACAGTACGCTCATCTGATGTGCGCGCGCAGTGGAGGCGATCCAGTGCATCACCGCCTGGGTACTCAATCCATCCAGAGCGCTGGTCGGCTCATCCATCAGTAGCAAACCAGGATAGCCAAGCATGGCGGCCACTGCCATCACGCGTTGCCGTTGTCCGCCAGAGATTTGATGGGGATAGCGCCGCAAAAAAGCCGCATCATCGGGCAGCCCCAGTTGACGGAAATGAGACGTCACTTGCCGATCGCGTTGAGCATCTGTGAGTCCGCAACGCGCGGCCATCCGTCGTAAAAACGCGCCCAGGGTTTGCGAAGGAACCATGCTCAGACGGGGATCTTGCGGTACAAAGCCAACGTGCCGGGCACGCAGCTTTCGCAATGCTCGGGCATTGATTGAAAAGAGCGGCTGCCCCGCCAGCCATACCTCACCGCGAATGGCAGTTGTGGTGTCGGGAAAGTGGCCCAGTGCCGCACGCAGCAAAGTGCTTTTACCACTGCCTGAAGTACCGACCAGCGCCACAATTTCACCACTTTTTATCTGCAGCGAAACGGTGTTGATCAACGTCTGCTCAGGAAGTTTCACGCTAAGCTGTTGAATATTCAACCTGCTATCAGCAATGCTTTGTGCGTGCGAAAACGAGGCCGCCTGGGGCGCGTTTCTTCTGCGCGAAGAAACAAACAACCCATCCAGACTCAGGTTCAGAGGAATAAGCAGCAGCAGGATGGCAAAGATCGGCGCAAGGGTTGCCCAAGGTTGAAACGATAGCCCCTGACGGTTCTCCATGATCATCAGCCCCCAGTCAGCCAGGGGTTGTTGCGCAGCTAGCCCAAGGAAACTGGCGGTGGCCAAAATAAAAATGGCTGCCAGCAGGCGAAGGCCAATATCTGCACTGAGCAGGGGTAACAGGTTAGGCATGATCTCCCGACAGAGAATCGCTGCCAGTGACTCCCCCCGACAGCGCGCCATGTCGACGTAATCTTGCTGTAATTGTTGCAACGTCGCGGCACGAACCAGACGGAAGATATCGGGCACCATCACCAATATCGCCGCAACCACTGCGGCCGTATAACCGCGCCCGCTAACGGTGACCACCAGTGTCAGTAACAGCAGCCCCGGAATACTGAGCAGGATGTCAGCCAGCACCAACAACATCCGTTCAATCCAGCGTCCTTTCAGCGCCGCAAGCATCCCCACCAGTCCGCCAATCAGCCAGGCCAGTAATACGCTCAGGCAGGCCAGCAATAAGAGTTGTTGACCGCCGCTGAGCAGGCGGCTGAAAACGTCTGCGCCGAGATAATCTGTCCCCATCCACGCCGTTGAATTTGGCGCAGCAAAGGGCATATCACGTATCTCATCGATCGCATAAGGTGCCAGCCAGGGGCCGATAAGACTGATGAATGCCATCAGGCTGAAGAAAACGAATCCTGCATACGGCCGTTTACGCATCGCGCCCTCCCCGGAAAGCTGCGGGGTTAAGCAGCGCGGTCAAGCTATCCGCGAGGAGATTCAGTAACACCGTCAGTGTACACAACACCATCGAGATGCCCATCACCACCGGCGTATCACGCGATAGCGTGGCATTGAGGAGCGACGCTGCCAGGCCTGGCCAGCCAAACAGTGTTTCTGCAACCAGTGCGCCAGCAAACAGATAGGTGATGTAACGTGCCAGGATCGGTAAACAGTGGCCTAATGCTTCGGGCAGGATCCAGTGCAATACCACGCGGTATTCCGCAATTCCATTCAACCGGGCGCATTCACAGGCTGGAGACTGAGAAGCACGCATAACGCCAAGGCGGACCAATTTGATGTTCTGCGCTAACGCGACACTGAGCAGTGTCATTATTGGCAAAATAAACAGTGGCCACTGTGACCACAACGATTGGCCCGGGGAGAGAAGCGAAAGCGCAGGCAGCCAGTGAAGCGTTAACGAAAACACCATCACCAACAGCGTGCCTGTCACAAATTCCGGTAACGCCACGAATCCCAGGGAAAGCAGACTGATGCCCCTGTCGATGACACTGCCTGGATGCAGCCCACAATAGACGCCTAAGCCCAGGGCGATCACCACCAGCAACACGCTGGCGCTGGCCCCTAACGCCAGTGAGCCCCCCCCGCGCTCGCGAATGAGCGTACTTACGGATCGCCCGTTTAAGTAGCTGCTCCCCCAGTCACCGTGCATGACACCCTTGGCCCACTGCAGATAGCGTGCAGCTAAAGGCTGATCAAGACCCAGCTGCGCGCGTAACGCCGTCACCTGCTCGCGGCTCCCCGTCCCCGCCAGACGCTGGCTGGCAGCATCACCTTTAACCAGCGACATGGCACAAAAGATCATCACCGAAAGAAGCCACAAGGTGAAAACCGCCTGCGATGCACGCCATAGCAGGCGTTTAATTAAAACCTGACACTTCATGCTGAACGCAGCCAAGCATCACGCAGCAGCGGATAGTCAAAGAAGCCAGCCGCTTTGACGCCAAACACACCGGGTGCAGAAGCGGCAATAGACGGAATTCTTGCAAAGATCGCGTCACCGCCCTGCTGCCACAGGTAGTGCTGGACATCAGCAACACGCAGGCGTAACGCATCACCGCGTGCCGCCTGCATCGCATTCATCAGAGCGTCAAGTTGCGGCGTAGCCGGGCCGGTGAATGACCATGGAGCCGCATGGCCATAATAGAATGGCAACGCAACGGGCAGCGGCATCGGGCGATAAAGATTGGTTTGTAATGGCGTATTCAGCAGCAGGTTAAAATCGCTGTAGTAATCGGCAGCGGGAACGCGGTCCAGTTGCAGATCAAATCCCGTCCCTTTTACCTGGCGTAACAGTAATGTAGCGCTTTCGGCCGTACCGTATTCGTAGTCGCTGGTGCGTATCTTTGCGGCAACAGAGGGTATACCTGCCTTCTGCAGCAGCGCACGGGCACGTTCAGGATCGTAATGGCGGGTCGGCAGTTCCCCATTGAACCACGGTTGCCCCGCGCCCAGGGCATCATTCGCGACTTCGCCTAATCCCATGGTCACTGCGCGCACCATCGTTTCCCGGTCAATCGCATATTTCAGCGCTTCGACAACCGCGGCGTGATTAAAGGGCGCCTTACCGAGATTCATACTGAATGCCAGATTGCTCATCTCCGATTTCGGGGAGTGCCACAGTTTCACAGCCGGATTAGCTTGCTCTGATCGCGCGGTGAGTAGCGCCATCCCCCCCACATAATCAAACTGCCCCGTTTTCAAACCGTTGAGACGCGCAGTGGTGTCACCGACGCTGTAGAGCTGAATCTCATCCAGCCAGGGACCACCGTTTGCCGCATCCCAATAGTCTGAACGCGCCTGCAGCACACTTTTATCCTGTGACCAGGATTTGAGTGTGTAAGGCCCACTCCCCACTGCCACAGTAAAGTCCTGCGTATTTTCTGGAAAAATAAAGATTGACTGCGCCAGTAATAAATCAAATGAACCCACCGGTTTGTGCAACTGCAATGTCAGTGTGTAATCGTCCTCAAGACGTGATGCCGTCAGGTCGAGCGGCTTCAGCCAGCCACTTTGGCTACCCGGCTGGTTCATCCAGGTACGCAGGCTGAACATCACATCTTTGCTGGTGAGTTGACGACCATCACTGAATGTGACGCCCTGCCGAAGTTTTACGGTCCAGCGTGTCGCATCGTGATTAGGATCTGCAGATTCCATTAGGCGCCATACGATACGTTGGTTGTCTACTTCCGCTAATGAATCCCACACTAAGCGTGCACGTACATAGTCGATATTACTGTTGGTGGATCGCAACACATCGGTAGAATCACTGCTGGAACCTGCGAACGCAGCACGCAGTGTTCCCCCTCGCTGCGGCTTGGGTTCATCCGCCCATGCCAGCGGTAAAAATCCATTACTGAGCGCGATGCCCGCGCCAATACCCATTGTTTTTATCAGCGTTCGTCTGGTTAAACCCTGGTTCATATCCCCGCATCTCCCTTAACGAAATCATTAAATTTCCGCTTCATTAATGATCATATCATATGTTATATCATTACATAGTAATCAACGCTATTGATAATCATTCTCAAAAAAAAGCATTAAGAAAACCTTTTGATTTTTATCAGGCAGAGGATTGTTATGGAACGCACCGCTTCGTATTTGGCAGGAAAAAAAATCACACAACGCACAGTAACGGGCCTTTCACTTTCTTTACTCACCCTCGCGCTGCAAAGTGCCTGGGCGCAGCCGCAGCCGCAGCCGCAGCCGCAGCCGCAGCAGAACAGTTCAACAATAACGGTCATCGCACAAGGTGAGGAATCACATGGCAGCCGGCTTTCGGCAAAAGAAAGCAGCAGCGCAACTAAAACCACGACACCGCTGGTGGAAACGCCGCAATCGGTGTCAGTGATCACCCGTCAGCAGATGAATGACCAAAACTCACGCAGCCTGAACGAAGCACTGCGCTACACCCCAGGCGTAGCGGCCGAGCAATGGGGCGGCGTAACCGCATTTGATCAGTTCACTATTCGCGGGTTTAATTACAGCGACACTGGCTATTCCGATGTGTTTCAGGATGGTTTACGTAATACCAATGGCCTGCTCTTTGGCGTGCAGCAGGCCGACCCTTTCCTTCTGGAACAGATCGATGTCTTACGCGGCCCCGCTTCCGTGCTGTATGGATTGTCAAATCCCGGCGGTGTTATTGCGCTCACCAGCAAATTGCCGACGCATGAAACGATTCGTCATGTGGAAGTTGAAGGTGGCACGCAGAATTACGGACGGGTCGGCCTGGACTTTGGTGGGGCAGTGAATGACAGCGGAAGCGTACTCTACCGCTTCGTCGCTACCGGCCATCTCGCCGACGGCATGCAGCAAGGCACGAAACTCAAAGGCTATGCGCTGGCCCCCTCCATCACCTTTAATCCTGACGATGACAACAGTCTGACGCTTTACTCACGCTTTCAGTACGATCCGGATTTAGGGGTGATCACTTCTCTGCCTGCCTATGGCACGGTGTTCACCAATCCAAATGGCAAACTGCCGCTGGATACTTACCCTGGTGAGCCAAACCACAACACCTTTAGTCGTAAGCAATCAACGGTGGGCTACAGCTACACCCATAGTTTCAGCGAAGACTGGTCCACGGTCTTGAAAGGTCGCTATTTCGGCGAAACGTCCAACTATGATGCGGTGATCATGTCAGGTCTGAACGACGATATGCGCACCATTAGCCGCAACACCGCTGTCTCTGACGAGCATTACAACACGCTCAATTTTGATAATCAGATCCATGGCTTTTTCGATACCGGCGCCTTGAGTCATGAGTTACTGACGGGTGTGAGCGTTGACCATATGCGCGGCCATGCTAACTACGGTAGCGGCAGCGTGTCATCTCTGGATATTTATCATCCTGACTATGGTGTCGCCGAATTTGGCCCAACCGCACTGTGGCAAGATAGTCGCGTCTCATCCACACAAACAGGCGTCTATCTGCAGGATCAAATTGCCTGGCAGCAGTGGCGTACCACGCTGGGTATCCGCCACGACTGGAGCAAAATCATCAACAAAGATTTTCTCTACGGCCAGAATTACGAGCAGCACGATCAGGCCACCACGGGACGCGTCGGCCTGAATTATCTGTTTAACAATGGCATCTCGCCTTATTTCACCTGGGCGCAATCTTTCCAGCCGATTGCCGGTCTTTCTCGCGATCAACAACCCTTTAAACCCAGTCGCGGCGAACTCTATGAGTTTGGCGTGAAGTATCAGCCACCGGGCACCACGACCCTGCTTTCTGCCGCTGTGTACAACCTGACACAGGACAAGAGCCTGAGCACTGACCCGGCGAATTCCGCTTTCCAGACTCAGGGCGGAAAAATTCGTGCACGCGGGCTGGAACTGGAAGCCAAAGGCGCCCTAACCGATCAATTTAGCGTGATCGGCAGCTACACCCTGCAACAGGTGAAATACACCCAGGACACACAAGGCCGCGAAGGCAAAACCCCGTTGCGCGTGCCACGTACATTTGGTGCGCTGTGGCTGGACTGGCAGGCTCCAGCAGGCACAGAGGTTGAGGGTTTAGGCGTCGCTGTGGGGGGGCGTTTCAGCGGCGGCACCAAAGGCGGCACCATGGACAATCAGTTTAACACCGGGGGTTATGGCCTGATGGATGCTTCAATTCGTTATGAGCTCGGCAAACTCGCTCCTTCGTTACGCGGTGGCAAAGTGCAACTGACAGCACAAAACCTGCTGGACCGCAAAGTTGTCGCGGGCTGCTATTCCATCGACACGGGCTGTTTCTGGGGAGCAGGCCGTCAGGTAATTGCCAAATTTAGCTGGGACTTTTGATGTCATTGCCGGCCAGTGCGGCTGGCAATCCTTTTTCGGCAAGGAGAACGATCATGAACGAACGTCAACGTTATAGCGCCTGGAGTGACAATGAGCGTGAACACTATCGACAAAATGGCTATTGGGTCGATCAACCACTGGGCGAACAGTTACGCCAATGGGCAATTCGGCAACCCACCAGCATCGCGCTGGTGGCAGGAAAGCAACGTCTGAGTTACGCCGGGCTGGATAATCTGGCCGATAGACTTGCTGCGGGATTAGCCGCGCGTGGGATTCGCTCACAAGATAATGTGTTGCTGCAGTTGCCAAACTGTATTGGCCTCGTAGCCACGCTGTTCGCTCTGTTCCGTCTCGGCGCACGCCCAATTCTAGCCATGCCCGGCCAGAAAGCGGCAGACATTGATGCCTTGAGCCAACTGGCAGAACCCAAAGCCTGGTTTTATCCTCAGCGCTACCTTGGGCATGACTATCAAATATTGGCATCGGATATGGCGGTTAAACATCCCGGTATGCAGCGCTGGCAGGTGAATATCCATGACGATGCGGACTCACTGATGACAGCGTTCCAGTCCGAGCCCCGGCCTTTACCTGCACCGCATGCTGAAGATATTGCTCTCCTCCTCCTTTCTGGTGGCAGCACCGGTACGCCCAAATTGATACCACGCACGCACGCCGATTACTTTTACAACGCACGTCGCATGGCGGAGATCTGCCAGCTTTCCAGCCAAAGTGTGTATCTGGCGACGTTGGCTGTGGCACACAACTTCACCCTCTCCTGCCCGGGAGTGCTGGGCACGCTATTCTCAGGCGGCAAAGTGGTGCTGGCGCAAACATCAGGCTGCGATGAAGTGTTCCCTCTCATTGAGCAGGAGAAAGTCACTTTCACTGCACTGGTGCCACCGCTTGTCACCCTGTGGCTGGAGTGTCGGGCATGGGACGAAAGCGACCTCTCCAGCTTGCAGTTCATTCAGGTAGGGGGAGCGCGGTTGGATAGTCAACTGGCAACAAAAGTCAAACCCGCCTTTGACTGTCAGCTCCAGCAAGTTTTCGGTATGGCTGAGGGACTGATTTGTTGCACGCGGCTTGATGATAGCGATGACGTGATTTTACACACTCAGGGTCGGCCGATTTCAGATGCGGACCAAATAAGAGTGGTGGATCAGGATGGATTGCCCGTAGGAACCGAGGCCTCCGGCGAACTGCTTACCCGCGGCCCCTATACTATCGGCGGCTATTATCGCGCTGAAGCGCAAAATCTGCAGGCGTTCACACCGGATCATTTTTACCGTTCTGGTGACCTGGTGCGCCTGACCGATGGGGGCAACTTCGTCGTGGAAGGTCGGCTCAAAGAGCAAATTAATCGTGCCGGTGAGAAGATGGGTTGCGCAGAGATTGAGTCATTTATCGCTAATCACCCTGATGTGGCAAGCTGCGTCGTAATTGGTGTTGAGGATGCACGTCTGGGTGAACGTATCTGTGTCTGTTTACCGGGTGATACCCACCTGACGCTGGCTGGTTTACGTGGCTACCTGCAGCAACAAGGCGTCAGCAATAATAAACTGCCTGACCAGTTATTGCCCGTTAAGCGTTGGCCATTAACCGCCGTTGGCAAGATCGATAAGCGTCAGTTGGCGAATATTGCCGCGCTTGCCCTGGACAGCAGCGAGTCCAGGCATACCCTCATCCTGCAGACTGACCCGCTCGATGTCATTTACCACTTGCTGAAGAACGAATCTGATTGTCACATTGCCTATGAGCGCGACGGATGCTGGGATATTGGAATAGGCAGTCAGGTAAAAATCTCACTGTATGTTGAACGTGCTGAACTTACCCTGCCCAACGCCGTGGAAAAAAGCTGGCAAGGTGGCAGCTGGCAGACAAATCTGCAACAGGCGCTGGATGCGATACCCTTTAGCGACTGGCAGGCTTATGGTGTGAGCCATTTCGAGTTTTCACACCTGATACACGATGTGCGGCCAAAACACTTGCCTGAGGCAACTCCCCTGTTGACCCTCTTTATCCCGCGCGTGCAAATCAAATTAAAGCCGGGGGAAGCACAACTGATCTCGTCTTCTGATCAGGATTTATCGCAACTGATGAAGCGTGTTCAGGCGGCGGATCGTGTTGCAGTGTTTCCAGAACCTGATGTTCAATGGCAAGCTTCAATCGCCAAACAGATTCACGAACAGGATGCGCACGACTATTGCCAGCGCGTTGCCCTGGCCGTGGAAGAAATTCAGCGCGGTGAATATCAGAAAATTATCCTTTCTCGTCGAATAACCCTTGCCGATCCAGTCGATTTATTGGCCAGCTATCACGTTGGCCGCCGATTCAATACCCCGGCGCGTTCGTTTGTTGCCCGATTGAACGACGATCACTTCATTGGGTTTAGCCCTGAGACGGTGGTTGAAGTCTCCGGCTCTGGCGCGGTCAGCACTCAACCACTGGCCGGCACGCGAGCACTTACCGCTGACGAGGCCGAAAATCGGCGATTGCGCGAAGTGCTCAGTAACGATACGAAAGAAATTGCTGAGCATGCGGTGTCCGTCAAGCTCGCCATTGAAGAACTGATCCCCCTATGTGAGCGCCATTCAACCCACGTCAGTGATTTTATGCATGTCTCACTGCGCGGCAGTGTGCAGCATCTGGCCTCTCGGGTAAAAGGACAACTTCGCAAAGAGTTCGATGCCTGGGATGCCTTTGGCGCACTGTTTCCCGCAGTAACCGCTTCGGGGATACCTAAGCGCCCGGCGATAGAAGCGATTCAGCGGCTGGAACCGGTCTCACGCGGTGCCTATAGCGGCAGCGTGTTCATGGTCAATAGCCAGGGTGAAAAAGATGCGGCGCTGGTGCTGCGCTCGCTTTATCAGCATGATCGTGGAGTGGCCTTACAGGCTGGTGCGGGGATTATTGACCAATCATTGCCTGACAGGGAACTGGAAGAGACCATCGAAAAATTACAGTCGGTTAGCCGTTTTATTATTCCTCAGTAAGGTTTGCTCGTGATGAAGGGCCTATGCGGCTCTTCATCAAAAAACTAAAGAGCGATTTCGCGGAAGATGATTTCGGCCTCCAGACGTGTTCATTCAATCGCTGGTCGACGTGAGGCATGAAAGATAAAAGCTGTTTCATGTGCCACCGCACGGGTGCAGTCAACTCTGCAGGCGTGCTAAGGCTTCACCGCCCTGTGCGCAATATCTAGAATGTGCGCGCCATTAATGCGCATCTGTTCTATCATGAGACAATCCTGTCTGCTTAACATGGGGTCTAAGAACCTTAAGAGAGCTTATGCAGGAAGGAGTGGACAAAAGTCACAAGGTTCAGCGGTCAATGCTATTCGTACTAGGCACCAGACGCTCGACATCCTCACGCTCATAACTTTTGATGATCGCCATGTATGATTGCTCCAACTCTTCACCCGGACAAAAGCGGTTGTGTATCGCTATCGCACAGCACTGAACAAAGTCAGAAAAGACTTTGTACCGGTGATGATAGCGTGCCGTTTGGCCAAAGAGGCCGAGGAATTGTAGTGGCACAGTAAATTTGGCCACCTAATTAAAGGTGATATTCTCACCTCAACCTGAAACAGGTGACTTAATACGCCAAGCATGGAACCAGAGTCGGGGCTCTGCTGGCGCACGCACTGCGGCGGCCGACGGTCGTCAGTCCCCGGATACGCGTCCTACCTGGCGACGAGCTCCGCTTGAACGCATGCTGATATTGCTTGATAGCAAACCGATCCCGGACAATCGCGAAGATGCTACTCGCCGTCTTGGCGATCATATCCATTCAAAAGGAGCAGTACCTACTATGAGGATGATATGTTCGCAATCAGGTACCTTCAGAAAGGAACGGCGCACATCATTTTCAAACGCCACGGCTTGGTTCACAATAGTCGCAAAGCACTACCCGAATATGCTGGCTAAGTGATACTGTGTTCTGCAGAAAGTTGTCTAATAGAGTCCAGAAGGAATCAAAGCAAGCTAGTCATGAATGGCATACTGGAAGATGGTTAAATGATAAAAAATCATTTAACTCAATGTGATAATCAAATTTAGTGGCGGAGAGAGGGGGATTTGAACCCCCGGTAGAGTTGCCCCTACTCCAGTTTTCGAGACTGGTCCGTTCAGCCGCTCCGGCATCTCTCCTAACAACGCTTGCTATCATGCCCGCTTTTACGGCATTTTTACAGCATTAGCACACCGCTGAACGTTCAAGTGACGACTTTACGAGCAACCTGATGATTAAATGGCCGTGGAAAGCGACTCAACCCTCTCAACCCCAGGCAGACACTCAGGCCCAGTGGCAGGACGCGCTGGCGATCCCGCTGCTCTCGCCGCTGAATGAGCAGGAGCAGCAGCGGCTGGTGGCCGTTGCCGGGCAGATCTTGCAGCAAAAGCGCATCGTGCCGCTGCAGGGGCTGCAGCTCACCTCGCAAATGCAGGCGCGCATCGCCCTGCTGTTCGCCTTGCCGGTGCTGGAACTCGGCGCGGAGTGCCTCGACGGCTTCAACGAAATTCTGCTCTACCCCACCCCGTTCGTGGTGGAAGACGAATGGCAGGACGAGATCGGCCTGGTGCACTCGGGGCCAGTGGTGCAGTCTGGCCAAAGCTGGGAACAGGGGCCGATCGTGCTCAACTGGCAAGACGTGCAGGACTCTTTCGATCTCTCTGGTTTCAATCTGGTGATCCACGAAGCGGTGCACAAGCTGGATATGCGCAACGGCGGCGTCGCCACCGGCGTGCCGCCGATCCCGCTGCGCGAGGTGGCCGCCTGGGAACATGATCTGCACGCCGCGATGGAAAGCCTGCAGGACGAGATCGACATGGTCGGTGAAGAGGCCGCCAGCATGGATGCCTATGCCGCCACCGATGCGGCCGAGTGCTTCGCCGTGCTGTCGGAGTATTTCTTCAGCGCTCCCGAGCTGCTGGCCGAACGCTTCCCGGCGCTGTATCAGCACTTTTGCCGCTTCTACCGCCAGGATCCGCTGGCGCGCCTGTTGCGCGGCCAGGTGGAAAACGACGCGCAATGGGCTGATTGACGGGCTTATTGCTCAGATACCGAGCAGTCGCACCGCCTGGGGCAATTTAGCGTTGACACACCCGGGGCCGCTGGATATCATGCGCCCCGTTCACACGATTCCTCTGTAGTTCAGTCGGTAGAACGGCGGACTGTTAATCCGTATGTCACTGGTTCGAGTCCAGTCAGAGGAGCCATATTTAGAGAAGCCCGCTTAAGGAAACTTAAGCGGGCTTTTTGCTATGGGGCGTTTACAGCCCGCGTTTTTCCATCAGCAGCGCCAGATCGACCAACCGATTGGAGAAGCCCCATTCGTTGTCATACCAGGCGAGCACTTTCACCAGATTGCCGCCGATCACCAGCGTGGACAGCCCGTCGATGATCGACGAACGCGCATCACCCCGGTAGTCGCTCGACACCAGCGGTTCATCGCTGTAGCCCAGGATCCCTTTCAGCGGGCCGGATGCCGCCGCCGCGCGGAAAGCGGCGTTAATCTCTTCCACCGTCGCCGGGCGTTTCAGCGTCACCGTCAGATCGACGATCGAGACGACCGGCACCGGCACCCGCAGCGAGTAACCGGTCAACCTGCCGTCGAGATCCGGGATCACCTTGCCGAGCGCCTTGGCCGCGCCGCTGGAATAAGGCACGATCGATTCCGCCGCCGCCCGCGCGCCGCGCAGATCTTTTTCCGGCTGATCGTGCAGCGCCTGGCTATTGGTATAGGCGTGAGTAGTGTTCATCAGCCCGTATTCGATGCCGAACGCCTGATGCAGCACCTGCGCGGCGGGCGCCAGCCCGTTAGTGGTGCAGCTGCCGTTGCTGACCACTTTATGCAGCGCCGGATCGTAAAGCTGGTCGTTAACCCCCATGACGATGGTGATGTCGTCGTTCTTGGCCGGCGCCGAGATAATCACCCGCTTGGCGCCGCCGTGCGTGATGTGCACTTCCGCCTTGGCCTTGTCGGTAAAGAAGCCCGTCGCTTCGATCACCACGTCAACGCCCACGCTGCTCCAGGGGATCTCGGCGGGATCGCGCTGCGAAAACACCTGAATCGGCCGGCCGTCCAGCAGCAGCTGGTTGTCGCCGGCTTCCACCCTGGCCGCCAGCGTGCCGGAAAGCGTGTCGTATTTCAGCAGGTGCGCCAGCGTTTTGCTGTCCGTCAGATCGTTGATCGCCACCACTTCAAAATCGCTGCGCCCCAGCGCCGCGCGCAGCACGTTGCGTCCGATCCTGCCAAATCCATTAATGCCTACTCTCACCATGATGCACTCCTCGTTTTGGGCTTTGCCTCAACTCTAGCCCTGCCCCGAGGCGGCGTAAATGACGTTTACCGATCAATTTACGCCAAATTGCGCGCATGAAAGCGTTCGCGGTATTCGCTCGGGGTCAGCTGCAGTTTGCGCTCAAACACCCGCCGCAGGTTAAGGCCGTTGCCAAAGCCGGTGGCCAGGGCGATCTGCTCGATGCCTTGCGCACTCTGCTCCAGGCGCTGCCTGGCGGTATGCAACCGGCCTTCTTCGACGAATTTGGCGGGAGAAATGCCCGTCTCGCGGGTGAATACGCGGGTAAAGTTGCGCGGGCTCATCGCCACGCGTTCGGCCAACCGATCGACGCTGAGATCGTCGGCGAGGTTTTCCAGGATCCAGGACTGCAGGTCGCGGATCGGGCCCGGCGATTTGGCCTGGTTGAGCGGGTAGCGGCTGAACTGCGCCTGCCCGCCGGGGCGGCGCAGAAACATCACCAGATCCTGCGCCACTTCGCGCGCCTGCACGAAGCCGTAATCATCCTCCACCAGCGCCAGCGTCAGATCGAAGCCGGAACTGACGCCGCCGGAGGTCCAAATCGGCCCGTCCTGCACGTAGATCGGGCCGTTTTCAACCTGCACCCGCGGGAAGCGCGCCTGCAGCGTTTCCGCCAGCCGCCAGTGAGTGGTCGCCCGCCGCCCGTCCAGCAACCCGGCCTCGGCCAGCAGCAGAGCCCCGCCGCAAACCGAAGCGATACGGCGCGTCTGCGGCGCCGCGCGGCGCAGCCAATCCGCCACCAGGGCGCCCTCTTCTTCGGTTGCCCCCTTGCCGGCAACAATGACGGTATCGCGCGGCAGGGCCGGATCGAGATCCGCCAGGCGATGGTCAGCCAACAGGCTCAGCCCGGACAGGCCGTGCACCACCCGGTGAGATTGCGTAGTGGCGACCGCGATCTGATACAGCGGCGTCTCGGCGGAACTCAGGCGATTAGCCTGCATCAGGATATCGGCGATGCCCGCCGCTTCGAACAGCATGCCCCCTTCAGGGACGATAATCAGGAATGTATGCATGGCGATAATTACAAGAAAGAGCAAAACAGGCCAGACAACCACTGTATAAGAAAAGCGCCGCGGGTTCACCCTGCGGGCATAAAAAAGCCCGCCGATAACCTCGACGGGCCTGGAAGGAATAGCCATTCAAACCTGCGGCAAGCTCACCCCGCCGGCGCGCGCCAATTGCGCCAGCAGCGCCGTTTGAAACGCCTCGTCGTGTACCGCTGCATGGGGTTCGAGGCGCTGCTGATGGTGCCAATAGCCGCCGGACGCCAGGGCCTGCGGTTCATCGCTGCTCACCAGCCACGCCTGCGTCACATGCCCCAGCGCCAGATCGTCGGGCGCGTCCGCGCCGCCCATTTTGGTCGGCACCCAGCCGGGATCGACCGCGCTGCTGATCACGTCAGGCCACAGGCGCGCCACGGCGGCGGCCAGCGCGGTGACGAACAGTTTGCTGTCCGAATAAGAACCGGCGGCGCCGCCAAGCCAATCCACGCCGTTCAGTTCCGCCACGCCGTCAAAGTGCATACTGCTGCTCAGGTAGACGATACGCTTGGGGCGTTCGATCAGGGCCGTCAGCAGGTAGGGCGCTATCACGTTCACCGGCATCACCTGCGGCCCGGTGAACATGCCGGCATTATGGATCACCGCGTCCGGGCGACCGAGGCGATTGACCTGCTCGGCGAGCTGCCGGATCTGCTGCACATCGGACAAATCGCCGATCGTCGCCTGTGCACCGCGATCCAGCAGATCGCGCACCGCGTCCAGACGGCCGGGCTCACGCGCATGCAGAATCACCTGATGCCCTTCGTCCAACAGCGTTTGCGCGGCGGCGCGGCCCAGCCCGTCCACCGAGCCGGTAATGAAAATGCGTGACATGCAGCTCCTCCGTTTAGCGCCAGCCGAGCGCCGGCGCGACATGGGTTAAAATCGATTCGATAACGTGGGCGTTGTAATCCACGCCCAGTTGGTTAGGCACGGTCAGCAGCAAGGTATCCGCTTCGGCGATGGCCTCGTCCTGCGCCAGCTGTTCGATCAACGCGTCAGGTTCTGCGGCGTAACTGCGGCCAAAGATCGCCCGGGTTTGCGCATCGATATACCCCAGTTGGTCGCCTTCCTTACCGCTGCCGCCGAAGTAGTTGCGATCCCGCTGATCCACCAGCGCGAAGATGCTACGGCTCACGGAAACCCGCGGCTCATGCGTGTGGCCGGCCTCTTGCCAGGCGGCGCGGTAGGCGCGGATCTGCTTGGCTTGCTGGATGTGGAAGGGTTCGCCGGTCTCGTCGTTCTTGAGCGTCGAGCTTTGCAGGTGCATGCCGAGCTTCGCCGCCCAGACGGCGGTGGCATTGGAGCCGGCGCCCCACCAGATGCGGTCGCGCAGCCCGGCGGAAAACGGTTCCGGCCGCAGCAGCCCGGGCGGATTCGGGAACATCGGCTGCGGATTGGGCTCGGCGAACCCTTCGCCGCGCAGCGCTTCCAGGAACACTTCGGTATGGCGGCGGGCCATGTCCGCATCGGTTTCGCCGTCGGCCGGGGCATAGCCGAAATAGCGCCAGCCGTCGATCACCTGCTCCGGCGAGCCGCGGCTGATGCCGAGCTGCAGCCGCCCGCCGGCGATCAGATCCGCCGCGCCAGCGTCCTCCACCATGTACAGCGGATTTTCATAGCGCATGTCGATCACGCCGGTGCCGATCTCGATGCGTTGGGTTTTGGCGCCGATGGCGGCCAACAGCGGGAACGGCGATCCCAGCTGGCGCGCGAAGTGGTGCACGCGAAAATAGGCGCCGTCCGCCCCCAGATCTTCGGCGGCGACCGCCAGATCGATGGACTGCAGCAGCGCATCCGCCGCGGAACGGGTGCCGGACTGGGCGGAAGGCGACCAGTGGCCAAACGAGAGAAAACCAATCTTTTTCATCGGGCATCATCCTCAGAGGCAAAACATGGGCCTACAGTGACAAAAACCGCGCGCCTTGCGCCAGCAAAATCACCCTCGATCGCACTAAACGAACCGATTGCCGCCGCACCGCCCGGCGATTGTAATCAAAAAACAAATGTCGTATAACAAGCAGCTCCGAGGGGTGTCCTGTTACGGGCTGAGATGGCGCAAGCCGAACCCTTTGAACCTGATCTGGGTCATGCCAGCGAAGGGACGGTTAGGCAACAACGCTCTCACCCGTTGCCTGTTCATACCCCAGCGTGCCCGGATCTCCACTGACTCAAGGAGGTCCCATGTCCATCACTACCCTGTTCGAAAGCGGTCTTTACGGCCGGCTGCGCCACCATGCCGGCAGCCACTGGCAAGATTACGTCGATCATCCATTTCTGCAGCAGCTGGCCGCCGGCACCTTGCCTGAACGCGCTTTTCGCCGCTACCTGACCCAGGACTATCTGTTTCTGCTGCACTTCGCCCGCGCCTACGCGCTGCTGGTCAGCAAGCTGCGCACCCTGCCGGAGATGCGCGCCGCCACCGCCTCGCTCAACGGCATCGTCGCCGAACTGCCGTTGCACGTGGCCTACTGCGCCGAATGGGGGCTGAGCGAAGCGCAGATCGCCGCCCAGCCGGAAGCGGCGGAAACCATGAACTACACCCGCTACGTGCTGGATATCGGCCATGCCGGCGACGCCCTCGATCTGCTGGCCGGCCTGCTGCCCTGCGTGGCCGGCTATGCCGAAATCGGCCTGCGGCTGCTGCACGATCCCGCCACTCAGATGGAGGGCAATCCTTACGCCTCCTGGATCCGCAACTACGGCGACGAGGGCTATCTGGCCGGCGTGCGTGCCGCCATCGAACTGCTGGAAACCGTCGGCCACCAGCGCGGCGCACAAGGCCGCTTCACCGAGCTGGCGCAGATTTTCACCACCGCCACCCAGCTGGAATCGGCATTTTGGCAGATGGGGCTGAACGCCTCATGACCTCCCCGCTTCTCCCGCCCGGCATCCAGGTGCGGGATCTCAGCCTGCGTTTCGGTCAGCAAATCGTCTTCGACCGGCTGAGCTTCGACATCGCCGGCGGCAGCTTCGTCGCCCTGCTCGGCGCCAGCGGCGCCGGCAAAACCAGCCTGCTGAAGATCATCGCCGGCCTGGCGCAGGCCAGTTCGGGTACGGTGACCGGCAGCGACGGTTTGCCGATCGCCGGGCGCATCGCCTACATGGGGCAAAAAGACCTGCTCTACCCGTGGCTGACCGTCGAAGAGAACGTCGCCCTCGGCTCGCGGCTGCGCGGCGAAGTGGCGGATCGGGCGTGGGTGGCGCATCTGCTCGAACGCGTAGGCCTGGCCGCGCATGGCCGCAGCCTGCCCGCCGCGCTGTCCGGCGGCATGCGCCAGCGCGCCGCCATCGCCCGCACGCTCTACGAACGCCAGCCGATCGTGCTGATGGACGAACCCTTCTCCGCATTGGACGCCATTACCCGCGCCGAGATCCAAAGCCTGGCCGCCGAGCTGCTGGCGCAAAATACCGTACTGCTGATCACCCACGATCCGATGGAGGCCTGCCGCCTGAGCCACCGGCTGCTGGTACTGTCGCCCTGGCCGCTGGGCCTCGACGATACCCACCGTATCAGCGGGCAACCGCCGCGCGCGCCGGATGACGCCGACCTGCTGAAAAGCCAGGCCGAGCTGCTGCAACAGCTGGTGAGGGCCGCGCAATGAAGATTGCCGAAGAGCGTGGCCTCACCCGCCTGCGGCGTGGGCTGACGGTGTTTGCTGGCCTGCTGCTGCTGTGGTGGCTGGCGGCGCAAAGCGGCATTCCGGCCTTTCTGCTGCCCACGCCGGGCGCGGTGGCGCAGGCGCTGTGGGACGGGCGCGGCTATCTCGCCTGGCACACGCTGGTCACGGCTTCGGAGATCGTCAGCGGGCTGGTGCTGGGCGTGCTGCTCGGCGCGGCGCTGGCGCTGTGCATGATCTTCTCGCCGCGGCTGCAGCGCTGGCTGATGCCACTGGTGCTCACCAGCCAGGCGATACCGGTGTTCGCCCTGGCGCCACTGCTGGTGCTGTGGTTCGGCTTCGGCATGAGCGCCAAGGTGGCGATGGCGGTGCTGGTGATTTTCTTCCCGGTGGTGTCGGCCTTTTTCGACGGGCTGCGCCGGGTCAACAACGACTATCTCGATCTGGCGCGCACGATGCGCGCTTCGCGCTGGGCGCAGCTGCGGCACGTGCGGCTGATGGCGGCGCTGCCGGCCTTCGGCTCCGGCCTGCGCATGGCCGCCGCCGTCGCGCCGATCGGCGCCATCATCGGCGAATGGGTCGGCTCGGCCGAAGGGCTGGGCTATGTGATGCTGAACGCCAACGCGCGCATGCAGACCGACGTCTGCTTCGCCGCGCTGTTTATTTTGGTGCTGATGACCGTGCTGCTGTGGGCCGCGGTGGATGCGCTGCTGCGGCGCCTGATCGCCTGGGCGCCGGAAAACGACTGATGATTGCAACCATAACCAGGGATAAAGGAACGACCATGATCAAACAAACCGTTTGCGGGCTGCTGCTCGGCGCCGCCCTCACCGGCCAGGCCGGCGCGGCCGACAAGCTGACGCTGGTGCTCGACTGGTACATCAACCCCGATCACGCGCCAATTATGGTGGCCGAGCAGATCGGCGCCTTCAAGGCCGCAGGGTTGGACGTCAAGATCGTGCCGCCGTCCGATCCGGCGCTGCCGCCGCGGCTGGTGGCCGCCAAACAGGCCGACCTCGCCATTACCTATCAGCCGCAGCTGCATTTCTTCGCCGATCAGGGCCTGCCGCTGATGCGCGTCGGCACGCTGATCAACACGCCGTTGAATACGGTGATCGCGCTGGACAAAAACATCACGTCGCCGGCGGATCTCAAGGGCAAAACGGTGGGCTACTCGGTCAGCGGCATCGAACAGGCGACGCTGGCCACCATGGTCGAACACGAGCACCTCAAGCCGCAGGACATCAAGCTCATCAACGTCAACTTCCAGCTGACCAGCGCCCTGCTGGCGGGCCAGGTCGATGCGGTGATCGGCGGCTACCGCAATATCGAAGCGCTGGAGCTGAAGCTGCAGGGCAAAAAGCCGGTGGTGTTTAACGTCGAAGACTACGGCGTGCCGGCCTACGACGAGCTGATCATCGTCGCCAACCGCGATGCGGTGAACGAGCCGAAAATCCGCAAATTCCTCGCCGCACTGAAGCAAGGCAGCGACTACCTGCATGCACACCCGCAGGACACCTGGCTGGCGTTCGCCAAGGCGCACCCGGAGCTGAATACCGAGCTGAACAAACAGGCGTGGCAAGCCAGCCTGCCGCTGTTCGCCCGCGATCCGGCCAAGTTGGATCGCGCGCGCTACCAGGCTTACGAACAGTTCCTGTTCGACAACAAGCTGATCAAGAAAATCACCCCGGTGGAACAGTACGCGGTGGAGCTCGACTGATCACGCCGAGGCGGCCGGCGGCGCCACCGTCACCTCGCCCTGGCCGCTGCGCTGCAAGGCCGCCTTCACCAACCCGTTGGCCTTGCAGCGTTCGATAAACGCGTTCACGTAGGCGGCGCCCTGCGTTTTTTGCCGCGGCACCGCCATCGCCTGGTGGATGGCGGTGAAATGCCCGTCCAGCACCCGGTAGCCGGGATGGGCGGCCGCGGCGGCCAGCAGCGGTTGACGCACGCCGGCCGCCGCCTCCAGCCCCCGTTCGAAAAACAGCGCGATCGCCTCGGCGGACGTTGCCGCCCGCACCAGCTGCGCCTGCTGCAGCGTGCGCGATAAAAACAGATCGTACGCCGCCCCATGACCGACCGCGATGCGCACCTCCGGCCTGTCGAGCTGCGCCACCTCAAAGTAAGGCGCGTCGTTCGCCACCAGGTAAGTCCCCTCGATGATCACATAGGGTTCGCTGAAGGCGATTTGCGCCGCACGCACCGGCTCGATAGCCATAAACGCCAGGTTCCAGGCGCCGCTGTCAAGGTCGGCAAACACCTTGCCCGCCGCGTCATAGGTGACCAGTTCGAGCGCCACGCCCAGTTCCTGGGCCAGCGCGGCGGCCAGCTCCACCGAAGCGCCTTGCGGTTTACCGCCGGCCCCGGCCTGTGCCAGCACCGGATTGCCGTAGTTGATCGCCGCGTGCAACACGCCTTGCGGGGCCAGATCGTCGAGTACCGCGGCGGGAATCGTCTGCATACTTCCTCCTGTGAAAGGCTGATGGGCGCACCGTCGTGGCGCTCATTAAGCGTAGAGCGAAACCTCCGACCAGCAAGCTTTCGCCGCCGAGGCCGCCGTCGGCGTGATTAACGTCACACTATTGTCATAAAAATGTACAATAGCCGCCGTTCGTCGGCCGTAGCGGGAGATCGCGCGTTGTTCCGCCGCCGGCAATAGGCTATACCCTTCACTTTTCGCGCCGCGGCACGGTCGGCGGCGCAGACCAGGGCAGCAACGTTTTTTCAATCAGACAGGGTTTGGCGGATGGTTTTAGCAGTCGTTTCGTTTGTTCTCTTCTTGGCGTCGATTTTGATTTATCGCACCCGGGCCGCCGCCAACCGCTGGTGGTTCGCCATTTTGCTGACGCTGCTCGGCAGCTATCTGGTGCTGAACGTTATTCTGATCGCCAGCAACTACTTTACCGGCGACGGCATCACCGACGCGGTGATTTACACCGTCACCAGCAGCCTCAAAGGCGCGGGCATCAGCAAATACGTGCTGCCGTTCATCGGCCTGCTGGCGGCGTTGGGGCTTATCTTCGCGGTGCTGGCCCGCAGCCTGCTGCGCCGCAAAGCCAAAGGCAGCAGCGTGGCCTACAGCCTCGTCGCCGTGCTGCTGGCGCTGTTTTCGGTCGGCACCACCCCGGCATTTCAGGACATCTCGCTGCTGGTCAAGAGCCAGATCGTCGGCGATACCGCCGATTTCACCACCTACTACAAGGCGCCGAAAAAGACCGTGCAGGGCAAGCGGCCGAACCTGGTGTACATCTATGCCGAGAGCCTGGAGCGCACCTACTTCGATACCGAGCTGTTTCCCGGCCTGGCCGACGAGCTGAACGCCCTGCGCGCGGACAGCATCGATTTCAGCAACACCCAACAGCTGCCGGGCACCGGTTACACCATCGCCGGCATGGTCGCCTCACAGTGCGGCATTCCGCTGTTCGCGCCCTTCGACGGCAACGCCTCCAGCGCGGTCTCCACCTTCTACCCGGAGAACGTCTGCCTGGGCGACGTGCTGAAGGCCGCCGGCTACAGCAACTATTTCTATCAGGGCGCCGAGCTGGCGTTCGCCGGTAAAGACACCTTCCTGAAATCCCACGGCTTCGACCACGTTTACGGCTTCAAAGAGCTGCGCGAACAGGTCGCCGATCCGAGCTACAAAAACGACTGGGGCTGGTACGACGACAGCGTGCTGGACGTGGTGTACGGCAAGTTCGTCGAGCTGTCCAAACAGCGCCAACCGTTCTCGCTGTTTACCCTGACCGTCGATACCCATCACCCGGACGGCTTTATCTCCGCCGGCTGCAGCAAGAAAAGCTACGCCTGGCAGAACAAGGAAAACCGCTCGCTGAGCGCGGTGGCCTGCAGCCAGCAACACATCGCCGCGCTGATCGACAAAATCAAACGCTCGCCCTATTTCAGCAACACCGTGATCGTGGTCTCCTCCGATCATCTGGCGATGAACAACACCGCCTACGACATCCTGACCAAACAGAAGCGCCGCAACCTGTTCTTCATCATCGACGGCACCCGGCCGCAGGCGGAGCAGCGCAACGAGAAGCGCAGCACGCTGGACAACGGCGCCACGGTGCTGGACGTGATGGGCGGC
Source organism: Serratia sp. CY47444 (assembly GCF_052168635.1). Classification (NCBI taxonomy): domain Bacteria; kingdom Pseudomonadati; phylum Pseudomonadota; class Gammaproteobacteria; order Enterobacterales; family Yersiniaceae; genus Serratia; species Serratia sp. CY47444. Next base: position 900,340 of record NZ_JBJNMH010000001.1, read on the forward strand.
GACAACTACATCGGCCTCGGCCGCAGCAGCCTGTCGGCGCCGTCGCTGTCTACGGTGTTCCTGAATATCGAAGAGAAAATTAACGGCTGGAAACCGGCGGTGATCAACCAGTGGGGCCTGCCGAACCGCATCAGCGACTACAGCGTGGACACGCGCCAACGCAGCTTCAGCTTCTCCGGCGTCACTTACAAGGTGCCGTTCATCCTGCGGGTGGGCGACAACCGCATCGAACCGATGTTCAACGTCTACCTCTCCACCCCGCTGCGCAAACAGCTGGCCGGGCTGGGCGCGGGGGAGAAATTCGTCTGGGTCGATAAATGCTACGAGATCGGCCGGGTCTGGGCGCCGCAGCTGGCGCTGAGCACCGACATCTGCGTGGCCTCCGGCACCCTGGCCTCGCCGCCGCAGATCGCGCAGGCCAGCGGCGAACGCTTCAACGGCAAGGTGAACTTCACCGGCCCGGCGACGGACAGCGTCGCCGATTACCAAAACGCCGTCGCTCGCCTGCAGGTGGACGATGCGGCGGTGAAATACCGGGCGGACGCCATCGAGTTCATGCTGCCCGGCCTGCCGGAGCAGGTGAAGGCCATTACCGGCGTTTCCGCCGTCGAGGAGTGGGGCCGCTGGTCCGACGCCAACCTGGCGCCGGCGGTCGACATCGATTACGTCGACCCGCTGCCGAAGACCTTTGATCTGGTGCTGCGCGCCCGCGCCTACGGCAACAACGTCGGCGAACCAATTTCGGTGCGCGTCGGCGACGAAGAGCGCTTCGTGTCGCTCGGCGAGCAGGACAGCACCGTCACCCTGCGCTTCGACAACCCGCGCGGCGCGCAGAAGATCAGCATTACCCCGCCGGCACCGACCGAGCCGAAAGAGAGCGCCAGCGGCGGCTTCACGCCGAAGAAGCTGGGCATCGGCCTGGTATCGCTGAAGGTCGAAGCGGCCGCTCCCGCCTCCTGATCCCCCCGCCTTCACGGGCGCGGTAATTTCTTTGCCGTGCCCGTCATTTCGACCAAGCTTTTACGCCCTGCTTCGGCTAACCTGTGACGGTGAAATGCCGCCAATCCCGCCCCAGAGCCGGGACATCGAAGGAGAAAGTATGAGCTATGCCCCACCTCGCAGCGGCCTCAGCGCCGATCAGGCACTCGATCAACTGGAAGCCCTGTATGACGCCGCGGTAGACGCGCTGCGGCAGGCGGTCAGTGACTTTATCAGCCACGGCACCCTGCCGGACCCGCAGGCGCGCACCGCCGGGCTGTTCGTGTATCCCGAGCTGCGCGTCAGCTGGGACGGGCAGCAGTCCGGCCCGAACAAAACCCGCGCCTTCGGCCGCTTTACCCATCCCGGCAGCTACAGCACCACCGTGACCCGGCCGCAGCTGTTCCGCCACTATCTGGCCGAACAGCTGGCGATGCTGGAACACGACTACGCCGCCCATATTGAAGTGGCGCCGTCGCAGCAGGAGATCCCGTTCCCTTATGTGATCGACGGGTCCAGCCTGGCGCTCGATCGCTCAATGAGCGCCGGTATCGCGCAGCATTTCCCCACCACCGAGCTGGCGCAGATCGGTGACGAGACCGCCGACGGTCTGTATCACACCACCGACAACCATTTCCCGCTGTCGCATTTCGATGCGCTGCGCGCGGATTTCTCGCTGGCGCGTCTGCGGCACTACACCGGCACCCCGGTGGAGCATTTCCAGCCGTTCGTGCTGTTCACCAACTACACCCGCTATGTGGACGAGTTCGTGCGCTGGGCCTGCGCGCAGATCGCCGATCCGGCCAGCCCGTACATCGCGCTCTCCAGCGCCGGCGGCACCTACATCACGCCGGAAACCAGCGCGCCCGAACAGGCGGTGTCCGATCTGGCGTGGAAAAACCACCAGATGCCGGCCTATCACCTGATCTCGCGCACCGGCCAGGGCATCACGCTGATCAACATCGGCGTCGGCCCGTCCAACGCCAAAACCATTTGCGATCATCTGGCGGTGCTGCGCCCGAGCGCCTGGCTGATGATCGGCCACTGCGGCGGCCTGCGCGAAAGCCAGAAGATCGGCGATTACGTGCTGGCCCACGCCTATCTGCGCGACGATCACGTACTGGATGCGGTGCTGCCGCCGGATATCCCGATCCCGAGCATCGCCGAGGTGCAGCGCGCCCTGTACGACGCCACCAAGATGGTCAGCGGCATGCCCGGTGAAGAGGTCAAACAGCGTTTGCGCACCGGCACGGTGGTCACCACCGACGATCGCAACTGGGAGCTGCGTTACTCCGCTTCGGCGCGGCGCTTCAACCTCAGCCGCGCGGTGGCGGTCGACATGGAGAGCTCCACCATCGCCGCTCAGGGTTACCGCTTCCGGGTGCCGTACGGCACGCTGCTGTGCGTCTCCGACAAACCACTGCACGGTGAAATAAAACTGCCGGGCCAGGCCAACCGCTTCTACGAAGGGGCGATCTCCGAGCACCTGCAGATTGGCATCTGCGCCATCGATCTGCTGCGCGCTGAGGGCGATCGTCTGCACTCGCGCAAGCTGCGCACCTTCAACGAACCGCCGTTCCGGTAACGGTGCTCAGGCCCGCTGCGGCGGGCCGTTTTTTCCTCAACGCACCAGCGCCAGTGCGCGTTTTTCCTGGCTGCGGCCGCCGGCGATCGACAGCAGCAGATCTTTGACCAGCAGCGCCGGGGCGGACAGTGCCTGTTGGCCCGACATGCACAGCGCCAGCGGCACCGACATCGTCGGCGCATTGATGCGTGCCATCCAGGCCTTGGCCGGGCCGATCATCGCGCGCGCCACCGATTCCGGCAGCACGGTCGCCCCCAGCCCGCTGGCGATCGCGGCGCTCAACGCACCCGAGGATTCGATCTCCCCCACCACGTTGGCAGCCAGCTTGCGCAGCGCCATCGCCTCCTCCAGCTGGTTGCGCACCGCATCGCCCTCGCGCGGCAGGAACAGGTTCAGTCGCGCCACGTCCAGCAGCTCGACGCTGTTGCCGGGATGCGGCACCGCGCGCGTCGCCACCAGATAGAGATCTTCCCGCATCAACGCGATGGCGTGCAGCCCAGCGGGCATTTTGGCGCCGTAGACCATCGCCATGTCCAGCGTCTGGTTAGCCACCTGTCCGGTGAGCGTCGTGCCGCCGTTTTCATGCAGGCTGAGCAGGATACCCGGCTGCTGATCGCGCAGAGTCTGCAGCAACGGCAGCGCCAGCTGCGCCGCGGTGCTGCCTGACGCCAGCCCGAGCGACACCTGGCCGCTCATCGCCTGTCCGGCGCTGTTAACCGCGCTCTGCGCCTGCTCGCACTGGCGCAGAATGGTCTGCGCGTGGGCATACAGAATGTTGCCGGCCTCGGTCGGCTGCACCCCGCGCTTGGTGCGGATCAGCAGCTGTTGCTTCAGCTCTCCTTCCAGCGTCGCCAGCTGCTGGCTGAGCGCCGGCTGGGCGATGTGCAACACCTCCGCCGCCTGAGTCAGGCTGCCGATATCGACGATTTTCACGAAGTACTTCAGACGTCTGAAATTCATAGTGCCTCCAGCGAGCCGCTAAATTGAGAATGCCGAAATCCGGTCATGCAATCACAGCAAGATCCAGGCCAGAGTCGGTAAACGGCCGTGGAAGCGGGGTACAAGGCGGTAAATGGCCGTTCGCCGGGCGGCGCGCGCCACCGCGCAGGGCAACCGTTGCACCATCGGCAGGCAAATGCGCCAAACAACGGGAAACCCGGCGACGCTGCGCGCGGGATAAGCGACAAAAGCGAGAAAAAGCAGCAGGTTGGGCAATCTTGCAGCAAACGAACGCATCGGACGTCTTCACGCTTTACAAGCCGCAACCGCCCCGCTATTATTCGCCCCGTTCAAACGATTCCTCTGTAGTTCAGTCGGTAGAACGGCGGACTGTTAATCCGTATGTCACTGGTTCGAGTCCAGTCAGAGGAGCCATATTTAGAGAAGCCCGCTTAAGGAAACTTAAGCGGGCTTTTTGTTTTGGGGTTTTTAAAAGTAAGTTTCACCAGTGCCCATTTCCACCGTAGCGTGGATATTGAAAACCGCTATTGTGCTTTCCCTTTGCTGCACCTGCCCATCTTTACTTGCGCCTATTTGTAGGTCATACAGTGTGAATCAGCTCTGACGTACCGCGTCACCACGACATGATATTCATTCCGCGATACCGGTTGCGAAGTTGCAAGGCAAGCCAGATATACCCGACACTCGTTGCCACGGGAAAGACCACGGGTTTACAAAAGCTTCAAGCATGTAGTGATGCTGTCGGTGACGGTCTGATAAATATCGGTTTTGGTTCTGGAAAATTTCATTTTGAGGAGTCTGACGGATCCAGCGGGGATACGCTGGTCGCTGCTGCGGGGTTAGGGGTGGTAGTCTGGTTATGCAGGGAAATGGACATGTTTTTTCTCCGTCAGTGGTGTGATTTTCGTCTTCGTATCGCCTGACGGTTCGTTTTCCCGGCGTCGTTCTGTCCTGCAAGGGCGCAGCATGCGTGCACCTCACTCTTGCGGGACGGGTTGCAACGGGAAACGATTAACCGGAAGCGAATGCGGGAATGAAAAGCACACGGGAGAAAAAACAACTCCTACTTATCCGGACGTAGCGCCCCTTGCTCTGCCGCGGTGAAAAGTAGATTGGTGATAATGAGCCGGAGACTGGCTCTGACAGGAACTTCTTATAGGTGTTAGCATGCTTTTCTGCTAGACGAGACGGCCCTGTTAACTGGGGCGGTTAGTTCTTAAACTGTCTCGATCCGGCATCAATCACAACCGGATCCGGGGTGAGAGATTTCTTGAAGCAGGCCACAACGCCGTAGTCGGGGCATCATACTCACGGTCGTGACGGATATCATCTTCAGTTCCCTTTTAGCGATTTCGTCTCCGGCCAGCCATGTTGACAGAAAGGCAATCCCCATCCCCTCACCGCTGCATTCCGTAGGCTTCCCCCGTGGCTGACAATGTAGCGAATAGTGGGTTTAATCAGGGTTAGAAGCCGGTTATTCCTGATTATGGGTGGATCATATTCGGGATCCGGGTCATGTATGCCAAAAACTTAGCCGTTGTCACAACTAACGAATTGTCGCCGGAACGCTGGCAGAGTATTGTAGTTATGCTTTCCTAACGTTATGAATGTTAGTTGATTTTACATTCAAAAATTATAGTTACAGGTGGAACTATGACAATATTGCAGGAAATCTTTACTTGGACGCAGGGACTTCCTGCGTGGCAAAGCGATGCAGTTTCTCGCTTATTAGTAAAACAGGCGCTTACACCACAGGATCATGAGGATTTGTATGCGTTACTCAAACTTAATTTTGGAATTCCTGACCCAAAAAATCGACAAGCTAAGCCGCTAACTGTCGATCAAATTCCAGTACAAGCTAAGAAAGACACAGATATCAAATTATCCACCATCAAAAATCTTCACAATGTTAATGCTATTGCAGAAAATCAGCAGTTGGTGATAAGCCCAACAGGCATGACTGTTATTTATGGCGATAATGGATCAGGCAAATCGGGATACTCACGAGTTCTGAAACAAGCCTGCCGTGCTCGCGATCAGTCAGAACCTGTTCATCCAAATGCCAATTTACCAGAAATAAAAGCTGGCAATGCTCAAGCATCATTCAACATCACTATTGATGGTACTGACAAGGAGGTAACTTGGTATCAAGGAAAAGAAGCGCCACCTGAACTTTCTTCTTTAGCTATCTTTGATACGCGTTGCGCTCGTGCCTATTTAGATAATGAGGATGACTTTTCCTATGTGCCATACGGTTTGGGTGTATTCGAAGCTCTTGCAAAAGTATGTCAACAACTAAGAACCGCTATTGAGGCAGAGCAAAAACAATCAGCAGTAGATCTCACCGCATTTGCTCACCTACATGGTGAAACTGCTGTGGGCAAGTTGATTTCCGCGCTCTCTGCGAAATCCAACATTGTACAAATTGAAGCCCTCGCAACTCTCAAACCAGAAGAACTTACATTACTAAATACATTAGAGAAAAGCCTCAAAGAGAACAACCCAAAAGAAAAAGCTGGTTTATTGCGCTTACGCGCACGTCGCGTTACAGCACTTGCCACAAATGCAATCGAAAAAGGGCTTATCGTAGGCCCAGAAGCTATTACAAAGTTTAAAGCCCTTGCTGATAAATTCCGTACAGCCCAAGCAGCCGCCGCTCTAGCCGCAAAAAACTTTAAGGAGGGGGAAAACCTTTTACCAGGGACGGGTGGTGAAGCATGGCGAGAACTATTCGATGCAGCACGAAAATTTGCTTTAGAAGCCCATCCAAATAAGCCGTTCCCTAATCTTGGACATGAAGATGCGTGCCCGTTGTGCCAACAACCACTGGCTGAAGGTGCGGAAAGATTGCTTCGATTTGATTCTTTTATTCAAGCAGAGGCTGAAAAAAATGCTCAGACATGCCGCAAGGCACTCGCTGATGAATATCGCCCATTCATTGCCGCAGTTATCACGTTGAATTTTGATGAAATAACACAGGCGGAGATAGCCGAAATTTCCCCATCATTAGTAGTCGATATTAAGTCTTTCGAATCCGCATTGGCAGTTCGGCACGAAGCAATCAAAACGGCTATTGTTTCGCATAACTGGACTGGACTAAATACAGTATTAGACTCTCCGGTAAGTGAGTTAAAAGAGTTAGCAAGCAAATTGAATACCGAAGCGGAATCCTTGGAAAAAGCTTCGAATGAAGAAGCTCGCGCTGCTTTGGTGAAACAATTTGGAGAGTTGGATGCACGACTAAGACTCAGCCAAGTCAGGGAACCCGTACTTGCTGCAGTGACGAAACTTGGACACTTAGCAAAGCTCAAAAGCTGTCTTAGCGCGGTCAGAACAAATGCTATATCGAATAAAGCATCCGAACTAGCGGAAAAAGTCGTATCCAAAGAACTAGCCGACGCATTGAACCGGGAATTTAGAATATTGGGGGTTGGTAGTTTGAGTGTTTCCCTGCAAAGCCGCACAGATCGGGGGAAAGCACTGCACAAGCTTAAACTTCATTTGCCGCAAAGTCGCTCTCCAGGAGAAATATTGAGCGAAGGTGAACAACGAGCCATTGCACTCGGATCATTTCTAGCTGAAGTAGGGTTAAGCGGCAGCAAAGGGGGGGTAGTCTTCGACGATCCTGTATCTTCCCTAGACCATCGCCGACGTGAACGCGTTGCCAAACGCCTCGCAACTGAAGCGTTGCAGCGACAAGTTATTATTTTCACCCATGACATCTACTTCCTCTGTTTGTTGACCGAAGAAGCAAAGCAAGCCGGTGCTACGGTGTTTACACAAAGCCTTACTCGCCGCGCAGAAGGCTTTGGTATTGCAGATCCTGAGTTGCCATTTGAGGGAAAAAATACAAGTAAACGCGTTGGAGCATTGAAAGCGCAGCAACAGTTAATCGCCAAACTATATAAAGAAGGCAATGAGCAGGAGCACCAACGGCAGACAGTTGACGCGTATTTTCGCTTACGCATGGCATGGGAACGAGCAGTAGAAGAAGTTCTCCTGCGCGAGGTTATCCTTCGCTTCCGCAAGGGCATAGAAACACAAAGGCTCATTGGTGTTATTGTAGACGATAATGACTATGCACAAGTCCATGCGGGGATGAGTAGATGCTCCAATTACGCCCATGACAAAGCCATGGCGGGCGGCGTTGCAGTTCCTGATCCAGAGGAACTTCTTGCTGATATTCTCGCTCTAGAGAATTGGCGTACCCAAATACACAAACGCTCAGAAGATACAGCCAAGAAGCGTAAAATGGGACCAACTGTTACTGCAGTGTAAAGATATACCCGGTGCGCTGGCTGTTCAATCTTTCCTGCATTTGCTCTCTAACAGCCGTTCACATCTCTTTACATTACATACAACAAAAGTCGTTTAGAAACGAAGGCTGGGACCGATCCGTTAGCATCCTTCCCTGCCACTGAGAAGAAACCTGCACTCAATTTCCTAGGATATAACCAGCTTGGATATGTAAAATGGTATGTGGTACCATAGAATACCAACATTTTTCGAGGGTCATTGCTGTGTTTTACAAGTGGTTTTATTCTAGTAACCAGCTTCGTTTAAACACATTGCATAATTATCACTAATACCCGTACTCTAGGACGAATATTAAAAATATCAATCTAAAATGAATATAGAATAATAAAGATATTTTTTCAATTTATTAGCTGACAGAGATACTTGTAAGGACAAAAGTCATGCCCAAGAAAACGAGAACCTCAAAAAAAAATACACCGCATACCTTAACTAGTGCAGATCGAGTTGATATCCTAACCTTTGGTGTCGGCCACGGAGATTGTCAGCTTATAGAGTTCTGGCTGCGGGATACGCTCACTTTCCGTCTTCTATACGATGGAGGATTAGCTATGTCTTCAGCCCTTGTTTCTCACCTAAAAAATAAGCGTGCTGATGGCAAAAACGATCTGGATATTGTCGTGTTGAGCCATGTTGACGCAGACCATAGGAGAGGGATAAATGAGCTGCTCAAAAACCGTAGTATTTCTATTGGAGAAGTATGGTTACCTTGCCTGCCTGCCTTTCGGCGATTAAAGTGGCTTTTTGCACCGCATGTACAAAGTGCAGTGACATTAGCTGAAGAGATTGAAAATCTGGCCATCGCACGCGATATACCTGTTATCTATCCTCTCCAAGATCATATTCACCGTACAGAAAGCGGTTCCGTAAGTGTCATATCTCCTGCGAGAAAGCTGATGAAAAAACTCTATAGCGCCCCTCTATCAGAGCTTCAGCCACTACTCACCCACACAACTTTGCCTCTGGAGTGGTTAATCCGCTCCCAAATACAGCCCGATGAAGAAATTACTAATCATCAAGATGTAAAGCTTTTCGACAGCCAAAATGCACTATTGCCCAAGCAATTACAGTTTAATGGCCATGAGGTTAAGAGCGATCAAGCCGCACTCAGCGTATTGAACAAATATAAAAAATCAATGGATGAACCCGATTTCTTCGGTCAGCATCTTGTTAATAATACTTCTCTTGTTCTGGTGATAGATATATTGCTTGAAGAGCACCATCGTCGGCGTATCGTTCTTACTGGTGATCAAGAGAATTGGGTGTGGATCGCTTCAGAACATCCGATGGGATTGGCTGCAGACGTGATGAAGGCTCCGCACCACGGAGGACGGGTATATCTGTCAGACAAAAGTGACGAAATAAGCGATGTAGAGCAATTTTGGCTATGGACTCGTCCACGTATTGTCACAGTCAGCGCCAATGGCAAGCACTCACTTCCGCACTGCCGTTTTCGCGAATCGGTGCGTATGATTGGTGCCACACTTGTTTGCCCTAACAAGCGCAATAAAGAATTGTTTTTTTCAGACATACAACCTGAGGGCAAAACCTCTTGTGCACAGCATTTTGATTGCAACACCACAGATCAACATCCTGTTCAGCGGATTAGTCTTTCGACGCGCTGTGAATCACTGAACGCTGCAGCCTGCCTGAGCGGCAACGGACACCGTAGCCCGGCACCGATCGTGGTGATGCAGCAAAAGCTAATAGAACCAGATGAATCATTCATTCGATGGACTCAAACTGAAGTAAGAAAGCATGCGCAGTGGTTGAACAAACAGCTTAATCGAAGAAGAGCAGAGCAATTGAAAAAGCTTTCACTTGCTGAACGTGCAAATAGTTGTTTCGAAAAGTATAGTCTTGATGAAATTATAGGAATATTTAACGGCCATGAACGTTTTGAACTTATTAATGATCCTGGCCCTGTAGTGCTTTATGCACAATCCCATGGGCTGCTATGGGCAGAAACACCTCACCGACAGTTCGATAAAAGCGTTAAAATTGTTGCACCATTGACAGAAAAAGAGTACCAAGCGGCGCTAAAGCGCATCTCGAAATTTGAGCATCTAATTTTTATTGCCGATGAAAAAATTGATGATCGAACTTTGCATTTACGCGATAAATACGATTTTTTGAAGAGTGTTAATACTGAAGCATTACTAACATTGTCTGCACGTTGGGCTGGCATCCCCGATGGGGATTTTGCAATGTATCTTAAATCAAAATTATTTCATGATTTGATCAGTCTGTATGATTTCAGAGCAGTGAAATGGAGCTATGGCCGTTATAAGGAACCTCATTTAATTTTGCACCTTTATAAAAAGGATAGTTTACCATTACCAAACTTCCTGCCAAGTGAATGGGGGATTAAACAGTTTTCCATAAACCATTATGAAAACGAAATAATTACTCTTGACCCAGCTAAGATGGTTCGTCTTTTTGATGATACATCCCAGTCAGTAATCCCACCAATAAGCTTCGGGTATGATAAAAATTCCTTTTGTTTACGTACGAATAACTTAAAGGATTTTTATCAGAAAAATACAACAATAAAAGAAGATGGAGAGCTCGATGAACAACTCAATTTTATGCCTGATGAGCAGCACCTTGCGTGGTTTGAACTCTAGGTTATGTTAATATGAACATGAAAATCTGTGATGCAAATTACAATTCATACTATAGAGTATTAAATGCTATACACAAGTTACTTTTTGCTGTTGGCAATAATACCCCCTTTTCATCAAAAATATCTTCCGGGCCGATCTACCAAGATTTCCAACTCTCATCATCGGTATAGTATACAGTCTCACAGACACCAAGCCCGCCAAATTGAGCGTAGATGTTGATAGAAGAGGTTTGTTACCAGTATATTTCACTTTGATAATTAAGTGAAATCTTTACCCTAACAGCACTCGCTCATGTATTTAGCTTTAGCTAGAGTGATCTCTTCCCTGAAAACAGGTGTTCTTACACTTTCTTCACAGATTTTGCTTGCGCCATGGTTCACCTTGTTAGCGATTTTATTCGCATAAGAGCGTGTCCACTATTGGGGGTAAAATCACAGAACAAAATTACAAAGATGCTGACGGTTCAGTGCAAAGAACTAAAGCTGACGCAGACCTCAATGCTGTCCGTAGGCTGTTCGAGCTGTTACTGAAGTTCACTAAGGAGTGATGTGCCTAGTTTCCAACTGATTGTCACCGAAGATGCAAACTTGTAAGAGCATTGGTTTCAGGATACATTGATTGAAGAGCCTTGAACCAAGCCACCCGCTCTTGTTTCAGAAGACTGGCCATTAGAGAAGATGCGCTGCCCCATTAAAATACTCCATAATTACTCATAAACATAAAGCTGGCACTCTTGATCGGGTTCAGTTGCACCATTACATTTCATGCATTTCAATTGACCTATTCCCCGTTGATTAAGACAGATGACAATAGT